>NZ_JBMSDU010000001.1:0-756215 GCF_049445835.1 Ancylobacter sp. VNQ12 | reverse complement strand
GAAGCGGTGCGATCACCGACCACTCGAAATCCGTCAGGTCAAAGCGCGCCATCTCAACCTCCAGGGCTGAGATCAGTGAATCAAAACAATGCTCCGCTGGGAATCCCCTTATGGGTATGTCACCTAGGCCGCCAGCGCCAATCCCATCGGAATCGTGCCGGGCATCACGCTCTAGACGTGCCCGGCACGCCTGCTGTCGCCGGAGGCGCGTGCGTGCCGGATCGACGACATGATCTCGTCGGTGAGCATGTTCGCGACGATCCGCCCGATCCGTGAAAGCGGCTTCGTCGCATCGATCGCGACGGAGACGGTCTGCGGTTCGGCGCCCTTGTCGCGTACCGGCAGGAACACCAGCGAGCCGGCGATGATCTCCGGCGCCGCATCGAGCTCCGAAGTAAAGGCCACGTAGCTGCCGCCGCGGGCGAGCTGCTTCACCAGTTGCAGCGAATTCGTGACCAGCGCCTTTTGCGGATCGGCAAACAACCAGCCATAGCGCGCGTCGAGATAGCGGCGGATCATCAGAGCCTTGCTCTGCAGCGCGATTGGATAAGCCACCACCTCCTGCAGGCTGACGGTCTCGCTCCTTGCCAGCGCGTGGGCCGGAGCGACGACGCAGCCGAACGGCAATTCGGCGCTCCAGTGAACATGGATGTCCCGGCGCGGCATGAGATTGAAGATCGCCGCAATGTCCGCGTTGCCCGCCAGCAGCGCGGTCAGCGCATCGTCCGGGCTGGCGATCTCGACTTCCAGCGAAATGCGCGGCTGCTCGGCCGCCAGACGCTCAATGAAGCCCGGCAGCAGGCCATTGGCATGGCTGTCCATGGCGACCAGTCGGACGTGCCCCTGATCGACCCCCTGCAACTGCTTGATCTCGGCGGCGACGCGGCGCTCGTCGGACCTCCAGCGACGGGACAGCGTCACCAGCGCGTCGCCGGCCGCGGTCAGCCGCATGCCCCGCGGCAGCCGCTCGAACAACTCGACGTCGAGCTCCTGCTCCAGCAGCAGGATCTGCCGGTCGATGGCCGAAGCGGCGACGTTCAACTCCTTGGCCGCCTTCTGGATGGAGCCCGAGCGGGCCACCTGATCGAGATAGCGGAGCGAAGCCGGGACGAGAGAGGAGCGCGCCATCGAACCATCCTAATTTTTCGAATGGACTGTTGCTCAATCTGCGCTGGACGGCAACGCGCTTGTCGCGGAATCTGCCAATGGACAAACCCAGACAGAAGCGCCATCGGATCGATATCCGGGCCGCAACGGGAACCGCCGATGAGCCGCGCCGAGAGCCTCGACGTGCCCGCCCTCCCCCCTGGCGAGAGCGTTGCCGCGCGCCCCGCCGGAAGGGCATGGGCCCGGCTCGCCGGCGCCCGCTACGCCGGCTACCTCCTGGTGGCGCCGACCGTACTGTTTCTCGCCGTGTGGTTTCTCTGGCCGGTCCTGACCATGGTCCATCTCAGCCTGACCGCGCACAGCGTGGACGGGGTGATGATCGAGGGCTTCACGCTGGAGAACTACATCCGGCTGTTCTCCTCCGACCTGTATTTCCGAATCCTGATGCGCACCATCCGCATCGCGCTGCTGACCAGCCTGTTCGCCGCGCTGTTCGCCTACCCGCTCGCCATCGCCATCGCCCGCGGCGGTCCGGCGCTGGCCCGGCTCGTGACCATCACCATCCTCGCGCCGCTGCTGGTGAATGTGGTGGTGCGCTCCTATGGCTGGCAGACCATCCTCAACAAGACCGGCGCCCTCGCCTGGCTGCTGAAGCTCATGGGCGTCAGCAACCCGCCCGTGCTGCTCTACACCGAGTGGGCGGTGCTGATCGCCTGCGTGCATGTCTATCTCCCCTTCATGGTCATGCCGCTCGCGAGCGCCATCGGCCGCATCGACCGCACGGTAGAAGAGGCGGCGCGCGTGGCCGGCGCGTCGCGGGTCTCCGTCATGCTGAAGGTCATCCTGCCGCTCAGCCTGCCCGGCCTCGCGGTCGGCGCCTCGCTGGTGTTCTCGCTGAGCGCGGCGGCCTATGTCACGCCGCAGATCCTCGGCGGCAACTTCTCTCCACTGCTCGGCACGCTGATCGAACAGCAGATTCTTACCCTGAACGACTGGCCGTTCGGGGCGGCGATCTCGACGCTGCTGATCGCCATGGTGCTGGCCTCCAACCTCGTCTTCCTGAAGCTGGTGAGCCGGCGCTTCGCGCGCTGGACGGCGACCACGAGCGAGGGCGCGCAATGAACGAGACCGTCAGCCCGTGGCTCAAGATCGTGGTCGGCGTCATCCTGCTGATCGTCGTCGCGCCGCTGGTCGTGCCGCTCATGATGTCGATTTCCGACACGCCCTACATCGTGTTTCCCCCGCAGGGCTTCACGCTGAAATGGTACGGCGCCGTGCTCGCCAATCCGGAGGCGCGCGGCAGTTTCCTGTTCTCGCTGGAGCTGGCGGCAATCGTCACGGTGGTGTCGCTCGTTCTCGGTGTTCCCTGCGCGGCCGGGCTCACCCGGTTCAAGGTTCGCGGACAGGACGCGGTTCTCGCCCTCATCCTGTCGCCGCTGATCGTGCCGCTGATCGTCACCGGGGTCGCGCTGCTCCAGCTTTTCGCCCTGCTCGGCTCGCGCGCGACGATGCTTCAGCTCGTCATCGGCCACACGGTGGTCTGCCTGCCCTATGTCATCCGCTCGGTGTCGGCGAGCCTCCTGCTGGTCAACCGAAGCCTCGAGGACGCCGCCGCCGTGCTGGGCGCGCCGCCCCACGTCGTCGCGACCAGGGTGATCTGGCCGCAGGTCCGCCCCGGCATCCTCGCCGGCGGCATCTTCAGCTTCATCGTCTCCTTCGACGACTACCCCATCTCGATGTGGCTCGCCGATGGCAACCACTTCCCGGTGCCGCTCTACCTCTACACCGTCATCGAGCGCTCCTTCGATCCCTCGATCGCGGCCATCGCCTCGCTGATGATCTTCTTCGCCCTCCTTCTCGTGCTCGTCATCGAGAAGGTCTTCGGACTGAGCCTGGCACGGCTCGCGAGCTGAATGCCGGCCAATCGCAAAACCAGAACAGGGGAACACGCATGACCAACCTATCGCGTCGCGGCTTCGGCAAATTCGCTCTTGGCGCCACCGCTCTGGCCGCCCCCATGGGTTTCGTCCGCAACAGCTGGGCGCAGGGCAAGGAAATCCAGATCGGCATCTGGGGCGGCTCGCAGGGCGAGTTCGTCAAGAAAAATATCATCCCGGCCTTCGAAAAGGATTTCGGCGCCAAGGTCACCGCGGAAGAGGGCTTCACCCTCGCCAATGTCGGCAAGATGCGGGCGACCAAGGCCAATCCGAAATTCTCCGTCATGTTCATCGATGACGTGGCGATCCCGATCTGCAAGAGCGAGGGCCTGATCGAGCAACTGCCGGCAGCCGACATGCCCGCGCTTGCCAAGCTCTACCCGCGCTTCGGCTTTGACGGCTGGGGCACGGCGCTCGCCATCTCCGTGGCCAGCATGTTCCACAATACGTCGATCGCGCCGCCCGCCAGCTATGCCGACCTGTGGAAGCCGGACTATGCCGGCAAGCTGAAGCTGGTCAGCCCGAAGAACACCCCGTCGGTGTTCTTCCTGATCGTCGCGGCATCGGTGAAGTCGGGCAAGCCGTTCGCCGAGGCGCAGTACCTGATCGACGACAGCTTCGACAAGGTGGCGGAGTTGAAGCCGAACATCATGAACCTGTTCGACAACGGACCCCAGGCCGCCGCCGAGGTGGCGCAGGGCCAGGCCGAGATCGGCCTGCTGGAGCTGTCCAAGTACATCTATCCCTACACCGCCAAGGGCGCCCCGGTGACGATGAGCTTTCCCAGGGAGGGCAGCTTCGCCGGCAATAACTGCCAGGTCCTGGTGAAGGGCGGGCCGAACAGGGACCTCGCCGTCGCCTTCATGAACCGCATGCTGGAGCCCGCCGTGCAGAAGGCGTTCTCCGAATATGCACTGACGGCGCCGCCGGTCTCCGGCATCGAGTTCTCCAAGGAGACGCTGAAGTACATCGCCTATCCCGTCGAGGAAATGGACAAGCGCGGCCTGTTCACGCCCGACTGGGAATACATCAACGCCCGGCGCTCGGGCTGGACCGAGAAGCTGAACGGCATCTTCGCCGTCTGACGGTTCCCGACCACGACAAGCCAAAAGGGGAAACGGGATGGCGACAGCATCATCAGCGGGCGGGGCCGAGGTGCGCCTCAGCGGCATCAGCCGCTTCTATGGCGACGTGCAGGTGGTGCGCGACGTCAATCTGAAGGCGGCGGGCGGGGAAATCCTCGCCTTGCTCGGCCCCTCCGGCTGCGGCAAGACCACGACGCTGCGCATGGTCGCCGGTCTCGTCCAGCCCTCGGCCGGCGAGATCACCATCGACGGCGCGGCGGTCACCGGCTTGCCGGTGCATCGGCGCAACCTCGGCATGCTGTTCCAGAACTACGCGCTGTTTCCGCACCTCACAGTTCTGGAGAACGTCGCCTTCGGCCTCACCATGCGCGGCGTCTCCAAGGCCGAAACCGCCGAGCGCGCGCGGCAGGCGCTTGCCCTCGTGCGCCTGACCGGCTTCGAGGAGCGGATGCCGGCGGCGCTCTCCGGCGGCCAGCAGCAGCGTGTGGCTATGGCCCGCGCGATCGTCTACCGCCCGCGCGTGCTGCTGCTCGACGAGCCCTTCGGCGCGCTCGACAAGAAATTGCGCGAGGAGATGCAGATCGAACTGCGCCAGCTCTGCAACGAACTGGGCCTCACCACGATCCTTGTCACCCACGACCAGGAGGAAGCGCTCATACTGGCCGACCAGATCGCGGTGATGCGCGGCGGCCGCATCGAGCAGGTGGCCGCAGCCCGCACCATCTATGAGCGGCCGGTCTCGCATTTCGTCGCCGACTTCATCGGCAGCTCGAATTTCCTGCCGGCCGGCATCGTCGAGAAATCCGGCGAACGCACGGTGCTGAAGACGGCCAGCGGCCAGCTGTTCGAGAGCACCGTTCCCAACGACTTCACCGTGCAGGAGCGCGTGGCGGTCGCCATCCGGCCCGAGAGCGTGCGGCTCGTCCCCGGCGAGGCACCCGCCGCTGCCAACACGCTGACCGGCAACATCCGGCGCAGCCTGTTCAAGGGACAGGTCCTCTCGGTGTGGATGAGCATCGGCGGCGGGGCCGAACTCCTCGTCTCGGTACCGATCGAAGAAGCGGGAACGAGAAGCCCCCAGCCCGGCGAGGTGTGGACGGCGCGCTGGGCTGCCGAGCGTACGCTTGTGGTGCGCGAACAGTGAACGGACATCACCTGGAAATGCCCCATGCGATCGGCGTCATCGTGCCGTCGTCGAACCGCGTCGTCGAACGGGTGACACGCGCCATTCTCGGCGAGCGGCCGTATATCGACGCCTGCTTCACCCGCGTGCCCTATGCCGGCCATCCGCCCGATGGCTACGACATGACCTCGTTCGAGCAGGCGGCGCGCCTGCTGGCCCAGGCGCGCCCCGACGTCATCCTGTGGAACGCGACCCGCGGTGCCCTGATCGGCTTCGAGCCGGATCGCCGGCTGTGCGCGGCGATCGAAGGCGAGGCCGGCATTCCATGCACGACGACGGCGCTGGCGACCGTCGATCTGCTGCGACGGCGGAGCCTGCGCCGGATCGGGCTCGTCGCGCAGGGCGACGACGAGGACGGGCGGCGCCTGAAGCAGACTTTCGCGCAGGAGGGTATCGAGATCGTCGTCGGGCACAATTTCGGCATCGAGGACAACTTCGAGGCCGCAAGCGTAGGTCCGCAGGAGATCGAGACGCAGGTTGGCCGTCTCGCCGCTACCGCCGAACTCGATGCGGTGCTGATCTGGAGCACCAATCTCGCCGGCCACGGACTGACCTCCGGTCTGGGCGAGCGTCTGGGCATTCCGGTGCTGGACTCGGCAGCGCTGGGCATCCTCCACGCGCTGCCCTTCGTCACCACGGCCCGGGCGCCGGCGATGCAGCCAGGCTGATCCTCGTTCCCGGCGCCACTCGCCCTCCTGCCGTCAGCGGATCAGCGGATCAGCGGATCAGCGGATCAGCGGCACGTAATGATGCGGCTGGCGCATCGTCACCAGATCCTTGCGCCGCACCACATTGGTGGGATAGCGCGTGTCGAGGTTCGAGGTGTCGATCTCGGCGGCGATAACCCCCTCGCCTTCTCCGAGGATCGCCTCGCGACGGGGAAACTCGAATGTATCCGGCCCGAACACGCCGCTCTTGCCGTGATAGCCGGACGCCTCGTCGATCACATTGGCAAAGGCGAGATGGACATTGTTCTCGCCGGCGCGGGCGCGCATCAGATGCCAATGGTGCGGGTCGGCGCCAGTGGGGATCGGGTAGTTCTGCGCGACCGCACTGCCGGCGTGCGGGGCCGCGAGTTTGCCGCGCAGCGCGGCGGGGCAGAGCACAAGATCGCAGCCACGCAGCGCCAGCACGCGTCCCGCCTCGGGGAAGGCGGCGTCATGGCCGATCAACAGGCCGACGCGGCCGAACTTGGTGTCGAAGACGCCCCACTCGTCGCCCGGCGTGGCCCAGTTGTGGTCGGAGGCATCGAGATGGGTCTTGCGGTAGCGACCGATCACGCCCTGCGGACCGACCAGCACGGCGCTGTTGTAGAGCGTTCCCTCGTCGTCCTCGGCGAAGCCGACGGCGATGTGGATGCCATGGCGCGCGGCGATGGCCGTCAGCCGCGCGACCGCCGGCCCGTCGAGCCGCACCGCATCCGGGGCATCGAGGCCGGTGACGGCGCGTTCGGGGAAGACGACGAGTTCCGCCCCCTCTTCGCGCGCGGCGGTGGCCGCCAGTTGCTCGATGCGGGCGAGATTGGCCGCGACGTCGCCGCTCGGGGCGAACTGCGCCACGGCGACGCGCGAGCGCCGGCCCGGCGGCAGCGGGCGATGGCCGTAGAGGCTGAAGAAATCCAGCGGGTTCCAGCCGAGCGTGCCGGTCGGCAGTTCCATGTAGAGCTCCGGCCGGCGCTGCTCGAACACGCTCTCGCCGAACACCCGGCGGGCGCGGGCCCGCTCCAGGTCGATCTCGGCATGGGCGATGCCGTCGCCCGCGTCGATCACCGCCTCGATGGCGCCGTCCGGCCCGATGACGCAGCTGCCGCCGGAGAATTGCACGGTACGCTCCAGTCCCCAGCGATTGGCCTCGATGAGGTAGCAGCTGTTCTCCACCGCGCGGGTGATCCAGTACGGCGCCGGCGTGCGCTCGGCCAGCCAGTTGGAGATGTGGCAGATGATGTCGGCACCGCCGAGGCCGACGAGACGGGCGGTCTCGACGAAATGGATGTCCATGCATACCAGCAGGGCGATGCGGCCGATCGGCGTATCGAACACCTGATGGCCGAGATCGCCCGGCGCCGACCATTTTGGCTCGGCGATGTAGGGATGGGTCTTGCGGTGCGTGCCGACCACGCCCTGCGGACCGATCAGCACGGCGGAATTGAAGTAGAGATTGGTGTCCGGATCGACCTCCGGCATGCCGACGACGATGTAGCAGTCGTGCGTGCGCGCCACCGCGGCGAAGCGATCCGTCGTCGGTCCGGGGATCGGCTCGACGAAGGGGGCGACCTCCGCGCGATCGAACCAGCAATAGCCGGTGGTGCCCATTTCCGGCGTCACGATGAGCCTGGCGCCGTCCTGCGCAGCCTCGGTGACCATCCCGACGAGGCGCGCAATGTTGCGCTCCTTCTCGAACATGGTCGGCTCGAACTGGACGGTGGCGACCTTGAGGGATGTGGTCATCGGCACTCTCCGGGACAGCAGGGGGCGTTCGGCGCCCGCATGGTCACGCGGTCGCGCCGGGAATGGGTTGGCGGGCGATCTTCGGGGCGGTGAGGGAAAACGCGATCGAGAACGTAGAGCGCCCCTCACCCCAACCCTCTCCCCCAACGGGGAGAGGGAGATAAGGCCATGGGTCAGCCCAGATAGGACTTCAGGATCGACGCACCCAGCGTGTATTTGGGGTCCACCATGTTGCCGACGCGCACGCGGCCGCACTGGGTCAGCAGCATGTAGGCCTCGATCTCGTCGAAGCCGTAATCGGCCGCCATCCAGCGGATGAGGTCGCGATAGGCCATGCGGGCGGCGTCCTCCATCGGGCGGGTGGAGCCGATGGACATGATGAAGTCCTGCGTCTCCAGCCGCGGCGTACCGATGGTCCAGCCCTTGATGAGGTCGATCTGCACGGTGGTGACGGTCGGGTGCTCCAGGGCGACACCGCACAACTCGCCGTCACCCTGCGTGGCGTGGCAGTCGCCGAGATAGAGCAGGCCGCCCTCGATGTTGACCGGCAGATAGATGACCGCGCCGATGCCGACATCCGGCAGATCCATGTTGCCGCCGTAATAATCCGGCTGCAGGGAGGTGATCGCCTCGATCTCCGGCGAGGTGCCGATCGTGCCGATGAAGGGCACGTAGGGCAGCGTGATCTTGTCGTTCCATTTCGTGCCGGTCTCGGCGTCGACATGTAGCTTCTTCACCCGGATCGGCAGCGGCGCGTTCAGCATCGCCGTGTCCTTGGTCGGCACGAGGCCGCCGAAATCCGGCATGATGAGCGTGGTGCCGACCGGCTGCGCGCCGCGCGGCTTGATGTCCTTGATGTAGACCGCCAGCGTGTCGCCTTTCTGCGCGCCATTGACGTAGATCGGGCCGTTCTGCGGGTTGAGATAGGGGAAGTTCAGGATGTCGAGCGGGTTGTCGGTCTCGCTGGTGATCTTGCCCTCGAAGGCGTCGTGCGTCTCGGCGGCGACCACCGCGCCGGGATCGACCTTCAGCGCCGGCTCGACATAGGGGCCGTAGACATAGTGATACGTGCCCTGCTCCGCCTCGGTGAGGGAGTGGGACGTGCCCGCCTGACCCTTGGCGAGGCCTTTGCGAGCCATGATGGAGTTCTCGAGCCAGGACATGATGTTCTCCTTGGAAGCTGGCTTTCGCGATCAGACGGCGAGGTGGCCTCGCATGGCGTCGCCGTCGGCAAGCGCCTCGCGCTCGAGTTCGGCGACGATGCGGCCCTTGTCCATGACGTAGCAGCGCTGCGCCATCGCCCGGATCATGTCGATGTTCTGCTCGACGAGGACGACGGTGACGCCGGTGTCCTTGTTGAGCTGCACCATGATGCGGGCGATGTCCTGCACGATGTTGGGCTGGATGCCCTCGGAGGGCTCGTCGAGCAGGATGAGCTGCGGGTTGGCGACCAGCACGCGGCCGATGGCGAGCTGCTGCTGCTGGCCGCCCGACATGGTGCCGGCGCGCTGGCCCCAGCGCTCGCGCAGGATCGGGAAATAGCCCAGCACCCGCTCGCGGTCGGCCTCCGAAACGCCGCCCTGGCGCATGCCACCCACCGCGATGTTCTCGGCGACGGTGAGGCGCGGGAACACGTCGCGGCCCTGCGGGACATAGCCGATGCCGAGTCGCGCCCGGCGGAAGGCGGAGAGCTGCTCCACCGGCTTGTCGCGATAGACGATGGCGCCGTCCATGGTCGGCACCAGGCCGATCAGGCTCTTCATCAGCGTCGACTTGCCGACGCCGTTGCGGCCGATGACGGCGACGATCTCGCCCTCGCGCACCTCAAGGTCGAGGCCCTGAAGCACGGGCTTGCCGCCGTAGCCGGCGCGCAGGCCGAGAGTGGAGAGTATGACTTCCTTACGCATGGGTGCCACCTGAATGCTCGTGGGCGGTGGTCTGGCCGAGATAGATCGCGGCGACTTCCTCGTTGGAGACGATGTCGTCGATCGAGCCCTGGGCGAACACCTTGCCCAGATGCAGCACCGTCACCTTGTCGGCGACCTGGCGCACGAAGGCCATGTCGTGCTCGACCGCGAGCACGGTCATGCCCTCGGCGTTGAGGCGCTTGACCATCTCGCCGGTGGCGTGGGTCTCCTCCGGCGACATGCCGGCGGTCGGCTCGTCGAGCAGCAGCAGGCGCGGCTTCAGGCTGATCGCCATGCCGATCTCAAGCCACTGCTTCTGGCCGTGGCTGAGATTGCCGGCGAGGCGCCTGGCGTCGGCGGCGAGGTTGAGGAAATCGAGCAGCGTGTCGATCTCCTCGCCCAGCGTCGCCGGATCGTAGTGGTGCTGCATCGCGATTTCGAGGTTCTGCCGCACGCTCAGCGCCTTGAAGATGCCGGGCACCTGGAACTTGACGCTCATGCCCCGACGGATGCGCTGGAACGGCTTGAGGCGGGTGATATCCTCGCCGCCGAACAGGATCGCGCCCGAACTCGCGAGATGCTCGCCGAGGATCAGGCGGAACAGCGTCGACTTGCCGGCGCCGTTCGGCCCGATCAGGCAGTGGATCTCGCCGGTCTCCAGCACGAGGTCGACATTGTTGGTGACGTGCAGGCCGCCGAAACGCTTGTTAAGGGCGCGGGTTTCGAGGAGCGACATCAGGCGTCTCCCGACTGGCCGTTCGAGGCGCGGCTGGCGAACGGGCGGGCGAGCAGTCCTGCCAGCGCGAAGATGAGTCCCCGTGGGGCAAGCAGGACGGTGAGCACCAGCATCGCCCCCATCACCACCAGCGCGTACTGGCTGCCATGGATGGTCAGCGCCTGGAAAACGGCGAGCACGGTGACGGTACCCACCAGCGTCGTCGTGAGGTCCGAGCGCCCGCCGACCGCGACCCACACGATGGGAAGCGCGGCGGCGGTCATGCCCATGCTGGAGGGGGTGATGTACTGGCCCCAGCTGGTGTAGAGCACGCCCGACAGCCCGGCGAGCGCGGCGCCGATGACGAAGGCGCCCAGCTGGTACTTGCGAATGTCGTAGCCCAGCATCTCGGCCCGCTCGGGGTTCTCGCGGATGGCGACGAGGATGTTGCCGAAGGACGAGTTCACCAGGATGCGCAGCCCGAGATAGACCAATACCAACAGGCCGAGCACGACGTAGTAGAGCTGCACGTCCGGGAACAGCACGATGTCGCCGCCCGGCCAGGGGAGTGTGAGCGGGGGCATGTTGCTCATGCCGTTGAAGCCGTTAAGCCGGGCCGCACCGATCTTCCATTCCGGGCCGGCGGTCTGCGCCATGAAGCGCTCCAGCACCAGCGTGACAGACAGGGTGACGATGCCGAGGAACACGCCGGAGATGCGGCCGAAGAACAGGAAGTAGCCGAGCAGCGCGGCGAACAGCGCCGCGACCGCCACGGCGAAGACCAGTGCCACCAGGGTGAAGCCGTAGGCCGCGCCGAAATTAATGGTGAGGATGCCGTAGCTGTAGCCGGCAATGCCGAAGAAGGCCGTCTGGCCGAAGCTCAGTGAGCCGCCATAGCCCCAGATCAGGCACAGGCCGAGCGCCATGAAGATCCAGGTGAAGAAGTACACCGTGTTGCCAACCGTATAGCCGTCCGAGAACAGCGGGTAGGCGCAGGCGCCGGCCAGCACGACGAGGAAGCCGACCCAGAAGCCCGGGCCGCGGCCCAGCGTCTGCGGGCCTTCCAGGCGGCGGAAGAAGCGTGAGAGCGCGTTCATGTTGCTTTTTCTCGTGTCCAGGTCAGGCGCGCTCGCGCAGCAGGAAGCCGGAGATGCCACGCGGCAGGACCCGGATGACGACGATGACGGTGAGGAGCAGGCCGATCTGGCCGAAAAGCTGGCCGTACCAGGAGGTCATGGTCGCCTTGACCACGGCGAGTACGGCGGCGGCCGGCGCGGTGCCGAGGAATACGTCGGCGCCGCCGACGACGACCGTGACGAAGGCTTCCATGATGAAGGTGGTGCCCATGGTCGGCACCAGCGTCATGGTCGGCGCGTAAAGGCCGCCGGCCAGGCCCGCCAGGCCGGCGCCGAGCGCGAAGGTCAGGCTGTAGACGAGGCGCGTGTCGATGCCGAGCGCCGCGGCCATGTGCGGCACCTGGATGGTGGCGCGGGCCATGACGCCAAAGCGGGTCCAGTTGAACAGCGCGTAGAGGCCGGCGAGCACCGCCACCGCCGCGCCGAACAGCACAAGGCGGTAGATCGAGTAGGAATACTCGCCGACCGGGAAGCTGCCGAAGGGCGTGCCGACGCCGGCCATGGTCGAGCCGAGCAGGATCAGCGTGCCCTGCGTGCCGATGAGGCTGAGGCCCCATGTGGCGACGATGGTGTCGAGCGGCCGGTCGTAGAGATGACGGATCACCAGAATTTCGACCACGGCACCCACCGCGCCCGACACCATCGCACCGATGGCGATGGCGAGCGGCAGCGGCACGCCGGCATGGGCGGCGGAGACGGTGACATAGGCCCCGCACATGATGAACTCGCCATGCGCCAGATTGATCACCCCCATCATCCCGAAGATGACGGCAAGGCCGCAGGCGGACAGGACCAGAAAGGCGAAGGCGTCGCCGAACTGGTAGAGCGCGGAGAAGGCGAGAGTTCCGACATCCATCGGCGGCGGCCCTGGTCTGGAGGTAAGGAGGTTGTCCCGGCACGGAGGGGGTCGGCCGGGACAACGCACGGGAGTCGCCAGTGTGGCGGTCCTCCCGCGAGGGGGTCAAAGAGCGATCCGGCCGCGGATCAGTTCTTCGGCGGCGGGTTCGAGGGCGTGTACTGCGCGCTCGGGTCGCTCTTGGTCAGGTCGCAACCGGCCTCACCGAGCCAGTAGGGCTTGATGTCCTCCCAGACCTTCGGGAAGGAGATCGAGTGATCCGCGCCCACCTTGGCGAGATAGATGGTGTGCGACATGTGCTGGCTCTTGGGGTCGAGGCAGACCTTGCCCTCGGGGGCGTCCATGCAGACGTCGCCCTTGGCGATCTCCTTGCGCAGGTCATCGCGCTTGGTCGACTTCGCGCGCTCTACCATCTGCTTGTAGAGATAGACCGCGAGGTAGGAGTTCTCGGCCTCCTGGTTAACATAGGGCTCGTCCGGGAACTTCGCCTTGAACTTGGCGAAGAACGCCTTGGAGGCCGGCGAGTCGATTTCTTCGATGTAGTTGGTGGTGACGTACATGTCCTTCAGCGATGGCGGCTTGAAGCGCTTGTGCTCATAGCCCTGGCCGACGTTCACCGAGGAGGCCATCGGCAGGTTCACGCTGGCGGAAGCCGCCTGCTCGTAATAGGAGGCCTGCGCCGTGCCGACGAGCAGCGTCACCACGAAGTCCGGCTTGGCCTTCTGGATGTTCTGGATGTTCTGCGAGAACTGCGAGACGCCGAGCGGGATGAAGTCCTCGCCGACCATTTCACCGCCGTGTTCCTTGACGATGTTGCGCACCCATTCGGCGGAGATCTGGCCGAAATTATAGTCGGCGGCGAGCGTGTAGACCTTCTTGCCGTACTTCTCCATCATCCACGGGATGAGGGTGGAGAACTGCTGCTCGGGCACCGCGCCGGTGACGATCATGTTGGCGTCGCAGACGCCGCCTTCATACTGGTTGTTGTAGAAGGCCAGGCCGTCGAACTGGTTGACGATCGGGCGGTAGGCTTCGCGCGAGGCCGAGGAGAAGCCGGCGAACACGGCGTCCACCTTGTCGCGCTGGAGCACGCGGCGCATGAACTCCTGATAGCGCGTATTGTCGGACTGGGTGTCGTAGATCACCAGTTCCAGCGGGCGGCCGTCGATGCCGCCAGCCTTGTTGATTTCCTCGGCGGCGAGCTGGATGGCGTGCACCTTGCCGATGGTCGCGGCGGCGAAGTCGCCGGACTGGTCCTCGAGGACGCCGAGCTTGATCGGGTCGGCGGCGAAAGCATGGGCAACGCTGAGCAAAAGCGTCCCCGAGAGGGCCGCGACGCGCAGCCCCCGCATGGTCTTCCCAGTCATATTACTCTCCTGTGAAAGGTTATATTCTTCCCACGCGAGACTCCGGCGGATGGAGTTGCGTCGGTTCATCGAGGGACTGCACCCTCGCCTTCATGAAGGCCTCGCAGTAATCTTCAAGAGTCTGCCGCGAGCGCATGCTTTCACGCCGCAGCCATTCATAGGCCGCGTCGTCATCGACGCCCGTCTCGGTCATACGGGCGATGATGGCCTTAACCACCGCGCGGCGACCGCGCCGGCGGCGATCCATGTCGTCGAGCCGCGTCCGAAGATCGCCGCGCAACAGGAACTGGTTGATGCCGAGGAACAGCGCGGTGTAGACCGCGCCACCCTGCACGGGCTTGCGCAGGAAGGCCGACGCGCCGAGATTGATCAGTTGCTTGAGCCGGCTCGGCGCTTCCACGCCGACGAGGCCAATCACCGGCACCGGCGGCTGACGCGAACCGGCGCTGATGTCGAGGGCGACCGGATTGTCGAGGTCGCCGTCGATGAACAGGATGTCGCGCTCGGCCTGAAGGGCGCCGACATCGACGTCCGCGCGCCCGTCCACCAGAGCGGGATAGCTCACGCCGACGCCGAGCTTGCCCAGCGTGTTCTCGAGCGCCTCGACGGCCGTGTGGCTGGACGTGACGATGTATGCCCGGCCGCCATTGAAATTCTGGAGCAGACGAGGAGCCATCACTTTACCACTCTCAATGAAGAGCTGCGGGTCGCGACCGCGTAGCGCGGCGATGACTGGACGAGATACGGGTCCGGCCGGACCGGACCCGGCGCCTCGACGAGAATGTCGAAGCGCGAGGATGCGTTTGAACGCCCAATTCGTGGCGTCAGGTAGGCGTGCAGCGTCTGCGGGTCGATGCGCACCTCGCCTTGCGGAGCGAGAAGATGCTGGCGCGTGGCGGCTTGCTTCACCGCCTCGACATCGTCCGTCCCCACTTCCGCCAGCGAGAGGATCAGCAGCTTCATCGCGATGTAGGAAGCTTCCGCGTCCGCCGATGTGGGGGGCCCTTCCGGGAAGGCCTCGTGGTAGGCGCGGGTAAACACCTCGTTGGCGGGCGTGGCGAGGGAGGAGAAATAGACGCTGGAGCTGAGGTGGCCGTCCACCGCGTCAGTGCCGATTTCCTCCAGCTCCGGCTCGGAAAGTGTGCAGCTTACCACCGGAATAACCTTCGGCTGGTCGATGCCGCGCTTGACGCAGGCCGCACGGAAGCTGCGGAAGAAGGCGTAATTGCTGGTGCCGATGAGATTGTTGAACACGAAAGCCGGCCGGGCTTCGAGGATCGCCTCGACGACCTGGTCGATCTCGGTGTCGCCCACCGCGACATAACGTTCGGCCAGCACCCGCGCGCCGCGCGCGGTCATCGCCTCGCGGAAGATGCGGGTGTTCTCCCACGCCCAGATGTAGTTGGAACCGATGCAGAAGGCACTCGACCCGATGGTCGCCAGCGCGTGATCGACAAGCGGAAGCACGTGCTGGTTCGGCGAGGCGCCGGTGTAGATGACGTTGTTGGAGCTCTCGAACCCCTCGTAATGCGAGGGATACCAGAGCAGCGCATCATGCTTCTCGAAGCAGGGAATCACCTCCTTGCGGCTGGAGGAGGTGTAGCAGCCGACCACGTGCCGGATATCGGCACGCAGCAGGTCGCGGCTGAGCGCGGCATAGCTGGCGAGATCGCCGCCCGGATTGACCACGACCGGCTCGATGGTGATGTCGGAAGCGGGCCGCTCGGCAACCGCCAGCAGCGCACCGTTCAGCATGGAACGGGCGACGATGCTGTAGGGTCCGGTGGTCGAGAACATGACCCCTATGCGGTAGTGCTTCGACACGCTTCGCTCCGACAAAAACAAAAAACGCCCGCCGGTCGTCAGACCGTGGGCGTCGTTGCCACCAACCCGCAGCGCAAGGACACGCCGTCGTTGGAAATGTTCACCGAGTTGCCGCGACATTGGGCATCTTTGCCCGCCGCTTGTTTCTTAGGCTCACGTGAACCCTGACTTTTGTCAAGCGCTTTTGTGACGGCGCCGGCAGGTAGATGTGGGCGGCGGCTCCCCCGCCTCCCGCGTCCTATCCCTGCTCGATGATCCAGTCGATCAGATCCCTTGCCGGCATCGAGGGCTCCGGCCCGGGGCGCACCCAGTAACCGCTCTCGGCGCGTGACAGCGGTGGGCCCGCCGCGACCAGCGTACCGTCGGCGATCGCGCCATCGATGAGGCCCGCCCAGCCGAGCGCGACGCCCTGGTCGGCGATCGCCGCCTGCACCACGAGGCCATAGGTGTTCAGGCTGAAATCGCCGGGGCCCGGCTCGCGCGCCACGTGCATCGCGGCAAACCAGTCGCGCCAGCCGAACCAGCGCGGGTGCGGCGTGCTCTCGAGATGCAGCAGCGGCAGGCCGGCGATCGGGCGTGGATCGTCCGTCAACCCATGGCGCGCGGCGAATTGCGGGCTGCATACGGGATAGACGCATTCCTCGAAGAGCTGGGTAGCGCCCTCGCCGAAATCCGTCCGCGTGCCGAACAGCACCGCGACATCCTCGGCCTCGTCGGCGCCGGGATCCGCCGCGGCGGAGGCGATGATGTGGACTTCCAGATCCGGGCGCACCAGCCTGAACTGGGCGACACGCGGCATCATCCAAAAGGACGCGAAGCCATAGTCGGTGAACAGCCGCACCACCGGGCGCCGGTTCATACGGCGAATTGCCCGCGCGCCCGCATCAAGTTCCGCCACGGCGGCGCTCGCGGCACGATGCAGCCTTTCACCCGCGACCGAGAGCGTGCTGCCACGATGGCCGCGCGCCAACAGGGGGGTGCCGAGCTGCTGCTCGAGAATGCGCACGGTGTAGCTGACCGCCGGCTGCGAGAGACCGAGCTCGTGCGCCGCCGCCGTCAGGCTGCCGAGCCGGCCGACGGCTTCGAACACCCGCACCCAGCCGAGATCGAGAAGGCGATCAGACATAAAATTCCATTGGGTCCGTCATTGAAAAGCGACAGCTTCACAGGCGTTGTCATTTAACGGTTTGATGAACGCCAGGGCAAGGCGGGCCATAGACCCAATCAAGGCACCCCTCTTGCGATCTTCGGCTCATAACCTTTCCAGAGGTCGACCATGAATCGCTTCCTAAGGGCCGCATGCGCCCTCTCCGCACTCCTCGCCGCGAGCACCGCCGTTGCTGCGGACGCACCCGCCTGCAAGACCGTCCGCATGTCGGATCCGGGCTGGACCGACATCACCTCGACCAATGCCATTGCCGGCGTGCTGCTGAGCGGGCTCGGCTACACGCAGGACGTGAAAACCCTCTCGGTGCCGATCGGCTACGAGTCGATGAAGAACAAGAACATCGACGTCTTCCTCGGCAACTGGATGCCGGCGCAGCAGAAATTCATCGACGCGCTCAATGAGGCGAAAGCGGTGGAGGTGCTCGCCACCAACCTGACCGGCGCCAAGTTCACCCTCGCCGTGCCCACTTACGTCGCCGAGGCGGGCGTGAAGGACTTCAGGGATCTTGCCGCCAATGCCGACAAGTTCGGCAAGCAGATCTACGGCATCGAGCCCGGCGCGCCGGCCAATGCCAACATCCAGAAGATGATCGACGCCGACGACTTCAGCCTCAAGGGCTGGAAGGTGGTCGAATCCGGCGAGCAGGCCATGCTGGCGCAGGTGAAGCGCTCGTCGAACGGCAAGGGCTGGATCGTGTTCCTCGCCTGGGCGCCGCACCCGATGAACGAGGCGTTCCCGATCACCTATCTCTCCGGCGGCGATGCCTATTTCGGGCCGAACTATGGCGGTGCCGACGTGCGCACATTGGCACGCACCGGCTGGCCGGCGGAATGTCCAAATGCTGCGACGTTGTTCCGCAACCTGAAGTTCGACCTGCCGATCGAGAACGCCATGATGGGCAAGATCCTCGACGAGGGACAGGAACCCAAGGCGGCGGCAACCGGCTGGCTGAAGGCGCATCCCGACGCGCTCGGCCCGTGGCTCGCCGGCGTCACCACCTTCGACGGCAAGCCCGGCCTGCCCGCCGTCAAGGCCGCGCTCGGCCTGTGACCTCTGCCGGCCGCCGGGACACCGGCGGCCGCGCCCCCTCTCCGACCGCAGCGAAGCGTGCCATGTCCCAGCCCAACATCCTCATCCTCATGGTCGACCAGCTCAACGGGACGCTGTTTCCCGACGGACCGGCCGACTTCCTGCACGCGCCGCATCTGAAAGCGCTGGCGCAGCGCTCCGCCCGCTTCGCCAACAGCTACACGGCAAGCCCGCTCTGCGCACCGGCCCGCGCCTCCTTCATGTCGGGACAGCTTCCAAGCCGCACCGGTGTCTATGACAATGCGGCGGAGTTCACTTCGGACGTCCCCACCTTCGCGCACCATCTGCGCCGCGCCGGCTATCACACCGCGCTGTCGGGCAAGATGCACTTCGTCGGCCCGGACCAGTTGCACGGCTTCGAGGAACGGCTGACCACGGACATCTACCCCGCCGATTTCGGCTGGACGCCGGACTACACCAAGCCCGGTGAGCGCATCGACTGGTGGTACCATAATCTCGGATCGGTCACCGGTGCCGGCGTCGCCGAGATCACCAACCAGCTCGAATATGACGACGAGGTCGCCTACCACGCCGGCCGCAAGCTTTATGATCTGGCGCGGCGACAGGAGGCGCGGCCGTGGTGCCTGACGGTCAGCTTCACCCACCCGCACGACCCCTATGTCGCGCGCAAGCACTTCTGGGACCTCTATGAGGACTGCCCGGCGCTCGATCCCGCCATCGCACCGATCCCGTTCGAGGAACAGGACCCGCACGCCCAGCGCCTGATGTTGGCGAGCGACCACGCCAACGGCCACGTCACGCCGAGTGATGTACGCCGCTCGCGCCGCGCCTATTTCGCCAACATCTCCTATATCGATGAGAAGATCGGCGAGCTGCTCGACATCCTCGATCGCTGCCGGATGAGCGAGGATACCATTGTCGTGTTCGTCTCCGACCATGGCGACATGCTTGGCGAGCGGGGGCTGTGGTTCAAGATGAACTTCTTCGAGGGTTCCGCCCGCGTGCCGCTGATGATCGCCGCACCGGGACTGCCGCCGGGCCGGATCGACCGGCCGGTGTCGACGCTGGACGTACTGCCGACGCTGGCCGACCTCGCTGCGCTCGACCTCTCCGGCGTCATGCCGTGGACCGATGGCGAGAGCCTCATCCCGACCGTGCTTGGGCGGGGGGCACGCGGAGCCGTGCCGATGGAATATGCGGCGGAGGGCTCCTACGCCCCACTGATCGCGCTGCGCGACGGGCCGTGGAAGCTCGTGCTGTGCGAGATCGATCCACCGATGCTGACCAATCTCATCGAGGACCCGCACGAACTCACCAACCGCGCGCAGGACCCCGCCTGCGCCACGGTGCTTGCCGAGATGACAGCCACCATGTGGGCGCGCTGGGACCTCGCCCGTTTCGACGCCGAGGTCCGGTCGAGCCAGGCCCGCCGGCATGTGGTCTACGAGGCGCTGCGCAACGGCGCCTATTATCCCTGGGACTTCCAGCCGCTGCAGAAGGCGTCCGAGCGCTACATGCGCAACCACATGGACCTGAACGTTCTGGAAGACAGCCAGCGCTATCCCAGAGGCGAGTGACGGCCCGTCGCCACCGACCGGCAGCTCACACCATGCGGCCGGGCCGGTTTGCCGCGCCGGGAGAGGTCTCGACATACTGGATGGCGCGGCGGATCAGTTCGGGCAGCGTGGTTGCGCCCAGCTTCGCCTTGAGCTGCGAGCAGGTATTCGCCACCGTCTTGTAGCTGACGCCCAGTTCCTCGGCGATCTGAGTGTAGTCACGGCCATCGGCCAGCAGAGCCAGCGTCTGCAACTCGCGCTGCGTGACATCCGCGAGCGGCGTATCCTTGCGCGCGCCCAATATGGCGACCTGCATCGCCAGTTCGTGACTGATATAGGGCTGGCCGCGCCGCACCCGCTCGAACGCCTCCATCAGCGCGCCCGACGAGGTGTCCTTCAGCACATAACCATCGGCACCGGCTTCCAGCGCGCGGCTGGCGATCACCGGATCGCCATGCATGGAGAAGACGAGGATCGGGATCCGCGCATTCTGCGCCCGCAGCCGGCGCACCAGCAATATGCCGCTGAGCCCGCTGCCGTGCAGCGCCAGGTCGACAATGACCATGTCCGGCTTCTCGCGGCGAAACAGCCGGTAGCCCGCAAGCACGGTGCCGGCCTCAAGCACCCGCTCGACGCCCCAATCCTCAAGCAGGCGGCGGCAGCCCTGCAGCACGATGGGGTGATCGTCGATCACCAGAACGCTCGTCATCAGGCGGAAACCTTCTCTCGAAAGACGAAGCCAGCCTTGCTGGCACGAAGCGGGATGGAGATGGGAGGAGCTACGCTCTCGACCTTCGTCGTCCCGTAGACATCCTGGAAGCTGGGCTCATGGCGATTCCTTCGGTAAAACCATCGGCGCATCGCCCAATTGCCGAGGCCCCTCGCGTCGCAGGGTGGTTAGCGCAGCCTCGCGCGTCCGCCCCTGCACCCGCAGATTGTAGTAGTGCTGGCACAGATCGCTGAAGCCGCTGCGCGAGCCCTTCGTTGCGAGGGAAGCGAAATCGGCCACGATCTCCCGTGCGCTCTGCTTCACCTTGATCTCCCGCAGCATCGCCTCAAGCTGCACGGCGCGGTTGGCGATCATCCGATCGGTTTCGCCGAAGCGCTCATCCGCATCCGCGAGGATGGCGTGCCATCCCGCGACCGCTGGCTCATTCGGCGCGACGTCACGCCCTGCATCGCGGCTCGCCAGCCAGACGGCAGGATCGTCCGAATCGGTCGGCTGAAGCCAACTCTTGCCGGCCAGATCATTGCGGGCGGGCGACGCGACACGCTCGCGCGGTTCGGGCGGCCCCTCACTGGGGCATCCCGCCAACACGAGGGCCAGGCCGGCACCGGCGACAGCGCGAGCGAAGGCTGGCAGAGCGTTTCCCATTTCTACTTATGACTTTCTTATTTCACGCACCACTACTTACAAATTCGAATCGTCGCCGCGAATGGAGAGAAACCATTCATGGCGGGCCATAAGCCGCGACCGAACGTCGATTTTGCGCCAAGCTTATGAAATGTAAGCACTTTGGTGTGATGCGAGCAAGGGTTCCGCGCAGCCTTGGCGCATTACCTGTCAGAGCAGGAAGAAGTTCCCGAACAGAATTGCCAACTCATCTAGAGACACAGACGACTGTCTTGTCAAAGAATTAACATGCACGAATACCAATAATTAGAAGATCATAAGAGAATTTATCGACCTTGGAAGTGCGCCGCACAAAGGATGCACTTCAACCGACTGAACTCGAAGAAAGCAAAGAAGTTCGCGGCGCTCCGGGGCTCAACCCGGAGGGATGCAGGACGACCTGGGAATTGGAAACGCGAGGGAAGACCAAATGAGCCGAATGTACTCTTCGGTGTCCGCGCTCACCGTCGCCGCCGCACTGGCGGCCGCGGTCAGCCTCGGCGCCACGGCGCCAGCGGTTGCGAACGACAAGCTCGTCGAGCTGTCGAAGAGCACCGACAATTGGCCGATGACCGGCAAGAACTACAGCGCCAATAACTACAGCGAGGCCGACCAGATCAACAAGCAGAACGTCAAGCAGCTCAAGGCTGCCTGGTCGTTCTCGACCGGCGTGCTCAGCGGGCATGAGGGAACGCCGCTCGTGGTCGACGGGGTCATGTACATCCATGCCCCCTTCCCGAACACCACCTTCGCCGTCTCGCTCGCCGAACCGGGCAAGATCCTGTGGCAGCACAAGCCGAAGCAGAACCCGACCGCCCGCGCGGTGGCGTGCTGCGACGTCGTCAACCGCGGCCTCGCCTATTGGCCCGGCAACGGCACCGTTCCCCCGCTGATCATCAAGACCCAGCTCGACGGGCACGTCGTCGCCCTGAAGGCGGACACCGGCGAGGAGTACTGGAAGCTCGAGAACTCCGACATCAAGGTCGGCTCGACCCTGACCATCGCGCCCTATGTGGTGAAGGACACGGTGCTGATCGGCTCCTCGGGCGCCGAGCTCGGCGTGCGCGGCTACGTCACCGCCTATGACATCGCGACCGGCGCCCAGAAGTGGCGCGCCTATGCCACCGGCCCCGACAATGAGGTCCGCCTCGGCGACGACTTCAACAGCGCCAACCCGCATTACGGCCAGAAGGGCCTCGGGCAGGCGACGTGGGAAGGCGAGGCCTGGAAGATCGGCGGCGGCACCAACTGGGGCTGGTATGCCTACGATCCCGGCACGAACCTGTTCTACTACGGCTCGGGCAACCCGGCGCCGTGGAACGAGACCATGCGCCCGGGCGACAACAAGTGGACGATGACCATCTGGGGTCGCGATGCCGATACCGGCATGGCCAAGTTCGGCTACCAGAAGACCCCGCATGACGAATGGGACTATGCGGGCGTCAACGTCATGATGCTCTCCGAGCAGCAGGACAAGTCGGGCAAGATGCGCAAGCTTCTCACCCACCCCGACCGTAACGGCATCGTCTACACGCTCGATCGCGAGAACGGCGACCTGGTCTCCGCCGACAAGATCGACGACACGGTCAACTGGGTGAAGCAGGTCGACCTCAAGACCGGCCTGCCGCAGCGCGATCCGGAATACGCGACCCGCATGGACCACAAGGGCCGCGACATCTGCCCGTCGGCCATGGGCTACCACAACCAGGGCCACGATTCCTACGACCCGCAGCGCAAGTCCTTCTTCATGGGCATCAACCACATCTGCATGGACTGGGAACCGTTCATGCTGCCCTACCGCGCGGGCCAGTTCTTCGTCGGCGCGACGCTGTGGATGTATCCCGGCCCGAAGGGCGACCGGCAGAAGTATGAGGGCCTGGGCCAGGTCAAGGCCTATGACGCCATCAACAACAAGTACAAGTGGGAAGTGATGGAGCGCTTCGCGGCCTGGGGCGGCACGCTCGCGACCGCCGGCGGCGTGATGTTCTACGGAACGCTCGACGGCTTCATCAAGGCCCGCGACAGCGACACCGGCGAACTGCTCTGGAAGTTCAAGCTTCCCTCCGGCGTCATCGGCCACCCCATGACCTACACCCACAACGGCACCCAGTACGTCGCCATCTATTACGGCGTCGGTGGCTGGCCGGGCGTGGGCCTGGTGTTCGACCTCAACGACCCGACCGCCGGCCTCGGCTCGGTGGGCGCGTTCAAGCAGCTCCAGCACTACACCCAGATGGGTGGCGGCGTGATGGTGTTCTCGCTCGACGGCAAGAGCCCCTATGACGACCCGAACCTCGGTGAATACTCCAGCGAGATCATCCGTTCGGGCGGCTGACGCTCCCACGCCACCGCGCGTGACATATCGCCTGACGGCCTCCCGCCATTCGCCGGGAATCCGTCAGGCGACCTCCCGGCAGCTCCGTCTCACCCTGTTCCCGACAGTCGGCCCGCATTGGCGGCCGTCCGCGCGAAGGAGGAACAATCCATGTCGACTTCATCAAACCGCCCAGGCGGGAGCCGACGACTGATCAGCCGCTTCGCGCTGGTCGCCGCCAGCCTCGCGGTCGCCGGTCTGGCCAGCGCCGCCACCGTGGCGCCCGAGAAGGACGCCAATGCCGGCACGAAGGAACTGCGCGTCTGCGCGTCCAATGTCGAAGCGCCGTTCTCCGAGAAGGATTCGACCGGCTTCGAGGACCGCATCGCCAAGGTCCTGGCCGAAACCATGGGCCGCAAGCTGGTCATGGTTCGCAACGACAAGCCCGGCATCTATCTGGTGCGCGACCAGCTCGACAAGAAGAACTGCGACCTAGTCATGGGCGTCGATGTCGGCGACGAGCGCGTGCTGACCTCCAAGGCCTATTACCGCACCGGCTACGTCCTCGTGACGAAGGCCGATCGCAACATCACCGCCAGCGACTGGCAGGATCAGCAGATCAAGGATCAGATCCGTTTCGCCGTCCGCTTCTACTCGCCGGCCGAGACCATGCTGAAGCGCATCGGCCGCTTCGAGGACAACGCCGCCTACATGTACTCGCTGGTCAACTTCGTCTCCCGCCGCAACCAGTGGACCCAGGTGCCCGGCGACCGGCTCATCGCCGAGGTGGCGAGCGGGGAAGCCGACGTCGCCATCGCCTTCGCGCCGGAAGTCGCCCGCTATGTGAAGCAGTCGCCCACGGCACTGCGCATGACGGTGATCTCCACCGACATCGAGCAGCCCAACGGCAAACCGATCCCCATGCATTACGACCAGGCGATCGGCGTGCGCAAGGACGACGCGGCGCTGGTCGCCGAGATCGATGCGGCACTGGAGAAGGCGCGCCCGCAGATCGAGGCGATCCTGATCGAAGAAGGCATCCCTCTGCTCAAGCCGAACAGCTGAGTCGAACTCCGGCGGCATCGCGCTGCCGCCGGATCCACCTGTTCCGACGCGAAGAAGGTCCTATGCGAACGACAACCCTTGTGAAGACGGCAGCGGCACTCATCACCGTCGGCACCCTCGTCTGGGGTGCCCATGCCGCCATCATGCTGACCAACACCGTTACCGGCCAGCCGTTGGACCTGTCCGAAGCACCGGAGGAAGGACGCGACACGGAGGCGGTGAAGACCTTCCTCCAGACCGGCGTGAACATCTACAACGAGAAGCAGGTCTGCTTGCCGAAGGCACATGAACTCTTCCTGTCCATGTGCTCGGGCTGCCATGGCCACTATGCCGAGGGCAAGATCGGGCCGGGCCTCAACGATTCCTACTGGACCTATCCGAAGAACGAGACCGATCAGGGTCTGTTCGAGACGATCTTCGGCGGCGCGAACGGGCAGATGGGCCCGATGTACGGTGCGCTGAACATGAACGAGATGCTGCTCGTCATGTCCTGGGTCCGGCATGTCTACAAGGACAAACCGGAAGGCGCGGTCTGGCTGACGAGCGAACAGCGCAGCAAGTTCAAGCCCTTCGATGCGAACGCCCCGCACATAGAGCCAGCCGAAGAGCTGCTTCCGCAGTGCGGTGGCCCGGCGGGCTGAACCCGCCGGCAACAAGAAGCGATGGAAACCCAAGGAGACAGAGCATGAGCATCATCGACCGCAGCGTGAAGTTTACGTTCATCGTGGCCGGCGCCGGAGCGCTCGGCCTCGCCATGGTGGTCAGCGCGGCCGCCTATGACGGGACCAACTGCAAGGCACCGGGCAATTGCTGGGAGCCCAAGCCCGGCTATCCCGAGAAGGTGGCCGGCTCGAAGTACGACCCCAAGCACGATCCGAAAGAGGTCAACAAGCAGTCCGAATCCATCAAGGCGATGGAAGCGCGCAACGCCCAGCGCGTCCAGTATTTCGAGAAGAGCGGCAAGTTCGTCTACGACGTCAGCAAGATCCCGACCGCGAATTGACCGTTCGTCGGAACGGGTACCTTCGAAAACGCAGCTGTTTCGAGAACCCACTTGCGGGCGGACGACATTCTCCTGTCCGCCCCGCGATCCTCCGGGCATCCGTCCGGCTGTGGGCAACTGGCGCGGTCGACGTCGCGCAACCCGCGTCGCGTCGGCCGTGCCCTCTTCGGGCCCGGCCCACGCTTTACGGACTGCAAGGTGGAAGGACCTCCCGCATGCGCCTCGTTCGCGAATCCGATTCCATCCTGTCGGATTGGCGGGATCGTGCCCTGCGTTTCGAGGGCGAGATCGGCAAGGTCGTCCTGGGTCAGGCGCGCGTCATCCGCCTCCTGACCATCGCCACCTTCGCGCGCGGCCATGTCCTCCTGGAAGGCGACGTCGGCGTCGGCAAGACGACATTGCTACGAGCGCTGGCCCGTGCCATTGGCGGCTCCTTCGAGCGCATCGAGGGCACCATCGACCTGATGCCCGCCGACCTGATCTATCACGCCCATCTCGGCGAGGACGGCAAGCCGCGCATCGATCCCGGCCCGCTGCTCAAGCAGGGCGAGGACCTCTCTGTCTTCTTCTTCAACGAGATCAACCGCGCCCGGCCGCAGGTGCATTCGCTGCTGCTGCGGCTGATGGCCGAGCGCTCGGTCTCGGCGTTCAACCGCGAATACCATTTTCCCCATGTGCAGGTCTTCGCTGACCGCAACCGGGTGGAGCGCGAGGAAACCTTCGAACTCCCCGCCGCCGCGCGCGACCGTTTCCTGATGGAGGTGCAGGTCGGCACCCCCGCCGATGATGCGGCGCGGCGCAGCCTCGTCTTCGATCCGCGCTTCCACAACGTCGATGTGCTGCTGCGGGATGTCGAGGCCGGCGTGCTGGAGCCCGAGGCGCTGGAGACCGTCGCGCGCATCATCCAGATCGGCATTCACGCCAGCCCCACGCTGGAAGCCTATGTCCTGGCGCTGTGGGACGCGGTCCGCGCGCCGCAGGAGCACGGCATCGCCGTCGACGGCGTCGACATGGGTCGCTTCATCCAGGGCGGGGCGAGCCCGCGCGGCCTCTCCTACCTCGTGCGTGCCGCACGTGTGCGGGCCTGGCTCGAAGGCCGCGACATGATCGTGCCGGAGGATGTGCGCGCGGTGTTTCCCGAGGTCATGGCGCACCGTATCTTCGTCGACCCGGTCTATGAGCTTCGCCGCGAGCGGCTGGTCGGCGAACTGATCGCCGGCGTCTTCGCCCGGGTGCCCGCCCCATGAGCGAAGCGCCCGACCCTCTGCTTCCCCTGCCCTACCGGCTGCGCTGGCGCCCACAGGGCGTCCTGCCCGGCGCCCATCCCGGACATGGCGACGGCATGGAGGGCGAATTCCGCCGGCACGTCTCGCTGCTGCGCCAGCCCGATCCCCGGCGGATCGACCTGCGCGCCTCGCTGCGCGACCCGCTCGGCGACCTGCATGTACGCCAATACGCGCCGCGCCGTGCCGTGCCGGTCGCGACGCTGGTGGACCTGTCGGGCTCGATGCGCTTCGGCAACGCCGTGGCGGGGCGAATGGCCGAATTTTGCGCGCTGATCGCGCTCTCCGCCATGCGGTCCGGCGACAGCTTCGCCCTGTTCGGCTGCGACGAACAGGTTCGCGAGGATATGAGCCTGCCCCTCAGCCGGCGGCGCGGCCTGGACGACGAGGTACGCCGGCGTCTCCTCGGCGCGCGCACCACCGGGCGCGGCGCCGCCGGCCTGTTCGAAGCGGCTGATCGCCTGCCGGCGCGCCGCGCACTAGTCTTCCTCGTCTCCGATTTCCTGATGCCGCTGCCCGAGATCGAGCGCCTGCTGGACGCGCTGTGGCGGCATGACGTGGTGCCGGTGATGGTTAGCGACAGCGCCGTCGAGGACGACTTGCCGCGGTGGGGCTTCATCGAACTCGCGGATCTGGAGAGCGGAGCGGCGCGCACCGTCTTCATGCGGCCGGCGCTGCGCGAGCGCTGGCGGCGGCAGACCCGCGAACGCCGCGCGGTGCTGCAGGAAGCCTTCGCCCGGCGCGGCCTGCGCGGCTTTGCCCTTCGGGACACGCTCGACCTCGACGCCCTTGCGCGCCGGCTCATGGAGGGCTGAATGAAGGCGCCCCTCCGCGGCCTCGTACTCGCCCTCGTGCTGATCGCGACCACACCGGCGCTCGCCCAGCTGCGCGCGCTGGACCTCTACGCGCCGCGCCCCTTTGGCCATGTGATCGGTGACACACTGGAGCTGACCGTCGAGATCGCCCTCGACGCGCCGTTCCAACTTGATCCCGCGTCTCTTCCCCGCCCACGTGCGGTGACCTACTGGCTCGAACTGAACGATGTCCAGCTGGTGGATACCGGCGTCAAAGGCGGCGTGCAGCGCTACACGCTCGGGCTGACCTATCAGACCTTCTACGCGCCGCTGGAGCCGCGGCGGCTCGAGATACCGGCCCTGCAGCTCGCGGCCATGGATGGCGACCGACGCATCGAGCTGCGCGTGCCTCCCTGGTCCTTCCTCATGTCGCCGCTACGCGAGGTCGTCTCCACCGGCCAGGGGGCGTCAATGACGCTGCGCCCCGACATGGCGCCACGCCCCATCGCGACCCGCGACACCCAGCTGGGACTGGCCGTCGCGCTCGGAGGCGTAGCGGCGGCCCTCGCCGCCCTGGCCTGGCAGCTCGGATGGCCCCCTTTCCTGCGCCGTGCGCGCCGTCCCTTCGCGCAGGCCGCGCGCACGGTGCGTGCCAGCCTGCCGGCGGTAGACGGCGTTCCCTCGCCCCCGGCCTATCGCAGCGCCCTGCTGGCGCTGCACCGCGCTTTCGACGCGACGGCGGGACGAGGCGTCTTCGCGGAGGACCTGCCGGGTTTCTTCACCACCCACCCGGCCTTTGCCCCTGTCGAGGCAGAGGTGCAGCGCCTGTTCGCCGCCTCGCGCCGCGTCTTCTTCGGCGACGACACCACGGAGGCCGCGCGCGAGCTTCCGGCGCCCGAGATCCTCGCGCTGGCGCGGCGTCTGCGCGCCGTCGAGCGGGGCAGCGCATGAGCGGGATGGGCGCAATAGTCGAGAAGTTGACGCGCGACTGGGGCGTGGACCACCCGTTCGTGCTCGCCCTGCTCGTCCTCGCGCTTCTTCCTTTCGCGGCGACCGTGTTCGTGCGCCGCGGCATTCCCGCCGCCGCGCTGGTGCCGGACGACATTGTCTCAAAGGCCATGAGTGCCGGCCTGCGTCTCGCCGGTATCGTCGCCATCGCGGCTCTGGTGCTCGGGCTGGCCGGGCTCCACCGGCGCGAGCAGGCGATCGCCCGGCAGGGCACCGGCGCGCATCTCGTGCTGCTGCTCGACCGCTCGTCGAGCATGGACAACAGCTTCGCCGACCGCGCCCCGACCGGTGACCAGGAATCGAAGTCCGTCGTCGCCAAGCGCCTGCTGGCGGATTTCGTCGCCCGGCGCCCGCGGGACCGCATCGGCGTCGCGGCCTTCTCGACCTCGCCGATGCCGGTGCTACCGCTGACCGATCATCACGACGTCGTCCGCGCCGCCATCGCTGCCATCGACCGGCCGGGCCTCGCCTTCACCGATGTCGGGCGCGGCCTCGCGCTGGCGCTGTCCTCATTTGCCGACGACACGGACGAAGCCTCGCGCGCCATATTGCTGGTCTCCGACGGCGCGGCACTGATCGACCGGCGGGTACAGGAGGCACTGCGCGATTCCGTAGCCCGCACGCCGGTGCATCTCTACTGGCTGTTCCTGCGCTCGCGCGGATCGAAGGGCATCTTCGAGATCCCCCCTCCGGGCGAAGATACGCCGCAGGCCAATCCCGAACGGCATCTGCATTTGTTCCTGCAAAGCCTCGGCGTGCCCTACCGGGCGTTCGAGGCGACAAGCCCGCGCGCGGTCGAGCAGGCCATCGCCGAGATCGACCGGCAGGAGACGCGGCCCATCACCTATGTCGAGCGCGTGCCGCGTCGCGACCTCGCGCACACCGCCTTTGCCGTCGCCGCCGCAGCGATCGGCCTGCTGCTCGCCGCCAAGCTCACTGAGCGCACCCTCGCACGCACCATCCCGGCGACGGCGGCGCGTCCAGCGGCAGCGCCGCTGCGGAGGGCGGCATGAGACGGGAACGGGTCCTCATCTTCACGCTCACCCTGCTACTGGCTGCCGGCACCGGCGCGGCGGGCTATTTCGCGACCCGCCTCGTGCTCGACTGGCAGGCCAATGGCGCCATCGCCGCGCTCAGTGCCGGACGCGACTTGCCAGTCAGAGCGAATGACCGCCCGGAGTTGCTGTTCGCACGGCTCGCCTTCCTCTCTACCCGCGACCGCTTCGACGAGGCGCAGCCGCTGATGAACCGGATCGCAGCCTCCGGCAATCGCGCCATCGCCTCCGCCGCCTATTACGACCTGTCCAATGCGCGCTTGCGCGCCGCGATCAGCCATCTCGAGATCAACGAGATCGACCCCGCCGTGCCGCTGGTTCGCCTCGCCAAGGAGGGCTATCGCCGCGCGCTGGCGCTCGATCCCGGCTTCTGGGACGCCAAGTACAATCTCGACATCGCTATGCGGCTGGTGCGCGATTTTCCGCAGATCGAAACCTCTGGCGAGGAACTGCCGCCAGAGGCCGCCAAGCGGCTATGGACCGACCTGCCGGGCTTGCCGAGAGGGTTACCCTGATGGCCCGCAACCTTACCCGCGACTGGCGGTTCTGGTTGCTCGGCACAGCGTTGCTGGCGCTCGGGGCCGCGCTCACCGTGCCGCGCGTGGCACTCACCCGCGAGGCGCGCGACGTGCTGCTGGTGATCGACGTCACCGGCAGCATGAATGTGCGCGACTACATCGTCGGCGGCGAGCCGGTCTCCCGGCTGGCCATGGCCAAGCGCGCCTCCCGCGCCCTGCTCGCCGCCCTGCCGTGCCAGTCGCGGCTGGGGCTCGGCATCTTCACCGAGCGACGCAGCTTCCTGCTCTTCGAACCGGCCGAAGTCTGCGAGAACTTCGCCGCCATCGACGGCGCCATCGATGGGCTCGACTGGCGGATGGCGTGGGAAGGCGACAGCTATGTTGCGCGCGGCGTGCACGCGGCGATCTCGGCCGCGGCCGGGCTTCAAGCCAGTCTGGTGTTCCTGACCGATGGCCACGAGGCGCCGCCGCTGGCCGGCGGCGCGCTGCCCGCCTTCGACGGCGAGCCGGGCAAGATTCCCGGCCTGTTGGTCGGCGTCGGCGCCACCGAACCCTCGCCCATTCCTAAATTCGACGAGGACGGGCGCGAGATCGGGTTCTATGGCGAACAGGACGTGACGCAGGAGAACCGCTCCGGCCCGCCGCCGGCCGATGCCTCCTCGCGGGCCGGCTGGAATCCGCGCAACGCGCCCTGGGGCGGCGAGGCGGCGACCGGCACCGAGCATCTTAGCGGCATGCGCGAAGAGTATCTGCGCCAACTCGCGGCACAGACCGGGCTCGGCTTCGCGCCGCTGCGCGAGCCTTCTTCGTTCATCGACGCCGTCGCAGCGGAGACGCGCGCCCGGCCGGTCGAGGTCCGCGTCGATGTCGCCCCGCTCCCCGCCGCGCTCGCTCTGGCGTGTCTCGCCGGCCTTTTCGGCCTCGGCGCCGTCCTCGGCCGCCGTCCCGAACGACTTCCCGCCTGAATCAAGGAAACGAGAATGCTGCAAAGATTGATGCTCGCGTTTGGCCTTCTGGTCGCCGGCCTTGCCCCCCTCGCCGCCCATGGCCCGACGCCGCAGCGCGCGGACGAAAGCGCGACGATCGCGGCCGCGCCGGACGCGGTGTGGAAGCTCGTCTCCAGCTTCGGCAGCATCGGCGACTGGCATCCGCTGGTGAAGAAGGTGAAGGCAACCGGGGGCGATGCCGCCGGCGCCGAGCGCGTGCTGACACTGGAGAAGGGCGAGATCACCGAGGGGCTGGACGAGGTCGACCCCGGCGCGCGGCGGATCTCCTACCGCCTGCTGAAGGAGAATGCCGAGGCCATCCCGGTCAGCTTCTACACCGGAACCATCGAGGTGAAGCCGGCCGGCAGCGGCAGCGAGGTGAGCTGGAGCGCCCGCTTCTACCGCGCCGATACCACCAACGAGCCGCCGGAAGACCGCAACGACGAGGCCGCCATCGCCGCCATGACGGATTTCATCCGGCAGGGGCTGGAAGGGCTCAAGGCCAAGGCCACCGGCAAATGAGATGGCCGGCCCTGTCCGGCCTTGCGGCGGGGCTGCTCATCGCGGCGGCGCCCGCGGCATCGCGCGCCGCCCCGCTCATTGCCGTCGTCTCGCAGCAGGCCGGGGTCGTCACCCTGATCGATGCCGACGAGGCGCGCGTCACTGCGGAAATCGCGGTGCCGCGCGTGCCCGCCGGCATCGCCGCCGCGCCGGACGGGCGCATGCTCTATGTGACGCATCCCGACCTCGGCCTCGTCTCGCGCATCGATGTCGATCACCGGCGCGTCGAGACGAGCTTTGCGGTCGGCCGCGAGCCCTTCGGCATCGCGACCACAGACGACGGGCGCGCACTGCTGGTCAGCGACTGGAGCGCGGATGCCCTTATCCGCGTCGAGGCCGCCACCGGCACGGAAACCGGCCGCGTCGCCATCGGCCGCTCGCCGGCCGGGCTGGTGGTCGACGCGGCTGCCGGGCGTGCCTATGTCGCGGATCGCGAGAGCAACCAGATCAGCGTCGTCGATCTTGCCTCCATGACCCGCCGCGCAACGATACCGACCGGACGTGCGCCCTTCGCCCTCGCGCTGTCGCCATCGGGCGACCGGCTTTACGTCGCCAATGTGCAGAGTGGCGACCTCTCGGTCATCTCCACGACGAGGTTGGAAGAGACCGACCGCTTCAAGGTGGGGCTCATGCCCTATGGCGTCGCGGTGACGCCGGATGGCGCTTCCATCCTCGTCAGCAACCAGCAGAGCGGGACGCTGGCGCTCATTGCGGCCGGCTCCCACGCCATAGAAGCGCGGTCGCGCATCGGCGACTATCCGGAGGGCATCGTGGCGCTTTCCCCGCGGCGGGCCGCCATGGTGAACTGGGCAGCGGACGAGGTGGGAATCGTCGACATCGCGGCGGCCCGGATCGTTGCCCGCATCCGCATTGGCGCCGGACCGCGCAATCTCGTCGTCCTGCCGGCGGCGGCGAACGAAAGCCCGGACGCCGATTCCGGGAAGTAGCGAGACGACCGGGAGGGAGCCCTGAAACTCATCAGCATCGTCACGCTGGCCGCCGGGTTGCTGGTGTCGGCCATCGCCGGCGCCGAAGACGCCCCGCCCGAGCGCGGCGCCTATCTCGTCAATGCCGTCATGATCTGCGGGCGTTGCCACACCACGCCGGGACCGGCCGCCAAGCCCTTTTCCGGTGGGCGCGTGATCGAGACGCTGGCCTACAAGGTGCAGGGCTCCAACATCACGCCCGATGTGGAGACCGGCATCGGCGGCTGGAGCGACGAGGCGATCGGCCGCGCCATCACGCAGGGCCTTCGGCCAGACGGCAGCCGCATGTCCACGGCCATGCCCTACGACTTCTATGCCGGACTGACGCAGGCGGATCTTAGCGCCATCGCCGCCTATCTGCGCACGCTGGCGCCGGTGAAGAATGCGGTCGCCGCGCCGGTCTATGCGACGCCGCCGGCCATGCCGGTCGCCGTCCCCGGCACTGATCCGGTCGCAGCGACCGCCGGACCGGCCGAGCATGGCCGCTATCTCGGCACGCTGGCGCGCTGCCTCAGTTGCCACTCCGCACCCGGCGCCAATGGCGAGCCCGATCTCGTAAATGGCCTCGGCAAGGGCGGCGCGCGCTTCGAGGGGCCGTGGGGCCTGGTGGTCGCGCCCGACATCACACCGCGCGGGCTCGCTGGATGGAGCGACGAGGATATCCGCCGCGCCCTCGTCGAGGGCGTCACGCCGGACGGGCGCAAGCTGGCGGCGCCGATGCAGGCCAAGGCCTATGCCCAACTCACGCCCGACGACGTGAACTCGATCATCGCCTGGTTGCGGACGCTGCCAGCCGGCAATTGAGCCCGCGCTAGGGCACCGCCTCGCGCGAGGTCATGGCACCGACGACGAAGGCGAGATTGGCCGCGCCGATGAGAGCGGCGGCATGAGCGTCGGCCTGCGCCTGCCTCGCATCGAGCAGTCCGCTATCGGCGGCGGTGAGCGCCGTCACCGTGCCCACGCCGTTGCGGTAAGCCTCCAGCGCCGCGTCATAAGTGGTGGTGGCGGCGCTGGCGAGGGCGCTGGCGGCCTTGTAGGATTCCAGCGCCGTGCGCAGCGCGTTGCTCGCCGCGACGATCTCGGTCACGGCCAGCGTCTGCGTGCGTTGGAAGGTACTCTCCGCCGCCGCCGCGCGCGACTGCGCCTGCTTGAGCTGGGCGGCGCGCAGCCCCGCATCGTAGATCGGCACGGTGGCGCCGACCAGCACGCCCGATCCGGTGGCCTGCTGGCCGATGGTGGGCAGGCCGTTGGCGTTGAAGTTGCCCTGCCCGGTGGCGGCACCGGCGGCGAGGAACACCTTGGGCATGAACTCGGCTTCCGCCGCCTTGATGCCGGACTGGCTGGCCTGCAGCACCGAATAGCTGGCGATGACGTCAGGCCGCTGCGCCAGGGCGAGCTTGATCATCGAATCCAGCGGCACATTGGTGGCGTCGGGCAGGCGGCGCCGGCCGGCATCCTCGACATGGATGCGCAGCGTGGCATTCACCCCCATCGCTGCCAGCAGCGCCTGGTAGGCGTCGCGCTGCTGGCCCTCGGCCTGTACGCGGCGCAATTCCGACTGGGCAACCTGCTGACGCACCTGCGCCATCTCCACCGTGGTCGCCAGCCCTCGGCCGAGCCGCTCCTCGACCGCGCTGCGAATGGCGATGGAGTTACGCAGCGTCTGCTGGGCGATCCGCACCCGCGCCACCGCCGCGCCGTAGGTGTAATACGTGCGCGTGACGTCGAAGATCAGCTTCTGGTGCTCGCCGTTGAACAGCACATTGGCGGTGATGGCGCCCTGCTTGGCGACGTCGGCGACAGCGGCGCGCTGGCCGAAGTCGAATACCAGCCATTGCAGTGCGACGGACGGCGAAACACCCTCTGAAGTCGCGGTGAAATAGCGCTGGGTACCGACCGGGATTGCCAGCGGCGTCTCCGCCGTCTGCCGCCCGGCTATCACGTTGGCGGTCACCAGCGGCAGATAGGTCGCCTCCACCATGCCGACCGCCAGCGCCGCCGTGCGCGCCCGCTCCCAGGCAGCGCGGGTCGAGGGATTGTTGCGCTGGGCGATGTCGATCAGTTCGGGCAGCGTGTAGTTGCGATTTGGCTCGACGTCCGGCGTCTGCGGCATTGCCGCAAGCTCGGGATTGGCCGGCACGCGGAAATCCGCCGCACCGTTCGGCGTCGGCGGCGCCTCCGGCGAGGGCTGCGTCTGCGCGCTCCACAGCCCATCCTCCTTGCCGTTCGGTGCCCATGGCTTGTCGGCGGCCGGCGAGGTCATGTTCGCGGCGTTCGGGGCGCAGCCGGCAAGAAGCAGGGCAAGGCAGCTAATCGGGAGGAGACACCGCATCATCGCGCCAGCGTCGCCTCCAGCCGGCCGATCCGCGCGTCCACCCCGCCGGCCTCGCGGCCGAGATAGAGGTCGCGGGCGAGCGTGCCGATTTCATCCGCCGCTTCCCGCAGGGCCGCCTGCGTCTGCGCGCCGGGGCGGATGGCGGGAGGCTCGAACGGAATGAGTTCCAGCGCCTCGGTCGCCTTGCCGACCTCGTTCTCCAGGAGGGCGGCATCGGGAATGGCGTGCGGGCGTCTCTCCGGCGCCAGCGCGGCAAGCCGCTTGAGCCCGGCAAGCGCGGCGTGCAGATGCGCCCGCACCGCGCTCTCCACCGAGACCGGCCAGAGCCGCGTGAAGATGAGGTAGACCACCACATTGCCAAGCAGGATGCCGATGATGCGGTCGCGGGCGGTGGCAAGGTCCAGCGTCGGGCCGAAGCCCTGCACCACGGTGAGCAGGAAGGCGAGCGCGATCTGCACCCCGCCATAGGCGATGCGCTCATTGCCGGTGGAGACCCAGGCGCCGACTAGCGTGCCGGCGAACACCAGCGCCATCAACCCGCCAATGGTCTCGATCTCGGGCATGACGAAAAGGATCGCGCCGAGGCCCATCGCCGCGCCGATGAGGCAGCCGGTAATGCGCAGGCCGAGCTTGTGCACTGTCTCGCCGGTGGTGCCGAGCGCAGCGACGTAGCAGGTGATCATCGCGGTGTGGATGCCCTGCCAGTTCAGCCCGGCATAGATGAGATAGCAGACCACCGCCGCCGCCGTCGTCTTCAGGGCGAAGCGCTGATAGTCGGGATTGGAGAAGATGTCCGGCGCGAAGAAGGGCGGCTTGGGCGCGGGCGTCACCTCGCCCTCGGGCGCGCCGGCGATGATCGCCAGCGCCGCCAGCACCTCGCACTCGGCGGTGTTCGCCTGCGCATCGGCGGGGGGCGGCGGGGGCGGCTGCTCACCGGCATCGAGCGCGGCGACGGCGCGGCGGATTTCGCTCACGATTTTCTCCCGCCGCTCCGCAGGGAGATCAGCCGGCAGGCCCGAGGCCGCCAGCATCAGCCGGTAGGAGGCCCGCACGTCGCGGGCGATCTGGCTGGCAGAAGCCTTGCCGACGAGGCCGAGCACCTTCACGAAGCCGGCCTGCTTCTCCAGCGCGCCATTGTCGCCGCGCAGCCTCTCGGTGAGTGTCTCCGGCGCGCCCGCGGCGATGGCCTCGGCAGTGGCTGTGAGCCGCTCACGCAGCGTGGCGCGCAACAGCCGCACCGGCGAGATGCCAAGCACCAGGTTGAACGCCACCATCATCGCCATCGGCATCGCGGCGAGATACCAGGCGTAGCGCAACCCATAGCTCACCGCCTCGCCGATCGGCGCCATGTTGATGAGCGTCAGCACGAAGGCGATGACGAGGGCGATCACCCCGCCGATCTCGCCGAGCTGGCTCGCCGCGCCGACGAACAGGAAGAAGAAGGACACCAGCGCGATCGCCAGCAGCCGCAGCAGCGGCGATTCGACCGTGAGGTTGATCAGCAGCACCACGAAGGCGACGACAAGCGTCACCAACACGATCAGCCCCAGCGCCGTGCCGATGTTCTGCACCGCGTCCGGCTTCATCAGGAAGATGACGAGGTAGCAGCTGATCGCCGCTTCCGGGATCTGGTAGAGCATGGACACGGCGCAGACCAGCGCGCAGAGCAGCGCGATGCGCCAGGTCAGCGCCGCGCGGCCGGGAAACGGCGCGAGATCGGCCAGCGCCTGCGCGAACAGGGCGCGCTCCGCGTGCGGGTCGGCCGGCGCCATCAGCAGCGCTCGCCATGGCGCACGATCGCCACCGCCGAGGCGCCCATGCGCATCAGATCCTCCGGCGGGTCGGTCAGGCGGATGCGCACCGGGAAGCGCTGCACGATGCGCACCCAGTTCAGCGATTTCGGCACATAGGGCAGGCCGCGCGGCAGGTTGAGCACCTCCTCGGAGATGACGCCCCAGCCGATGCCCTCCACCGTGCCGGCGATGGATCTGGACCGGTCGGCCAGCGCGTAGACCCGTGCGCAATCGCCGACCGCGATGGCGGGCAGCTCGGTCTCGCGGAAGGAGGCGCTGGCGTACCAGTTCTCGGTGTTGACGAGGGTGAAGATCGACTGGCCCGGCGCGACGATCTCGCCGGTGGAGACGGTGAGGCCGACGACGCGCCCGTCGTGCGGGGCGCGGACTTCGGTATTGGCCAGCGCCCGCTCGGCAATGGCAAGCGCCGCCCGCCGCGCCTCCACCAGCGCCTCGGAGGCGTCGAGCGTGCTCACGAGGATCTCGGCGGCCTCCGCCTGCTTCGCGGCCTGGGCGAGGCTGGTACGCGCATCGTCGCGGGCGGTGCGGGCATCGTCAACCTGCTGCGCCGTGACATAGCCCTTCGGCAGCAGCGGCGTGAGGCGGGCGAGCGTCTGCTCGGCCAACGCCAGATTGGTGCGCGCACGGGTGACCTGCTCGCCGGCGATGGCGGCGTTGGAGCGCTCGGCGCTGATGGTGCGCCGCTGCGTATCGCGCGTCGCCTCCGCGAAGCGCAGGTCCGCCCGCGCCTGCTCGGCGGCGAGCCGGTAAGGCTCGGGGTCGATGGCAAAGAGCAGTTCGCCCTTGGCCACCTTCTGGTTCTCGGCGACGGGAAGGGCGACGATGCGCCCCGCCACGGTGGAGGCGATGTTGACGATGTTCGCCGTCAGCACCGCATCTTCCGAGAGCGGGTTGTTCTCCGCGCGGAGCAGATAGAGCCAGCCGAGCGCAATGGCGCTGACGATGATCATCGCGGCGACGCTGGAGCCGAGCAGGCTGCGCTTGCTGGAATAGGCCGAGGCTGCCATCGCTCAGCGCCCGTACACGGCAAGCGCGAGCACGAAACCGATGCCGGCAGCGAGGCAGGCATAGACCAGCAGCCTCCAGGGCAGCACCTCGTCTATGCCGAGCTTGATGAACACACCGCGCATGAGCACCGCGCCGATAACCCCGGCGGTGGTGCAGACCAGCCAGGAGGGGAAATAGGCGCCGAACAGCGGCAGCGACGGGCTGGTCCGCGCGACGCAGCCGCCCGCGCTCAAGGCGAGCACGCAGATGGCGCCAGCCCATGGTCGAAGCCACATGCGTCGACGCTGCATTCCCTGCGTTCCCGCCCCGTTAATCGTACCCCGACGGAGAGTTAACAGGCACCCTCCGCCATTCCAACCCCGACCTCAGCCCGAGGTGGCGCGGCTTCACGCGGCAGCCACGCCCTTCAGCACCGGCGTCGCATCGGGAGCGCCGCCATTGAGCTTCTTCAGCGGGATCACCTTCGGCTCCTTCAGCTGCGCCAGCTCGGTAAGGTCGAAGCGGGTGAAGTTGAGGCTGGTGTAATCGCGGATGAAGAACAGCTTGCGGTCGAGATCCGACAGGCTGGTCCAGGAGGTGAACTCGGTGGCATAGGCCGTCCCGCTCTTGTCCTCGAGGCCGGCGACTTCGAGATGGCCGCCACCTGCGCTGGGGTAGTCGATGGTGACGCCACGCGCCCGGTCGAAATTGTTGAGGATGTGCGCCAGCGTCAGCACGGCGAGGTCGGGCGAGGCCGCCTTCTCCGTATACTGCGCATAGAAGGCAGCGCGCACGAAGCGCCCGACCGAGGTGTTCGACGCCGGCAGCCCGGCGGTGGCGATGCCGGAATCCGGCTGCACCGCCCTGTAGCGGCCGAAGGTGCCGGCCGCCGCATCCACATTGGTGAGGAAGGTGTAATTGTTCAGGTTGGTGAGATGCCAGGGGAATTCCGGCCCGTTGGTCATCACCCCGACGGGATTGTCGTAGACCGACATCACGCCGCGGTTGAACTCGATGACCAGCGCCGCGCCCGTGGCGTCATGCACCACATAATGGAACGGCGATTCCACACCACCGAGGATGGCGAGCGGCTGCAGCACGACCGGCTGCGTGGCGAGCGCCTCCCTCACCTGCGCGACGGTCGCGAACTGCCCGAGCGTCCAGGCGCCGAGATCGGAGGCGGACAGCACGGCGCGCGTCACCGCCACGGACTGGTGCGTGCCGCCGGCGGCGGGATAGGACAGTACGCTGAAGGTCAGCCCCTGGTCGTTCAGGCCTTCCAGCACCTTGAGGTCGGCGAAAGTGATGGGCTTGTCGGGCGTGGGAATGCGGGCCGGCATCGTCACCGCGAGAACGCCGTAACGGGGGGTGTAGTCCAGCGCCGGGAGGCCCTCGACAGCCGAGCGCGCGGCAAGGCCGGCCGGAAAATAGGCGATCTCATAGGGCAGGTCGATCGTGAGCTCGAGCGTACGCCCGAAATAGACCTTCCCCGCCGCGTCGCTGTAGCTCAGCGAAGTACACATCTGCGTCCGATCTCCACTAACGTTACCGAGAGCCGGTGGCCGCCCCTCCGCCGGCTCATATTCGAAGGCCTCAGTCCTCTCCCGGCAGATTGCCACGGTTTCACGGTTGCCGCGTAGGGGCGATGTGGATGACGACCGGCCGTCGTCCGGAAGGGTAAACGCCGCGCTATCGGGCGAGCGTCGCTCCCGGCGCCAGGATCGCCTGCCGCTTGATCTCCTCCAGCGGCCGGTCCGTGGCGATGATGGCGTGCTCATAGAGATAGCCTGGCAGGTAACCCGAGAGCAGGATGCGCCAGTCCAGCGGTATGCCCGGCTCCACCAGCCGCGCCAGCTGGAAGATCACCGTGGTGCAGTTGGTGGTAACGGTCTGGTAGAATTCCGGCTGGGCGGCGAGTTCGTTTGCCCGCGCCAGATAGGACAGGAACAGCGCGCGCGCCTGCTCCGGCGTCAGCTTCAGCGCGAAGCGCGAGACCTGCTCACCGCGAAAATCGGTGCGCAGCCTGATGATGTCATCGGCATCGGCGGCGATCATCACCAGTTCGAACTCCTTGAAGAAGCCGCCGATCTCGGAGAACATTTCCCCGCGCTCGCGGCGGATTTCGGCGGAGAACACGACATAGGCCCCGTCGGCAAAGCCGAAGCCGATCAACGTATGCGCGATCGCCGGATTGCCCCAGACCGAGCTGAACAGGTCGACGCTGCGCAGTTCGTCAAGCCGATAGCGTCGGGTTTCCCAGCGGGGAATGGCCGAGGCCTCGGAGGTCCAGGCGAAATGGCGGACATTGTGCAGGATGACGTCGGAGCCCACCACCTCGCCGGTGACACCGTGAGCGACATCCGCCGCCCAGTCCCGTTCGTTGGAGGGCTTTATCGACATCCACCACAAGCTCGCGCCGGCCGCGACCAGCACCAGCGCCAGCCAACCCCGACGCGGACGGCGCCACCCGAGGACGGCAACCGTCAGGCCTGCCAGGGCCGCGGCTGCACTGCCAGCGGTGTTCCACGTCGCGGAAAGCTGAAACCACAGCGCGGTGCCGAGCCACAGGAAAAGGCACGCTGTGGCGAGCAGCAGCGCGGCCCGGCAGGCGGTGCTCCGGCCGCGCGGCTTCGGCGGATCGGCCGATGCACTCATGCGCCGACGACGGCGTCGCTCGATGCGGCGTGCGCCGCCATCAGCGCGCCCTTTCGAGGCTTGCGAAACGATAGTTGAGGGTGAGCGAGACCATATCGAAGCTCAGACTGTCGGGGCCGAGATCCACCCCCACCAGCGATGGCGGCGCACTGGTCGTGAAGGAGGACGAGCCGCCGAAGTCGAAATGCTTGTATTCGAGCCCGACCGAGAGGTTCGGCAGCAGCGCGTAATCGAGCCCGCCGCCCAGCGTCCAGCCGGTGTTGGTGCTGTCGTGATCGATGATCTGGCCGGTGAAATTGTAGTTGTTGAAGCTGTCCGTCCGGCGGTCCCAGGCAAGGCCGCCGCGGACATAGAACAGCGTGCGGTCAAGGGCATAGCCGATGCGCCCCGTCACCGTGCCGAGCGCCTTCAGCCGGCTGCCGCAATTGAAGCCGGACAACTCATCGGCCTCGGCCGTGGAAAAGCAGGTGTCGGTGCCGACCAGATTGCTCCATCCGGCGGAGGCTTCCGCACCGACGACCAGCGCGCCGAACTGGTAGTCGCCGCCGATCTGCACGCTCGCCATAGCGCCGCCGAGATCGACCGCGTCACCCGAAACCGGAAGCGGGAACGGCGAGGCATAGCTCGAGCTGCCCTTCCCGCCGCCCAGCGCGCCGCCGACATAAAGGCCGGTCCAATCGAACGGGGCCGGCGGCGCCTTGGTCACGAGGCCAGTGTCCTCCGAGGCAACATCGCCGAAGCGGTAGGACGCCTGCAGGAAACCGCCATAACGCTCGGCATAGAAGGTCATCGGCGAGCGCGCCGAGGCGACGGGAAATTGCGTCGAGGCCGTGTCGGTGGTGAAATACCAGTAGCGCCCGCCAATGCCGATATCGAGGCGATCGGTGACGGCGTAGCTGAGCACGGCCTCCATCTGCGTGCCCCAGCCATTGCCTTCCTGCACCATCGGGTTGATGTCGGGACGCCACCAGTGATTGTCCGTGCCGGAGAAGGTCACATATGGCAGATAGGCCGCGTCCACCTCCAGGCGCAGCCGCTCGGAAAGCTGCAGTCGCGTATTGATGCCCAGCGCCACGCCCTGCCAGGTCTCGGTTTCGCTGAGGCCGAGAGCATAGAGAAGCGCGGGATAGTCCGCCCTGTCGCTGGCGCCGCAGATCGCGTCGCCGGCCAGTTGGCGGCAGCCAAAGCCATTCATATTCTGGTACAATATTCGATAGCCTACGAAGGCGCCGAGCGTATTGTCGCCCTGCCGGACAAACTCGTAGCCGAGATCGACCGCGCCATAGGAGAGGTGCCCGTCGTCCAATTCAGAGAGCGTGTTCGAATATCTCGCCGCGCCGGGAAAATCCTCGTCATTTAAGTCCCCGCCCGACAGCGTGCCGAGGCCGGCATAGCCCTTCAGGAAGAGGCCGTTCCGGTTCTCGAAGCGGAAGAAGGTCTCCAGCGACTGCCCGGCGGAGTCGGCGTAGGTGAGGCGTGAATTCAGGCGGCTCGGCTCGTACGGATCCATCAGATCGAACTGCGTCCGGCCATTGCTGACGAAATAGCGGGCGCCGATCTCGGCGGTCCAGCCCATGGGAAGGATGGGAGCGGCCGATGCGGCGGCGACGTCCGCCCCCTCCGCGCCGAAGCGGTAATTGACGCCCATGCGCACCGCATCTAGCCGCTGGCGCAAGCTCGCCGTTCCGCTGTCGGCGCCGTCGGAATAGGTCTGCTCCCGGCTGCCGAAGTCGTAATAATCGTATTCGACGAAGGCCGAGACGTTCCGCGTCAGGGCGTATTCGAGGCCGCTGCCGATCATCCAGCCCCAGCGTGTTCCACTACTGGTGTAGCGGGTTGTGCCGGTGGTCGGGAACATCTGGCTCGCCCCCGACACCCAGGCGGCGCCGGCCTTGCCGTATAGCAGCAGGTCACCCCAGCTCTGGCCGATCCGGCCGGAGATCGAGCCGAGGGAATCGACCGAGTTCTGGCAGGCGAAGGCGCTCCGCCAGCTATCCGTCACGCAGCGGGCATAGCCGCCGAGGTCGCTAGCGCTGGCGCTGGCCTCGATGCCCAAGACCCACGGACCCGTCTGGTAGTTGAAGCCGAGCTGCCCGCCGCCGATGAGCCCCATGGGGCTTCCCGAGCCGGGAAAGTTGCCGTCGCCCGTCGCCTCGGCGAGTGCGCCGGTGCCCGAGCTCCACTCGTCGCGTCCCCACGCGCCGCCGGCATGGGCGCCCAGATAGAAGCCGGTCCAGTCACGCCCCGGCGAGGGCGGGCTGGGGCCCGTACCCGGCAGTGGCGGCCCCCAAGGGCGCCAGTTCAAGCCGAGCTTGACCATTTGCACTGACTGCGAAACCGGCACCGATGTAGTGCGGAAGCCATTCTGTAGCGCGGCGTCGGCGTCAGCAAAATCGAGGTAGGAATATTCCACCTTGGCCGAGACCTGCGGCGTCAAGGCCACCTCGACACCGCCGCCCAGTGTCCAGCCCGTCATTACCTGCGAACCGGTGAACTGGCCGGGAAGGAACGCGCCACTCAGCGTGTAGCTGTTATTGGCGAGCGCGGCACCGGCCTTGCCATAGACGAGGACGTTGCCCGTGGCATAGCCCAGCCGCGCGGTCAGCGTCGCGAGAAGATCGGTGTCGGTCGAGCAGATCGAGATGGAGTTGAGCACGCAGCGCGCCTGCGAGGACAGGAAGCCCGTGCCCAGTTCGCCCTCGACGCCGAATACATAGGGCCCGCTCTGGTAATTATAGCCGAGCTGGCCGCCGAGGATCGCGGCCGAAGCGGCGCCGGTATCGGTGAAGGCCGCCGCATTGTCCAGCGCCGCCGTGCCGGCCTCGGGCCCCCAATGGGTATCGACCAGACCGGCGCCGACATAACTTCCGATGTAGAAGCCGGTCCAGCTGCCCTGCGCCGGCGTCACGGCTGCGGCCCCCGGCAGATCGGCGGCATGGGCATATGACGTCAGCAACGTTACCAGTGCGCAAACCAAAGCCCGTGGCATGCCGCGCATAGTCGTCCCCCCACAGTGCAAGCACTTCCCCCAGGAGCGATTCTTTTCATCATAGAGAAGGACGGATGCGATTGCATGATGCCGATCAAACCCACGGCCCGCGCATTCGCGGCCGGCGAGGCGAATGAACGCGCCCGGCCGGGAAAGGGCATCGCCGGCGCCGGCCCTCTCCGGTCGTCGCGCCTACCCCCCGGAATCCGTCACGATCAGCTGCACACCCGCGGCCGCGATCGCCCGAGCCATCGGATCAGACGGCTGAATATCCGTCACTAGCGTGTCGATGCGCGACAGCGGCGCGACCTCGAAAACGGCGCGCCGGTCGAACTTGCTGCTGTCTGCCAGCACGGTCACATGATCGGCACGTTCGATCATCGCCTTGGCGATCTCTGCTTCCTGAAGATCGAAATCCATGATGCAGGACAGGTCGACCGCGCCGATGGTCAGCACCGCATGGCGGGCGCGGAACTTGCCCACCTGCTCAAGCGCAAGCGGACCGAGGCTCTCGCCGGCGTCCGCGCCATAGGCGCCCCCGATGAGAAACACCGTGTGACTGTGATTGCCCGCGAGCGTCGCGGCGATACGCGGTGAATTGGTGATCGTCACCAGCGATTGCCGCGCCGCCAATGCCTCGGCGAAGGCGATGGTCGTGCTGCCGGTGTCGATGAACAGCGAATCGTCGGGCTGGAACAGCTGGGCGGCCGCACGGGCGATCGCCTTCTTGGCCGCCGCATTCTGCGCCATGCGCTGGGCGAAGGGCCATTCCTTCTCCAACGCCGCGGCGGCAACGGAGACGGCCTTCGCGCCACCGTGGAAACGGCGCAGCCTGCCGTCGGCGTCGAGCCGCGCAAGATCGCGCCGTACCGTCTCGCGCGAGACATCGAGATGCTCCGCCAACGCCTCGACTGTCATCTCGCCAGAGCGGGCGAGCAACGCGACAATCGCTTCATGGCGCAAGGGGGGCTGCACGTTGGTTCCTGACTGCGTGCATGACGCGTGAGTCCGGCCCGGACGCCGGATCATCCGTTCGGCGGGCCGCAATTGCGGAATCGGTAAGTCAGCATGGACAAACGGTCAATGGCGTGGCGGCTACCCCCGAGACCTACGCGAGCAAGCCGTCTCTCGATGTGGCCATGGTGAGCACGGCTCTATGAATGACCATTCGGTCAATTTTATCCGGCCAATATCGACCAAATGGTCAATTAAATACGAAACATTTTTGACTGAACGGTCAATCTCGTCAAAAATCGGTCTTCCCTTCGCGAATAATTTCGGTAAAGTGCGGCATATGCAAAGAAAGCAGGCATGCACACCAGTGGTGCATAGCGGCGCGAGGGGATTTCAGATGGCCGGTATCGGCAAGTGCAGCGCGGGGTGCCCGCGCGAGGCCTAGCCTCGTTCGGCAGGGCGTCCGTCGCCCCACCTCTATGTCCACACAGCATCGTCACCACGACCGCGCGGGCCGAATTCCCGTTTGCGGCAGGGAGATTGTGTGCCTTCGCCGGCGCGCCCACGAGCGACTGGCGCAGGCCCCGGAAAGCAACGGAGCGACAGCGTGAATGCGGAAGATGCGGTGAAGCGGAGCGACGGAGGCGCCTGGCGCCTGATCTCATGCTATGTGCGCGTCATCGACAGGATTTCCGATTACGTCGGCTATCTCGCTGCCTCGCTCATCTTCTTCATGGGCGGCACGCTGATCTTCGACGCGATCACCCGCAACCTGATCAAGATGCCGGTGCACTGGGCGGTCGAACTCACCCAGTTCACCCTCGCCGCCTATTACTTCATGGGCGGGCCGATCACGCTGAAGAACAACGAGCATGTCCGCATGGACCTGTGGTACTCGACCCTGTCCGAGCGTGGCCGGGCGAAGCTCGATCTCGTCACCGTCTGGTGCCTGATCTTCTATCTCGGCGTCCTGCTCGCCGGGTCGATCTCCAGCCTGCAATACGCCATCGCCACCAACGAGAAGCGCTTCTCGATCTGGAATCCGTCGGTCATCCCGATCAAGGCGCTGCTGGTGGCGTGTCTCGTGCTGATGCTGATGCAGGCCTTCTCCCTCGTCTTCAAACACGTCGCCACTCTGCGCGGGGAGAAGCTCTGATGACCTATGAAATGATCGCGCTGCTGATGTTCGCATCAATGGTCCTGGCGCTCATCAGCGGGCAGCTCGTCTTCGCCGGCATCGGCTTCGTGGCGTCCGCCGCCGCCCTGCTGCTCTACGGGCCCGGCGCCATGGACCTGCCGTTCAACCAGGTCTTCAAGCTGTTCAACTGGTACGCCATGCTGACGCTGCCCATGTTCATCTACATGGGCTACATCCTGGCGGAATCCGGGATAGCGGAGGATCTTTACCGAGCCCTGCACGTCTGGTTCGGCAGGTACACCGGCGGGCTCGCCATCGGCACCATCTTCCTGATGGTCATCATCTCCGCGATGAACGGTCTCTCGGTGGCGGGCATGGCCATCGGCGCCACCATCGCACTGCCGGAAATGATCCGCCGCGGCTACGACAAGGTGTTGATCTCCGGCGTGATCCAGGGCGGCTCCTCGCTCGGCATTCTCATCCCGCCCTCTGTCGTGCTGGTGCTCTACGGCATGATCGCCCGCCAGCCGGTGTCGAAGCTCTGGTTCGCCGGCGTCGGCCCCGGCTTGCTGATGGCCGCGCTGTTCATCGTCTACATCTACGTCCGGGTGAAGCTGAACCCGAAGCTCGCGCCGAAGCTGACGGACGAAGAGCTCAACATGCCGCTTCGCGAGAAGCTGGCGCTGGCGCGGGCGGGCATCATTCCCTTCGCCATCTTCTTCTTCATGACCGGCCTATTCGTCATGGGCTATGTCAGCCTGGTGGAAAGCTCGGCGGTCGGTGCGGGAGCAGCGACGCTAGCGGCCATCTACAAAGGTCACTTTAACTGGCGGGTAGTGCGCGAGACGTCGATGAAGACGCTTGCCGTGTCCTGCATGTTCATGTGGCTGATCCTCGCCGCGCTCGCCTTCGGCACCGTGTTCGACGGTCTCGGCGCGGTGAAGGCGATCGAGTTCCTGTTCGTCAAGCAATGGGATCTCGATCCCTGGACCATCATCATCATGATGCAGCTCAGCTTCGTCGTGATGGGGATGTTCCTCGATGACACGGCAATGCTGGTCATCGTCGCGCCGCTCTACATCCCGCTGGTGAAGGCGCTCGATCTCGGCTTCGACAACCAGCTCATCTGGTACGGCATCCTCTACACGATTACCTGCCAGATCGCCTACATCACCCCGCCCTTCGGCTACAATCTATTCCTGATGCGCTCGCTGGCGCCGAAGGAAATCTCGCTGATCGACATCTACAAGTCGATCTGGCCATTCGCCGCGATCATGCTGCTCACCATCATCATTCTGATGATCTTCCCGCAGATTGCGCTCTGGCTTCCCGAACACATGAAAGTCAAAGGCTGAGATCAACGGCCGATCAATCCTTCCAACCAGGGGAAAAACCGATGACAGACGACACGAAAAAGCTGAGTGCCTCGGAGAAGATCCTGTCGACGCGACGCAATTTCCTCGGAAAGGCCGGCCTCGGCGCCGGCGCGGCGCTCGCCAGCACGACGCTCGCCGCCCCGGCGGTGATCGCCCAGACCGGCCCCATCAAGTGGCGCCTGCAGACCTATTCCGGCGCCCCGCTCGGCGCCCACGTCATCAAGCCGCAGATCGACGCCTTCAATGCCGCCGCCAATGGCGAGATGGTGATCGAGCTTTATTACGCCGACCAGCTGGTGCCGACCTCCGACCTGTTCCGCGCACTGCAGTCCGGCACGCTCGACGCCGTGCAGTCGGACGAAGCCACCATGGCCTCGCCGGTCGATATCGCCGTGTTCGGCGGCTACTTCCCCTTCGCCACCCGCTACAGCCTCGATGTGCCGGCGCTGTTCCGCTACTACGGCCTGAAGGAGATCTGGCAGGAAGCCTACGCGGACGTGCCGAACGTCACCTGGCTGTCCACCGGCGCCTGGGATCCGCTGCACATCTTCACTGTCAACAAGCCAATCAAGAGCCTCGCCGACATGAACGGCCTGCGCGTGTTCGGCGTGCCGACCGCCGGCAAGTTCCTCTCGAAATACGGCCTCGTGCCGGTGACCATCCCGTGGGACAACGTGGAAGTGGCGCTACAGACCGGCGAACTCGACGGTGTTGCGTGGTGCGGGTTTACTGAGGCTTATGAGGTCGGTTGGGCCGATGTGTGCAACTACGCGCTGTCCAATTCCGTCACCGGCGCGTGGTTCGGCAGCTATTTCGCCAACTCGCCGAGCTGGGCGAAGGTGCCGCCGCATCTGAAGGAGCTCTTCCTCATGAGCATCGACCAGTCGCACTATTATCGCGACGTCTGGTACTGGGGCGGTGAGGCCAAGCTGCGCGTCGAGGGCGAGAAGATGGAGCTGACCCAGCTGCCGCCGGAGGAATGGGCCAAGGTGGTCGACGATTCCAAGGGCTTCTGGGACGAGATCGCCGCCTCCAGCCCGCGCGCGGGCCGGGTCGTCGCCGCGTTCAAGAAATACGACGAGACCATGAAGAAGGCCGGCTACCCCTATCGCTGAGCCGACATGAGGCTTGCGGCCCCGCCGGATCGACACGGCGGGGCCGTCCGCAGCCGGCCTCGTGCCTGGCTGAATAGAAGTAGCGCGAGCGGTGCGGCCGCTCGCGTCGCGATGAGTTGGAAAGGAGCGCCATGCTCCACGCACCCGCCCCACCTTTCAATGACCGTTTCGACGTCGCCATCATCGGTGCCGGCGTCGTCGGTTGCGCCGCGGCCCGGCGCTTCGCGCTAGCGGGGGCCAAGGTCGTCGTCGTCGAGAAGGGCAGCGACATCCTCTCGGGTGCCTCCAAGGCCAACAGCGCCATCATGCACACCGGCTTCGACGCGCCGCCCGGCAGCCTGGAGCTGGATCTGGTGAAGGCCGGGCGCGCCGAATATCTGGAGATCCATACCCAGCTTGGCCTGTCGCTCGTGTCCACGGGAGCGCTCGTCTGCGCGTGGAATGCCGGTGAGGCGGACAAGCTCGACGCCATAGCCGCGCAGGGCCGGGAAAACGGCATCGCGGCGCTGAAGCTGCTGAGCGGCAGCGCAGCGCGCCGCTCCATGCCCGGACTGTCCGACCGGCTGGTCGCCGCGATAGAAGTCGAGGGCGAACACATCATCGATCCCTGGTCCGCCCCCCTCGCCTATCTCACCCAGGCCGTCGCGCTCGGTGCGCGATTGCTGCGCAACGCCGAACTGCTGGAAGGCCGTTTCAATGACGGCTGGACGCTGTCCACCTCGGCCGGCGACGTGCGCGCGGACGCGGTGATCAACGCGGCCGGGCTTTATGGCGACATCGTCGATCGTCGGCTCGGCTTCGCGCCGGAATTCGAGATCCGCCCGCGCAAGGGCCAGTTCGTCGTGCTCGACAAGGCGGCCTACGCCCATGTGCCGCGCATCGTGCTGCCGGTGCCGACCGAGATCACCAAGGGCGTGGTGGTCTGCCCGACCGCTTTCGGCAATGTGCTGGTTGGACCGACCGCCGAGGAACAGGAGGACCGGGTCCGCGCGACCGTCGAGCGCGAGACGCTGGAGGCGTTGCTGATGCGGGGCGCGGAAATCGTGCCGGCGCTGGCGAACATCCCCGTGACCGCCGTCTATGCGGGATTGCGCCCCGCAACGGAGAAGAAGGCCTATCGCGTATCGGTGCGGCCCGAGCGGCGCGCCATCACGCTCGGCGGCATCCGCTCGACGGGGCTCAGCGCCGCGCTCGGCCTCGCGCAGCACGCGCTGAAGCTGCACGAGACCTTCGGCGCCCTGCCCGGCGAGGCCGTCGCGCTCCCTTCCCCGTGCCTGCCCAATCTCACCGAGACGGTCGAGCGCGACTGGCAGCGTCCCGGTCACGGCGAGATCGTCTGCCATTGCGAGCTGGTGACAAAGCGGGAGATCGAGGCGACGTTCGAAAGCGCCGTGCCACCGGGCGATTTCGGCGGCCTGCGGCGGCGCACGCGCGCCGGCATGGGCCGCTGCCAGGGCTTCTACTGCAATGCGCGCCTCGCCGCGATGACCCGCGGCCTTCTGGCCACACCGCTCGCGGTCGAGGACCGGGAGGAGGCATGAGCGACGCGGATGTCATCGTCATCGGCGGCGGCCCGTCGGGCGTCGCGGCGGCCGTGGAGCTGCGCCGGCACGGCGTCGAGCGCGTGATGCTGCTCGACCGCGAGCCGCATCTCGGCGGCGCGACGCGCCATTGCTCTCACTCGCCCTTCGGCATGCGTGAATTCGGCCGGGTGTATTTCGGCGCCGCCTATGGGCGACGGCTGGAGAGCGAAGCGGCGCGCGCCGGGGTGGATGTGCGCACCGGCCATTCCGTCGTCCGTCTGCTCGATGGCGGGCGGATCGACGTCACCTCGGAGCGCGGTGTCGGGCGTCTCTCGGCGCGCCGGCTGATGATCGCCACCGGCGCGCGCGAGGCCCCGCGCTCTGCGCGCCTCATTTCCGGCGACCGGCCGGTCGGTGTCCTCACCACCGGGAGCCTGCAATCCTATGTCGCGTTCCATGGGCTGATGCCATTTCGCCGGCCGGTCATTGTCGGCTCTGAACTGGTCACGCTCTCCGCCATCGCCACCTGCCTCAGTCATGGCGCGCGTCCGGTGGCGGTGGTCGAGCCCGAGCCGATGGCACGGGTGCGCGCGCCGCTCAGCTGGTTTCCCTCTGTCATGGGCATCCCCTTTCGTCGCGGCGCCGAACTCATCGACATTCGCGGTGCGGCGCGCGTCGAGGACGTCACCCTTCGCCATCGGGACGGCACTCTGGAGACCCTCGCCTGCGACGGCGTGCTGCTGACCGGCCGCTTCGTCCCCGAGTCGGCCCTGCTGCTGCAATCGAGGATCGGCGTGGATACGGGAAGCGCCGGCCCCGCCATCGATCAGGATGGCCGCAGCCTCGATCCCCTGCTGTTCGCCAGCGGCAATGTACTGCGGGCGGTCGAGACCGGCGGCTGGGCTTTCCGCGAGGGGCGCGCCATCGGCCGTGCCATCGCCGAGGATCTCGCCCGCGATGCCGGCGCAGCCGCGCCGATACTCGTCAGCCACGATCCGCCGATCAAGCTGGTTGTACCGAGCCTGCTGCGGCGGGGAGCAAACGGTTCGCCGGCCCTGCGCGAATTCCAGCTGCGCGTCACGCGCCGCGCGCAAGGGCGGCTCTCGCTGCAACTCGACGGACGCGACGTCTGGTCCACGGATGGGATATGGGGGCCCGAACGGCGCATCCTCGTGCCCATGCCGCTCGCGGCGACTGAGGCGCAAACGGTGCATTTCCGTTTTCAGGAGCGCGTCTAGTGCGGGTCGCGGCGATCGATCAGGGCACGACATCGACCCGCTGCGTCGTCGTCGACAGCGGTGGCGAAGCGAAGCTGGTCGTCAGCCGCACGCATGCGCAGCGCCATCCCGCTCCCGGATGGGTCGAGCACGACCCAGAGGAATTGCTGCGCAACATCCGCAGAGTGCTGGCGGCAGCGGGGCCGGTCGACGCCATCGGCATCGCCAATCAGGGCGAGAGCTGCCTCGCCTGGGATGCACTGACCGGAGACCCGCTTTCTCCCGTCATCGTCTGGCAGGATGCGCGCACGGCCGATGACCTCGCGGCGCTCGGCCCGGCGGGGGAGGCGCGTTCGCGGGCGATCAGCGGCCTGCCGCTCGATCCCTATTTCTCGGCCAGCAAGCTGGCCTGGCTACTGCGGCATGTGCCTGCCGTGGCCGAGGCCCACAGGCTAGGCCGGCTGCGGCTCGGCACTACCGACGCCTACTTCCTCGACCGGCTGTGCGGCACCTTCCGAACCGACCGGGCCACCGCCTCGCGCACCGGGCTGCTCGATCTCGCCAGCGGGACATGGAGCCGGGACCTGTGCGCGCTGCATGGCGTGCCGATCGACTGCCTGCCCGAGATCGCCGCCGTCGATGCCGGCTTCGGCGCGATCGATGGCACGCCGGTCCAGGTCTCCATCGTCGACCAGCAGGCCGCTCTTTTCGGCCACGGCTGCCGCCGGCCGGGCGATGCCAAGATCACCTTCGGCACGGGAGCCTTCCTGCTCGCCGTCACCGGGCACGAGCGCCCGGCCTCCGCCCACCTGCTGCCGACCATCGCCTGGAGCCGTACGAAGGAGGAAACCGTCTTCGCCATCGAGGGCGGCGTCTATGACGCGGGCGCCGCACTGGAATGGGCGCGCCGGCTCGGCCTTTACGAGACGACGGCCGATCTCGACGGCTTTTCCGGCCCGTCGGCGCTCAGCCGCGGCCTCGTCTTCGTGCCGGCGCTGTCCGGGCTCGCCGCGCCCTACTGGGACCGCCGGGCGGCGCCGCTGTTCATCGGCATGGATGCGGCGACCGGCCGGGTCGACCTGGTGCGGGCGGTGCTGGAAGGGATCGCCATGCTGACCGTAGGGCTGATCGAGGCGGCCGCCGCCGATATCGGGCCGATCGAGCGGCTGTCGATCGATGGCGGACTTTCGCAGAGCGGCTATTTCGCCCGCTTCCTCGCGGCCGCGAGCGGGCGGGAGATCTGCGTGCCTGCCTTTCACGAGATGACCGCACTGGGGCTGGCCGGCCTGTGCGGCGTCGATGTCGGCTTCGCCCATGGCGCCGCCACGCGACTCGTGCCGGACGGCTCGGTATCCCCGGCGGATCACCGGCGCTTCGCCGCGGCCGCCGGCAAGAGCCTGCGCTGGCGCTGACCGAGGCGCCGTGCCGTAGCCGCTCGCGTCAGCCGGTGGGGCTTTGCTCGGCCGGCGGGTCGGCGCGCAGGCCGGCGAGCACGGCGTCGAAGCCCGGTTCGCCCCGCGACACGATCCGCGCCACGCGACCCGCGGCAAGCACCACGAGCCGGTCGGCGATCCGCGCCTCGCGCTGGAGATGCGTCGCGACGATCAGGGTCTTTCCGCTCGCGCAGGCGTTGACGCAGGACATCACGTTTATCGCCGTCGCGGCGTCGAGCCCCTCGGTCGGCTCGTCCAGCAGCCACACGGCAGCATCGCTCAGCAACAGGCGCGCAAGGGCGAGGCGCCGGGCCTGCCCGCCGGAGAGGCCGAGCCCGCCCTCCCCCAGCTGGGTCGCCAGCCCGTCAGGCAGCTGCGTCATGAGGCTGCGCAGGCCGGCCGCCTCGAGCGCCGCCTGCAGCTGCGCCTCATTCGCATCGGGAGCGGCGAGCGCGAGGTTGCCGGCAAGGCTGTCCTGAAACAATTCGGTGCGCTGGGTCAGCTGCGCAGCCGACAGCGCCTCCAGCCGTCCCGTCTCGACGCCGATCTCGCCCGCCAGCGCCGCGATCAGCGTCGACTTGCCCGCCCCGCTGGCGCCGATGAAGGCGATGCGCTCGCCCTGCCGGATATCGAGATCAACGCCCATGAGCGCGGGACGCAGCGCGCCCGCATGGCGGAGACCGACACCTTCGAACCGCGCCGCCAAATCGGGCGGCGGCGCGACCGGCTTTGTCCTCGGCGGTGCGGGCACGAGGCGCGGCGCGACACGGCGCGCGGCGATGAGCGCGCGCTCCAGCTCCACCACGCCCCGGCGCAGCGCGGCAAGGGGGTCGAAAGCGGCCAGCACCACCAGCAGCACCAGCGCCGCGATCGGCGTCGTCACCAGCCCCGCCTCCCCCAGCGCAGCAACCGCGAGCAGCGCCAGGGCGAGCAACACCGCGCCGACCACGGAAAGGCCGGCGGCGACGCCGGTCTCGATCCGGTTCAGTGCGTCATCAGCCTGCGCCAGCCTTGCGTCGGCGGCGGCCAGCCGGGCGCGCTGCGCGGCGAGGCTGCCGGTCATCAGCAATTCGATCTGCCCGGCGACGAGGTCGACCGTGCGCGTGCGCAGCACTTCCAGCACATGCGCGCGCCGGCGGGCCGGGCGGCGCGCCGCCTTCACCGCGATGAGCGGAATGCCGAAACCGGCGACCAGCACGAGGGCGGCGAAGGCGACGCCCAGCCACATGTCGACGATGCCGAGCGCGAAGGCCGAGCCCAGCGCCACCGCGAGCGCGGCGACGACCGGCACCATCACCCTGAGATAGAGCGAATCCAGCGCGTCGATGTCGAGCGTCAGCCGGAACAGCAGGCGCGCCGGGTGATGGACCAGCCGCCCCGCCGCGCCCGGCTCCGCCCAGCCTCGGAACAGTCTCTCGCGCAGCCCCGCGAGAACGCCGAGCGTCGCGTCATGCGTCACCAGCCGCTCGCCATAGCGCGCCGCGGTGCGGGTGATGGCAAACAGCCGGATCCCGGCGGAAGGCGCAAACACGTCGAAGGCAAGTGCCGTGGCAGCCGAAGCGCCGGCAAGCGCGGTCGCGGTGATGAACCAGCCGGAAATACCGAGCAGCGCGATGCCGGCGGCAAGCGTCAGCGCCGCCAGCACCATGCCGCCCAGTAGCGCCAGCCGCCGCTCGGCGAAGAACAGCCGCAGCACCGCCCCCATGGCCCGGATATCACTCATGCGCGCGCCTCCCCGCCGAGATACACGATGCGGTCCATCCGCGCGGCGAGCCGGGCGTCGTGAGTGGCGAGCACCAAGGTGCGCCCGCGTGCCAGTTCGACCAGCGCGTCGGACACCTCGGCCGCGGTGGCGCTGTCGAGATGGGCGGTCGGCTCGTCGGCCAGGATGATGTCGGCGTGGTCGTCGACCGCGAGCCGCGCGAGGGCAAGGCGCAGCGCTTCGCCGCCGGACAGCCCGCGCCCACCTTCGCCGATCGGCGCGGGTCCGCGCATCGCGGCGACGTCGCCGAGCCGGGCTGCCTCCAGCGCGCCGGTTACCCCCTCGCGACCGATGTCGCGGTGAAGCGTGACATTGCCCGCCAGCGTGCCGGCGAAGATGTGCGGCGCCTGCCCGACATAGGCCATGCGGGCGCGCAGGCGGCCGGCATTGGCGTCGGTCATCACCTCGCCGCCGATCACCACCTGTCCGGCCTCGGGCCGGGCGAGCCCCGCGAGCAGCGCCAGCAAGGTAGATTTGCCAGCCCCGCTCGGCGCGAACAGCGCGACATGCTCGCCCGGCACGACATGGAGGTCGAAACCGTCAAATACCGCCGCTCCGCCGCCGGCATGGCGGAAGGAGACGGTGTGAAGATCGAGAGCCGGGGCCGCACTCGACCGCGCGGCCTCCGGCACATCGGCGCCGACGATGCGCGCGCCCTCGTCCGCCAGCCGCGAGAGGGCGGCAAGCGCCGCCTGGCCGGAGGCACGGTCGTGCCATACGGCGGAAAGCTCGCGCAGCGGCTCGAAGAAGGCGGGCGCCAGCAGCAGGATGAACAGGCCACGACCGAGGCCGAGCGGCTCGCCCCAGCTGCCGAAGCTGAACACGCCGAGCAGATGGAAGCCGATATAGCCCGCCACCATGGCGACGCCGAGCGCGGAGAACAGCTCCAGCACGGCCGAGGACAGGAAGGCGATGCGCAGCACCACCATGGTGCGTCGGCGCAGGCTCTCGGCGTCGGCGCGTAGCCGCCGCGCCGTCGCGTCCACCGCGCCGAGCGAGCGGATGGTGGCGAGCCCGCGCAGTCGGTCGAGCAGGAAGGCATTCATGCCGCCGAGTTCGACCAGTTGCTCCTCGCTCGCCGCCTTCGCCCCGAGGCCAATGAGCGCCATGAAGAGGGGGATGAGCGGCGCGGCGACGGCTAGGACCAGCCCCGCCGCCCAGGAGAACGGGACGATGCAGCCGAGCAGGACAAGCGGCACCACGACGGCGCGCATCCGCGCCGGCTGGAAGCGCGAGAGATAGGGCACCACCGTCTCCGCCTGCTCGGCCAGCACGCTGGCGGCGAGGCCGGAGGCCGGGCGGGCAATGTCGAGCGGCGAGCGGCGGGCGAGCGATTCCGCCGCCGCCGCGCGTAACCGCGAGAGCTCATCACGGGCGGCACGAAAGGCCATCCGGCTTCCTGCCGCGTCGCATAGCGCGCGCAGGAGACCGAACGCCACGATGCCGACGGCCGGCAGCACGGCCTCGCGCACTCCCGACCCCGTGGCCATCCCGGCGACGGCATAGCTCAGCAACGCCGCCTGCGGCGCCCAGAGCAGCGACGCCAGGGACTGCAGGAGGGAGGCCAGCCGCAACGCCCGCGCGGCCGGTGACGCAGCCTTGCGGGCCGATGCTTCAGCCGCGGGCTTGCCGGTGGCGGCAGGCAGGATCGAGACGTCGACCATGTCAGCTCGCCCTCTCCGCATGACGACCGAACGACATGGCCCTGTTCCAGATTTGCAGCAGCTCGCCCCGGCGCCGCGCCCGCAGCCGGGTCATCCCCTCGCACCAGCGGACCGGTCGCTGAATGAGGCAGGAGGGCGTGATGGGAGGCAGTGGATCCACGACGTTCGACCTCTATCGAGGTTTCAGTGTTCTCTGGGGCTTCGATAGACAAGCACATAACCCAGCACAAGCGCCGGCCTTTGCGACGGCGCCCGGTGACGTTGCCGGCCGCCTCTTCGATCCAACCAATCAAGATTTGGTTTGGCTCTTCATGACTGCCCAGCGACCTTATGCCGATTGGTGGACAGTCAATGGCGCCAGCCGAGGGATTTGTACGAAACGTTACGTTTTCACGGCAAATTGGCCACGACCTCTTATTCCTCGGGCCGTCAAACGGCTTGACGCCGACTTATACCAATGTATAACCAAAACATAATAGGTTGGAATGCAATCCAGCCACGGCCCGATCAGGTCGGACAAAACGGCGCATCCGTGCGCCTGGGAGGAAGCCAGATGTCAATCACACTCAATCGACGCCATGCCCTGCTCGCCGGAGCGGGCGCCCTCGCCGCCTCGTTCGCGCCCGCCGCCCGCGCGGCCGGCGGCTTTCCCGACAAGCCCATCCAGGTGCTGATCCCGACCGGCGAAGGCGGCGGCGTCGATCAGGCGGCCCGCGCCTTCAACCGCATCTGGGCGAAATATGTCGGCGCCAATTTCGAATATTCGTACTTTCCCGGCGCCTCCGGCCAGGTCGGGTATGAGGTGTTCGTCAGCAAGCGCGAGCCCGACGCCTACAACATCCTCTTCGGGAACATTGGCCCCGAGATGATCATGTACGCAACCCAGAAGGTTAAGTACAAATATCCGGAAGATTTCGTCTATCTCGGCAGCATGGATGTCGATGATTCCGTCATCTGGGTGGGCTCGAACAGCAAGTTCAAGACGATCCAGGACCTCGTCGCGGAAGGCAAGAAGCGCGAGATCACCCTCTCGACCAGCCGCCTGCCGCACCCCTCGACCATCGGCGCCCTCGCGCTCGCCGAAGCCACCGGGATAAAGGTGCGCATGATCCCCTATGGCGGCGGCGGCCCGGCCCGTTCGGCGGCCATCACCGGCGAGGTCGACGGCTGCGCGACGTTCCTCTCCTCCTCGCTGGGGCTCGGCGAACAGGCGCGCTTCCTCACCGTGTTCAACGAAACCAACCGCGCACCGGAGCTGACCAACAACGCCCCGCCGGTGAACCAGGCGCTCGGCACCAAGATCCCGCCAATGTCCGGCCAGCGCGCCATCGCGATCCACGCCAAGGCTGTAGAGGCTTATCCGGACCGGGTGAAGAAGCTGAGCGACACCTTCAAGCAGGTGTTCGCCGACCCCGACTACAAGGCGGTCGCCGAGAAGGCCGGCACGCCCTGGGAGTTCATCCAGTATGGCGACGCCGCCTCCTGCCAGCAGTCGGCCAAGGAATTCGTCGCGCTCGCCGACCGCTATCGCTCGCTGCTCACCGCCACGAAGTGACGCGCCGACGGGTCCGCACGGCATCGGCCGGCGGACCCGATCGGGATGCGTGCAGGATTTCCGCCATGAACGATGACCGCCAAGGCAAGGTTGCCACCGGCGCCGACTGGATCATTCCGATCATCGGCGCCGTCTTCGCGACCTACTATCTCATCTCCATCAAGGACCTCGACTGGGAAGCCAAGGTCAGCGGCGTATTTTGCGCCGTGGTGCTGTTCATCCTGATCGGCATCTTCGCGGTCAAGACGGCGATCGGCCTGCTACGCGGCACGCATTATCTCGAAATCACCAGCCTCTATGAGAGCCACAAGCTGGTGCTGATGCGCGGCACGCTGTTCGCGCTCACGGTCACGTCTGTGGCGGTGATCCCCTGGGCCGGCTTCACGCTGAGCACCTTCGGCTTCCTGTTCGCCTGCTTCCTGTGGCTGCAGCGCATGTCCGCGCGCTCCGCCGCCATCATCGCCGGTGCGCTCGCCCTGTTCGGCTACGTGCTCTTCATCCTCATTCTGCGGACCTCGTTCCCTCAGGGTCCCTTCGAGCGCCTCGTCTCGGCGCTGACCGGTCTCTGAGCCGGATAGACCGCCGTTGCGGACGGGAGGTCCGACATGAATCTCAGCCTCAGCCTGCTTTCCGACCAGTTCCTGCTGAACTTCAGCTATCTCTGGCTGATCGTCATCGCCACCACCATCGGCATCATCATCGGCGCCATGCCGGGCTTCGGCTCGGCCAACACCATCATCATGCTGCTGCCCTTCACCTTGGCGGTGGATGTCGAGGTGGCGATGATCTTCATGGTCTCGCTGTTCGTCGCCTCGCATATGGGCGGCGGCATCACCTCGATCCTGCTCAACATTCCCGGCAATGGCGGATCTGCGGCGACCTGCCTCGACGGCTACCCGATGGCGCGCAAGGGGCTGGGCCAGCAGGCGCTGGTGCTGTCCTTCGTCTCCTCGACGGTGGGCGGCATGGTGACGGCGCTGATGTCGATCTTCCTCTTGCCCTATATCGCCCGGCTCGCCTTCTACATGCACAGCGTGGAGATGGTGGTGATCCTGCTGTTCGGCATCACGCTGATCGCCTCGGTCGCCTCCGACAACATGCTCAAGGGCCTCATCGCCGGCTTCCTCGGCCTGTTGATCGGCGCCATCGGCGCGGACCACATCTATTCCACGCCGCGCGGCACCTTCGGCTTCATCGAGCTTTATGACGGCGTGCCGCTGATCGCCGTGCTGATCGGCGTCTTCGCCATCTCCGAGGCGCTGATCATGATGGAGAGCATGTCGGTGCTCAGCGACACCGGCCGGCAGATGATGAAGCAGGCCGGCTGGAAGGAGACCTGGGAAGGCGTGGTCTGGTCGTTCCAGCGCACCTGGCACATGATCTGGACCGGCATCATCGGCCTCATCATCGGCATCGTGCCCGGCGCCGGCGCTTCCATCGCCGCCTTCGTCGCCTATCAGCAGTCGCGGCTCTATTCGAAGACGCCGGAGGAATATGGCAAGGGGATTCCCGAGGGCGTCATCGCGCCGGAATCGGCCAATAATGGCTGCGCCTCCGGCGACCTGATCCCGCTGCTGGTCATCGGCGTTCCCGGCGGCACCACGGCCGCGGTCATGCTGATCGTGATGACCTATCACGGCGTCCAGCTCGGCCCGCGCCTGTTCATCCAGAATCCCGGCATCGGCTATGGCGTGTTCATCACCATGCTGGTCGCCTATGCGGTGATGCTGTTCACCACCCTGCCGCTGACCAAATACGTCTCCAAGCTGGTGCTGATCCCGACCCCGGTGCTGGCGCCGATCATCATCGCCTTCACGCTGGTCGGCGCCTTCGCCCCGCGCGGCTACATGTTCGACCTGTGGCTGACCCTGCTGTTCGGCGCCATCGGCTATGTCTGCCGCAAGACCGGCTTCAACGTGGTCGCGCTGCTGATCGGCGTCATCCTCGGGCCGATGCTGGAAGCCAATGTGATGCGCGCCCTGCGCATCAGCGGCAACGACCCCTGGGTGTTCTTCTCCTCGCCGGTCGGCAACATCCTGTGGGCCGCGCTCGCCGTCTCGCTGGCCATTCCCTCCATCGTGCAGTGGCGCCGTAACCGCGCGCTCGCCCGGACGGCCACAGCATGAACACGCACAGGCCTGCCGGCGCGCTGCACAGCGCCAACATCACCCCCCTCGCCCGGCTCGACATTCCGGGCGGCGGGGAGGTCGTGGTGAAGGACGGCCATGCCTTCATCGGGCACATGTCGCCCCCGCTCGGCACCAGCATCTATGACGTGCGCGACCCCCGCCAGCCACGCCTCGTGGCCCAGATCGCGCCAAGAGATGACTACTCCCACACCCACAAGGTGAAGGTCGCCGGTGATCTGATGATCACCAATGTCGAGCGCCACCGCCGGCATTTCTACCGCAAAGGCGAGCGCATCGAGGCGGTGACGGGCGAACTCACGGCGCGCCTCGGCCGGGCACCGCAAGCGGCCGAGATCGCGGGCGCGCTCGGCGTCACGCCCGGCGACCTTGAGGAGCTGCGCGCCGGCCTTGCCCGCGGCTACAGCGATGGCGGGTTCCGCGTGTGGGACATCGCCGATCCCGCCAATCCGCGCGCGCTCGCCTATGTCCCCACCGGCGGCATCGGCGTGCACCGCTTCGACATGGACGAGCGCTACGCCTACATCTCCACCGAGATGGAGGGCTATGTCGGCAATATCCTCGTCATCTACGACCTCGCCGATCCCACCCGGCCGCGCGAGGTGTCGCGCTGGCACCTGCCCGGGCAGCACGTTGCCATGGGAGAGACGCCGGACTGGCCCGGCCAGCGCCACCGGCTGCACCATGCGCTGCGCGTCGGCGACATATTATGGGCGGGCTGCTGGTATGCCGGCGCCTATGCGATCGATGTATCGGACATCGCCCATCCGCGCACGATCGGCAGCTTCAACTACCATCCCCCCTTCCCCGAGCCGACGCACACCTTCTTCCGCCTCGCGCAGCCGATCGCCGGCCGCCAGATCGCGCTGATGATCGACGAGGAGCACGACCATGTGCCCGGCCAGCCGCACGCCTTCCTCTGGGTGATGGATGTGGCTCATCCGGCCGCGATCACGCCGATCTCCACTTTCCACTTGAGCGAGACAGACTCGCCCTATGCCCGCGCCGGCGGGCGCTTCGGCGCGCACCAGTTCCAGGAACGGCAGGTCGGCAGCCTCGTCTTCGCCACCTGGTTCGCCGGCGGCGTGCGGGCAATCGACCTCGCCGATCCCGAGACGCCGCGCGAGGTCGGGCACTACATCCCGCAGCCCGTGCCGGGCCATGCGAGCCCGCAGAGCAACGATGTCGATGTCGACGAGCGCGGCATCGTCTATGTCATCGATCGCGACCGCGGCTTCGACATCTTCGCCTTCAACGGTTGAACCATGTGCGAGGACTGCTTCGGCGACGAGGACATAGCGGGCGGCGGGCATGCCCCCGAACAGCTCGCCCTCGCCGCGCGGCATATCGAACGCGACATGGCGGGCGAGCCGGTGCCGGCCGAGGCGTGGGACATCTATTTCGGCCGGGCCACCGGTCCGGTCGACTGGCGCTCGATCGAGCGCATGGCCCGCTGCATCGAGGCGGCGCAGGTGTTGCTGGCGGCGAGCGGGCGTTGAGCGAAGTCCCCGCTCAGTTCCGCTTCGCCTTTATGTCCTTCAGCACCTCGCGGGCGGCGTTGAAGCCGGGAATGCCGGAGACGCCACCGCCGGGGTGCATGGAAGAGCCGCAGATATAAAGCCCCTTCAGCGGCGTGCGGTAATCGGCATAGCCGGAGACCGGGCGCTGGAAGAACAGCTGGTCGGTCGAGAGTTCGCCGTGGAAGATGTGGCCCTGCGGCAGGTTGACGATGTTCTCGATGTCGGGTGCCACCAGCAACTGCGCCTCGATGACGTCATTGCTGAAGCCGGGCGCATATTCCTCGATGGTGTCGAACACCGTCTTGCGGAAGTTCTCCTTCTCATTGGCCCAGTCGCCGCCCTTCAGCGTGTAGGGCGCGTGGCCGCCGAACAGGTTCACCACGTGCTTGCCCTCCGGCGCCAGCGTCGTGTCGACCATGGTCGGCACGACCGGCGTGATGAAGGGGCGCGACGAGTACCAGCCATGCTTGGCGTCATCATAGGCGCGCTCGAGATAGTCGATGTCGGGCGCGATGTGCATGTAGGTGGGGTAGTCGAAATTGCCGAGCGTGCCGTCGTGGCGCAGCTTGTCGAGCATACGGTATTGCGGCGGACGTTCGCAGGCGATGTTCATCTTGAAGGCGGTGGAGAAGGTGCGGTAGCCCCTGATCTCCCGCACCACCTCCTCGGGAAGGTGCTTCTCGCCGACGAGGTCGAGATAGAGGATCTTGGCGCTGGCATTGGAGATGATGGTCTTCGCCGCATAGGTCTCGCCCGTCGTGGTCAGCACAGCGGTAGCCCGCCCGCCCTGCACGCGCACCTCCTTGATCGGCGCGCCGGTGACGATGTCGACGCCCTTCTCCCGTGCCGAGGAGGCCAGCGCCTGGGTGATCGAGCCCATGCCGCCCTTGATGAAGCCCCAGCCGCCGGCGCCCTCATGCTCGCCCATGATGTGGTGCATGATGACATAGGCGGAACCTGGTGACTTCGGCCCGGCGAAGGTGCCGATCGACGCGTAATAGGCCAGCACCGCCATCACGCGATCATCATCGAACCATTCGCGCAGGAAGTCGTAGGCGCTCATCGTCAGCATATCGACGATGCGGTACATCTTGCGGCCGATCTTGCGGTGGCGCCACAAGAGCGAGGCGCCATCCTTGAAGGTGCGCCAGTCGCGCTTGGTGGGATCGACCGGGGTTTCCCACAGAAGCTTGCGCACGATGTTCGCCGCCTCGTTCAGATAGCGGTCGAACTCGGGGTAGATTTCCGCGTCGTGTTTGGAGAATTTCGCGAAGCTCGCCTGCGACTTGGCGATGTTGTCGGAGAACAGGATGTAGTCCTCGCCGCCGAGCGGGGACACCATGTCCGAGCAGGGCAACACTTCCAGCCCGTGCTTCTTCAGCTCCAGTTCGCGGATGATGCGCGGGTGCAGCAGGCTCATGAGATAGGAGAAGATCGAGGCGCGGAAACCCGGCGCGATCTCCTCCGTCACCGCCGCGCCGCCGACCACGTCGCGCCGCTCCAGCACAAGCACCTTCTGCCCGGCCTTCGCCAGATAGTTGGCGCAAACCAGCCCATTATGTCCGGCGCCGATGATGATGGCGTCGTAGCTCTTGCCCACGGTGGCGTCGGCGGCACTCATTGGTTGTTTCCTCAGAGTTTGACTTGTGATTGCAGGTGCCCGCGGCGGCGGCAACTCACTCCCTCTCCCCGATGGGGAGAGGGTTGGGGTGAGGGGTCTTCAACGCTCCGCAAGCGCTAGAGCCCCTCACCGACCCGCTTCGCGGGCCACCTCTCCCCAACGGGGAGAGGGAATAAGATCGCCGCGGCCTATTCCGCCGCCACGCCGCGCAGGGGTTGCCGGGGATCGAGCGCGCCGCGCGCCATGTCCTGGAACGCCTTGACCGCGTACTCGTATTTCGGCGAGAGCGGCCCGCGTGTGTAGACGCCCGCTTCCAGATTGCGCTGCACGCCGGTGATGATGTCGAGATCCTCGGTGACGATCTGCGCCGACCATTCCGCCGATTTGCGGTTCTCCTCGGCCTTCTCCGGCGACACGTCGGTGAAGAAGTACCAGTTGATGTGGCGGATGCGGCCCGGCCCCAGCGGCTCGATGGTGGCGATGGATGAGCCCCAGTCGTAGAGGTTCAGCATCAGGAAGGGGAAGCGGTAGAAATACAGCCCGCGCGTAAAGCCGCCCTCACGCTTTGGCGCGTGCAGGTGGAAGAACTTCTCCTTGGCGTAGGTGTCGATGCGGTAGCTGTCGATGTCGAGCGACTCGCACAGCCCCGGATGCATCGTCCGGCAGTGGTAGCATTCGAGATAGTTCTCGCCGTAGGTCTTCCAGTCGACGGCGCAGTCACGGTCCTTCGACATGAAGTAATGCTGCTTGTCGAGCGGATAGTCCGCCGCCATGTCGTGGATCGGCCCCAGCCACTCGATCAGGCTCTCGCCGCCGCGCTCCAGCCGCAGGAAGATGAGGCCGCGCCATTCCTCCGCGTCGATGGCGTAGAGCCCCCACTCCTTGGCATCGAAGGTGATGCCCTCGCCGAAATCCACCGCCTTGTTGAGCTGTCCCGAGCGGGTGTAGCTCCAGCTGTGATAGGGGCAGACGACCAGCTTGCCGCAATGGCCCTCGCCCTCCGTCAGCAGCTGCGCGCCGCGGTGCCGGCAGACATTGTGGAAGGCCCGTACCACGCCGTCATCGTCGCGCATGGCGAAAACCGGGTAGCCGGCGATGGTGCCGGAGACATAGTCGCCCGGCTTCTTCAGCCGCTCCGACCAGGTGAACAGCATCCAGTTGCGGGCGAAGATCTCCTTGCGCTCGCGCTCGTACAGGGCAGGGTCGCAATAGTCGCGGGCCGGCAGGGTCCAATCGAATTGGCCCTTCATCGTGGCGGTCATGGCAGCGCTCCCGAAGCTTTATTGGCCCGGCCGGCGTGCGGCGCGGCCGGTGCGGTTTCAGTTACGATAGGAAGGATCGATCTCGTCGAGCATGCGCAGATGGGCGGCCCATTCGAGCAGCAGGTCGCCGTCGTCGAAATTCATCTGGTCGTATTGCGCGCCGACCTTCTCGCAGACCTCGCGCGGCGGCAGCACGATCTCACGGCCCATGGACAGGGTCGCGACCTGCACCTCGCAGGCGCGCTCCAGATAGAACATCAGGTTGAACGCCTCGGCGACGGTGCGCCCGACCGTGAGCAGCCCATGATTGCGCAGGAGCAGGCCGCATTTGGTGCCGAGGTCCGCGATGATGCGCTCGCGCTCGTCGAGGTCGAGCGCGATGCCCTCATAGTCGTGCAGGCCGAGCCGGCCGTAGAATTGCAGCGCGATCTGGTTGAGCGGCAGCAGCCCTTCCCGTAGCGAGGCCACCGCCATGCCGGCGCGGGTGTGTGTGTGGATGACGCAGGCCGCGTCGTGGCGCGACATATGCACGGCGGAATGGATGGTGAAGCCGGCCGGGTTCACCCGATACGGACTGTCGCCGACCTTGTTGCCGTCGACGTCGATCTTCACCAGCGAGGAGGCGGTGATCTCCTCCCAGCGATGACCATAGGGGTTGATGAGGAAGCGGCCCGGCTCGCCCGGCACCCGCACCGTGCAATGGGTGTAGATGAGGTCGGTCATGCGGAAATGCGCGAGCAGGCGGTAGCAGGCGGCGAGCTCGACGCGCTGCTGCCACTCGGCAGGGCTCATCTCGGGGCGCAGGCTGGTGACGGTCATGGGCGTTTCCTCATTCCTCAGGCGGGTTCCGCGACGCGGAGCGCGGCGGCTTGCTGCCAGTCCTCGATGGCCCAGCGCCGCAGCAGCAGCGCCTCTTCCCAGCGGTCGGACAATTCCTCGCCATTCACATCGGTGATGGCGTAGTCGCGCGGGCCGAGCTCGCACAGGAACAGGCAGTCGGCATCAGCGGGGTTGCGCTCCTGCCACGACGCGAAGCCGCGCCGCCACCAGTCGCGGAACACCTCGATCCACGGCCGGTGCTGGGGGAAATGCAGCGGCAGCTGCACCTGGCAGCGATTGGCAACCCGGCCCTGGAAGCTGTCCGAGCGCTCCAGGAGGCGGCCGACCTGCGCCTGATAGTCGGGCGTGATCGGCAGCATCATCTCGCGGTCGACCACGTAATGCGAGAGGTCGGCCGCGAGCCGCATCTCGGGAATCGCGTCGAGCAGCAGCAGCGTGGAGAACATGTCGTTGGTGATGCAGTTGCGATGCGTCTCGAACTGCAGCGGCACGCCTTCCTCGCGGCCGATCCGCATCCACGCCTCGATCACCGGCACCATTTCCCGCACCGACAGCGGCATCACCTGGCCGATGACGATGACGAAGGGCGAGCCGATGTCCTTGGCGAGATGCAATGCCGGCCGCAATTCCTCGATCGAGCGCGGAAAGGCGGTGAGCAGCCCGCCGAGCCCGGTGCGGGCGAATTCCGGCACCGTTTTCCGCGCGGCCTCGATGTCCATGGCGCCGAGATCGATCGCCATGCCGTCGAAGCCGGCTGCCTTCACCTTGTCGAAACGCTCCGCCACCGACCGTTCCGGCGTGCCGGGGCGGCGCAGTTCGGTGGCCCAGAGCGACTGGTAGACCTTCAGTGGCATGATCAGGCCTGCTTCACGGTGCGCGGGCCGACCGGCTCGAGGTCGGTGTCGTCCATGATCCAGATCTTGTCGTCGGGATAGTCCGCCTCGGTCCGGCCGTTCCAGAACGCCTTGATCACCGCCAGCTGGAAGCCGAGATAGGTCATGGAATGCGGCTTGCGGCCCTTCTCCACGAAGATGGTGCGGTGCAGGTCCGGCAGGCGGTGGAACGGCACGCCGGGGAAGGCGTGATGTGCGGTGTGGAACTGCATGTTCCAGCACATCCAGCGCATCAGCGCGTTGGTGCGGGTGGTGCGGGTGTTCTCGGTGATCTGGTCGACATGCGGCAGGCCGAGATGCTCGATGGTGTTCTGCAGCTGGTGCACCGGCTTCATCACCAGCATCGGCAGCAGCCACAGCTTCACCGCGATCCAGCTGCCCGTCGCCAGCGACAGCGCGGCGATGAGCGCGTAGCCGGCGAGGTGCCAGCGCGCCTCGGCGATGACCTTGGGGTGCTGGTCGGCGGGAATGTAGTGCTCGGAGACGATGCCGAGGGAGAAGCGGATGACGCGGCGGATGCGGGTGTACCAATAGGTCGGGCCAAGCACCCAGAGCAGGTAGGACAGCAAGGAATAGCGCTCGCGGCCGAGCTCGCCGTCGCCTTCCCAGTCCTGCGTGTAGCGATGATGGGCGAAATGCTGGATCTGGTCGAAATCGCGGGGATAGATCAGCACGAAGCCGAACAGCCGGCCGAAAATCTCGTTGAGCTTCTTGGTCTTGAACACCGTCGAGTGGCTCATCTCGTGCTGGCCGGCATAGAGGAAGTTGATCAGCATGCCGTGCGCGATGAAGAACGGCACCGCCCACCATGTGCCCCAGGCGAACCAGAGCCCGGCCCCGGTGATCGCCAGCGCGCCGAAATGGCTGCCGAGCTGGATGAAGCCCGACACGTCCGATTTGACGCTGAGCTCCTTGAGCTTGCCGGGACTGATCATGTCCTTGCGGCCGAAAACCTCGTCCATCTCACTCCTCCTCGAATTCGGGCCGCCGCTGGAAGGCCATGCGGGTGAGCAGGACCAGCGTGGTGATGACGATCAGCACCACCGAAATGGCGGCGATCGCCGGGTCGATATTGTCGCGCAGCCCCATCCACATCAGCCGCGGTAGGGTGATCGCGTCGACGCTGGTGATGAACAGCGTGACGCCGATCTCCTCCCAGGACAGGATGAAGACCAGCAGCGCGGCGGTAGCCACGCCGAAGCCGATATTGGGCAGGATGACGCGGAAGATGCGCTGGCTGACGCTGGCGCCAAGCCCGCGCGCGGCGAGATCGATGCGCCGGTCCACCTGCGCCAGCGCGACCAGCACCATCACCACCGCGAAGGGCACGGTCATCACGATATGCGCCATGGTCACGCCGGTGACGCTGTCGAAGCCGATGGCCTGCGAAACCTGCGACATGCCGGTCAGCAGGAAATACAGCGTCATCGCGGAGACCACCGGCGGCACGATCATCGGCAGCAGCACGAAGCCGACCAGCACTTGCGAGAAGCGTGGTTGCAGCATCCAGATGCCGAGCGCGAAGCTGGTGGCCAGCGTGGTCGAGATCAGGCTGGTGAGGAGGCCGATCCTGGCGCTCAGCAGGATGGCGTTCAGCCAGTCGGGATTGTCGATCAGCTGCCGGTAATGGTTGAGCGACAGGCTGCCCTGCGGCAAGGCGAGCATCCGGCTGGAGGTGAAGGAGACCGGCACCACCGCCAGCAGCGGCAGCAGCAGGAAGGCCCCGACCAGCAGAGCGAGGGCGACGGCGAGCGGGCCGGGACGCTGGATCTTCACTTCCCGCCCCCCGTCAGCGCGAGGCCGGCAAAGCGCGACAGCAGCGCCATCAGCCCCGCGACGATGAGGACGAGCGCCACGCTGATCGCCGCGCCCAGCCCCCAGTCCGGGCTCTGGAACATGCGCAGATAAACCAGCTCGGCGACCATGATGGAGCGCCCGCCGCCGAGGATCGCCGGGGTGACGAAGAAGCCGAGGCTGAACACGAAGACGATCAGCGTCGCGCCGATGACGCCGGGCAGCGTCAGCGGCAGGAACACCGACCAGAAGATGCGCAGCCTTGAGGCGCCCATGCCGCGCGCGGCCAGCAGCACGCGCTCGTCCACCGAGCGCATGGCGGAGGCGAGCGGCAGCACCGCGAAGGGGATCAGCACATGCACCATGCCGGCGATCACGCTCGGCTCGTTGCGCACCAGCGCCAGCGGGCTGTCGATGAGGCCGAGTGCCTGCAGCCAGGTATTGAACAGGCCGCGATTGGACAACAGCGCCAGCCAGCCGAACGCGCGGGTCAGCAGCGAGATCCAGAACGGCACGAAGATGCAGATCTCGATGATGCGCCGTTGCAGCCGCGAGCCGCGCACCCAGACATAGGTGATGGCATAGGCACAGGCTACCGCGATCACCGTGACGATCAGGCAGATGCGGAAGGTGCGCGTGAACACGGAGAGCACCAGCGGATCGCCGGCCAGGCGCTGGTACTGGCCGACGCCGAGTTCCGGCAGCGTCACGCTCCACAGCGCGACGCCAAGGAACGGCAGGGCATAGGCGCACGCCAGGAACAGCACCAGAGGTGCCGTCAGGGCGAGAGCGGGCCAGATTGCCGTTCGGTTGCGCATGGTCGTACCGGTTCGAGTTCGGATCGAGTGGTCGCTACTTTCCCTCTCCCCGTCGGGGAGAGGTGGCCCGCGAAGCGGGTCGGTGAGGGGGTTCTGCGCTTGCGAAGCGTCTAAGACCCCTCACCCCAGCCCTCTCCCCGACGGGGAGAGGGAGAAGAGGCGGTGCGCCGCAGCGCGAAGCGGAACGCACAGGCCCGGCTACGCCGAGATCACCTTGGTGAACTCGTCGAGCGCGGCGCCGTAATTGTCGGCGTACCAGGGCATGTCGAGCGCGACCTGGGTCTTCATGTTGGCGGGATCGACCGGGTTGTAGCGGCGCTGGTCGGCCGGGATCAGTGCGTCCGTGGCCGGGTTGGCCGGGCCCTGCCCCAGCATCTCGAACATCACCAGCTGGCGCTCGGGCACGGAGGTCGAGGCGATGAACTTCATCGCGTTCTCCTTGCCGCCGGGGTTGTTCTTGATCACCGCCAGCGCGCCGGGCGAGAGGATGCCCTGGTCCCAGGTGAACTTCACCTGTCCGCCGGAATCCTTCTCGATCAGCGAGGCGCGGGTCGACCAGATCAGCCCCATCGCCGCGTCGCCGCCGAGCATGAGCTGCTGGCTCTCCGCCCCGCCGCCCCAATAGGCGACCACGTCGGGCTTCAGCGCGGCGATCTTGGCATGGGCGCGCTTGAGGTCGAGCGGGTAGAGCTTGTCCGGCGCCACGCCGTCCGCCAGCAGCGCCGCTTCCCACATGCCCGCACCCCATTTGTACATGGTGCGCTTGCCCGGATACTTCTTCACATCGAAGAAGTCGGCCATGGATTTCGGCGGGTTGGCGCCGAACTTCGCGGCGTCATAGGCGATGACATAGGAGAAGAAATAGGTCGATGCGGCGTATTCCCAGTCGAAGCCCGGCCGCATCTTCGACTTGTCGACCACCTTGTAGTCGATGGGCTCGATCATGCCCTGCTTGCCGAGCGAGATCGCCGAGAACGGGTCGGCATCCACCAGATCCCAGGTCGGCTTGCCGCTCTTGAACTGCGCGGCGATGGCGCCTTCGGTCGGGCCGGTGCCGTCCTCCTTGACGACAATGCCGGTCTCCTTCTCGAAGGGCTGGCCATAGGCCTTGTCATAGGCCTTGAGCGCGTCGCCGCCCCAATTGACGAGGACGAGCTGCCTCACCTGCGCGAGCGCTTCGGGCGAGCGCAGCAGCATGGGCGCGCCGCCGAAGATCAGCGCGGCAAGCTGGGTGAAGCGGCGGCGGCTGATGTCTCCCCGCGCGGCCTTCGCCGCCAGGATGTCGAGGCAGTCTTTCTGGAATGCGTCGTTCACGGCGTGCTCCTGCTGTTTTCAGCTTTGCTCTGGAAGAAGGAAGCCATTGTCGAAGGACCAGGTGACCCAGAAGTCCGGCCCGCGATTAAGGACGCGGTTGGCGGCTTCGCTCGGCAGGGTCACGGTGAGCTGCGTGCCCTCGCGCGTGGCGAGTGCCAGACGCATGGCGGAGCCGAGATAGGTGGTGCCGGCGAGGCGGGCGGGAACGCCATTGCCCTCCGCCGGCGGCTCGGAGCTCACCGTCATGTGCTCGGGCCGCACCGCCAGCACCGCGCGACCATTGACCTGATCGTGCCGCGGCGCCCGCAGCCGGGCGCCCTCGAAGGTGCCGCTGGTGCCCAGCGAGCAGTGGCCCACCTCATTGACCGGCAACAGGTTGATCTCGCCGAGGAACTCGGCGACGAAACGGCTTTCCGGCCGCTCATAGACATCGCGCGGCGCACCGACCTGAAGCAGATGCCCGTGATTGAAGATGGCGATGCGCGAGGACAGCGACAGCGCCTCGCTCTGGTCATGGGTGACGAAGACGAAGGTGGTGCCGAACTCGCCATGCAGGCGCGCCACCTCCTCCTGCATGCGCCCGCGCAGATGCTTGTCGAGCGCCGAGAACGGCTCGTCGAGCAGCAGCACCGGCGGCTCGAACACCAGCGCGCGGGCCAGCGCCACGCGCTGCTGCTGGCCGCCGGAAAGCATGGCGGGGCGCTTGTTCTCATGCCCGACAAGACCGACGCGGGCGATGATCGCATCGACCCGCCGGGCGACCTCCTCGCGCGGCACGCCGCGCACTTGCAGGGGAAAGGCGATGTTCTGGGCGACGCTCCTGTGCGGGAACAGCGCGTAGCCCTGAAAGACCATGCCGAAGGAGCGATCCTCGGCGCGGCGATGGGTGAGGTCGACCCCGTCGGCGAGCAGCCGGCCCGTCGTCGCCGTCTGGAAGCCGGCGATCACCATCAGGAAAGTGGTCTTGCCCGAGCCGGAGGGTCCCAGCAGCGTCAGGAACTCGCCGGGTGCAATATCGAGCGTGATGTCCTTCAGCGCCGTGAAGTGGCCGAAGGACTTGCCGATCCCGATCGCCTGCAACCCGACTGCCCGTGTGGTCACGTTGGATGCGCGCTCCCTGTATTAGTAGAAATCCTAATCTCGCGTTCTGCTCACCTCAAATGAAGAATCATGCAGTTTCGTGTGAGGAAAATTCACCCCACTGCCTCGCCTCTGGGCAGCCTTCGGGCAGCGCCTAGGGATGCATCACTGTCGCGGTCTGCACGAGCCGCGACTTCATCCAGTTGGCGAAAGCCTGTATCGCCGGGTTGCCGGGCCGGTCGCGCGGCGTGACGAAATAATACGCCCGCGTGGCGCGGATCGCGAGATCGAAGGGACGCACCAGCCGGCCGGTCTCGATGGCGTGATGGCAGGCGAAATTGTCGCCAATGGCGATGCCCTGCCCGGCCAGCGCCGCGGCGAGCACGAGGTTCATGTCGGAAAAGATGACGCCGCGGTCGGTGCGCGGCGCCACCACGCCGGCCGCCGCCAGCCAGGTGAGCCAGTCGCCGAGGCCGTCGAGATGCAGCAGTACCGAGCGGAACACATCGACCGGCTCGTTCAGGCCGCCGACCTGGTTGAGCAGCACCGGACTGCACACCGGCATGAAATCCACCAGGCTCAGCAGTTCCACGCTGTGGCGCGGCCAGTCGCCATCGCCATAGGCGATGAAGGCGTCGACGCCGGACGCCTCGACATCCTCCAGCCGCGGCGGCGTGACGATGCGCAGCGTCACGTCGGGATAGAGCTGCTTGAACTCGGCGACATGGGTGCACAGCCAGAACGAGGCGAAACCGGGCGTCGAGCTCACGGTGATCGCACCCTGCAACAGGCCGCGGTCGCCATACTGCACCGCCGCGTCGGCGAGCAAAGCGAGCGCGGTGCGCACATCGGCGGCGTAACGCCGGCCCTGCGGTGTCAGCGTCACGCCCTTGCCGGCGCGCTGGAGCAGCGCGAAGCCGAGATCCTGTTCGAGGAAGCGCAGCTGATGGCTGACGGCGCTGCGGGTGATGTTCAGCTCGGTCGCGGCCTGCCAGACGGTGCCGTAGCGGGCGAAGGCTTCGAGCGCACGCAGGGCTTGGGTCGACGGCAGCCGCATGGGGGACAGGTCTCGCTGGACTTTCGAGGAGGCGGCATCGGAGCCCCGAAGCCGGGCGCCGTCAAGCAAGTGCCCCTCTCGCGAGAAGCTTGGCGATGCCTTACTCGCCGAGCAGATTGCGCCGCACACGCAGGAGATGGGCCGTAAGTGCCGCCTCTGCCGCCCGGCCGTCGCGGGCGCGCAGCGCGGCGACGATCTCCCGGTGCTCCTGCCGATAGGCGTCGCGGCGCTCGGCAGTGATGGTGAGACGCTTCAGCTGGCCCCATTCCGCCAGCTCCCGCGCCGCGGTGATGGTGGCGTAGATGGCGACGATGAGCGGGTTATGCGTCGCCTCGGCAATGGCCTCGTGCAGCATCGCGTCCCAGTGCTCGAACTCCTCGAAATCGTCGGCCACCTCGCCTCGGCGCGTATAGTCCTCCATTCGCTCGAAATCGGCCGCCTTGGCGTTCATCACCACCAGCTGGGCGAGACGCGGCTCGAAGATGAGGCGGGCCGCCATGATCTCGGTCGGGCTCGCATCGCTCGGCACGGAAGGCGCCGGTTCGATCACGTCACGCTTGGCGACATAGGTGCCGCTGCCGACGATCCGCACCACCCATCCCTGCGCCTCCAGCACGGAAAGCACATCGCGCACGGCGGAACGCGGCACGCCCAGCTCCTCGGCGATGGCGCGCTCGGTCGGCAGCTTGGCACCCGCGGGATAGGCGCCGGAATTGATCGCCCCACTCAGGAAATCCTGAACCAATGCCGTCGGCTTGCGGTCAACCAGAACCCGATCCATGCGCCCACTCATCTTGCACTAAGTATTTGGTATACCAATTTTCACGATCAACCAAAGCATATTCTCTCGTAATTTTGCGGATTTCCACTCGAAATCCTCTTGACCTGGTTGTGAGCTTTTGAACCAATAGGCCCATAAAAGGTCAAATTGGTCAACCAATCAAGGACAAGAAATGAAGTTCGCGACATTCTTCCACGCCGGACGCGAGCAGGTCGGCCTCGTCGACGCCGATGCCGAGCGCATCTACACGGTCGATGCTGCCGACATGGTCGACCTCATCCGCCGCTTCGACGAGATCGCCCCGGCCATCCGCATGAACGGCAACGGCATGGACCTCTCCGACGTCCATCTGCTCGCGCCGATTCCTCACCCCACGCGCAACATCTTCTGCGTCGGCAAGAATTATCGCGACCACGCCAAGGAGTTCGCCAATTCCGGCTACGAGGCCGGCGCGGTGAAAGGCGCGGAGATCGACGACTATCCGGCGGTGTTCACCAAGCCGGGCACCTGCGTCGTCGGCCCGGGCGCCGCGGTCGACACCCACCCCCGCGTTACCAGCGCGGTCGACTACGAGGTCGAGCTTACCATCGTCATCGGCAAGGGCGGGCGCGACATCTCTCGTGCGGACGCGCTGAAGCACATCTTCGGCTACACCATCATCAACGACGTCACCGCCCGCGACCGGCAGAAGAACCACAAGCAGTGGTTCCTCGGCAAAGCGCTCGACACCTTCTGCCCGATGGGCCCGTGGATCACCACCTCGGACGAGGTCGACGCGCAGAACCTTCAGGTGAAGACCTGGGTCAATGGCGAGCTGCGGCAGGACGCCAATACGCGCGACCTGATCTTCGACATTCCCGGCCTGATCGAGACCATCTCCGCCGGCACGACGCTGGTGCCCGGCGACCTGATCGCCACCGGCACGCCGGCCGGCGTCGGCCTCGGCTTCAACCCGCCGAAATTCCTGAAGGCCGGCGACAACGTGACCATGTCGATCTCCGGCCTCGGCACGCTGAGCAACCCGTTCGCCTGACACGACGCCGCGCTCGCAAAGGGCGCGGCGACATCCATGCCGAAGCGCAGAAAACACAACATGCGCCGGCACCGGGAGGAAACATGGCACTAGTTACGATCGCGACCCCGTCGCGCGCGGCCGGCTTGCCGAACTGGCTGCGCTTAGAGAACCTGGTGATCGGCGCCGCCATCGTGGCACTGACCATTCTGGTCATTCTCCCCGTGGCCTCGCTGGTGCTGGCAAGCGTCTGGCAGGACGGGCACTTCACCACCGAATTCTTCGCCGAGGCGCTGTCCGGCCGCTCCTATCTCCGGGCGCTCGGCAACTCGCTCGTGCTCGGCGCCTGGACGGGGCTGCTCAGCGTCGTCATCGGCGTGCCGCTGGCCTGGGCGGTGAGCCGCACCAACGTGCCCGGCAAGGGCCTGATCCAGGTCACGGCGACGCTGTCCTATCTCTCGCCGCCCTTCCTCACCGCCATCGCCTTCGTCAACCTGTTCAGCCCGAATGCCGGGCTGATCAACGTGGTGCTGCGCGAGGTGCTGGGGCTGGATATCGGCTTCAACATCTTCACCATGAGCGGCCTGGTCTTCGTGACCGTGCTGCACACCTTCCCCTTCGTGTACCTGCTGGCATCGAGTGCGCTGCAATCGGTCGACGCCTCCTATGAGGAGGCGGCGCAGATCCTCGGCGCGAGCAAGCTGCGCACGGCGCTGACCATCACCCTGCCGCTGGTGGCGCCGGCGGTGCTGTCGGGCACGCTGCTGGCCTTCGTCAACGCCATCGCGCTGTTCGGCTCGCAGGCCATCATCGGCCTGCCCGGCCGCATCGTCACGCTGCCGACGCGCATCTACTCGCTGTTCGACTATCCCCCGCAGCTCGGCACCGCCTCGGCGCTGTCGCTGCTGTTCATCGCCATCACCGTCGTGGCGCTGTACCTGCAGCGCTCCTTCCTCGCCCGCCGCTCCTATGTGACGCTCGCCGGCAAGGGCGCGCGCCCGCAATTGATGGATCTCGGGCCGTGGCGCTGGGTGCTGTTCGCGGCCTGCGTGCTCACCTTCATCGTCGCCATCGTGCTGCCCTATGGCACGCTGATCGCGGTGTCCTTCTCCAAGTCGTGGGGCCTCAATTTCTGGCAGAACCTCACGCTGGAGAACTACCGCTTCGTGCTCATCGACTATGACGTGACGCGGCGCGCCATCATGAACAGCCTGATGCTGGCGACCATCGCCGCCACGGCCTGCGTGCTGCTCGGCGCCATCATCTCGTGGATCGACATCCGCACAAAGCTGCCGGGGCGGCGCTTCCTCGACTACGCCTCGCTCATCCCGCTCGGCCTGCCGGGCATCGTGATGGCGGTGGCGCTGCTGCAGTTCTGGCTGGCCATGCCGATCGCGCTCTATGGCACCTTCGCCATCCTGCTGCTGGCCTATGTCGGGCGCTACGTCCCGCTCGGCGTGCGCGCGGCGAACTCCTCGCTGCGCCAGATCGACCCTTCGCTGGAGGAAAGCGCGCGCATCCTCGGCGCCTCATGGGGCACCACCATGAAGGAGATCACCCTGCCGCTGATAAAGCCCGGCCTGTTCGCCGGCTGGCTCCTGGTATTCGTGCCGGTGATCCAGGAGCTCTCCGCCTCGATCCTGCTGTTCTCCTCCACGTCCATCACCTTGGCGGTCGCGGTCTACAACCTCTACGAGACCGGCTACACCGAGCCCGTCGCCGCGCTCGCCATCGTCAACATGATCATCATCGCCGTCGCCATCGGCATCGCCCGCCGCTTCGGCGGGAGCCGGCTCGGCCTCAAGACCGGCGATTCAGGCAATTCGCGCACCGGAGTTATGGGCTGATGGCTGGCATCATCATCAAGTGCCTGTCGAAATTCTATGGCGGGAAGGACTCGGGGATGGCCGCGCTGCGCGGCCTGGACCTCGAGATCAAGGACAACCAGTTCGTGACGCTGCTCGGCCCTTCCGGCTGCGGCAAGACCACCACGCTGCGGCTGATCGCCGGCTATGTCACGCCGGACGCCGGCACCATCCGGGTCGACAATACGGTGGTGTCCTCGCCGGAGGGCGTCGCCCCGCCGGACCGGCGCGGCATGGGCATGGTGTTCCAGAACTACGCGGTGTGGCCGCACAAGACGGTGTTCGAGAACGTCGTCTTCGGGCTCAAGCTGCGCAAGGTGCCCGCCGTCGAGGCGCGGCGGAAGGTGCTCGACACGCTGGCGCTGGTCAATCTCGGCGGGCTGGAGAACCGCCTGCCCAACGAACTCTCCGGCGGCCAGCAGCAGCGCGTGGCGCTGGCGCGCAGCCTCGTGGTGGAGCCGGGCATCCTGCTGCTCGACGAGCCGCTGTCCAATCTCGACGCCAAGCTGCGCGAGAAGATGCGCGTCGAGCTGAAGCAGCTCCAGCGCCGCACCGGCATCACCTTCGTCTACGTGACGCACGACCAGGCCGAGGCGCTCGCGCTCTCCGACCAGATCGCGGTGATGCATGGCGGCGAGCTCCAGCAATACGGCACGCCGGACGAGGTCTATCGCCGGCCGGCCAACAAGATCGTCGCCGACTTCATGGGCATCGTGAACTTCCTGCCGGGCGAGGTGCGCGCCGGCGCGGGCGAGGCGCCCGTGGTGATCATCGACGGCATGGAATTCGACGGGTTCGCGCGGCTCGGCGACAGCGTCAAGGCGGGCCAGGCGGTCGACATCGCGGTGCGGCCGGAGAACCTGCGGCTCGCGCGCGCCCGCAGCGAGGAGCACCGGCTCAGTGCCCGCGTCACCGAGCGGACCTATCTCGGCAATCTCTCGGAATACTGGGTCGAACTGCCCACCGGCACCGTGCTGCGGGCGCAGACCCATCCGCTCGAACAATTCGGCGTCGGCGACGAGGTGTTCCTCGCCATCGACGCCGCCGAATGCAGCGTCTTCCCGCATGTGGCCGAGCCGGCCCGCGCGGCCGCCTAGATTCACTGACCCAAGGAGTTGATCATGCAGGGCGCAACCGCGCTGAAGCCGGCCGTGAACGGCCGCGAGCACTGGACCCGCAACGGCGACGCCGAGCTGTTCCTCTGGCAGAAGGCGCCGGAAGGCCAGGCCAAAACCGGCACCGTGCTGTTCGTGCACGGCTCCTCCATGGCCTCGCAGCCGACCTTCGACCTTCAGGTGCCCGGACGGCCGTGGTCGTCGGCGATGGACTATTTCGTCGACAAGGGTTTTGAGACCTGGACCGTCGACATGCGCGGCTATGGCCGCTCCGACAAGCGGCCGGGCACGCAGGCGACCATCGCCGAGGGCGCGGCCGACCTCAAGGCCGCGACCGACTACATCATGCGCGAGAGCGGGGTCGAGGACTTCCTCGTCTACGGCATCTCCTCGGGCGCGCTGCGCGCCGCCACCTTCGCCCAGCTTCACCCCGAACGGGTGCGGCGCCTCGCGCTCGACGCCTTCGTGTGGACCGGCGAGGGCAGCCACACGCTGGAGAACCGGCGCAAGAAGCTGCCGGACTTCCCGGCCGGCGGACGCCGCCCGATCGACAAGGCGTTCGTCTACTCGATCTTCAACCGCGACCACCCCGGCACCGCCGAGGACAAGGTGATCGAAGCCTTTGCCGACGGCATCCTCGCGCTCGACGATTCCATGCCGAACGGCACCTATATCGACATGTGCACCAAGCTGCCGGTGATCGATCCGGCAAAGATCACCCCACCGACCATCGTGATGCGCGGCGAGTATGACGGCATCGCCAGCTTCGACGACCTGATCGAATTCTTCAGGCGCCTGCCCAATTCCGACAAGCAGTTCGCCGTGATGCCGGGCATCTCGCACGCCTCGTTCCAGCAGAAGAACTACATGCTGGTGCTCCACATCCTGCACGCCTTCTTCACCCAGCCGGAGCCGCTCTATCGCGGCTGATCCGACGGGACGCCTGACGCCAGAACAAAACAACACTCCGGGAGGATTCAATGACGACCACGATAGTGAAGGCGACGCGCCGCAGCGTCGTAGCCGGCGTTGCCGCAGGTCTGGGTCTGATGATCGGCGGGTTCACGCTCGCCGGCACCGCCCTCGCCCAGGAAGTCGACCTCGCCAAGGCCAAGAGCGAGGGCAAGGTGGTCTGGTACACCTCGACCCCGATCGAGCAGGCCAACAAGCTCGCGCGGATGTTCGAGGAGCAGACCGGCATCAAGGTGGAGCTGTTCCGCTCCGGCGGCTCGGCCATCCTGCGCCGCTTCAACCAGGAGGCCTCCGCCGGCCGCGTCGCGGCCGACGTGCTGACCACCTCCGACCCCGCCGCCTCCAACGTCATGACCGAACAGGGGCTGTTCGTCGCCTTCAAGCCCAAGGATTTCGACAAGATCCCGGCCGAGGCGAAGGACCCGAACGGCAACTGGATCGGCCAGCGGCTGAACCTCATCACCATCTATATGCGCGGCGACAAGATTCCTGCCGCCGACCGCCCGGCCAAGTGGACCGACCTCACCGATGCCAAATATGACGGCAAGCTGGTGATGACGGACCCGTCCTTCACGTCGCTCCAGCTCTCCGTGGTCGGCACGCTGTCGCAGAAGCTGGGCTGGGACTACTACAAGAAGCTCGCCGACAACGACGTCATGGTGGTGCAGGGGAACCAGCAGGTCTCGGACAACCTCAAGCGCGGCGAGCGGCTGATTGCCGTCGGCGCACTCGATTCCTACGCCGCCGAGGACCGCAAGGACGGCCACGATATCGTCACCGTCTATCCCGCCGACGGCACCTTCGTGATCCCCTCGCCCACCGCCGTGGTGAAGGGCAGCCCGAACCCGAATGCCGCCAAGGCCTTTGCCGAGTTCATGATCAGCCCGGCGGCGCAGAAGGTCTTCCCGGCCGATGGCGGCTATTCCGCCCGCTCGGACATCGACCCGCCAGCCGGCAGCCCGAAGGTCTCGGAGCTGACCATCCTGCCGGTCGACTATGCTGCGCTGGAGAAGAACGCCGCCAAGATCAAGGACCAGTTCAACGACCTGTTCCGCTGATCCTTGCGACCCGAACGAAGGGGCCGGTCCTCAGACCGGCCCTTCCATCTCGTGCCGCCAGGGCGGGTTGGCACCGGCCCGCGTGACCGAGATCGCCGCCGCGCGCGTCGCGAAGGCGAGCGCCTCGGTAAGTTCGCCATTCCCCAGCGCCGCCACCGCGTCCGGCGACAGCGCGTCGCGCTGCGCCAGCGCCGCGAGGAAGGCGGCGTTGAACGTATCGCCCGCGCCGACCGTGTCGACCACCGTCACCTTCGGGGCGGGCACCTCGACATCGAGCCCGGCGCCGATGGCCCGCGCCCCGCTCGCGCCCTGCGTCACCAGCAGGAGGCGCGGCCCCAGCGCCTGCACCGCACGCGCCGCCTCGGCGACATCGCCCTCCCCCATCAGCCAGAACAGGTCCTCGTCCGACAGCTTCACCACATGGGCAAGGCCGATGAGCCGCTGGATGCGGGCGCGATAGGCCGTCTCGTCGCGAATGAAGCCGGGGCGGATATTGGGATCGAGCATGATCAGCCTGCCCTGCCCGTCGCCCGCCACCCGCGTCGCCAGCGCCTCCATGGCCGAGCCGACCGGCTCGCCGACAAGGCTGATGCCGCCGACGAAAAGCGCCTGCACCGACGCCGGGATCTCCGGCAGGTCCGCCGGGGTGAGCATGCGGCCGGCAGTGTTCTCGTCAAGGAAGAGATAGCGCGCCTGCCCCTCGACCAGCGTGACGAAAGCCAGCGTCGAGCGCCGGTCGGAGGGCCGGCAGAGACCCGTGTCGACGCCGGCATCCGCCAGCGCCGTGCGCAGCTGGACGCCGAACATGTCGGTCGACAGCCCGTACCAGAACGCGGTCGGGGCGCCGAGGCGCGCGCTGGCGATGGCGGTGTTGAACACCGCGCCGCCCGGCAGCGGCAGGAAGGCCTGCCCCTCCGGAGTCTGCCGCGGCACCATGTCGATCAGCGCCTCACCGGCACACAGGATCACCGGCGATGTCGAAGCGGGAGCGGGCATGTGTCGTGTCCTTGGCGCGGGGCGGGGCGGCAATAGCGCACCGCCTGAACCCTGTATAGCGATCAGCCGCGCAGATAGTCGGCCAGTACGGTACGTGTCCCCTTGCTCCACAGCGCGTCGAGCGCCTGCGCGAAGGCGGCCGCGACTTGCGGATCCTCACCCAGATCGCCATAGACCTCGGTCATGGCAAGCCAGACGGAAGGCTCGGTCTTCGCCTGCTGCGCGCGCCGCGTCAGCTCGTCCCAATTGGGATCGTTCGGCTCGATCACGGTGCCGCTGTCCGTGGTGCCGGCGCAGTAGCGGCACCACAGCGCGGACAAGAGGATCAACCCCTTCGGCAGCCGCCCGGCGGCGCGGTTGTCGCGGATCGAGGGTACGATGAATTTCGGCTGCCGGTTCGAGCCGTCGAGGCAGAGCCGGCGCACCGTGTCCGCCACTTCGGGATTGGCGAAGCGCTCGCGGATGACGGCGTAATAGTCGTTCAGATCGGTGTCCGGCACCGGCGGCACGATGGGGATGATCTCCTCAGCCTCCACCTTGTCGAGGAAGCCGGAGACCAGCTTTTCCTCCATGTCCTCATGGACCAGCTCGATATCCATCAGCCCGCCGGGATAGGCGATGATGGCATGGCCGCCATTGAGGATGCGGATCTTCATCGCCTCATAGGCGTGCACCTGATCGGTGAAGATGACGCCAACCTTTTCCAGCGCCGGCCGGCCGGCGGGGAAATGGTCCTCCAGCACCCATTGCCGGAACGGCTCGCAGGTGACGGGCACCGGATCATCGAGCCCGAACGCCGCCGCCAAAGCGCGCTCGCGCTCGCCGGTGGCGGGGGTGATGCGGTCGACCATGCCATTGGGGAACGCGACATGGGCGTCGACCCAGTCGGCCAGCTCGGCATCGAACAGCCGGGCGAGCCCGACCACCACCTGGCGGGTGACATGGCCATTGCCGGGGAGGTTGTCGCAGGACATCACGGTGAAGGGCGGAATGCCGGCCGCGCGGCGGAGTTTGAGCGCCGCGAGGATGGCGCCGAAAGCGGTTTCCGGCCGGTCCGGATGGGCGGCATCTGCCACGATCTCCGGCGCGCTCGTGTCGAGTTGGCCGGCCGGATCCATGAAATAGCCGCCCTCCGTCACGGTGAGGCTGACGATGCGGATTTCCGGCCGCGACATGGCGGCGATCAGCGCGCCATTGCCTGACACAACAGGCAGGAAGTCGATCATCGCGCCGATGCGGCGCGCGCTCTTGCCCTGCGGGTCTAGCTCGATGACGGTGGACAGGCAGTCCTGCGCCTTCAGCGCCTCGCGCATGCGGGCGTCGGTCGAGCGTACGCCGGCGCCGATGATCGCCCAGTCATGCCCCTCGCCCCGCGCGAACAGGTCGTCGAGATAGACCGCCTGATGCGCGCGGTGGAAATTGCCCAGCCCGATATGGACGATGCCCGGCCTCAACGAGGCACGGTCATAGGCGGGAAGCGATACGGCGGGCAGGGTCATGTCTCTTGAGCCATTCGGTTGCCGCCGCCCGCGCGAAGATCGGGCGGGCGGCAGGGGAAATCACGCGATCGCCTGTCCGGCGGCGTCGAAGCGGTGCAGCTTGCCGGGCTGCGGCGCGAGGCTGACGGGCGCGCCATAGGCGAGCGCCACCTCGCCGCCCGCGCGCACGGTGAGCGGCCCGATCCCCGCGACCTGCACCTTCAGGAAGGTGTCGGAGCCGAGATGCTCGCAAATGCCGACCGTCCCCTTCCACGGGCCGTCCGCGGCGATGTCGATGTGCTCGGGACGGATGCCGAGCGTATGCGCGCCGTGCTTCGCGGCTTCGGCGCCCTCGAACAGGTTCATCTTCGGCGAGCCGATGAAGCCGGCGACGAAGAGGTTGGCCGGCGACTTGTAGAGCTCCAGCGGACTGCCCACCTGCTCGATCCGCCCGGCGTTGAGCACCACGATCTTGTCGGCCATGGTCATGGCCTCGACCTGATCATGGGTGACGTAGATCATCGTGGTCTTGAGCGACTGGTGCAGCTCGGAAATCTCCTGCCGCATGGAGACGCGCAGCGCGGCGTCGAGGTTCGACAACGGCTCGTCGAACAGGAAGGCCGAGGGCTCGCGCACGATGGCGCGGCCGATGGCGACGCGCTGGCGCTGGCCGCCGGAAAGCTGGCTGGGCTTGCGGTCGAGATAGGGGGTGAGGTTCAGCACCTTCGCCGCCGCCTCGACCTTGCGCTCCTGCTCGGCCGCCGTCGCGCCGGCCATGCGCAGCGGGAAGGCGATGTTCTTGCGCACGCTCATATGCGGGTAGAGCGCATAGCTCTGGAACACCATGGCGAGGCCGCGCCGTGCCGGCGGCAGCTTGGTCGCGTCCTTACCGTCGATGGAGATGATGCCGGACGTGGTGTCCTCCAGCCCGGCGATCAGCCTGAGCAAGGTGGACTTGCCGCAGCCGGACGGGCCGACGAAGACGACGAATTCGCCATCCTCGATGCGCAGGTCGATGCCCTGGATGATGGAGACGCCGCCGAACGACTTGCGCACGTCTGAAAGAACGATCTCGCCCATGGCTGTCTCCCTATTTCACGGCGCCGAAGGTGAGGCCGCGGACGAGTTGCTTCTGGCTGAACCAGCCGAGGATGAGGATGGGCGCGATGGCCATGGTGCTGGCGGCGGAGAGCTTGGCGTAGAACAGCCCTTCCGGGCTGGAATAGCTGGCGATGAAGGCGGTCAGCGGCGCCGCGTTGGCGGCGGTGAGGTTCAGCGTCCAGAAGCTCTCGTTCCAGGCGAGGATGATGTTGAGCAGCAGCGTCGAGGCGATGCCCGGCACCGCCATCGGCGTCAGCACATAGAGGATTTCCGAGGACAGCGTGGCGCCGTCCATCCGCGCGGCCTCCAGGATCTCGCCGGGGATCTCCTTGAAGTAGGTGTAGAGCATCCACACGATGATCGGCAGGTTGACCAGCGTCAGCACGATGACGAGGCCGGTTCGGGTGTCGAGCAGGCCGGTGTCGCGCGCCAGCAGGTAGATCGGGATCAGCACGCCCACCGCCGGCAGCATCTTGGTGGAGAGCATCCACATCAAGAGGTCCTTGGTGCGCTTGCCCGGCACGAAGGCCATGGCCCAGGCGGCGGGCACCGCGATGACCAGCCCGAGCAGCGTCGAGCCGACCGAGATCACCACCGAGTTCCAGAAATGCGCGAGGTAGTCCGAGCGCTCATTGACCGTGTGGTAGTTCTCCAGCGTCCAGTCGAAGAACAGGAAGGCGGGATGCTGGGCGATCGCGTCGCCTTCGGTCTTGAACGAGGTGAGGAAGGTCCACAGGATCGGGAAGAAGATCAGCAGCGCCACGCCCCAGCCGATGGCGGTGTTGACGGCCTTGCGGCCGGTCGAGACTTCGCGCGCCATCTTCAGCCCTCCAGGTTCTTGCCGATCATCCGCATCAGGAAGATCGCGACGATGTTGGCGAGGATGACGGCGACGATGCCGCCGGCGGAGCCGAGACCCACGTCGAATTGCAGCATGGACTGCATGTAGACGAGGAAGGTCAGCGTGGTGGAGGCGGTTCCGGGGCCGCCATTGGTGGTCACCAGGATCTCGGCGAACACCGAGAGCAGGAAGATGGTCTGGATCAGCACCACCACGGTGATCGCCCGCGTCAGATGCGGCAGCGTCAGGTGGACGAAGCGCCAGAGCGGGCCGGCGCCATCCATCTCCGCCGCTTCCATCTGCTCGCGGTCGAGGCTCTGCATCGCCGTGAACAGGATCAGCGTCGCAAAGGGCAGCCATTGCCAGGCGACGATGGTGGTGATCGAGGCGAGCGGCGCATCGGCGAAGAAGTCGACGGGCTCAAGCCCGATACCGCGCGCCAAGGCGGCGAACAGGCCGTTCACCGGGTTCATCAGCATGTTCTTCCACACCAGCGCCGAGACGCTGGGCATGACGAAGAACGGCGCGATGACCAGCACGCGCACGATGCCGGTGCCCCACATCGGCTGATCCAGCAGCACGGCGAGCGCGATGCCGCCGATCACCGTGACGGCGAGCACGCCGAGCACCAGGGTCAGCGTGTTGACCAGCGCCGGCCAGAACGCCGGGTCGGTGAAGAAATAGGTGTAGTTCTCGAAGCCGGTGAACTCCTCCGTCCCCGGCATCAAGAGGTTGAAGCGCAGGAAGGAGAAATAGACGGTCATGCCCAGCGGCACGATCATCCAGAGAAACAGCAGGACGACCGCCGGGGAGAGCATGAGCCGGCCTGCGATGCGGGAGGCTTGCGTCGCCATGGTGAGGCCCTGGTTGGCCGGTCGGAACCGGTTCCGTGTGAGGACGGCGAAAAGCGCGATGGATCGGCGCTTAACCCTGCCACGGCGCGGGGTGCGGGAATCCCGCGCCGTGGCAGGTCGCCCATCTGCGCGGGAGAGCGCCGGCGGGCGGATTCAGACCCCCTATTTGGGATAGCCGGCGCGGGTCATCTCGCGCGTCGTCAGTGCCTGCGCGCCGGCCAGCGCCTGCGCGGCGCTCGCCTTGCCGGCGAGAGCGGCGGAGAATTGCTGGCCCACCGCCGTGCCGATCGCCTGGAACTCGGGGATCGCGACGAACTGGCCGCCCGTATAGGGCACCTGTTTCTCCGAGGGCTTCTGCGTGTTGGCGGCTTCAATGGCCTTCAGCGTCATCGGCGCGAAGGGCGCGGCCTTGAGATAGGCCTCGTTCTTGTAGAGCGAGGTGCGCGTGCCCGGCGGCACATTGGCGATGCCTTCCTTCTCGGCGACCAGCTTGGTGTAGGCCGGCGAGGTCGCCCAGGCGACGAAGGTCTTCGCCGCGTCCTTCTTGGCCGAGGAGGCGGGGATGGCGAGGTTCCACGACCACAGCCAGTTGCCGTGGTTCGAACCGCCCGCGCGGGTCGGCGCCGGGGCGAAGCTCACCTTGTCGGCGACCTTGGATTCCTTCGGATCGGAGATGAAGGAGGCGGCGACGGTGGCGTCGATCCACATGCCGCATTTGCCGGTCTGGAACAGGGCGAGGTTCTCGTTAAAGCCATTGGACGAGGAACCGGGCGGGCCATAATTCGTCATCAGCTTCAGATAGGTGTCGAGCGTCTTCTTCCATTCGGGCTGGTCGAATTGCGGCTTCCACTGCATGTCGAACCAGGCGCCGCCCATGGAATTGTTCATCGAGGTGAGGAACGCCATGTTCTCGCCCCAGCCGGCCTTGCCGCGCAGGCAGATGCCGTACACGCCGGCGCCCTTGTCGGTCATCTTCTCGGCGGCCTGGGCGATGAAGTCCCAGTCGGGGTTCTCGGGCATCTTCAGCCCGGCCTTCTCCAAGAGGTCGGTACGGTACATCAGCATGGAGCTCTCGGCGTAGAACGGCACCGCATAGAGCTTGCCGTCCACGGTGAGGCTCTGCGCCACCTGCGGCAGCAGGTCGGCCTGATCATAGTCGGCGCCGAGATTGTCGAGCGGCAGCAGCCAGTTCTGCTTGGCCCAGATCGGCACTTCGTAATTGCCGATGGTCAGCACGTCGTACTGGCCACCCTTGGAGGCGATGTCGGTGGTCACGCGCTGGCGCAGCACGTTCTCTTCCAGCGTCACCCAGTTGACCTTGATGTCGGGATGCTTGGCGTTGAAGTCCGGCATGAGGCGCTGCATGCGGATCATGTCGCCATTGTTCACGGTGGCAACGGTGATGGTGGTCTGCGCCGAGGCAACACCCGTGGCGGCAAGCAGAACCGACGCGCCGAGCAGGGCGCGGGCAGAGATGGTCATGGCTTCCTCCCTGGCGACTTTGAGCAATTCATCGCCTTGCGGGCAAATATTCACTCAACCGGACGAAGCGTCAATCCCCCGCCTATGCTGCGGGTGCGAGAGGATGGGGCTGAAGCGGGAGAGCGGGCTGTCGCCGCGGGCTCGAGAAATCGAGCGCAATGAAGGCCTGCGTGGGCTCGTGCAGGTGCAGCACGTCACACGCCGTCGTGACGCGGAAGCAGGAAGCGGCCCAACTTTCCCTCTCCCCGTCGGGGAGAGGTGGGCCGCGAAGCGGGTCGGTGAGGGGCTCTATCGATTGCGGAGCCGTGGAGCCCCCTCACCCCAACCCTCTCCCCCTCGGGGAGAGGGTGTAGATCCCGGCCATCCATGTCTTCCACGGCGTTGGTGGAAAGCGTGTCTGCCCGAGGATGTGCCAGACCGCCTCACATCCCCAGCACGCCGCGCGCCGTCGGCTCGTCGCTGATCAGCCCGTTGAGAATGCGCCCGCGCAGCGCGGCGGCGATGGCGGTAATCTTGGAGGGGCCGGCCGCGATGCCGATCACCGGCCGGTCGCGCCCGCTCGCCGGCACATGCATGCCGCCGAGGCGCTGGTTGATGGCGAGTTCCATGTAGCGGCCATCGACGTCGAACACCCGGCCCGCGACCTCGCCCACCGCGCCGGCGCGCTGCATCTCCTGCAACTCCGAGGGTTTCAGGAAGCCGTCGGTCAGGAGCGGCGCGTCCTGGCTCATCTGGCCGACGCCGACGAAGGTGACGTCCGCCATGCGCGCCAGCTCGCGCACCTTGCGCACCGGCCCGAGCGACTGGAAGGTCAGATTCTCCTCGGCGGTATCGGAGATCACCGGCACCGGCATCGGGTAGTGCGGCGCGTGAACCTTTTCCGCAAGCCGCATGATGACGTCGAAATAGGAGGCCGAGCCGTCCGGCGCGATGTTGCCGATCAGCGAGACCAGCCGGTGCTGCGGCGCCTCCGTCGGGTTCATCGCCTCGATCATGCCGCGCAGGGCGCGGCCCGTGCCGAGCGCGATCACCAGCGGCCGCGTCTCGCGCAGCACCCGCTCCATTTCCGCCGCCGCCGCCGGGGCGATGGCGCGCACCGGATCGCGGTCCGGCCCCAGTCCCGGCACCACCCGGCAGCGCACGAGATCGAAGCGCTCGCGCAGCGCGCTCTCCAGTTCGAGGCAGCTCGCGAGATGATGGTTGAGCCGAACATGGATCAGCCCCGCCGCCACCGCCCGGCTGACGAGGCGCTGCGCGCGCTGGCGCGACACCCCCATCTCGCCGGCGATCTGGTCCTGCGTCAGCCCGCCAACATAATACAGCCAGGCGGCGCGGGCGGCCTGGTCGTCGGCGGAGGCGTCGGTCTCGGTGAGGCTCATGCGGAATTGGCTACGTCAGCGGAAACGGGGAAGAGATCGGGCCGCCCGGCCCGCAACTCAGCGAAACTGGCGAAATGGCGGTGCGGCCGCAAGCCCTCCGGCAAAGGCAGCTCCATCACCTGGAAATGGCTGCCGCCGGTGAAGTGCCACACCTCCATGCCCGCCGCCTGCCCCGCCAGCAGCCCGGCGCCGCTGTCCTCGATTACCACGCAGGCCTTGGGATCGGCGCCCATGCGGGCGGCCGCATGCAGGAACAGGTCCGGCGCCGGCTTGCCGCGCGCCACTTCGCTCGCGGTGAAGGCGCGGCCGGCGAACACGCCGTCAAGGCCGGTGATGCGCAGCGAGGCGGCCAGCCGCTGCGGGCTCGACGAGGTGGCGAGGCAGAACGGCACGTCGAGCGCGGCGAGCGTCTCAAGCGCTCCGTCCATCACCGCCAGCCCCGCCTCGAAGGCGGCGATGAGGCGGGCGCGGTAGTCGGCCTCGAAGCTCTCGGGCAGCGCGATGCCGAAGCGCGCGCGCACCTCGCTCACGATCACCGAATAGGAGCGGCCGATGAAATGGCGCGCGACGAAGGCGAGGTCGACCTCGACGCCATGGCTGGCCAGCGTGCCGATCAGCGCGCCGGCGCTGAGCACCTCGCTGTCGATGAGCACGCCGTCGCAATCGAAGATGATGAGCGCGGGGCGCATGAGTGGCAGTCCGCTTCCGATCCGGTGCGGGCCACTATTACCATTCCGGCGCGCCGACTCCATCGCTATCGATTGTGGCCGGCTGAAGCGCCACCGGCAGGCGGATGTCAGCGATGACGGGAAGATGGTCGGAGGCCGCGCGCGCCGCCGCGTCGGTGAAGCTCGCGGCCAGCATGTCCGGGGCGCTGCAATAGACCCGGTCGAGCCGCAGCAGCGGCCGCCTTGCCGGAAAGGTGCGCAGCCGCGTCCGGTATGGCAGCGCCCGGCGCATGGCTCGGGAGACGAGGCCGAACGAGAACCAGTCGTTGAAATCGCCCATCATCACGCTCGGCACGCCGCCCGTCCGCTTCGCCAGCGCCGCCAGCGCCATGGCCTGCCGGCGGCGCTCGAACAGGGCGAGACCGAGATGAACGGCGACGAGGTGCAGCGGACCGAACGGCGTCTCGATCTCGGTTTCGATGGCGATGCGCGGCTCGCGCCGGCGTACCGACAGGTCGTGCAGCACCACGTCGCGCGTCGGCCAGCGGGTGAACAACGCGTGGCCATAGTGTCCGTCCGGCACGGCGATGGTACGCGCCTCGGCGAAATGGCCGATACCGAGCCCCTGCAGGGGCGCGAGGCAATCGACGCTGCGCCCGCGCGTATCGACCTCCTGCAGCGCGAGCACATCCGGCCGGTGGCGGGCGATCAGCGCGGCGATGCGGTCGAGGTCGAAGCGCCCGTCCGGCCCGACCCCGCCATGTATGTTCCACGTCATCACCCGCAGGGTCGGCGGCAATACGGGCAGCTCCTGCCGCACGAGCCTCACCTCGCCCTGCGGAAATGCGACACCAGCAACTGGAGGCCGAGGGAGCACAACACCCAGAGCATCACCAGCCCCGCCAGCAGGCCGGCACTCGCCAGCGAGGGCTGCGAGACCAGGTCGACGATCTGCCGGCCCAGAGCCGTCAGCACGATCAGTCCCGGCATCAGGCCAAGAGCCGTGCCGACGACATAGTCGAGGAAGCGCACGCCGGCCGCCCCCGCCACGAGATTGACGAAGGTGAACGGCGCCACCGGCACCAGCCGCACCGTCGCCACCGTGACGATGCCCTGGCTGGCGAGCCCGCGGCGGATGCGGTTGATGCGCGGACCGATGAAGCGCCGGATCACCCCCGCCCCCAGCTTGCGGCCGATGACATAGGTGATGATCGCGCTCACCAGCGCGCCGACCCCGGCCAGCACCGCGCCGGTCCAGCCGCCGAACACCGCGACGGTGGCGACGATAAGCACCGAGACCGGGAAGACCACCAGCCCGCCAAGGACATAGATCGCAACCACCGCGGCTGGCGCCCACGGCCTCTCGGCCATGGCATCGAAGGCAGTGATCAGGCGCTCGGGTTCCGAGAACGGGGAGTTCGCCCAGGCGAAGACCAGCGCCGCCAGCAGCACCACGCCGATGCCGAGAGGCAACAGGCGCCGCGCCCGGGAGCGGTTGCCACGCGCAGGCGAGCGCTCCGCATAGATCGGCTCCAGCGGATCGGCGAGCGCGTCGATCGAGGGCAGCGGCAGATCGCTCGGCGCGCTGCGCGGCACGTCGACAAGGCGTCGCCCGGACGCCGCCTCGCCAAGCACGGCGAGCAGCGATCCCGTGCGCGCGACGATCTCGGCGACAGCGTCGGCCTCCAGCCCGACATGCTCGCCGAGCATGCGGTTGCGCACCGCGGCGATGCCCGCACGCTCCTCGTCGTCGCTCGCCTCGATCACGAGGTCGCACTCGCTGTCGAACCCCATGGAGCGGTTGCACAGATTGGCGGAACCGATCCGCAGCAGACGGTCGTCGACGATCATCACCTTGGAGTGGACCATCACGGCCGCCGTGGCGCCCTCCGCCTCGACCTCGGGAAAGACCATGCGCACGCGGTCGGTGACGCCGGCCTCCGCGAGCCGGGCCAGCACCCGCTCGCGGCCGACGCCCATGGCCTGATGCTCGAACCAGCTGCGATAATCCTTCGGCGTGACCAGCAGCGCCTCGAGTTCGGGGCGCTCGCGCATGCGGGCGATCAGCCGCGCGGTGAAACGCTCGCAGGTGAGGAACTGGTTCTCGATATAGAGGTGGCGCTCGGCGACATCGACCATGTCGAAGAACAGCGCCTCGACCTCGCGCACGTCGGTCTCGCCATCATAGGGCGGCAAGGTACGGGCGATGCCGATATCGACCGCGCGGAAGTCCGGCTCCAGCCCCTTCGGCCAGCGATCCGCCCGGATGCGATGGCGCGCGACCGGGAGGCGCTCGCTGGCCGCGCGTTTCCAGCGCTCGCGGAACAGCCGCCCCAGCGCCGCCGCCGCCGTGCCATCGACCGCCATCTGCACATCGTGGAACGGCTCATAGGCCGCTCCGGCGGGATCGAGCCGGCGAGGGTCGTCCGGCATGTGCGCACTGGTGTCCCAGCGCCGGCCGGTCAGGTCGAGCCCGCCGGAGAACGCCATGCGGTCGTCGATCACCACGATCTTCTGGTGATGCGAGGCGCCGATGGGCAGGGCGTCGTCGAGGCAGAGCTCGATCTGGCGCGGCGTCGCCCACAGGAAGGAATAGATCGGCGCCAGCTCGCGCTCGAAGGCGAACATCACCGAATAATCCCACAGCAGCAGGCGGATGCGCAGGCGCGGGTTGCGGGCGACCAGAGCAGACAGGAAGGCGGCGAGCGTCTCCGGCAGACCATCCTCCGCCGTGCCGCTTGCCCCCACCAGCTTCATCCGGCTGTCGAGGTCCCAGCCGGCGATGTGGATGGTCTCCCTCGCCTGCAACATGGCCGCCCGCAGCGCGCCGAAATAGCTGCCGCCATCGACCAGGACGGCCGCCCGCCCGGCCTCCTCCTGTCGCCAGACATTGCGGCCGGGCCGCAGGACGGGGGCGGATTTCAGCGGTTCGGGCGGGCGGGGGCGGCGCGGAGCGGCGCTCCGGGCGGCAGCCGCCTCAAGCATGTCGGGGGCAGAATTCATGGGGTCCGGCTGTCCTCGGTCGGTGGAGGTCACAGCGCTAAACCGTCCGGCCGGTCCTCGGTTCCGGCGGCGGGGACGATCTTCCCCCGCCCACCGCCGAATGACCTCGCCTCAGCCCTCCCCGCCCAGTGCCGGCGCGCCGACCGCGCCCTCGCCCGCGAGCGGGGCCTCGCCGAACTGCGCATTGTGCAGGCGGGAATAGAGTCCGCCGCGCGCCAGCAGCGCCTCGTGCGGCCCCTGCTCGGCGATGCCCTCAGTGGTGACAACGACGATGCGGTCGGCATCGCGGATGGTGGCGAGGCGATGGGCGATGACCAGCGTGGTGCGCCCTCGCGCCAGCTCGTCGAGCGATTTCTGGATCTCGCGCTCGGTATGGGTGTCGAGCGCCGAGGTCGCCTCGTCGAGAATGAGGATCGGCGGATCCTTGAGGAAGATGCGCGAGATGGCGAGGCGCTGCTTCTGTCCGCCCGACAGCTTCACCCCGCGCTCGCCGACGAGGGTGTCCAGTCCTTCCGGCAACTCCGCCAGCAGCCCGTCGAGCCGCGCCCGCCGCGCCGCCTCGACGATCTCGGCCTCGCTCGCGTCCAGCCGCCCATAGGCGATGTTCTCGCGGATGGTGCCGCCGAACAGGAACACGTCCTGCTGCACGATGCCGATATTGGCGCGCAGCGAGGCCAGCGTCATGTCGCGTATGTCGGTGCCGTCGATCGAGATGCGCCCCTCGCCGACCTCGTAGAAGCGCGGCAGCAGCGACAGCAGCGTGGTCTTGCCCGCGCCCGAGGGACCGACGAAGGCGACCGTCTCGCCCGCGCCGATGGACAGGTCGATGCCGCTCAGGATCGGCCGGTCCGGGGTATAGCCGAAGCCCACCTTCTCGAAGCGGATGTCGCCGGTGAGATGCCCGACCTTGCGCGCATCCGGCCGGTCGGCGATGTCGGGCTCGGTGGCGAGCAGGTCGAGATAGCGTCGGAAACCGGCAATGCCCTTGGGATAGGTCTCGATCACCGCGGCGATCTTGTCGAGCGGGCGGTAGAACACCGCCACCAGCAAGAGGAAGCCGACAAAGCCGCCGATGGAGAGCGAGCCCGTCACCACGAACCAGCTGCCCGCCAGCATGACCACGAGCTGCACGAGGCGCATCGCCATGTAGTTCAGCGCCTGGCTGGCCGCCATGATGCGGTAGGCGTCGAGCTTGGTATCGCGATAGAGCGCGTTGTCGCCGGCGAACAGGCGGCGCTCGTAGTCCTCGTTGCCGAAGGCCTGCACCACGCGGATGCCGCCGATATTCTCCTCCAGCCGCACGTTGAACGCGCCGACGCGGCCGAACTGCGCCTGCCAGTTCTGTGTCATGCGCCCGCCATAGCGGGTGACGATGAGCGCGGTCAGCGGCACGATCAGCGCGGTGATGATGGCGAGCGGCGGATGCACCCACAGCATCAGCAGGAAGGCGCCGATGAAGGTCATCACCGCGATGAACATGTCCTCGGGCCCGTGATGGGCGATCTCGCCGATCTCTTCGAGGTCCTTGGTCACCCGCGCCAGCAGATGGCCGGTCTTGTAGTTGTCGAAGAAGCGGAAGGAGAGCTTCTGCAGGTGCTCGAACGCCCTCTGGCGCATCTCGGTCTCGATGTTGATCCCGAGCACGTGTCCCCAATAGGTGACGATCGCCATCAGCCCGCTGTTGAGCGCATAGACCGCCAGCAGCCCCGCGCCCGCCAGCAGGATGATCTGCAGGTCGCCGCGCGGCAGCAGCAGGTCGATGAACGCCTTCATCGCCATGGGAAAGCCGAGTTCCAGCAGCCCCGACAGCACGGCACAGCCGAAGTCGAGCAGGAACAGCCGCCGATGCGGCCGGTAATAGGAAAAGAACGCCTTCAGCATCACGCCCGCTCACTCGTCCGCATCATGCGGGAGATTCCCGCCGGGGACGCCGTCATTCATCATCCCGGCGACCGGGATCGTCGCCACCACGCCCGCGTCGCCAATAGGCGGCAATATGGGCATCTCTGGGGTTCATGCCACGCTCGGCGCGCAGCAGCGCGCGGATGGCCTTCGCCGCCGCATGCTCGCACCCCACCATCACATGGCCGCGTCCCTCGCGCGGCCATTCCATGGCGCGTAGCGCACGCTCCAGCACGTCCGTCGTGCCCGGCTTCGTTCCCTCCCGATGCAGCCAGCGGATCGAGAGCGCCGCCCGCCCCGCCAGCGGCTGCTCCTCGGCCTTGTCGGCCACCTCGATGAAGGCGTGGACTTGCCGCCCCGCCGGCAGACCCTCGATGATGCGGGCGATGGCCGGCAGCGCGGTCTCGTCGCCCGCCAGCACATGCCAGTCGGCCTCCGGCGGCATCCCCCCGCCCGGTCCCATCACCCCGACCGGATCGCCGGCCCGGGCGGTCGCCGCCCAGGTCGAGCCCGGCGCCGAATGCACCCCGTCATCGTCATGCAGCACCATGTCGATGTCGATCGTGCCCGCCGCCTTGTCGATGGCGCGCACCGTATAGACCCGGCGGACGAGTTCGTCCTCGCCGGACGGCCACAGCGTGCGCCCGTCCGGCGCCGGTGTCGGCCACACTGGCGAACGCCCGGCAGGCGGGATGAGCAGGCGCACATGCAGCCCCGCGCCGTTGTCGAAATGCCCGACATCGCCACCGGCCAGCGTCACGCGGCGCATATGCGGCGTCACCTGCCGCGCGCCCACCACCGCCATGGCGCGGAAGAAGGGGATGGCGAGCACTTCGCCCCCGCTCCACGCGAAGGACGGCGCCGCCTCGGTGAACAGCGCGATGTGCTCGGCCAGCGCGTTCTTCACCACATAGAGCGCGGTCGCATCCCGCGCCTCCGCCCTGAGGTGCAGATGGCCGTCCTCGGCATGGAGTTCGGCGCGGCCGAAGGAACTCTCGATGCGTCCGCCCGTAGCGGTGCGCACCACCGTGCCGTGCTCGACGAAATGCCGGCAAAGCTGCTCGGCCATCCCCAAGGGGTCGGCGAGCGGCACGCGGGCGGTGGCGACGAGCGGGGTATCAGGCATGCCTCGGCCCTGTGCGGTTGACGAGCCAGATGAGATAGGGAGCGCCGATCAGTGCGGCGAACAGGCCGGTCGGCACCTGGTAGGGGAAGGCAATGAGCCGGGCCAGCCAGTCCGCTGCGATCAGCAGGGTCCCGCCGAGAAGGAGCGCCGCCGCCAGCTGGTCGCGCACCCGCGAAAAGCCGAGAAGGCGGGCGAGATGCGGCGCCATCAGCCCGATCAGGCTCAAGGGCCCGACGACGAACGACGCCATCGCCGCGAGCAGCGCCGCCAGCACGGCGAGCGCCAGCCGCGCGCGGCGCACCGGCACGCCCATGCCGCGGCTGGCCTCCTCGCCAAGCGGCAACACGGTCAGCCAGCGCGTCAGCGCGAAGAGCGGCGCGACCAGCAGGAGCGTCGCGCCGAGCGCGATGATCGCCTCGATCGGACCGACGCGGTTGGTCGAGCCCGACATCCACACCAGCAGCAGATAGGCGCTCATGCCGCCACTGGCGAGCACTGCGGAGATGATGGCCATGCACAGCGCACCGCAGGCGATGCCGGCGAGCAGCAGCCTCTCCGGCCCGAAACCCGAGCGCGCGGCGACCAGCAGCATCAGCGCCAGCACGGCGAGCGAACCGCCCCCCATGCCGGCCAGCAGCAGCGGAGCCGAGGCGCCGCCGGTGAGCAGCAGCACGGCGAGCCCGACCCCGCCACCGGCGCTGACGCCGAGCACTTCCGGGCTCGCCATCGGGTTGCCGGTCATGCGTTGCAGAATGAAACCCGACGCCGCCAGCATCGCCCCGGCACTTCCCGCCGCGACGAGCCGCTGCCCGCGCAGCGGCAGCAATTCCATGAACAGAGCGCCGGTCGCGGCATGCCAGCCCTCCGCCGAGCGCCCGACGCACAGCGCGACGAGGCCGAGGGCGAGCACGCCGGCCGCAAGCACGGCGAGAAGCACCGCCGGCCGCCGCAGCCGGCGCAGCGCAGCGGCAACCGCCGGGTGACGCAGCCGGTCGACCGCATGCACCTTCGACAGCAGCGCCAGCAGCAGCGGCCCGCCGAGCAGCGCGGTCGCCGCGCCGGTCGGGGCGAGATCGCGGCCGCCGTGGCCGGCCAGTTGCACAAGGCTGTCGGCGAGCGACAGCAGCAGTGCACCGGCGAACGGCGCCGCGACCATCATCTGCCGCGCCGTGCGCACTCCGGCGAAGCGGGCGAGTGCCGGCGCCGCGAGGCCGATGAAGGCGATGACGCCGACCTCCGCCGTCACGCTCGCGGCAAGCCAGACGGCGATCGCCATCGCGGTGAGCCGCGCGCCGGTGAGGCCGAGCCCGAGGCTGCGCGCACCAGTATCGTCAAGGCCGAGCAGGGCCAGCGGGCGCAGGATGACAGCGGTCGCGGCGAACGCCAGCAACAGCCGCACGCCGAGCACGCGCGCGCCGGTCCAGTCCTGCTGGTCGAGCGCGCCGGCGCCCCAGATGAACAGCGACAGCACATAGTCGCCCTTGGCGAGGATGAGCGTTGCGCTCAGCGCGCCGGCGATCAGCGCGATCATCATGCCCGACAGCACGACGGTGACGGGATCGAGCCCGCGCCGCCAGCCGAGCGCCAGCACAAGCGCGGCGGCGGCCGCTCCGCCCGCCAGCGCCACCGGCTCGCGCCCCAGCACCATCAGCCCCGGCGCATAGGCCAGCGCCACGGTGAGCGCGAGCTGGGCGCCAGCGGCGATGCCGAGCGTCGAGGGATCGGCGATCGGGTTGCGCAGCACGCGCTGGAACAGCGCGCCCGACAGGCCGAGCGCGGCGCCGGCCAGCAGCGCGACGGCGGCGCGCGGCAGCGCCACCTGCCACAGCATCAGCTGTTCGAGGCCGGGGATGCGTGGGCGCGTCGCCAGCGTCGCCGCCAGCGCCAGCAAGGCCGCGAGCGTCGCCACGGCCCAGAGGAAGCGGGGCAGCCGGTCAGCCACGGGCCTTGTCCCGCGCCTCATCGAGCGCCTGCGTGAGCAGCCCGGCGAAGCGCCGCGCGGAGGGCAGCGCGCCGAACGGATTCACCGGGCCGAGCCACAGCACGCGCCCGGCCGCCACCGCCGGCAGCGCGCGCCAGAAGGCGCTGCGCTCCAGCACCCGCTCCACGTCGGGCGGGGTCGGGCCGATGACCACGATCCAGGCTTGCGGATGCTGCGCCAGCACCTCGATGCCGACCGGCGCGGTAGCGGAATAGCTTGTGTCGACGCTCCACGCATTGGCGAGGCCGAGGCGCGAAATCGCCTCGCCGATCATGCTGTCGAAGCCGAAGGCGCGGAAATGCCTGGCATCCCCAAGATTGATCGGCAGCACCGGGCGGTCGACGACGCCGAGCCGGGCGCGCAACCGCGCGAACTCGCCCTCGGTGCCGGCGATCAGCGCCTCCCCCGCCCCGGCGTCGCCGAGGCGGGCGGCAATCGCGCGCGTCATCGCCACCATCGGTTCCCACGGCGCCACGCCGGGCTTGTAGAGCGAAAAGCTCTCCACCGGAGCGATGGCTTTGAGGCGCGACTCCAGCCCGGCGTAGAAGTTGGAGTTGAAGATGATGTCGGGCCGCGCGAACAACAGTGTCTCGAGGTTCGGCAGGCCGCGCAGGCCGAGATCGGCGACGCTCGCCGGGACCGGCGGCTCCACCGCAATCTCGCGGAACTGGATGAGTTCGGTCGCGGCGACCGGCGGATGGCCGAGCGCCAGCAGCGTCTCGAGGATCGCCCAGTCGAGCGTCGCCGGGCGCTTCGGCACCGTGGCGGCGGCGCGCCCGCAGGACAGGGCGAGCGCTGCCGCGACGATGGCGCGCCGGCTGATGCGGTGGCCGACACTCATGCGACATAGCCGATCGGCACGCCGGTGACCGGGTGCGGGAACACGCCCATCGGCAGGCCGTAGACCTTCGACAGCAGCTCGGGCCGCATCATGTCGGTGGCGGCGGCATGAGAGACGATGCGCCCGGAGCCCAGCGCGACGATCTCGTCGCAGAAGCGGGCGGCGAGGTTGATGTCGTGCAGCACCACCACGACGGCGAGCCCGCGCTCGCGGCTGAGCTCATGCACCAGCTTCAGGATTTCTTCCTGATGCGCAATGTCGAGCGCCGAGGTCGGCTCGTCTAGCAGCAGGCAGTCGGTGTCCTGCGCCAGCATGAGGGCGAGCCAGGCACGCTGGCGCTCGCCGCCGGACAGCGTGTCGACGGCGCGCACGGCAAGGCTTTCGAGGCCGGTGCGGACGATCGCTGCCTCGACCTTCGCGGCATCCTCGGACGAGAAGCGACCGAGCATGCCGTGCCAGGGGTAGCGGCCGAGCGCCACCAGTTCGCGCACATTCAGCCCGTCGGCGGCGGGAGTGAACTGCGGCATGAAGGCGACCTTGCGGGCGAAGGCGCGGTCGGTCCACTCTCCCAGCGCGCGGCTGGCGAAACTGAGTTCGCCGGCCGTCGGTGCCGTCGCACGGGCGAGAAGGCGCATCAGCGTGCTCTTGCCCGAGCCGTTCGGCCCCACCAGCCCGTAGACCCGCCCCGGCTCCAGCCGCAGCGAGAGCGGCCCGAGGATCACCCGCCCCGCAACGGCGTAGGAGACATCGACAAGTTCGAACAGAGCGGGGGCACGGCCGGCGTCAGCAGTCACGGACTTACCATTTGTAGTGGGCGGACAGGGTGATGGTGCGCGGATCGCCATAGCCGCAGGACGACATGCCCTGACAGGCGGAGACGTATTCCTTGTCGAACAGGTTGCTCACATTGAGCGCCACGCCCCAGGTCTCCTGCTCGTAGCGGATCGCCGCGTCGACCAGCGTGACGGAAGGCACCTGGAGCGTGTTGGCGTTGTCGATCCAGGACGAGCCGATATAGCGCACGCCGGCGCCGACGCTGATGCCCTTCAGCACGCCGGTGTCGAACTTGTAGTCCGCCCAGGCCGAGGCGAGCACATCCGGCACGATCATCGGCGTGTTGCCGATCAGGGAGGCATCGAGATCCTCGGTGATTTCCTGGTCGAGCACGGTCACGCTGGCGAGCACCCGGAAGTTCCGGGTGACGTTGGCCTTGCCCTCGATCTCGAAGCCGCGCACGCGCACCTCGCCGAGCTGCTGGCTGATGAAGGGCGGCAGCGGGTCGCTGACCAGCACGTTCTCACGCTCGATCTGGAACACCGAGGCGGTGATCAGCGCGTCCATGAAAGTGGGTTGATACTTGACGCCCGCTTCGTATTGAACGCCCTCCTCCGGCTTCAGGCCCTCATCGTTGACGGCGCTGACGCCGATCACCGGGTTGAAGAAGCTGGACACGCTGACATAGGGCGTCAGGCCGTTGGCAAACTCGTAGCCGAGGCCGGCGCGGCCGGTCCACGCCGAATCGTCCGAGGTGTAGTTGGGCGAGAAGGGCAGCGAGGCCGGGCTCTCGGAATTGACGTCGAGATAGTCGTAGCGGCCGTTCAGCGTGAGGATCCAGCCGTCGCCGAAGCGCATCTGGTCCTGCACATAGACGCCGAGCTGCTGCTGGGTCAGCTCCTGGTCGAGATAGACGAAGGTCTCGCCCTGCGGAACGCCATAGACCGGATTGGTGGCGCTGATCGGCGTGCCGCCGCCCGAGGCCTGCAGGTTCGAGAGGTTGTAGAGGTTGTAGTCGACGCCGACGAGGAAATCGTGATCGACCGCGCCGGTGGAGAACTTCTTCGAGAAATTGTTGTCGGTGGCGAAGGCATCGACATGGCTCGTGCCCTCGAAGCCGATGCGGTAGAGCAAATTGTCGGGGCCGACCGGCGTCGTGCCGCCGCCATAGCCGAACGGACCGGGTGCGTAGCCATAGGGATACGGCCCGATTTCGTGCTTGTTCAGATAGGCGTAGCGCGAGGCCGACTTGAACACCCAGTCGTTCTCCAACTGGTGCTCGAACTCGTAGCCGACCATGATCTGGGTATAGCGGCCATTGTCGAGGTCCGGCTCGCCATAGAAGGCGTCGGTCGGAATGCGGCCGAAGCTCGCCGGCACCACCGTGCCGACATAGGGCAGGAAGCCGTTGCCGGTATGGGTCTGGTCGAGCGCCGAGATCTGGGCGTAGACGTTGATCTTGGTCTGCTCGGAGGGGCGATAGGTGATCTGCGGCATGATCGAGCCGCGGAAGTCCTCGCCATAGTCGGTGTAGTAGTCGCCTCCCGCGATGCGGCCGGTGACGCGGTAGGCCCACACCGGATCGTCCGGCAGGGCGATGGGCGCGGCCTTGCCGATCACGCCCGGCGCGGCAGCACTGCCGCCGCCGACGCGGCCACCGAACACATCGTTGATGTCGAAGGCGAAATAGGCGTTGCCGAAATTGTTGATGCCGCCTTCGACATAGCCGAAGCGGTCATCCACCGGGCGCTTGCTGATCATGTTGACCAGGCCGCCGGGGCTCGAGCCGCCATAGAGCGCCGAGGACGGGCCCTTGAGGATTTCGATCCGCTCCAGCAGGAACGGATCGACCTGGAAGCCGCCGAAGGCGTAGCTGGCGAGCGACAGATTGTCGAGAAACACGCCGGTCTGCGTGGCGTTGAAGCCGCGAATGTAGAACCAGTCGGTGTCCGGGTCGTTGCCATAGGGCGCGGCGAACACGCCGGCGCTGTAGCGGATCGCTTCGTCGAGCTTCAGCGCCTTGCGGTCGTCGATCTCGTCGCGGCCGATCACCGACACCGATTGCGGAATCTCGGTGATGGGAACATCGGTCTTCATGCCGGTGGTGGTCTGCGTGGCGACATAGCCGTTGACCGGGCCGGTGCCGTTCTGCCCCTCGCCCTCGACCGATATGGTGTCGAGCTCGACCGCCGCCGCGCCCGAGGACTGCGCCGGCTGGGATTGCGCCTGCTGGGCGAGCGCTGCGTTCGACAGGGGCAGCACCACCGCCATGGCGGAGCTGAGAAGCAGGAGCCTGAAGGACTTTCCACACATTGCAATCGTTCCAAACAATTCGCCTGATGCAGATCCAGATCGGAAATATTCAAAAGAAAAATCAGCGAGTTATTCCGATCTATGCTTGAATCGTCTGGTATCAATCATTTCATTTGGATGATTGTTCGGTTTTGTCAAACCTTGTACATTCTTGGTCGATTGACCAGAAGCGGATTGGCTTCGGCGCTTCATTTGCCGATGCGTGGCAAACCGGACACTTACACGCTCAACCCGCCGAGGAGAGGCTTGCGAGCACAGGCATGACAGCGCCCTTTGTCCCGAACACGACCGCGAAGCGTCAGGGCATTTCCGTGCTCGGCGAAGGCTATCGCCATTCCTGGGACGGCGTGCTGGTGGAGCTATGGGAAGCGGAGGGCGCCGGGGGCGCGCGGGCCGAGTACATCTCGGAGCATCCACGGCTGTTCGTGCTGCTCGACCAGTCCGGCGGCGAGTTCGAGATGCTGCTGTCGCCGGACCGGAAGACGGCGCCCAAGCGCCACGCGCCGCGCCAGATCAGCTTCATTCCGGCCGGCGTGCCGCTGTGGTCGCGCGTCTCCACCACCACTTACGTGCGCCATCTCGACCTGCATTTCGACATGGAAGCGCTGCGCCGGCGTCTGGCCGACGACTTCGACAGCGAGGTTTTCGAGGCGCCGCGCCTCATGTTCACCGATGAGCGGCTGATGACCTTCGCCAATCTGATCGCCGCGGAATGCCAGAATCCGCGCGCCTTCCACGAGCTCTATGGCGACAGCCTGACCACGGCGCTGTTCATCGATTTCCTGCGCGCGGCGCCGCGCGGAACACGCAAGCGCTCTGCCCTGGCTTCATGGCAGCTGCGGCGCGCCATCGACTATATCGAGGCCAATTGCCTCAGGGCGATCAGGCTGGAGGAGCTGGCGGAGCTGGTGGGCCTGTCACCGAGCTATTTCAGCCACGCCTTCAAGGCGGCCACAGGCATCCCGCCGCACCAATGGCAGACCGACGCCCGGCTGAAGCGGGCGCAACAGCTGCTCACCGACACCGCCATGTCGCTCACCGAGGTGGCCGCCGCGACCGGCTTCTATGATCAGGCGCATTTCACCCGAGCGTTCCGCCAGCACAAGGGCGCCACGCCCGCCGCCTGGCGCCGCGACCGGCGGAGCTGAGGGTGCCGACAGCTCTCCCTCTCCCCGTCGGGGAGAGGGGTGGGGTGAGGGGCCCTCAATGCTCCGCAATCGCGTCGCCCCTCACCGACCCGCTCCGCGGGCCACCTCTCCCCAACGGGGAGAGGGAGGAGAAAGGACGCCGTCCGCCCCCAAGGTTTCCCGCACTAACGGAGGCGGAGCCGGAGCGCCGATCCGGGAAGCAGGCTGTCACGCCGGGCGCAGATAGGTCTCGACGACCTCGGTCCAGAAGGCGGCGCCGATGGGCAGCAGGTCGTCGTTGAAATTGTAGCCGGGGTGATGCAGCGGACGGTCCGCCTCGGAGGTGCGCCCGCCAAGGAAGAAATAGCTGCCGGGACGCTCCTTCAGCATATAGGCGAAATCCTCGCTGCCCATGCTGGGGCGCGGCATTTCCGTCACCTGCTCCGCGCCGGCGAAGCGGGTGGCGAGATCGCGCAGGAAGTCGGTCTCCGCCGTGTGGTTGATGGTGGCGTCGTAGCTGCGCTGATAGTCCACCGTAGCACTCATGCCGTAGCTTGCCGCCTGCCCCCCGGCGATCAGGCGGATCCGCCGCTCCAGCTCGTCGCGCACCTCGGGGTCGAAGGAGCGGACACCGATCACCAGCTCGGCGCGCGCGGGAATGACGTTGCTGGCCGCCCCCGCATTGAAGGCGCCGACCGTGACCACCGTCGGGTCCATGGGGTGGATGTTGCGCGAGACGATGGTCTGCAACGCCAGCACGATGGAGGCACCGGCGACGATCGGGTCGGCGGTGGCCTGCGGCTCGGCGCCATGCCCGCCGAGGCCGTGCACGGTGATGCGGCACTCGTCCACCGCCGCCATGATCGGCCCGTCCCTGAAAACGAACTTGCCGAAGGGGACATCGGGATCGTTATGCAGCGCGAACACCGCATCGCAGGGGAAGCGGTCGAACAGCCCCTCCTCCACCATGATCTTCGCGCCGCCGAAATTCTCCTCCGCCGGCTGGAAGATGAGATGCACCGTGCCGTCGAAATGGCGCCGCTCGGCGATGGCGCGCGCCGCGCCCAGCAGCATGGCGGTGTGGCCGTCATGGCCGCAGGCATGCATCAGGCCGGGCGTCTTGCTGGCGTAAGGCAGGCCGGTCTCCTCGAAGATCGGCAGCGCGTCGATGTCGGCGCGGATGCCGACCGAGCGGCCGCTGGTGCCGTTGGACAGCGTGGCGACGAGCCCGGTCCTGGCGAGGCCGCGCGAGACCGTGTAGCCGAGCGCCGTCAGTTCGCGGGCGATCACGTCGGAGGTTCGCACCTCTTCCAGCCCGAGCTCGGGATGGGCGTGCAGGTCCCGGCGCAGCGCGACCAGTTCCGGGATCGCATTGGTGAGCAATGCGCGAACGTTCATCTCAGGCACTCCGGGTTGGTATCTTGTTCTCGAAATAACGGAACGCCACGACCAGCAGGGCGGTCAGGCACAGATAGATCAGCGCCAGCAGCAGCAGCGGCTCATAAGTGAGATACGTCACCTGACGTATCTTGGAGATGACGGCATAGACGTCGATCACCGTGATGGTGGCGACCAGCGGCGTCGATTTCAATTGCAGCACCGTCTCGCCGTTGAGCGTCGGCAGCGCCCTATGCACCGCGCGCGGCAGCCAGATGCGCCGGAACACCTTCCAGCGGCTCATGCCATAGGCGCGGGCGGCTTCCAGTTCGCCCTTCGGCACGCCGGCAAAGGCGCCGCGCATCACCTCGCCTTCATAGGCGGCGAAGGAGATGGTCAGCGCCGTCACGCCATAGGGCCATGCCTCGCGCAGATAGGGCCACAGGAAAGACTGGCGGATCCAGGGGAATTGCGGGAACAGCGAGCCCAGCCCGTAATAGAGCAGCCAGAGCTGCAACAGCAGCGGCGTGCCGCGAATGATGGTGCAGAAGCCATTGGCCAGCGCCTTCAGCGGCCACGGCCCCGTCACCTGCACCAGCCCGATCGGCACGGCGAGGAAGAAGCCGAGGATCGAGGTGCTGGCCAGCATCAACAGCGTGACCCCGACGCCCCAGGCGATGGCGCCGGCATATTGCGGCAGCCAGTCCCAGCGCAGGAACCAGGCGGCGCAGAGCACGAGGCCCGCCGCGATCGCCATCAGCACGAGGCGGTGCGGCTTGAGGAAGCCCCTGCCGCTCGGCAGGCTGGTGAGCGCCGTGGCCTCGACGGTGGTCTCCTCATGCGGCAGCTCGACCAGCGGCTCCGGCGCGGGTGCTTCGTTGGCGGCCTTCATCGCGTGGCCGCCCAGCCGCGCCGGGCGCGGGCCTCGATGAGGCGGATGACGAGGTTCGAGACCAGCGTCAGCATGAGGTAGAGCACCCCCGCCGCGCAGAAGAACAGCATATAGGCCTTGGTGGTGCCGGCGGCCTGCCGGGTGACCAGCGTCAGCTCGCTGAAGCCGACCACCGCGAGCAGCGCCGTGTCCTTGGTGGCGATGAGCCAGAGATTGGACAGGCCGGGAATGGCATGGGGCAGCATGGCCGGCAGCGTGATCCGGCGGAGCACCATGAGCGGTGACATGCCATAGGCGCGCGCCGCCTCGATCTGGCCGGGCGGCACGGCCTGGATCGCCCCGCGCAGCACCTCGGTGGAATAGGCGCCCTGCACCACGCCGATGACGAAGATGCCGGCCGCCAGCCCGCTGATGTCGATGGCGCCGTAGCCCATGGCGCCGGACACGCGGTTCAGAATGTCGGTGCCGGCGTAATAGAGGATCAGGATGAGCACGAGTTCGGGCACGGCGCGCACGACGGTAGTGTAGACCTCCAGCAGGTCCTTCGTCACCGGCCCGCCATAGAGCTTGCCGAAGGCGCCGCCGGTGCCGAGGACGAGGCCGAGCGAATAGCCGCCGAGAGCGATCTTGACCGAGTTCATGAGCCCGGCCAGCAGCACGCCGCCCCAGCCGGGCGGATCCAGCGCCAGCAGGCCCCAGTTGATCAGGGGAGTGGGATCGGCCATGGGTCCGCCTCGCCGCGAGAAGGAGCGGGCCGGCGCAGCGCGCCGGCCCGGCTCAGGTCCGATCAGCCGCCATAGATGTCGAAGTCGAAATACTTCTTCGAGAAGGTGTCATAGGTGCCGTCGGCGCGGATCGCCTTGATCGCAGCGTTGATCTTGGCCTTCAGCTCGGCATCGCCCTTGCGCAGGCCCACGCCGACGCCGGCGCCGAGCACTTCCGGATCATCCTTCACATTGCCCTTCAGCTCGCAGCACTGCTTGCCCTGGTCGGACTTGAGAAAGGCGTCGAGCGCGATGGCGTCGGCCTGCACGGCGTCGATGCGACCGGAGGCGAGGTCGTTATTGGCCTCGTCCTGCGTCTGGTATTCCTTCACCGTCGCGCCGGCGCTGCCGAAATACTTGTTGGCATAGTCCTGGTGGATGGTGGCGACCTGCACGCCGATGGTCTTGCCCTTCAGGCCGGCCGGCGTGGCGTCGAACTTCTCAGCTTTCGGGCCGATCACGCCGGTCGGCGTGTTGTAGTACTTGTCGGAGAAGTCGATGGTCTTCAGGCGCTCCGGGGTGATCGACATCGAGCCGATGATCATGTCGATCTTCTTGGAGGTCAGCGCGGGGATGATGCCGTCCCAGGCGACCGGGGTGATGACGCAGTCGAGCTTGGCCTGCTTGCACATCGCCTGCATGAACTCGACTTCCCAGCCTTCCCACTTGCCAGCGGCGTCGGGCGAGGCGAAGGGCGGATAGGGCTCCGCGGCGAAGCCGACCTTGAGCGGCTCGGCCGCGACGGCGCAAACGCCGGCAAGGCCGATAATGGCGGCGGCGACCATCGTCTTGAATGTGTTCTTCATGATTTTCCCTCTGTCTTCTCTGGTCTTTTTCAGTGGCTGGAGCTGATGAATTTCCTCAGCCGCTCCGACTTCGGGTCGCCGAAGATCTGCTCCGGCGGCCCCTGTTCCTCGATCACGCCGTGGGCGAGGAACACGATGTGGCTGGCGACGTTGCGGGCGAACTTCATCTCGTGCGTCACCAGGATCATCGTCCGGTGTTCCTTCGCCAGGTCGCCGATCACGCCCAGCACCTCGCCGACCAGTTCGGGATCCAGCGCCGAGGTCGGCTCGTCGAACAACATGGCATGCGGCTGGATCGCCAATGCGCGGGCGATGGCGGCGCGCTGCTGCTGGCCGCCGGACAGGAAGGCCGGGTAGACGTCGCGCTTGTCGAACAGGCCGACACGCCGCAGCAGCGCTTCCGCCCGCTCGATCGCCTCGGTCTTGGGTACGCCGAGCACATGCACCGGCGCCTCGATGACGTTCTGGAGGATGGTCATGTGCTGCCAGAGGTTGAAGCTCTGGAACACCATGCCGAGGCGCGAGCGCAGGCGCTGCACCTGCCGGCGGTCGCGCGGCATCAGGCCGCCGGCACCGTCCGGCTTCAGGGCGATCTCCTCGCCGCGAACCGCCACCGACCCGCCGCTCGGCACTTCGAGCATGTTGATGCAGCGCAGAAAAGTGGACTTGCCCGAGCCGGAGCCGCCGATGATGGCGATGACGTCGCCCTCGCGGGCGGTGAGCGAAACACCCTTGAGGACCTCGAGCGCGCCGAAGCGCTTGTGCAGGTCCCTGACGACGATGGCCTCGGCGCGCTCCGTCATCGGATAGGCGCCTCCAGCAGCCGGCACCGACTTAACCGGCTCATGCCACGTCTCTTTTTCTGTCGAAGCCGCAACTCCGCCACCGGCGAAACCTCGCTCGCAAAAGACGGACCGGAGCCCGCAGAGTTCATCCCACAGCGATACGGTGCACTTTCTTTCGCAGTTATTCAAGTGTATAACAATTGCCATCGGCAAAGTTTTTGTGCAGTGCCAAAATTTCGGCACCCTGATTAAAGAGGAAGCATATGTCCGTTTTCGGGTCCCAGGAAATGTCGGCGCCGCTGCAACGCGTTCTGATGCGCCGTCCCGGCCCCAGCCTGCTGGCGGCGGACCCGGCGCAGTGGCACTACGGGCCCACCTTCGACGGCGGAAAAGCCGTGCTGCAATACGGCGAATTCACACGCCTTGTTGAAAGCTCGGGCACCGAGATCATCTGGCTGGACGACGCCGGCGACGGGCTGGCCGACGCCATGTTCACCCACGACCCCTCGCTGATGTCCGACCATGGCGCCATCATCCTGCGCATGGGCAAGCCGCTGCGTGAGAGTGAGCCGGCGCTGCATGAGAAAGCCTATGCCGAGCGGCAGATTCCCATTCTCGGCCGCATCGAGGCGCCGGGCACGGTGGAGGGCGGCGACTGCATCTGGCTCGACGCCCGCACCCTGATCGTCGGGCGCGGCGTGCGCACCAATCAGGAGGGTATCGCCCAGCTCGACCGCCTGCTGGCGCCGCACGCCATCGCGGTGCTCGGCTTCGACCTGCCGCTCTGGCAGGGTGAGGCGGCGTGCCTGCACCTGATGAGCGTCATCAGCCCGCTGGCGGACGATCTCGCGCTGGTGTTCGCGCCGCTGCTGCCGGCGCCGTTCTACCAGCTGCTCAGGGCGCGCGGCATCCGCCTGATCGAGGCGCCGGCGGACGAGTTCCACGCCAGCAACGGCCTGTCGCTCAACGTGCTGCCGACGCGGCCGAACGAGGTGATCATGGTCGAGGGCTTTCCCGCGACCAAGGCCGCCATGGAAGCCGCCGGCTGCACGGTACAGACCTTCGCGGCCGACGCGCTGTGCATCGCCTGCGAGGGCGGCCCGACCTGCCTGACGCGGCCCGTGCTGCGGCGCGCGGCATAGGGCGGGACGTATGAGCCGACGCGACTTCCATAGAGCCAGCGAAGCCGAGCGCCGCCACGACCTGATCGAGGCGACGCTGGAGTGCATCTCGGAAGCGGGATTGCAGGGCGCCACCGTGCGCCACATCGCTACCAAGGCGGGCGTGACGGCGGGGCTGATCCGGCACTATTTCGCCTCCAAGGAGATCATCCTCCAGGAGGCCTACAAGGTCGTCATCGCGCGGCTGACGGAGAAGGCCAAGAACATCACCGGCACGCCGGAGGAGCGCCTGCGCACCTTCGTGCTGGTCAACCTGACCGAGCCGGTGGCCAACAGCCGCAGCCTCTCGCTCTGGGCCGCCTTCATCAGCCAGGTCGGCGTCGACCCGGCGCTCGCGGCCATCCACCACGAGGGCTATCTCAGCTTCCGCCAGGAGTTGGAGGAGCTGCTGGCCGATTTTCTCGCCGCCAAAGGCGAGCCCGCCGGCCCGGCACGGTGCCGGGCGCTGGCCATCGCGGTGAACGGCATACTCGACGGCCTGTGGCTGGAGGGGTGCCTGGCCGGGGAACTTTTCGAGGAAAGCGAGCTGGTCTCGATCGCTTTTTCCTCCATCGAGGCGCTGGTCGGGCATCCGATCGCCGTGCCGAACGACACCGAGCAGGACCGGGAGTAAACCGATGCGCTACGCATCCATCACAGACAGGCTCGCCAGCCTCGGCTCCGAGAAATGGGCGGTTCATGTCGAGGCGCGCCGCCGCAAGGCCAAGGGCGTGCCGATCATCGAGCTGACCATCGGCGAACCCGACCTGCCGCCGCACGAGACGCTGATCACTGAAGCCACGCGCTCGATGATCGCCGGCCGCCACCGCTATTCCAACGGACGCGGCGAGCAGGTGGTGGTCGACGCGCTGGTGCGCAAATATTTCAAGCGCCGCCCGGACGTGACCGGCGACAACGTCTTGTGCTTCCCCGGCACGCAGACGGCGCTGTTCGCGGTCATGCTCGGCCTCGTCGAGGCCGGCGACGCGGTGCTGGTGGGCGACCCGCTCTACGCCACCTATGAGGGCGTCATCCGTTCCACCGGCGCCGAGCAGATCACCGTGCCGCTGCGCCCGGAACACGGCTTCCACATGCAGGCCGCGGATCTGGAGCGGGCGATCACCCCGCAATGCCGGGTGCTGCTGCTGAACACCCCGCACAACCCGACCGGCGCCGTGCTGACGGCCGAGGAGATCGCCGCCATCGGCGAGGTCTGCCGCCGGCACGACCTGTGGATCGTCAGCGACGAGGTCTATGAGGAGCTGATCTTCGACGGCGCCTTCGCCTCGCCCTTCGACAATCCCGCACTGGCCGAGCGCACCATCGTCTGCTCGTCCATCTCCAAGTCGCATGCCGCGCCGGGCTTCCGCAGCGGCTGGGCCATCGGGCCGGCGGAGTTCACCCACCGGCTGCTCGCCGTGTCGGAAACCATGCTGTTCGGCCAGCAGCCCTTCATCGCCGACATGACTGCCTATGCGCTCGACAACCCGGTCGAGACCTCGGCGATCATGCGCCGCTCCTACAAGCGGCGCGTCGACCTGATCGTGTCGGCGCTGGCGAACGCGCCCGGCCTCATGCCCTTCGCGCCGGAGGCGGGCATGTTCATCGTCGTCGATGTGAGCGGCACCGGCATGAGCGGCGAGGAATTCGCCTGGGCGCTGCTCGACGAGGAAGAGGTCGCGGTCATGCCGGGCTCCTCTTTCGGCGCCGGCGCGGGCGACTTCATCCGCCTCAGCCTCACCGTACCGGACGAGAAGGTCGAGGAAGCCTGCCGGCGCATGGCGGCGCTCGCCGCGCGTTCGGGCTTGAGGAAGGCGAAGCGGGCATGAGCGGCGGGACGAGGACCGTCGGGGAGGCGATGATCGACCTCCTCGAAGCCAATGGCGTCGAAGTGGTGTTCGGCATTCCCGGCGTGCACACGGTCGAGCTCTATCGCGGGCTGGCGGCCTCACGGATTCGCCACATCACCCCGCGCCACGAGCAGGGCGCCGGCTTCATGGCCGACGGCTATGCCCGCGTCACCGGCAAGCCGGGCGTCGCCCTGGTCATCACCGGGCCGGGGCTGACCAACACCATCACCGCCATGGCGCAGGCGCGGCAGGATTCGGTGCCGATGCTGGTCATTTCCGGCGTCAACCGGCGCTCCTCGCTCGGCCAGGGCCGCGGCTTCCTGCATGAACTGCCCGACCAGGCGGCGATGATGAAGAGCTTCGCCCTCGCCTCGTTCACGCTGACCGATCCGGCCGAGCTGGCCTCCGTCATCGCGCAGGCCTTCGCCATCATGGGCTCGGCGCGGCCGGGGCCGGTGCATATCGAGATCCCCACCGACGTCATGCCTCTGCCGGCGGGCGAGATCGCCGTGAGGCCCACCGTGCCGGCGCGGCCGGGCGCGGACAGCGCCACGCTCCGGCAGGTCGCCGCGCTATGCGACAAGGCGAAGCGCATCGTGCTGATGTGCGGCGGCGGCGCGGTGTCCGCGGATGAAGCGGTGCAGGCGCTGGCGGCGAAGCTCGACGCGCCGGTGGTGCTCACCGTCAATGCGCGCGGCCTGCTCGCCGGCCACCCCTTGCGCGTGCCGGCGAGCCCGAGCCTTGCCGCGGTCCGCGCGCTGATCGGCGCCGCCGACCTCGTCATCGGTCTCGGCACCGAGATGGGCCAGACCGATTACGACATGTATGCCGATGGTGGCTTTCCCGAGCTGCCGAGCTTCGTGCGGATCGACATCGACGCCACACAGCTGTCGCGCGAGCCGCGCGCCGACATTGCCGTGCTGTCCACCGTGGAAGCAGCCGTCACCGACCTGCTGCCGCTCGTCGCCGCGCATGAAGGCGACGGCGCGGGGCGGGCGAAAGCGGCGCGCGGGGCGGCGTGGGACAGCCTGTCGCCCAAGATCCGCGCCGAGATCGCGGTCATCGACAGCATCTACAAGACGTTGCCGGACGCCATCGTCGTCGGCGATTCCACGCAAGCCGTCTATGCCGGCAATTTCTACCTCGACCTCGTCCACCCCATGTCGTGGTTCAACGCCGCCACCGGTTTCGGCGCGCTGGGCTATGGCCCGCCGGCCGCTATCGGTGCCGCCATCGGCAAGCCCGATCGCCCGGTCATCTGCCTGACCGGCGATGGTGGCTTCCAGTTCTCGCTGGCCGAGATCGGCTCGGCGGTGGACGCCGGCGCGCGCGTAATCTTCCTCGTCTGGAACAATGACGGCTATCAGGAGATCGAGAACTACATGCTCGATTGCGGCATCGAGCCGGAGGGCGTGAAGCCGTCGGCACCCGATTTTCTCGCCATCGCGCAGGCCTATGGCGTTCCCGCCACTCGCCTCGACGATGTCGCGGCGCTCGGCGCGGCACTGCGCGCGGCGGGAGAGCGCAACGGGCCGAGCCTGATCGAGATCCACCAGACCGGCACGCGCGGCGCGACGGCGTGACCGTTCTTCTATTCCTCTCCCGTTGGGGAGAGGTGGCCCGCGAAGCGGGTCGGTGAGGGGGGTCTGCGATTGCGGAGCGTCGAAGGCCCCTCACCCCAACCCTCTCCCCACCGGGGAGAGGGAGTTTCTGCATCTTACGGCGGCCCCAGCAGCCCTCCCCACCGTTCCTCCTCGATGACCATCTCATGGTCGTCTTCGTCGATCTCGAAGCCGAGGCGGGCGTAGAAGCCGATGGCGCCGGCATTCGCCTTGTCGACGCCGAGCCGGATGAAGCTGCACCCGTTCGGCGCCTCCCGCCCGATGGCGGCGGCGAGCAGCGCCCGCCCGAGCCCGCTGCCGCGCTCGGAAGGCGCGACATAGAGATCCTGAACGTAGATGCCGGGCCGCCCGCGCCAGCCGGAGAAGGCATAGGTGTAGAGGCACAGGCCGACCTGCCGGCCCTCGCGCACCGCCACCAGCGCCTCGAACAGGTGCAGGCCCGTGGGGCCGTAGCGGTCGAGGCTTTCCACATCGGCCAGCGGCTTGAAGCCGGGCCGGACATGGTCGGCAAGGCGGGCGAGCATGTCCGCCACGGCGGGAAGGTCGGCGCGCTCGACCGGCCGGATCGCAACCGCGTCCGTCACGGCTCTTCGACCAGCGCCAGCGCGCCCGCACGGACGATGTCGGGCAGCTCGCGCGCCCGGCGCAATTCCAGGTCGAAATAGGCGGTTATGGCGAGCAGCTCGGCGCGCACCGTGCCATCGAGCGACGACAGGCGGTGCCAGGTGGTGAGCGACTTGGTGCCGACGCGGCGCACCGCGCTGTCGATGACGAAGAGTTCGCCGGCGCGCGTCTCGCGCTTGTAGTCGATCTCGTAGCGCACATCCGCCCAGCCCTCGCGCCGGGTGGTCACCCAGTCCGAATCATAGCCGCAGGCCGCCATGAGGTGCCAATGCGCCTGATCGAACGCGCCGACATAATGCTGCACGTTCATGTGCCCCATCGCGTCGCACTGCGCGGGATAGACCAGGCCCTGATAGGTGCGGATCGTCATGACTTCACTCCCCTCGCCACGGCATGGGAGGCGCGGAGGCCATCCATGAAGGCGACCAGATTGTCGCCGAGCGCGTCGCAGATATAGCCGCCTTCCTGCACGATGACGCTCGGCAGGCCAAGCTGGCCGATCAGCCCGCCGATGCGGGCGAAACCGGGCGTGGAGACGCTGAGGCCGCCGAAGGGATCGCCCTCATAGGCATCGAGCCCGAGCGCGACGACCAGCGCGCCCGGCGCGAAGGCCTGGATGCGGGAAAGCGCGCGGTCCAGCGCCGCGAGGAAGCCCTCGTCGCCGGTCTTGCGCTCCAGCGGCAGGTTGAGGTTGTAGCCGCGCCCGGCCCCCTCGCCGCGCTCATCCGCATGGCCCCAGAAGAATGGATAGAACCGTACCGGATCGGCATGGATGGAGACGGTGAGCACATCCGCCCGCTCATAGAACACGCCCTGCGTGCCGTTGCCGTGGTGCAGGTCGACATCGAGAATGGCGACGCGCGGCGTTCTCTCGCGCAGCACCTGCGCGGCGATGGCGGAATTGTTGAGATAGCAGAAGCCGCCGGCGAGATCCCTGAACGCATGGTGGCCGGGTGGACGGCACAGCGCATAGGCCGCTGCCTCACCCCGACTGACTAGCCGCGCCGCCTGCGTCGCCGCATGAGAGCTGCGCAGCGCGCTGGCGAAGGTGTCGGGACCGATCGGGCACGAGGTGTCGGCCATGTGGTAGCCGGCCTGTCCGACGGCGGAGAGCGGATAGGCGCCGTCGCGCCGGTCCGGGTGGATGTTGGGGATCACTTCTTCGGAGGCCAGCGCGATGTGCCGCCAGCGCGCGTAGATATTGGCCAGGAACTCAAGATATTCCGGCGTGTGGATCGCGGCCGCCGGCGCAATGCCGAAATCCGCCGGCACCTCATGGGTCAGGCCGGCCCGGAGCGCGGCGGCGAACAGGATGTCCGCCCGCTCCGGCCGCTCCGGATTGGGTGCCCGCGCGCCGCTGGTCAGGAAGAAGCCGGGATAGTGCTTCTTCTGCGCCTCGTCATAGATGACCTTCATCGCCTGCCCTCGATCTATGCGTCGACGCGCGAAGAGCCCTTGAGCGCCAGTAGCGCCCGCGCCTCGTCGGGGGTCGCGACCCGGTGGCCGAGTTCCTCGATGATCCGCCGCATCTTCTCTACCTGCTCGGCATTGCTGCTGGCCAGCCGGCCGCGGGCGATGGTGAGGTTGTCCTCCAGCCCGACGCGCACATTGCCGCCGAGGATCACCCCCATGGTGCCGAGCGGGATCTGCTGGCGGCCGGCGGCAAGTACCGAGAACTGGTAGTCCGAGCCGAGCAGGCGGTCGGCGGTCGCCTTCAGATGCAGCAACTGCTCGGGCGCGGCATCGATGCCGCCAAGCACGCCGAGCACGAACTGCACGAAGAGCGGCGCCTTGAGCAGGCCCTTGCGCCGATAGAACGCGACCGTCTGGAGGTGACCGACATCGTAGCATTCCAGCTCGAAGCGGGCGCCATTCCCGGTGCCGAGATCGTCGAGGATGGTCTCGATGTCCTCGAAACTGTTCTTGAAGATGACCGAGCGCGTCGCCTCCAAGAATTCGGGCTCCCAGGCGTGCTTCCAGCCGTCATGGCGCTCGGCCATCGGGAACAGGCCGAAATTCATCGAGCCCATGTTCAGCGAACACATTTCCGGCTTGATGAGGCGCGGCGCGGCGAGGCGCTCGTCGAGGCTCATGCGCGAGGAGCCGCCGGTGGAGATGTTCAGCACCGCGTCGGAGCGTTCGCGGATGCGGCGCACGATCTCCTGGAACAGCGCGGGATCGGCCGAGGGGAAGCCGGTCTCGGGGTCGCGGGCGTGCAGATGCAGGATCGCCGCGCCCGCCTGCGCCGCCGCGATCGCCTGCTCGGCGATCTCCTCCGGCGTGATCGGGAGATGGGGGCTCATGGTCGGGGTGTGGATCGATCCCGTCACCGCGCAGGTGATGATGACCGGGCGGTCCTTGGCGGGGCTCATGCGCGGGCTCCGAAGGGCAGCTTCGCCTCGGTGGCGAAGGTCTCCAGCGACGCGGTCAGCTTCTGCATGATCTCGTCGATCTGGTCGTCGCTGACGATGAGCGGGGGACAGACGAGGAAGTGGTCGCCGATACGCCCGCCGCGCGTGCGGCGCGAATAGATGATCAGCCCCGCTTCATAGGCGATGTCGACGAGGCGCAGATGCGCGTTCAGGCCGACGGGGAGCGGCTCCATGGTGTGCCGGTCCGCCACCAACTCGAACGCCAGCAGCAGGCCCTTGCCGCGCACATCGCCGATGAAGGGAAACCGCTGCATCAGCGCCTCCAGCCGGGCTTTCAGCGCATCGCCCTGCCGCTCGGCGGCGGCAATGAGGCCGAGCCGGTCGATCTCGCCATGCACGGCGAGGCCGGCCGCGCAGGCGAGCGGATTGCCAGCATAGGTGTGGCCATGGATGAAGCCGCCGGCATCGATCACGGCTTCCGCGATGCGGCGGTCCGCCACCATGGCGCCGAGCGGCATGTAGCCGGCACCGAAGCCCTTGGAGAGCGCGACGATGTCGGGCTTGAGGCTCCAGTGTTCGCTGGCGAGATAGCGCCCGGTGCGCCCCGCCCCGCTCATCACCTCGTCGCAGATCAGCAGGATGCCGAATTCGTCGCAGATGGCGCGAATCTCGCCGTAATAGCTGTCGGGCGCCACCAGCGCGCCGGTGGAGGCGCCGCCGACCGGCTCCATGATGAAGGCGAGCACGGTCTCGGGCCCCTGCGCCAGGATTTCCTCCCGCAGCATGCGGGCATAGCGCAGCCCGCGCTGCTCCGGATCGAGGCCGTCGCGGTCGAGATAGCAGGTCGGCGCCGGGATTTTCGGCATTTCCCGCAGCATCGGCGCGAAGGGCGCGCTCATCAGCGACATGCCGGTGACGGCGAGCGCCCCCAGCGTCGAGCCGTGATAGGAGGGAAAGCGCGAAATGACCTTCCAGCGCTGCCCCTCGCCCTGCGCCAGCGCATATTGCCGGGCGAGCTTGAGGCAGCTCTCCACCGCCTCGGAGCCGCCGGAGACGAAGAACACCCGGTCCAGCCCCTCGGGCATGCGCCCGGCGATCTCGGCGGCGAGGCGCTCGGCTGGCTCGTTCTCGAAATGCAGCCGGTAGCCGAAGGTGGAGAGCTCCATCTGCCGCCGCATCGCGCCCAGCACGGCCGGGTTGGAATGGCCGATATTGGACACCATGGCGCCGCTGGAGCCGTCGAGATAGCGCTTGCCCTGGCTGTCCCAGAGATAGACCCCCTCGCCCCGCGCCAGCAGCGGGCGGCGCAGGCGCGTCTGATAGAACAGGTTGGACGGGGGCGGGGGAGCGGACATCGCGGTCTCGTTTCGTCGTTCAGCCGGCGCGGCCAGGCGTTGCAGCGGACAAGGTGCCGGGCGGCGGGCCATAGGACAAATAGATAATCGACATAAATATCATCGCCCTGATCTATGGCCCGCCTTTGCCGTTCAATCGACCTGAAACCGCAAAATTACTTCGCTTCCGCGCCTGCGCGAACCGTACAAGTTTGGCTGTATCGAACGGCGGCACTCGACCGGCAGTCACTCGGATTCGAGCCGGTGTTATTTCCAAAATGGAATCAGTGTCTGCGATGATCCGCCGATTATCATGATAATCGGCACAAGCGATGATGCTCCATCCCCCTTATCCCGACGTCGGAGTTCATCGTGATCGACACGCGCACCGCGCCTTACGCCGCCCTCATTCTCCGTCTCGCCCTCGGCGTCCTGTTTCTCGCCCATGCCGGGCTGAAGATCTTCGTCTTCACGCCGGCCGGCACCGCCGCCTTCTTCGGCTCGCTCGGCCTGCCGGGCGCGCTGGCCTACATCACCATTGCCTGGGAAGTCATCGGCGCGCTGGCGCTCATCCTCGGCTTCTGGCCGCGCATCGCCGCGCTGGCGCTGATCCCGATCCTGCTCGGCGCCATCTTCACCGTGCACGGCCCGGCCGGCTTCTTCTTCACCAACCCGAACGGCGGCTGGGAATTCCTGGCGCTGTGGATCGTCGCGCTGCTGGCGCTCGCCCTGCTCGGCGACGGCCCGTTCGCGGCCAAGCCGAGCTGCGCGAAGCGCTGAGCGACGCAGGACGGCGCCTTGACGGACGCGGCCGGGCGACGGAGCAATACCGCGCCCGCGCCGCCGCGGTTCGTTGCGAAAGGTTGCCATGGATCGGCTCGACTGTGACCGCATGCTCATTGCGGTGCTCGATTCAGGCAGCTTCGCCGGTGCCGCCCGGCGCCTCGGCGTGAGCCCCGGACAGGCGTCCAAGCTGGTCTCCAGGCTGGAGGCCGATCTCGGCGTGCAGCTCATCAAGCGCACCACGCGTGCCCTGTCGCCGACCGAAGTCGGGCAGGCCTATTACGAGCGGGTCCGGCTGTTGATCGAGGAATTCGACACGCTCGACGCCTCGGTCCGCAACGCCTCGGGCGCTCCCGCCGGCCGGCTGCGGCTGACCGCGCCTTTGTCCTTCGGCAAGATCCAGCTCATGCCGCTGCTGCTGGCCTTCGCCGACGCCTTTCCCGACATCCAGCTCGACGTGAACCTCTCCGACCGCGTCATGAACCTCGTCGACGAGGGGTTCGACATGGCGGTGCGGGTCGGCAAGCCGTCCGACAGCAGCCTCATCGCCCGCAAGCTGTGCGACGCGCGCATCGATGTCATCGCCGCCCCGGCCTATCTCGATGCCCATGGCGAGCCGACGCAGCCGGAGCAACTGGCGGCGCATGAGTGCATCGTCGACGACAATTTCCGCGACCCGCTCAACTGGCGCTTCCGCACCCTGCGGCCCAAGGGCGACGTCACGGTCACGGTGGCCGGCCGGCTGCGCTTTTCCAATGGCGAGGCGTGCCTTGCCGCGGCCGAAGCCGGCTTCGGCATCGCCCGCGTGCCGAGCTTCATCGCCGCCGCCAGCCTGCGCGAGGGTCGGGTGCGGCGCATCATGCGCGACAGCGACGACGCGCCGCTCGGCATCTATGCGCTCTACCCGCCGGCCCGGCACCTCGCACTCAAGGTGCGCACGCTGGTCGACTTCCTCGCCAATGGCTTCCGCGCCGACTCCGCGTGGAGCGGCTGAGTTCTACGCCTTAAGCTGCGCGCAGGCGCCGGCGATGCGCGCGAGCGCTTCCCGCAGCTCCGCCTCGCCGGTGGCGTAGGAGATGCGGAAGAACGGCGCCAGCCCGAAGAAGGTGCCGGGCACCACCGCGACGTCGACCGCGTCCATGAGGTAGCGGCAGAAATCCACATCGGTGGCGATCCGCTCGCCGGAAGGCGCCAGCCGCCCCAGCAGGCCGGAGCACTCCGCGAAGGTATAGAACGCCCCTTCCGGCCGGCGGCAGCTGAGGCCGGGAATGGCGTTCAGCCCGTCCACCACCAGATCGCGACGCGCCTGGAACGCCGCCGTCCGCTCGGCAACGATGCCCTGCGGGCCGGTCAGCGCCTCGACCGCCGCCGCCTGGCTCACCGAGGACGGGCACGAGGTCGACTGGCTCTGCACCACCGCCATCGCCGCGATCAGTGGGCGCGGCCCGCCGCCATAGCCGATGCGCCAGCCGGTCATGGCATAGGCCTTGGACACGCCGTTGACGGTCAGCGTACGCTCCTTCAGGGCGGGCTCGACCGCCGCCAGCGTGGCGAAGGCGAAGCCGTCATAGATGATGTGCTCGTACATATCGTCCGACATCGCCCAGACCTGGGGATGGCGCAGCAACACGTCCGCCAGCTCGCGCAGGTCGCCCGCGCTGTAGGCGGCGCCCGAGGGATTGGAGGGCGAATTGAGCAGCAGCCAGCGCGTGCGGGGGGTGATCGCCGCTTCCAGCGCGTCGCCGCGCAGACGGAAGCCGTCCTGCGCCGTGCAGGGCACCACCACAGGCACGCCGCCGCAAATCGCGACGATGTCGGCATAGCTGGTCCAGAACGGCGCGGGGATGACCACCTCGTCGCCGGGATCGAGCGTCGCCATGAAGGCGTTGTAGAGCACCTGCTTGGCACCGGCGCCGCAGGTGATCTCGGCTGCGGTGAAGTCGAGGCCGTTGTCGCGGCGGAACTTCTCCACCACCGCCGCCTTCAGCTCCGGCGAGCCGTCGAGCACGGTGTATTTGGTGGCGCCGGCGCGCATCGCCCGCGCCGCCGCCTCCTTGATGTTGTCCGGCGTGTCGAAGTCCGGCTCGCCCGCCCCAAGGATGATCATCGGCCGCCCGGCGCGCTTGCGGGCGCCCGCCTCGGCGGTGATCTTCAGGATCTCGGAAACCCCGATCGATCCCAGCCGCGCGGCGGGACGGAAGGCCGAGCCATGAGGGGCGAGCGGCGCGTTCATGCCGTGGCGGAGCCCTTGTCTTCAGTGCCACCGACATCGAAGGTCACGCCCTGCGCCAGCGGCAGGGTGTTGCCGTAATTGATGGCGTTGGTCTGCCGGCGCATATAGGCCTTCCAGGCATCCGAGCCGCTTTCGCGCCCGCCGCCGGTCTCCTTCTCGCCGCCGAAGGCGCCACCGATCTCCGCGCCCGAGGGACCCATATTGACGTTGGCGATGCCGCAATCCGAGCCCACGGCGGAGAGGAAGCGCTCGGCCTCGCGCAGATCAGTGGTGAAGATCGACGACGACAGGCCCTGCGGCACGCCGTTCTGCAGCGCGATCGCCTCGTCCAGCGTCCTGTACTTCAGCACGTAGAGGATTGGGGCGAAGGTTTCCGCGATCACCGGGCCGACCTGCTCGGGCATCTCCACTAAAGCGGGACGGACATAAAAGGCGTCGGGCGCCACGCCCTTGGTGTAGCGCTCGCCGCCATGCACCTTGCCGCCCAGCGCCTTCGCTTCGGCCAGCGCGTTCTGCATGCCGGCAAAGGCCGTGCCGTCGATCAGCGGGCCGACCAGCGCGTCGCCCTCCAGCGGATTGCCGATGGAGATCGAGGCATAGACGCGGCTCAGCCGCTCGACCAGCGCGCCATAGACGCTCTCCTGCACGATCAGGCGGCGCAGCGTGGTGCAGCGCTGGCCGGCGGTGCCCATGGCGCCGAAGGCGATGGCGCGCAGGGCAAGATCGAGATCCGCCGAGGCGGTGACGATGGAAGCGTTGTTGCCGCCGAGCTCAAGGATGGAGCGGCCGAAGCGGGCGGCGACCTTCTGGCCGACGAGACGGCCCATCGCGGTCGAACCGGTCGCGGAGACCACGGGCACCCGCGCATCGGCCACCAGCGCCTCGCCGACCTCGCGCCCGCCGATCAGCACGCTGGACAGGCCCTCCGGCGCCTCGCCGAACCTGGCGGCGGCGCGCGCCACCAGCGCCTGCACGGCGAGCGCGGTGAGCGGGGTCTTCTCCGAGGGCTTCCACACCACGCTGTCGCCGCACACAAAAGCGAGCGCCGCGTTCCAGCTCCACACCGCGACGGGGAAGTTGAAGGCGGAGATCACGCCGACCACGCCGACGGGGTGCCACTGCTCCTGCAGGCGATGGTCACCGCGCTCCGAGCCCATGGTCAGGCCATAGAGCTGGCGCGACAGGCCCACCGCGAAATCGCAGATGTCGATCATCTCCTGGACTTCGCCCAGCCCCTCGGAGACCACCTTGCCGGCCTCGATAGTGACGAGCCGGCCCAGCTCGGCCTTGGCGGCGCGCAGCTCCTCGCCGAGCAGGCGCACGAACTCGCCGCGGCGCGGCGCCGGCACGGCGCGCCAGGCCGTGAAGGCCGCCTGCGCCTTGCCGATGACGGCGTCCACCTCGGCCGGGGAGGTGTCGCGCACCTGCGCGACGATCTCGCCGGTCAGCGGCGTGCGGACCGCGCGGGTGCCGCCCTCGGTCAATGACGGATCGACGCCGAGCGTGGCGAGCAGGCCCTTCACTTCAACGGCGAGGCTGGCGGCAGCGGTCATGAAACGGATCCCGATCGGTTTGAATCCTTGGCAGGATAACAAGGTTTGGCCCACCCGGCCAAAGGATGTAACGTCGTCTCCCCATGCCGAATTGGAATAGCCGTCCATGCTGCCACGCAAGCAGATGCCGAGTTTCCAGGAACTGACCGCCTTCGAGGCGGCGGGCCGGCACGGCAGCTTCACCATGGCGGCGCAGGAGCTGGCGCTGACCCAGAGCGCGGTGAGCAAGCAGGTGCGCCAGCTGGAGGAGACGCTCGGCGTCGTGCTGTTCGACCGCACCAAGGGCCGCGTGACGCTGACCTCGCTCGGCGAGCGCTATCTCGGCTCGGCGCGGCGCATATTGCAGGCCTATGAGAGCGAGACGCATGCCGTCATCGCCTCGGCCGGCGCCGAGACCACGCTGAGCGTCGCGGTGCTGCCGACCTTCGCCTCGCGCTGGCTGATCCCGCGCTTGCCCGGCTTTCTCGCGCTGAACCCCTCGCTGACGCTCAACCTGACCACCGAGCCGAAGCCGTTCGACTTCACGGAGAAATCGGTCGACGTCGCCATCCATTATGGCGCCCCGACCTGGCCGCATGGCGAGGCCATCTATCTCTGCAACGAAGCCATCGTCGCCGTGGCCAGCCCGGACTATGCCCAGGCGCACCGGCTCACCAGGGCCACCGACCTCGAAGGCGCGGTGCTGCTCCAGCAGAGTTCGCGGCCGAGCCTGTGGCAGGAATGGTTCTCGACCCTCGATGTCGAGCACCCCCATCCCTATCGTGGGCCGATCTTCGACCAGTTCGCCATGACCAGCCAGGCCGCTGTGGCGGGGATGGGCGTGGCACTGGTGCCGACCTTCCTGATCGAGCAGGAGCTGCGCGCGGGCACGCTGGCCATGCTGGACGAGGCGCCCTTCGCCGGCAACGGGGCCTATTACCTCGTCACCCCGCTGGGCAACCAGCACAAGCCGATCGTCGCCGCGTTCATCCAGTGGGTCATCGGCCAGACCAGCCTCGCCGGGCGCATGGCCGGCCGGGCCGCCTGAGCCCGTCAGGCCGCCGCGCGTCCGGCCAGTGCGGCGAGCGCCGCCGCCTTCGAATCCGCCTCGAACGCCGCATAGAGCGCGTTCTCGTCGGCCACCGGCGCGCCGAGGTCGCGCTCGAACGCCGCCCGGTTGGCTCGTGCCGCGAAGTTCTGCTGGCTTTCGTCGCCGAGATTGGACTGGAAGATGCCGGCCGCGCTGACGGGGAGGAAGTCCTCATAGGTGATCGGCTCGGCGGCGAGGAAGCCCTGCGCGATGAGCGTGTCGATATCCTCGCTCGCCGGCACGCCCTGCCTGTCGGTCGCGCTGTAGCGGAAATAGGCCAGCCCGTCGCGGCGCAGCGCGTCCTCGTCGTCGGGCAGCGCGGCGAAGCGGCGGGCGAGCGTGGCCATGTAGTCGGCCGCATTGTCGCCATCGCTTTTCACCTGCACGTCGGCGCGCACCTCGCCCAGCAATGCGTCGTAGAGCGCCCGGCCCTTCGGCGTCAGCGCCGCGCCGCGCTGCTCGATCTCGCCGAAGCGCGCGGTGTGGGTGCCGTCCTCGCGCCCCTCTCCGCTCTCGCTCGGAAAGGCGATCGGCTCCTTCAGCGCACGGAAACTGGTCTGGCGCAGCAGCACCGGCACCTTGCGCGGCGCCGGGCCCTCGATCACCGCCTTCGGCACGATGCCGCGCGCCGGCATGCGCGCCTGCACCGCGTCGATGTCGAGCGTGCGCGGGGTGAGATGGTTGATGTGCGGGCCCTTGAAGCACACCACATCGGCAATGAGCGGGTGCGCCGCGCGCAGGCGCTGATAGACCTGCGACGGCACGGTCGCCTCGCTGTGCCAGCGGAAGGTCTCCAGCGCCTCGGCGACGAAGCGCCGCGCTTCCTCCTCCATCAGGCCGCCCTTGCGCTCGGCGGTCTCGATCAGGGCGATGCAGCCCGGCGTGTAGATGCTGCGGCGGGCGAGGATGTCCGCCGCTTCCTGCCGCAGCGCCGGATCGGCGATGAGGTCGAGCCGCAGCAGCGAGGTGAACACGCGGAACGGATTGCGCCGCAGCGATTCCGGCGCCACCGGCCGGAATGCGGTCGAGTGCACCGGCACCCCGGCGACCGACAGGTCGTAATAGCCGACCGGCACCATGCCCATCACCGCGAACAGCCGGCGCATGGTGGCAAGCTCGGCCGCCGTGCCGAGGCGGATGGCGCCATGGCGCTCCAGATGCAGCCGTTCGACCTCGCCGCCCTCGACGAGGCGCTGGTCGAGCCGCGGATCGGCCTTGCGCGCCTCGGCATTCACCTCGCCGACAAGCTCCATCAGCGTGCCATATTGCGGAACCTCCAGCCGGTACATCTCCGACATGGCGGTCGAAAACAGGGTGCGGATGGCATCGGGAGACAGGAAGGCGCTGGCGGACATCGGACCACTCATGCTGTGGGTTTCACCCCACATAAGCCCGAGGCTGCCACGGCAGGCAGCGACGAAATCTTATCGCATCATGCCGAATTGGAATGTGCCGGCCGCTCGGCGCACCACCGCGCCGCCCACATGCCCACCAGCATGGCCGGCACGAACGCGAGCGTGCCCGGCGCCGCCAGCCCCAGCGCGGTGAAGGCGGGGCCGGGACAGAAGCCGCCCAGCCCCCAGCCGATGCCGAACAGCGCCGGCCCGACGATGAGGCGCGCATCGATGTCGCGCCGGGTCGGCAGCTGGAAGCGCGGCGCCAGCACCGGCCGCTGCCGCGTCAGGGTCAGTCGGAAGCCGATGAAGGCGACGATGACCGCCCCGCCCATGACGAAGGCGAGCGAGGGATCGAACGTACCGGCGAGGTCGAGGAAGTTGAGCACCTTGGCCGGGTTACTCATGCCGGAAACGACGAGGCCGACGCCGAACAGCAGGCCGAGCGCGAGATTGACGAGGATCGACATGGCTCAGCCTCCGATGACGTGACGCACGATGAACACGGTGGCGAAGCCTGTCGCCATGAACAAGCCTGTCGCCACCATGGAGCGCGGCGACAGGCGCGCCAGCCCGCACACGCCGTGGCCCGAGGTGCAGCCCGAACCCCACACCGAGCCGAAGCCGACCAGCAGGCCGGCGGCGACCATGAGAAGGACGTTCGCCGAGACGGTCTGCATGACCGGCTCGCCCGTCACGGCACCGACGAGGAAGGGCGCCGCCACCAGCCCGGCGATGAAGGCGAGCCGCCCTGCCGGCACGCCCTCGCGCCAGGGCGGCAGCGCCCGCGCGGCGATGCCGCTGATGCCGGCGATGCGGCCCTCGAGCAGCAGCATGAGCACGGTGCTGAGGCCGATCAGCATGCCGCCGATGAGCGAGGCAAGGGGAGTGAATTCAGTCATCGCGAGGTCTCGCTCTGCGGCGCGCAGAACAGCGCGTGCATGGTGGTGATGAAGGCTTCCACGCGCGGATCGGCGAGCCGGTAGAACACCTGCTTGCCCTCCTTGCGGCCGATGATCAGCTGGGCTTCGCGCAAGGCGGCGAGCTGCTGCGAGAGGCCGGGCTGGCGGATGCCGAGCAGGTCCTCCAGTTCGCGCACCGAGCGCTCGCCCTCCACCAGCACGCAGGCCACGAGCAACCGGTCGGGGTTCGACAGCGTCTTGAGGAAGGCGGAGGCCTCATCGACCCGCGCCTTCATCTCGGCGACTTCGCTGGAAAGCGTCTCGGTCATCGTCACTTCGAGCTGCGGGTGCGCAGCGGGCAGGTCGACAGGCCGACGAGGGAATAGAGCGGGCAATTGCCGACGAGCGCGGTCAGCAGCGGCACCAGCCCGATCAGGCCGATCCAGCGCAGATTGCCTTCCAGCACGAAGAGCAACGACAGCAGCGCGACACCGATGATGACGCGGATGACGCGGTCGATATTTCCAACGTTACGGGTCATGGGCCCCCCCTTTGAGGCGCGGCAGGTCCGTCCCTGCCACGGCTAGAGATACGATAATTGCATTTTTTTGCAATCGTTTTTATGCAAGCAAAAATACCTACTCCACCGATCCGCGCGCCATCGGGGCCGGCCGGATCGCGTATAAGGCGGGGATGACCGACCTCGCCACCTATGCCGCCCTGTTCCTTTCCGCCCTCGTTGCCGCGACCCTCATGCCGATGCAGTCGGAAGCGGTGCTGGCCGGCGCGCTGCTGGCCGGCGCGCAGCCCTTCTGGACGCTGATCGCGGTCGCGACCGCCGGCAATGTGCTGGGTTCGCTGGTCAACTGGTGGCTCGGCCGCTTCATCGAACATTTCCGCGAGCGGCGCTGGTTCCCGGTGACACCGGCACGGCTGGAACAGGCGCAGGGCTGGTATCGCCGCTATGGACGCTGGTCGTTGCTGTTGAGCTGGGCGCCGATCATCGGCGATCCGCTCACCATGGTCGCCGGCCTGCTGCGCGAGCCGCTGCCGGTCTTCCTGCTGCTGGTCACCCTCGCCAAGCTCGGCCGCTATCTCGCGCTCGCCGCGGCAACCCTCGCCCTGTTCTGACCGCGCCGAACGGCAATCGTCATTCGCCTGCAATGAAAGCCCGCTACCTCCATTCCCGCACCGGCGGCTTCCTGCGACCTCGGTTGCACAGCTGTGCAAGGGATTGGAACGAACGGGACCGGCATGACCCACGACGCCTTTCTGCACATCGGCGACCTCTCGGTCGGCTATGGCGCGACGCGCGTGCTGCATGGGCTCGACCTTTCCATCGCCAAGGGCGAGTTCGTCGCCCTGCTCGGCGCCTCCGGCTGCGGCAAGACCACGCTGCTGCGGACCATCGCCGGCTTCGTCGCGCCTTCCGCCGGGCGGGTCTCGGTGGCCGGTCGCGATGTGACGCGGCTGCCGCCGGACCGGCGCGGCATGGCGCTGGTGTTCCAGTCCTATGCGCTGTGGCCGCATATGAGCGTGGCGAAGAACATCGGCTACGGACTGAAGCTCAAGGGCCTGCCCTCCGCCGAGATCGACCGCCGCGTCGCGGAAATGGAGGCCCTGATGGGCCTCACCGGCCTCGGCGCGCGCAAGCCCGCCGCACTCTCCGGCGGCCAGCGCCAGCGCGTCGCGCTCGGGCGGGCGCTGGCGGTCGATCCGCAGATCCTGCTGCTCGACGAGCCCTTGTCCAATCTCGACACCCGCATCCGCCTGAAGGTCCGCCACGAGATCCGCGCGCTGCAGAAGCGGCTCGGCATCACCGCCATCCACGTCACCCATGACCGCGAGGAGGCGATGGCAATGGCCGACCGCGTGGTGATCATGGAGGCCGGCCGCATCGCCCAGGCCGGCGCGCCGGAGGAGGTCTACAACCGCCCCGCCTCCGCCTTCGTCGCCGCCTTCATGGGCGCGGAGAATATGCTGGCGCTGGAAGGACGTGTCTCCGGCGGCACCGTCCATCTGGCTGCGGGTCCGCATAACAAGGCGACCACCTTGCCACTGCGCCGGCGCACGCTCGCCAGCGGATCGCTGGAGGCGCGCTTCCGCGCCGAAGCGGTGGAATTTCGCCCCGCCGACATGCCTTCCACGGACGCTGCGCTGACGCTGTCCGGCCATGTCGAGGCGGTCAGCTACCTCGGCGGCGCGTGGCGCCATTCGGTGCGGCTCGGTCACGAGGCCGTCTTCGCCGACGCCGAACATGCGCTTAGCCCCGGCACGGCGGTGCGCCTCACCATACCGGACGAGAAGCTGTTCCTGTTCAGCACCCCCTCAGCCGGCGACGCCAAGCCCCTGCCATTCACGCCAGCCGGCTCGCCGGAACGCTTGCCGGTATCGGCTGCAAACTGACCCCGCCATCGGAAAGCTGCAACATGAAGAACTCCCTCAAATCGTTCGCCGCCGCGACGCTCATCCTCAGCCTTGCCGCTCCCGTCTCGGCGGCCGAACTGACGGTCATCACCGCCGGCGACCAGAACATGGTCGACTACGTCAACCAGTACCTCGCCCCGCTGTTCGAGAAGCAGTATCCCGGCAATACGGTGCGCGTGGTCGGCACCGGGCCCGGCGACGCCGGCTCGCAGAAGATCGTCGAGCGCTTCGAGGCGCAGAAGCAGGCCGGCTCCACGAGCTGGGACACCGACGTCGCCGTGGTGCACGAGAAGTTCGTCGGCCCGATGATCAAGGGCGAGTATCTGGAATCCTACCGGGACAAGATTTCCACCGGCAAGCTGGTGACCCGCACCAATGCCGACATGGCGCTCGGCACCAAGGTCACCGGCTACGTCATGCCGATGTTCAACAGCCAGACGGCGCTGGCCTATAATCCGGCGCTGGTGCCGAACCCACCCCGGAGCTATGCCGAGATCGCCGAATGGGCCAAGGCCCATCCCAGGCAGTTCGGCTATAACGGCATCAAGGGCGGCGCGTCAGGCGTCAGCTTCGTCATGGGCTGGGTCTATGCCTTTGGCGGCGGCGACGCGGCCAAGCTGATGAACGGCCCGTTCGACGAGGCCGAGACGAAGAAGTGGGACGCCGCCTTCGCCAGCCTGCGCGATTTCACCCGCAACGCCACCCTTACGCCCGGCAATGCCGGCACGCTCGACCTGCTCTCGCGCGGCGAGATCGCCATCGGCCCGGTGTGGGTCGACATGTTCTACTCCTGGAAGGCCGACGGGCGCTTGCCGCCGGAGTTCAAGCTGGTGCTGCCCTCCCCCGGCATGCCCGGCCAGCCCATGCACTATGTGATCCCGGCGAACAGCCCGAACAAGGAACTGGCGGAGAAGTTCGTCGAGCTCGCCACCAGCCCGAAGGTGCAGGCCGAGGGCATCGTCAAGCGCTTCAACTGGTACCCCGGCATCGACGCCCAGTACGTCCAGCCCGAACTCGACAAGGCGACCTGGGACAAGCTGTTCGTCGACATCACCCCGGAAGACCTCGCCCGGAACGGCAAGCCCTTCCCGATCGCGCCCTATAACAGCGCGATCCTGGAGGCCTATGAGCGGCAGGCGACGAACTGAGCGTGGCAATAGCCTAGGTGCTTCGAGACGCGGGGCTCTGCCCCGCTCCTCAGCATGACGGGGGCCTTCCCAGTCGAAACCTCGTCATCCCGAGGTGCCCGGCCAGAGGCCGGGCCTCGAAGGACGCAGAGCCTCACCGCCTTACCCCCCCTCTCCAGAAGCCCCGCCATGCCCGCCCCCCTCCTCGGCCTGATGCTCGTGCTGCCGGCGCTGGCGGTGATCGTGCTGCTGTTCATGGTGCCGCTCGCCGCCTCGGTGACGGGCGCCTTCGTGGTGGCGGACGGGTTCGGGCTCGCCAACTTCACCAAGACCTTCGAGCTCTACACGCCCGACATCGTCTTCACCGTGCTGATCGTCAGCCTGTCGACGGTGCTCATCGGGCTCTTCGCCGTCGCCATCGCCGGCTATCTCACGCTGGGCGAGAACCCGCGCGCCGTCGCCCTGCTGCGCTGGCTCTACCGCTGGCCGATGTTCGTGCCGTTCATCGTGGTCGGGCAGGTGCTGCGCACCTTCCTCGCCCGCAACGGGTTGATGAACAATGCGCTGATCGGCGCCGGCCTCATCACCCCCTTGCAGGCCATGAGCCTTCTCGACTGGCGCGGCATCGTCATCGCCTTCGTGTGGAAGCAGACGCCCTTCGTCGCCCTGCTGGTGGCAGGCGCCATGGCCTCGGTCGACCGCGGCACGCTGGAGGCGGCGCGCAATCTCGGCGCCTCGCGGCTGCGCATCCTCATCGAGATACTGGTGCCGCAGGTCGCGACCACGCTGATGGTGGCGCTGGTGCTGTCCTTCGTCACCATGATGTCGGTGCTCTCGGTGCCGCTGATGATCAACGCGCAATCGCCCACCATGCTCACCGCCGACATCGCCTTCCGCATCAACGCCTATGGCGATTACGGCGTGGCCAATGCGCTCGGCCTGGTCTCGCTCGCCATCAGCGCCTGCGCTGCCATCTTCTATCTGCGTCATAGCGTGAGGGAGCGGGCATGAGCCTCACCGCCTTGTCTTCGTCGCTCCTGCCGGCCCTGCGCCTCGACCTGTGGTGGATACCGCGTGCGCTCATTCTGGGAGCGCTGGCCTTCATCATCTTCGGCCCGCTGGTCAATCTCCTGCTGTGGACCGTGGCGGAGCGCTGGTACTTTCCGCATGCGCTGCCCATTGACTACGGCCTGAGCTATTGGGGGCGCGTCTTCGCCCCGCGCGGCAATGCGATGCAATCGCTCGGCAACAGCCTGCTGGTGGCGAGCCTGACCGTCCTCGTCTCGCTCGCTTTGGCCATTCCCGCCGGCTATGCACTGGCGCGGTTGAAGCTGCCGTTCCGGGCGGTGATCCTCGTCGCCTGCCTCATCCCGCAGGCATTCCCCAACCTGCCGGTCTATGTGAACGTCGCCCGGCTGTTCTACCAGATCGGCCTCAACGGCACGATCGCCGGCGTGGTGCTGGTGCATGTCACGCATGGCCTCGTCTATGCCGTGTGGATCGCCACCGCCGCCTTCGCCGCGGTCGACCGGGAACTCGAACAGGCGGCGCGCTGCATCGGCGCCAGCGCCATGCGCGCCTTCGCCGACGTGACGCTGCCGCTCGCCGCGCCCGGCCTGCTGGCCAGTGCGATCTTCGTGTTCCTGGAATCGCTGGACGAGTTCACCGGCAGCTACTTCGTCGGCGCGCCGGACGTGAACATGCTGCCGCTGCTGCTCTATTCCGCCGGCGCCGGCGGCAATTACCAGATCGCCTCGATCACCGCGCTGTTGCTTCTGATCCCCTCCATCGGCTTCATGCTGGTGGTCGAGCGCTTTCTCAAATCCGACGTGCTGTCGAAGGTCGGCCAGTGAGAGTTTCAATACCGAGGGCTTCCTCCGCGACATTCCAGTTCTCCGACGAGGCGGCCAATGCGCGGCGCTTCGTCAGCGCGCAGCAGGTGGCGCAGCTTGCCGGCGTCTCGCGCTCGGCGGTGTCGCGCGCCTTCACGCCCGGCGCCAGCATCGCGCCGGAAACCCGCGAGCGGGTGATGCACGCCGCCGCCGAGCTCGGCTACCAGGTCAACGATCTCGCGCGCGGCCTGCTCACCAATCGCAGCCGGCTGGTCGGCCTCGTCGTCACCCGGCCGGAGGTCGGCTTCCGCGCGCATCTGGTGGCGGCGCTGACCACTGCATTGATCCGGCGCGGCAACCTGCCCTTCCTCATCAACACCGGCGCCTCCGAGGCGGAGCTACAGGCCGCGCAGGCGGCGCTGTTCGGCTATCGCGCCGAGGCGACGATCATCCTTTCCGGCTCGCCGCCCTCCTCCTTCGTCGAGCTGGCGCGGCGCAACGGGCAGCCGATCATCTCCATCGGCCGCTCGGAGCCCGGCTGCGACCATGTGCGGATCGACAATGACGGCGCCGCCCGCGCCGCCGCCCGCCTGCTCCACGCGCAGGGCCTGCGGCGGCTCGGCTTTGCCGGCTCGGCCTCCGGCACGCCGAGCATTACCGAGCGCGAGATCGCCTTCACCGAGGAGGCACGCGCGCTCGGGGCCGAGGTGATCGCCGTGCGCGGCGCCGACACCGACTATGCCGGCGGACAGGAGGCCGCGAATGCCCTGTTCGACCGGGCGGAGCGTCCCGAGGGAGTGTTCTGCGTGAACGACCTCGTCGCCTTCGGGCTGATGGACGCGGCGCGCCACCGCTTCGGCCTCGACATTCCGCGCGACGTCCGCGTCATCGGCTTCGACGACATCCCCGAGGCCGCATGGGACGCGTACCGGCTCAGCACCTTCCGGCAGGACCCGGCCGACATCGCCGCCCATACGCTCGCCCATCTCGACCGCCGGCTGGCCGCGCCCGACGCCGATCCCTCGACCGCGCGGCTCGCGGCGCTCTATGTCGAGCGCGCGACCACCTCCTCCCTTCCCGGAGTTCCTTCGTGACCCGTTCCCCTGCGCTTGCCGCGCGGCTCGCACTCGCACGCGCGCTGCTGCCCGAGGCTGCCGCACTGGCCTTGTCCTATTTCGCGCGGGTGGCGACGCTGACCGTCGAGGCCAAGGCCAATGGGCAGGATGTGGTGAGCATCGCCGACCGCGAAGTCGAGCAGCTGGTGCGCGCGCGCGTCGCCGAGGCATTCCCCGGCGACGGCTTCCTCGGCGAGGAATTCGGTGCCGCCCCCACTCGCTCGGGTTTCCTTTGGGTGCTCGACCCCATCGACGGCACCAGCTGCTTCGTGCACGGCCTGCGCAACTGGTGCATCGCACTGGCGCTGGTGGAGGACGGGCAGACCGTGGCCGGCTTCATCCTCGACCCGAATGCCGGCGAGCTGTTCGCCGCCGTGGTGGGCGAAGGCGCCAGCCTCAACGATGCGCCGATCCACGTCGACATCCACACTGACCTGCGGCACGGGTTGACCTCGATCGGTGCCAGTTTCCGCGTGCCGGCGGCCCATGTCGCCGCAGTGATCGAGCGGCTGCTCGGCGCGGGCGGCATGTTCGTGCGCAGCGGCTCCGGCGCGCTCAGCCTCGCCCATGTCGCCTGCGGCCGGCTCGCCGCCTATTACGAGCCGCAGATGCACGCCTGGGACTGCCTCGCCGGGCTGCTGCTGATCCGCGAGGCCGGCGGCTGGACCGGCCCCTTCAATGAGGATGGCGACTTCACCCGCGCCGACCGGGCGATCGGCTGCGCGCCGCAGCTGCGCGAGGACCTGCTCGCCGTCCTCGGCGATCCCCCGGCGCTCCTCACACGCTGATGCGGCCGGTCGCCAGCCCGTAGACCGCCAGCACCGCCCCACCGGCGGCGATGGCGAACAGCAGCAGCTCGGTCGGGGTGAACACCCGGTGCCCGCGCTCCTTCTGCGCGACGGCGAACAGCAGCGTGCCCGGCGCGTAGATGACGAGGGACAGCAGCAGGAATTTCAGCCCGCCGGCATAGATCAGCCCAGCGGCATAGAGCGTGGCGAGGCCCGCGCGCACGAGGTCGCCGCCGCGCCCTTTCACTTCCCGCTCATAGCTCTCCCCGCTCAGCGCCAGCTTCAGCGCATAGGCGGCGGTGAGCAGGTACGGCAGCAGGATCATTGAGGAAGTGAGCTTCAGCGCCAGCAGGAAAGCCTGCTCGGCGAACAGCGTCAGGATCAGGAACAGCTGGATCAGGATATTGGTGAGCCACAGCGCGGCGAAGGGCACCTTGTTGCGGTTTTCCGCCGCCAGGAAGGCCGGCATGCTCTCCATCTTCGCCGCCGAATAGAGCACCTCCGCCGCCAGCAGCGACCAGGAGAGATAGGCGCCTAGCACCGAGATGATCAGCCCGACGCTGACGAACACCGCGCCCCACGGCCCGACCACCGCCTGCAGCACCCCGGCCATGGAGGGGTTGCGCAGCACGGCAAGGTCCGGGCGCAGCAGCACGCCATAGGACAGCATCGTCACCAGCACCAAGAGGCACAGCACGCCGAGGAAGCCGAGCAGCGTGGCGACGCCCACATCCGAGCGCTTCCGCGCATAGCGCGAGTAGACGCTGGCACCCTCGATGCCGACGAAGACGAACACCGTCACCAGCATGGTGCCGCGCACCTGCGCGAACAGCCCCTCCACTTCCAGCCCCGGCCCGCCGTAGAAATTGAGCGCGAAGACGTCGGCCTTGAAGCCGAAGGCGACGAAGACGAGGAAGATCAGGATCGGGATGATCTTGGCGACCGTCGCCACGGTGTTGATGAAGGCCGCCTGCGTCACCCCGCGCAGGATCATGAAATGGAACAGCCAGATGCCGAGCGAGGAGACGGCCACCGCCGCCATGGTATTGCCGTCACCGAACACCGGGAACAGCGCACCCAGCGTCGACTTGATCAGTACCCAGTAGGACACGTTGCCGAGGCAGCAGACCGTCCAGTAGCCAAGCGCCGAGAGGAAGCCGGGATAATTGCCGAAGCCGGCCTTGGCATAGGCATAGACGCCGGCATCCAGTTCCGGCTTGCGGCGCGAGAGCGTCTGGAACACGAAAGCCAGCATCAGCATGCCGCTGCCGGCGATGGCCCAGGCGATGAGCGCGCCCAGCCCGCCGGTCACGCGCCCGAAGGTCTGCGGCAGCGAGAAGATGCCCGCCCCGACCATGGAACCGACCACCATGGCGGTCAACGTCGGCAGGGCGAACTTCTGCGGGGAAGGCTGGGTCATCGGGGTTCCTGAAACGGCCGCACGGCAAACTCTCCCTCTTCCCAATGGGGAGAGGGAGAAAGCCGCCGTCACGACGGCCCGGAGTTCCTTCGCTCAGAAGTCCACCGCGTCGCGGATGATCGGGCAGGTCATGCAATGGCCGCCTCCGCGCCCGCGCCCGAGCTCGGAACCGTCGATGGTGATGACCTCGATGCCCGCCTTGCGCAGCAGCGTGTTGGCGTAGGTATTGCGGTCATAGGCGAAGACCACGCCCGGCGAGGCGCAGACGAGGTTGGCGCCACTGTCCCACTGCGTGCGCTCGCGCATATAGTCGTTGCCGCCGGTCTCGACGACTCGGATCTCCTTCAGCCCCAGCGCCTCCTTCACCGTCTCGACGAGGCCCTTGTCCTTGGAGAGCGTGATGCCGCCCTTGCCGTCCGGCCGGTAGGAGAAGCACTCGATCTTGTCGACGATGTCGGGGTAGAGCAGCACGCAGTCGCGGTCGGCGAAGGTGAAGACGGTGTCGAGATGCATCGCCGCGCGCAGCTTCGGCATGGCGGCGATGATGACGCGCTCGGCCGCACCCTGCTCGAAGAGAGCGGCGGCGGCCTGGCTGATCGCCTGGCGCGAGGTACGCTCGCTCATGCCGATGAGCACGTTGCCCTTGCCGATCGGCATCACGTCGCCACCTTCCAGCGTGGCGAGGCCCCAGTCCTTGGTCGGGTCGCCCCACCACACCTTCACCTTGCCGGCGAAGTCGGGATGGAACTTGTAGATCGCGGTGGTGAGGATGGTCTCCTCGTGCCGCGCCGGCCAGTAGAGCGGGTTCAGCGTGACGCCGCCATAGATCCAGCAGGTGGTGTCGCGGGTGTAGAGCGTGTTGGGCAGCGGCGGCAGCAGGTATTCGTTGACGCCGGCGGCGTCGCGGATCAGCGCCAGCGTCTCGCCGCCGATGGTCTCGGGGAACTCGTAGGTCGACAGGCCGCCGATCAGCGTCTCGGCGAGCTGGCGGTTCGGCAGGCCCTCGAGATAGGAGCGCACCTCGTCGACAAAGCCGAGGCCGATCTGGTTCGGCGACACCTGGTTGTCGAGGATCCACGTCTTGGCCTCGGGGATCGCCACGGTCTCGGTCAGCAGATTATGCATCTCCACCACCTCGATGCCGCGGTCGCGCATCTTGGTGATGAAGTCGAAATGGTCGCGCTTGGCGACATCGACCCACAGCACGTCGTCGAACAGCAGGTCGTCGCAATTGCTCGGGGTGAGGCGCTGATGGGCGCGGCCCGGCGCGCAGACCATGACCTTGCGCAGCTGACCGACTTCCGAATGGACGCCGAACGTCGTTTCCATGATGAGGCTCCCGATGCTTGTTCTTGTCAGGGTGTGATGAGGCCGGTGAGGAGGCCGTAGGTGCCGATGGCGCCCGCCACCACGGTCACGGCGAAGATCACCAGTTCGACCGGCGTGAACACGCGCGCCTGCTGCTCGCGGCGGGCCCAGAAGTAGAGAAGGATGGTGCCCGGCACGAACAGCACCGCCACCAGCAGCACGTATTTCAGGCCGGCGGCGACGAACATGAACAGCGTGTAGACCACCGCGATCCAGGCGAAGATCTGGTCGCGGCCGCGCTCATCCGGCGTCTTCTCGTAGCCGACGCCGCTGCGCGCCAGCAGCACGCCATAACCCGCCACGAGCAGGTAGGGCAGCAGCGCGGTCACGCTGGTCATATCGAGCATGAAGTTGAAGGCGTCGCGCGACCAGTAGGTGGAGATCACGAACAGCGAGACGACGATATTGGTCAGCCACAGCGCGTTGGCCGGCACGCGGTTGCCGTTCTGCGCCGCGAACAGCTTTGGCATGTCCTGGGATTTCGCCGCGGCGAACAGCACCTCGGCGCAGATCAGCGACCAGGCGAGATAAGCACCGAGCACCGACACCAGCACGCCGATGGAGATCAGTACTGCACCCCAATGGCCGACCACCAGTTCCAGCGCGCCGGCCAGCGAGGGATTGGCGACGCCCGCGATCGCCGCGCGCGGTGCGGTGGCGTAAGGCAGCATGGTGATCGCCACCATCAGCCCGGTGACGGCGACGAAGCCGAGAATGGTGGCGGAGCCGACATCCGACCGCTTCTTGGCATAGCGGGAATAGACGCTGGCGCCCTCGATGCCGAGGAACACGAAGACGGTGATGAGCATGGTGTCGCGCACCTGCGCCAGCAGCGTCTTCTCCGGCATGTTCACGCCGCCGAAGAAGTTCTCCGAGAATTGCGCATAGTTGAAGAAGAACACGAAGGCGAGGACCGCCACCAGGATCGGCACGATCTTGGCGATGGTGACGACCGTGTTGATGAAGGTCGCCTGCTCGACGCCGCGCAGGATCATGAAATGGAACAGCCAGATGCCGGCCAGCGACACGATGATCGCGGTGGCGGTCGAGCCGTCGCCGAAAATATCCGGGAAGAAGCGGCCCAGCGTCGAGCCGATCAGCACCCAGTAGAACACATTGCCGAGGCAGCTGCCGAGCCAGTAACCGAAGGCCGAGAGGAAGCCCATATAATCGCCGAAGCCGGCCTTGGCATAGGCGAACACGCCGGAATCGATGTCCGGGCGCTTTTCCGCCAGCGCCTGGAACACCCGCGCCAGCATGTACATGCCAGTGCCGGCGATGAGCCAGGCGATGATGGCGCCGAAGGGGCCGGTCGCCGTGGCGAAACGGCCGGGCAGGTTGAAAATGCCTGCCCCCACCATCGAGCCGACGACCATCGCCGTCAGCGAGAACAGGGAGAGTTTGCCGGTCGATTTTTCAGCCATGCGCGCCTCGGGGAAGGAGGAGTCCAGCGGTCGGGTAAAATCTATAGAACAGTTGGAATTTCAATGTATTGGCATAATATCCCAATTATTGTCATGTAATCCCAAACGCCCATCAGTGTTAAGTCAGCATGGCAGACGCAATTTTGCTGCGACTGCGAAGAATTTCTTTGCTGATTTTTCAGTATACGGCGTGGAATAACCTCGCACAGCCCTTCGCGTTGCAGCAAATTCGGCCCGGAACCGGCTACCCCGACAGCGCGCGCAGCAGTGCGGCGAGGCTGGCCGGCTCCGACGACGGATCGCCCGTGCCGCGCGCAGGCGCCGCGCCGCGCCGCGCCATGCCGGTCTCGCGGACGGAGCGCGGCGATACGCCGAACTCCTGCCGGAAGGAGCGGCTGAAGACGGAAGGGTCGGCAAAGCCCCATTGCTCGGCGATGGCCATGATCGGCCGCGTCTCCTGCGGATCGGCCAGCGCGTCGCGCGCCTGGAGCAGCCGCTGCCGCCTGATATAGGAGGAGATGCCGCCCAGCGGCTCGAACAGGCGGTAGAGCCGGGAGCGCGACACGCCGAGCTCCCGGCAGATCAGCTCGGGCGTAAGCCCGTCATCGGCGAGCCGCGCCCGGATCAACCGCCGCGTCCGCTCGACAAGTGTCAGATTGCCCGCCGGCGCTTGCGGCAGCACTGCGCCGGACGCGGCCGCAATGCCACTGAAAACGCCGGCAATCGCCTCCACCGCATGAGGAAGCGCCCAGCCATCCAGCGTGGGCAGGCGGTTGGCCAGCGCAAGCATCATATCGCCGAGAAGCGGCAGCAGGCCCCCATCGACGACGGCATTGGACCGGTCGACGGGCCCCGTCTCGTGCAGCCCGTTCCGCGGCATGAACAGCAGCAGCACGCCCTCTTCCTCGAGGCTCACCGCATGAGGGTAGGCGAGCGAGTGGAACTGCGGACCTCGCGGGCGGGCGGGCGGGAGAGCCTGCCTCGCAGCAAAGCGGCAGGGCTGGGCGACGTACCAGTGATCGAGGATGGTGCCGGGCGCGTGCGTCCACCTCACCGGCTGGCGAGCATCCGGCAGGGTGATGGCGACGAGCACGAGTCGCCCGAGCGGCCAGGTGCGCTGCACCACCGGGAAGCCGGCATCGGCAGAGGCGGGCGGCTCCATGTCGAGCACGGTGGCATAGGCGGCGCGGAAGGCGTCGAACTGACGGTGGGGCGGCAGGCCAGTCGTGGTGAAGTCGAGCGGTTGCACGGCGGTCGATCGCGAGGGTCTTTCGGGACACGGCCGGGCGAAAGGCTCGCTGACGAGGGAAGGCTGGATGCGGAGCATGCCGTCACCGGGAGGAGCTGGCCATCGGCCAAGGGTCATCATCGCCTAGCCCCACTGTACGGGCGCTCAAACGGCACGGTGAAAACTGGATATAGATCGTGAAGAAGTGCACTATCGCGGGGTGCCATCGCGCCCGTATCCGGCGGCGTCGGAAACATGTTGGCCGAAAGGATGCCCTTGGACGAACAGCGGAAGTTCGGCGTCGATTTCCGCGCCCTGCAATCCGGCCTCGGCATTGGCGAGTTCGTGCCGTCGCGGCAGGTCTTCGGTGCCGCCGACGAGGTATTCATCGCGCGCGAACACGGCTATCGCCGCATCGATGCCCACACGCTGCTGCATGTGCTGAACTTCGAGGCCGGGCAACCCTATAGCCTGAAGCTGGCGCGGCCCGATCTCGTCTGCATCCAGGCCATCATCTCCGGCAGCTACAGCCGCTGGATCGGCCCGCGCATGGACCTCGTCCCGCCTCAGCTGCTGCAGATCAGCAATGTTCCGATCTCGATCTCCGACGTGGAGGCGGGCCGCAAGCTGCGCGGGCTGCTCATCGTCTGCGACCGGCAGCATCTGCTCGACCACTACAAGCTCAACGTCGCGGCGATCCCGGCGCCCTACCGGCCGATCTTCCTGTCGCGCGAGGGCACGCCGGAGGTGCTCCAGCTGCCGCTGTCGGCGACCGGCATCGGCCTCGTCGACCAGATTCTCGGCTGCAAATATGCCGAGCCGTTGCGCGGCATCTTCCTCGGCGTGAAGACGGTGGAAATCCTCTGCGACGTCGTCGCCCAGCTGCACCGCCCCCAGCGTACCGCCACGCCGCGGCTCATCAGCGAGCGCGCGAAGCAGAAGGCAATCGAGACGGCGGCGGAAATCTACCGGCGCGAGCTCGGCGAACTGCCGAGCATCGAAATGCTGGCGCTGCGCGTCGGGCTGAACCGCAACGAGCTCACCAGCGGCTTCCGCCGCGCCTTCGGCCTCACCCCGCATGCCTATGCGCAGATGCACCGCATGGAGCGGGCGCGGGACATGCTGCAGGCGGGGCAGATGTCTATCAGCGAGGTCGCGCGGCGCGTTGGCTATGAAGGCTATGCCAGCTTCGCGCGCGCCTACCACGCCCATTTCGGCCATGCGCCGGCGCTTTCGGGCGGCCAGCCCGCGGCAACGGAGGCGGACTAGCCCCGCTCAGGCGACGGGCGCGTGCGCGGTCTCCGGCATGTGCCAGATGGTGACGAGGCTGGTCGCGCTGGCGGCGATCACATACAGCGCCGGCGCCAGCGGGCTGCCCAGCGCCCCGGTCAGCCACACCGCGATGAACGGGGCGAAGCCGCCGAACACCGCCGCCGCCAGCGCATAGGCGACGGACGACCAGCGCGAGCGGTCGCGCGCGGCGAACAGCTCCACCAGCACGGCCGGCGCGGCGCCGGAATAGAGCGCGATCGAGGCCCCGAGCAGCAACTCGATCGCAGCGGTCAGCGCAAAGCCCTGGATGTTGGCGATGCTCCACAGCGCCGGCAGCGTCAGCAGCAGGATAAGCACGCAGGAGGCCATGAGAAACGGGCGACGGCCATGCCGGTCGGACAGATGCCCGACCAGTGGCACCAGCAGCATGATGGCGATGGTGGACAGCGTGTTGGCCCAGTTCGCCTCGCTCGGGCTCAGCCCACCCTGTTTCTGGGTGAACAGCGGGAGGTAGATGAGGAAGACGTAGAAGCACACCGTCCAGTGCATGGTAAGGCCGAACACCGTCAGCATCGGTCGATGCACACGCCGCAAAACCTCGCCGGCCGACACGGCAGTGCCGGCCTCGCCGCGATAGACCGGGGTCTCATCGAGGCCGGTGCGCAGCCACAGCGCGACCAGACCGAGCACGCCGCCGAGCAGGAACGGCACGCGCCAGCCCCAGCTTTCCATCGCCGCCGCCGGCAGGAAGCCCACCAGAGCCGCCGTCAGCGCGCTGGCCAGCCCGCTGCCGAGCGCGACCGTCGCCGCCATGAAGCTGGTGGCGAAGCCGCGCCGCCCGAGGGGCGCCGATTCCAAGAGGAAGGCGTTGGCCACGCCCCATTCGCCGCCGGCGGAGAAGCCTTGCGCCAGCCGCGCGGCCAGCAGCAGCACTGGCGCGAGCATGCCGATCCGCTCATGCGCGGGAATGAGGCCGATGGCGAAGGTGCTCGCCGCCATCAGCCCGGCCGCGACCAGCAGCGCCGGCTTGCGCCCGCGTCCGTCGCCGATGCCGCCGAGCAGCAGCCCACCGAGCGGGCGCATGACGAAACTGACGCCGAACACCGCCAGCGTGGCGAGCAGGCCGACATGGGCGCTGTCACCCGGGAAGAAGGCCCGCGCGAGATAGACCGCGAGCATGCCGTAGACGGCGAAGTCGAACCATTCCAGCACGTTGCACAGCAGAACCGCGATGAGGCTGCGCCGACGCCGCGCGGCAACGAGGGAAGCGTCCGGCATCAGCATGCGCGGGGCCTCGATGGAACGCGGCGCGGGCGGGGCGCGGATCGGTGCATGGGCCTCTGAGGTAAGCAACCGGATACCCCGCCAACGGACCACAGCCCCGCGAGGCTGGCAAGGGACAGGACGGGGATGGTTGCGCGACGCCGCCGAATGATCCGCAGGCCCGGCAGGAACGTAAGTCGGGGCAGATCCATCAAGGAAACGCCCCATGCTCGCCCCCCTCGCGATCGGCTACCTCGCCACCGGCCTCGCCTTCCTGCTGCTCGACGCGCTGTGGCTAGGAACCATGGCGAGCCGGCTCTACCGGCCGCAACTGGGCGAGCTGATGCTGGACGGCTTCCGCTTCGCGCCCGCCGCCATCTTCTACCTCCTCTATGTCGCTGGCATTGTGTTCTTCGCCCTCCAGCCTGCGTGGCAGAGCGGGCGCTGGACCACGGCGCTGCTTCATGGCGCTCTGGTCGGGCTGCTGGGCTACGGCACCTACAACCTGACCAATCTGGCGACGTTGAAGGGCTGGTCACTCACCGTCACGCTCGCCGACACGGCGTGGGGCACCCTCGCCACCGCGCTGGCCGCAACCATCGGCTTTGTCGTGTCGCAGGCGCTGGCGGGCGGACGCTAGAGCGCTTTCGGCGGGCTGGGCCAGAACGCATTGACGCGGCGCTGATAGGCGCAGAACGCTTCACCGCGCGAGCGCAGCATGTGCGCCTCGGTCGGCGGGATGCCTGAGGCGTAGACCAGCAGCCAGTACATCATCGCCGGCCCGGCAAGCGCGACCCATCCCCACGGATAGCTTCCCGACAGGTCGATGGCGATCAGCGGATAGGCCAGCCAGCCCAGCCATTCGAAGAAATAGTTCGGGTGCCGACTATAGCCCCACAGGCCGGCATCGCAGATGCGACCGCGATTGGCCGGGTCGGCGCGAAAGCGGGCGAGCTGGCGGTCGGCGACGCCCTCGCCCGCCAGCGCGACCAACGCCACGGCGATGCCGAGAACATCGCCGAACCCGCCGAACGGCAGGGGATTGTGCGCGGCCGCCATCGCGCACAGCGCCAGCACGAGGCCGGCGCCGGCCTGGATCTGCAGGAACAGGAACAGCCGCAGATCGGCCTGCGCGCCCCATTCGCGTTTAAGCGCCGCATAGCGTGGGTCGTCGCCGCCCTGCCGGGTGCGGGCAAGGATGTGCAGGCCGAGCCGCAACGCCCACAGCGCGAGGAGGCCCGCGACCACCCGGGCACGGGTCTGGGTAGCTCCGTCGAAGGGGGCGAGCGCGGCACCCATGGCGGCAAAGCCGGTGGCAAACGACCATACCGTATCGATGTAGCCGCTCTGCCCGCTCCGCGTCGCGAGCCACCAGGCGAAGCTCATCGCCACGGCGAGGAACACCGCGACAACGGCGATCACCATGGCCGGCGTGACGCTCGCCATCGCCGCCTCAGAGCTTCAGGAAGGGTTGCACCAGCCGGCCGAACAGGCCGCTCAGCACCATTTCGCCGTCGAAGGCGGCGAGGCAGATGCACTCGCCCTGCTTGTCGACCACCGGCTGGTGCTCGACCTCGCTGTCCATCTCGGCGAGATCGCCGGGCCGAAATGTGCCGAATTCGTCGGTGAAGGAGCCAGTCAGCACCTGCGTGAACTCAAGCCCGGAATGCCCATGCTCCGGCAGCGCCCTCCCGGCGCCGACGCGCAGCAGCGTCAGGCGTGCCGCCGGGGCCTCGGGAATGGTGACGCGGCTCAGATGCACGCCGGGGCCGAACCAGCGCCAGCGGCCGACATCGCAACGGCGCAGCGCCCTCGGCAGATCGAGCGCGATGTCATGGCGCACGATGCGCGCGGGCGGCGGCGTGGGCGGCGTCGCGTCGAGCGCGTCGATGCGTGCCATCGCCTCGGCCAGCGCGTTCGGCGCCATCAGCTCGGGCGACGCCTCCTCCACCAGCCGGCCACCCATGGCGGCGAAATTGGCGAAGCGCGCCCGGCATACCGGGCAGCCTTCCAGATGCGTCGCGATCACCACGGAGGCTCCCGCCGGCAGGCGGCCGGCGGCGTAGCGCAGCAGGGTCTCGTCGCTGGGATGGTGGTTGACGGGAGAAACGGCGCTCATACCCGTTCCTCCAGCAGAGCGCGCAGCCGCGCCAGCGCGAGGCGCACCCGCGACTTCACCGTGCCGAGCGGCAGGCCGAGCTCGCGGGCGATCTCCGAATGCGCCTTGTCCTGATAGAAGGAGAGCCGCACGATCGTCGCCTGCTCGGTCGACAGGTTGGCGAGCGCCGCGCGCAGCGTGTCGTCGCGCTCGGTGGCGAGGAGATTGGCTTCGCCGTCCGGCATGGGATCGCTTTCCTCCTCCAGTGCGAGGCCGATCTGTTCGGCCGGGCGCTGGCGGCGCAGATGGTCGATCCGCAGGTTGCGCGCGATGGTGAACACCCAGGTCGAGGCGCCGGCCTTCGCGGGATCGAAGCTGGCGGCCTTGGCCCAGAGCGACACCATCGCCTCCTGCGCCAGTTCCTCCGCCATGGCGGCGGTGCAACCCGAGCGCATGAGGAACGATTTCACCCGCGGCGCGAAATGCGCATAGACCGCCGTGAAGGCCTGCCGGTCGCGTTCTGCGCCGATGCGGACGATGAGATCGGACAGTTCCTGACCTGACGGTGCGCGCACGGGTTCGTCGGACAGCTTCACCAGCGGTCTCCGACGTTGCGTCCGGCGCACGCTCTGGCCGCCCGGCACGATGTTACCCTCAAACGCATTCATGCAGCCTTCTACGCAGCGTCGGAACGGCCGGATCAGTCGCCCCGCACGCGGCCGACCGGGTGATCCAACGGCAACGGGCCTGCGTAACCTTATCCAAGGAGCGCGCCCGCCTCCACTGCGTGCCGTGAAAGGACCCGCCAATGGCCGACCCGCTCGACATGTCCGACACCCTCGACATCGCCGTCATCGGCGCCGGGATCTCCGGCATGTCGGCGGCATGGCTGCTGTCGAAGGCGCATCGCGTGACGCTGTTCGAAGCCAATGGCCGGCTCGGAGGGCACAGCCACACCACCGATGTTGGCGGCGTGCCGGTCGACACAGGCTTTATCGTCTACAACGAGAAGACCTATCCGAACCTCACCGCGCTGTTCCGCCATCTCGGCGTCGTCACTGCGCCGACGGAAATGTCGCTCTCCGTCTCGCTGGACGAGGGGCGGCTGGAATATTCCGGCACCGATCTCGGCGGCCTGTTCGCCCAGCCGGGCAATGCGCTCAGCCCGCGCTTCTGGACAATGCTGCGCGACCTGACGCGGTTCTATCGGCTGGCGCCGCGCGATCTCGCCACCATGGGCTCGATGAGCCTCGACGCCTATCTTGCGGCCCGCGGCTTCAGCGCCGCTTTTCGCGACGACCACCTGCTGCCGATGGCGGCGGCGATCTGGTCGACGCCGGCCGATGCCGTCGGCCGCTATCCGGCCGCGTCTTTCGTGCGCTTCTGCGTCAATCACGGCCTGCTGCAACTGACCGGCCGGCCGGTCTGGCGCACGGTGGATGACGGCAGCCGCGCCTATGTCAACAAGCTGATGGGCGGCTTCTATGGTACGGTTCGCACCAGCAGCGCCGCGCGCCGGGTCATTCGCGAAGCGGGCGGCGTCACGGTGGTCGACGGCAATGGCGCGGCCCATCGATTCGACCATGTCGTCATCGCCGCCCATGCCGACGAGGCGCTCGGCCTGATCGCCGATCCGACGCGGGAGGAGACCGCGCTGCTCGGCGCCATCGCCTATCGCGCGAACGACGTCGTGCTGCACAGCGATGCCCGCCTCATGCCGAAGCGCCGGCGAGCCTGGGCGGCCTGGAACTACATGGGCGGCAAGGAGGGGCTCGCCGTGACCTACTGGATGAACCGGCTCCAGCACATCCCCGAGCACACGCCGCGCTTCGTCACGCTGAACCCGATCGCCGAGCCGGCGCCCGGCAGCATCCTGTTGCGCCAGACGTTCGCCCATCCCCAGTTCGACGCGCGCGCCATCGAGGCGCAGACACGGCTCTGGTCGCTGCAGGGCCAGGGCGGGATCTGGTTCTGCGGCGCCTATTTCGGCTCCGGGTTCCATGAAGACGGGCTGCAGGCGGGGCTCGCCGTCGCCGAGCAACTCGGCGGCGTGCGCCGGCCCTGGCAGGTGGAGGATGCCTCCGGCCGCATCCATGTCGGCCCAACGCCGCGCATCGCCCGCCCGAGCCGCCATCTGGAGGCCGCGGAATGAGCGAGGATGCGCTCTATGCCGGCACGGTGATCCACCGGCGCGTGCGGCCGCGCCCGCACCGGCTGAGCTATCGCATCTACTCGCTGTTCCTCGACCTCGACCGCGTCGACGCGCTTGCCGGCCGCCTTTGGCTGTTCTCGCACAACCGTTTCAACATCTTCAGCTTCTTCGACGCCGACTATGGCGACGGCTCGGGCGCCCCGCTGCGCGGGCAGGTGGAGCGGCATATGCGGACCGCCGGCCTCGCGCCCGATGGCGGGCCGATCCGCCTGCTGACCATGCCGCGCGTGCTCGGCTACGCTTTCAACCCGCTGAGCATCTATTTCTGCCACCGTCGCGACGGCGCGCTCGCCGCCGTTTTGTACGAAGTCAGCAACACCTTCGGCCAGCGCCACAGCTACCTCGTTCCGGCCGAGCCGGGGCAGGACGGGCTGCTGCGGCAGACGGCGGAGAAGCGCTTCTATGTCTCGCCTTTCATGGACATGGCGCTGACCTATGCGTTCCGCCTGCGCGTGCCGGAGGAGGAACTGAGCGTCGGCATTCTCGCCTCGGACCGCGACGGGCCGGTGCTGAGCGCCATCCACACCGCACGTCGTCGGCCGCTGACCGACCGCGCGCTCGCCGCCGTGTTCCTCGCCTACCCCTTGCTCACCCTCAAGGTGGTCGCCGGCATCCACTGGGAAGCCCTGAAGCTCTGGGCGAAAGGGATCCGCCTGCGCCGCCGCCCGCCACCGCCCGACCTCCCCGTCACCGTGCCCGCTCAAACTCTGCCCAAGGACCTGTCCGCCCATGTACTCCGATAGCGACACCCGTCCGGCTCTTGCCGGCGTCGACATTTCCGCCGGCTGGAACGACCGGATCGGCAGCGCGGTGCTTCACCGGGTGCTCTCGAACCTCGCAACCGGCCGGATCGTCGTCGACCTGCCGGGCGGCGGCCGCATCGAGCGCAACGGCGCGACGCCCGGCCCGGAGGCGCGGCTGTCGCTGCGCCGCTGGAGTGCGGTGCGCCGGCTGGTGACCGGCGGCGATATCGGCTTCGCAGAAGGCTACATGGCGGGCGACTGGTCCTCGCCCGACCTCGCCGCGCTGGTGGCGCTGGTCGCCGCCAACGGCGCGGTGATCGAGGCGAAGATCGCCGGCCTGGCGCCGTTGCGGCTGATCAACCGGCTGTACCATTTCGCCCGGCGCAACTCGCGGGCCGGCAGCCGGCGGAACATCGCGTTCCACTACGACCTCGGCAACGCGTTCTACCGGCTCTGGCTGGACCCGAGCATGACCTATTCCTCGGCGCTTTACGCCCGCCCCGACGCCGACGACGAGGAAACGCTGGAGCAAGCCCAGGCTGCCAAGCTCGCCCGCATCACCCATCTCCTGCAACTGGCAGGCGGCGAGCATGTGCTGGAAATCGGCAGCGGCTGGGGCGCGCTGGCGGCCCGGCTCGCGGCCAGCGGCGCCCGCGTCACCGGCCTGACGCTCTCCCATGAACAGCTCGCTCATGCGCGCACACTCATGGAGGAGATCGGGCACGAGGAGGCCGTCGAGCTGCGGTTGCAGGACTATCGCGACGTGGAGGGCCAGTACGACCGCATCGTCTCCATCGAGATGCTGGAAGCGGTCGGCGTCGCCTACTGGCCGGTCTATTTCCAGACCCTCCGCGAACGCCTTGTCGCCGGCGGGACCGCGGTGCTTCAGGTCATCACCATCGCCGATGAGCGCTTCGAGGGCTACCGGACGCAGCCGGACTTCATCCAGCGCTACATCTTCCCCGGCGGGATGCTGCCGACCAAGTCCATTGTCGCCGAGGAAGCCGCGCGCGCCGGCCTGTCGCTGGAGCAGCGGGAGGATTTCGGCACCAGCTATGCGCGCACCCTTGCCGAATGGCGCCGACGTTTCCTCGCCGCCGGGCCCGAGCTGGAGCGCCTCGGCTTCGACCCGCGCTTTCGCCGCCTGTGGGACTACTATCTCGCCTATTGCGAAGGCGGCTTCCGCGCGGGCGCTATCGATGTAAGCCTGTTCGTGCTGCGCCGGCCGGAAAGCGCAGCAGCGGCCACATAAGCCCACGCTCCCTCACTACTCCAGAGATGGGGAGAAGCGCAGCGTCGATGAGGTCTCGACAGGTGGAACGCTTGGCACACGGCGGCCGTTAACGCAGGTCGCCGCGACGCATCGCTCTGGATCGCCTGCAAGAAGTGTAGTGCTATGCCCATGCCACTTACGCCCCGCGAACCGGCGCAAACGAGGGAGTAAATCATGAGCATCAGCCGCCTTCTCGCCGCTGCAGCGCTGGCCGCCGGATTGGGCCTTGGTGCCCCCGGCGCGGCCTCCGCCGCCAATACCGTCACCGTCGCGTCCAAGATCGATACGGAAGGCGCGGTGCTCGGCAACATCATCGCCCTGCTGCTGGAGCAGGGCGGCCTGCCGGTGAAGGAGCGGCTCTCGCTCGGCCCGACCAAGATCGTGCGCACCGCGCTGATCGAAGGCGAAGTCGACATCTATCCCGAATATACCGGGAATGCCGGCTTCTTCTTCAATGTCGACAGCGATCCGGCGTGGAAGAAGGCCGACACCGCCTATGCCAAGGCCAAGCAGCTCGACGCCGCCAACAAGCTGGTGTGGCTGGCGCCGGCCCCGGCGAACAACACCTGGGCCATCGCCGTGCGCGGCGACGTCGCCAAGGCCAACAAGCTGTCGACGCTGGATGATTTCGGCAAATGGGTCGCCGGCGGCGGCAAGGTGAAGCTTGCCGGCTCGGCGGAGTTCGTCGAGAGCGCGGCGGCGCTGCCCGCCTTCCAGAGCGCCTATGGCTTTACTCTCGGCAAGGACCAGCTCCTCGTGCTCTCCGGCGGCGACACCGCGGCGACCATCAAGGCGGCGGCGGAAGGCACCTCCGGCGTGAATGCCGCCATGGTCTACGGCACCGATGGCGGCATCGCCGCGCTCGACCTCAAGGTGCTCACCGACACCAAGGGCGTGCAGGCGGTCTATGAGCCGGCCCCCGTGGTGCGCGCCGCGACGCTGGAGAAATACCCGCAGATCGAGACCATCCTCGCGCCGGCCTTCGCCTCGCTGACGCTGGAGACGCTGCAGGACCTCAACGCCAAGGTGCAGATCGAGGGGCAGGACGCCCGCACGGTCGCCAAGGCCTATCTCACCGGCAAGGGCCTGCTGAAGTGAGCCTTGCGGGCGACCGCGTCGCCGTGGTCCCGGCTCCGGCAGATCTTGCTGCGTCGCGACCGGTCCAGCCCTCCCGCGCCAATCCCCTGCTGGTGCTCATCGTCACCGGCATGGTGGTGGCACTGGGAAGCCTCGGCTTCGTCTCCGTCGCCCCCAACCGCATCGTCAGCGGCAAGGCACTCGCCCTGTGGGCGGCGGTGGAGCCGGGTTTCGCGGCCCTGCTCGCCGCGCTCGTGGTGGCCCTCGGTCTGTCGGCCGTCATCCGCTCGCTTGTCTGGCGCGACCGGCTCACCGCTCTCACGGCCGCGGCGCTGCTGGTCGCCTGCATCCTCGCCGCCGCCCATGCCGCGAGCCTTGCGGCGGCAACCAGCGGCCCCATCGCCCGCACCTCGCTCGGCGCCGCGTTCTGGATCGTGACCGCCGGCGCCGCCTTCGCCTTGGCCGACGCCACCGGCCGGATCTTCGCCAACTCGCTGATGCAGTCGCTCGTCGCGATGGCGGTGGTCGGCGCTCTGGTGCTGCTGGCCGTCTCCGGCACGCTGTCGGACCTTTCCATCGCCCGCGAATTTGCCAATCGCCACGATGCCTATTGGCAGGAAGTGGCGCGACACCTCGGACTGGTGGGCGGCGCGCTGGCCGGCGCGCTGCCGCTGGGCGGCCTGCTCGGCATCCTGGCGTTGCGCCGGCCCGGATGGCGCAAGCCGCTCTTCGCCATGCTGAACCTCATCCAGACCATTCCCTCCATTGCCTTCTTCGGCCTGCTGATCGGCCCGCTCTCCCTGCTCGCCGGCACGCTGCCGATGCTGCGCGATCTCGGCATCAGCGGCATCGGCGCGGCGCCGGCGATCATCGCGCTGACCCTCTACGGCCTGCTGCCGGTGGCGCGCGGCACCTATACCGGGCTTGCCTCGGTGCCGGCCTCGGTCATCGAGGCGGCGCGCGGCATGGGGCTCGACGAGCGGCAGATCCTCCTGCGCGTCTCCATCCCATTGGCGTTGCCGATCCTCCTCGCCGCGCTCCGGGTGGTGGTGGTGCAGCTCATCGGCCTGACGGTGGTCGCTGCGCTGATCGGCGCCGGGGGGCTCGGCTCGTTCATCTTCCAGGGCCTCGGGCAGACGGCCACCGACCTCATATTGCTCGGCGCGCTTTCCGCCATCGCGTTGGCGCTCGCGGCCGATCTCGCCCTGCGCAGCCTCGGGGCGCTGCTCACCTCGGGAGTGCGCGCATGATCGTGCTCGATCGCCTGACCAAGCGCTACGACGCCACCATCGCCGTCGACCAGCTCTCGCTCACCGTCGCGGCCGGCTCGATCTGCGTGCTGGTCGGCGCTTCCGGCTGTGGCAAGTCGACCACGCTGCGCCTCATCAACCGGCTGATCGAGCCCGATGGCGGGCGGGTGCTAATCGGCGGCACGGATGTCGCGAGCCTGCCGGCGGTCGCGCTGCGCCGGCGCATCGGCTACGTCATCCAGTCCATCGGACTGTTCCCGCACTGGACTATCGCCCGCAACATCGCCACCGTGCCGGAACTGCTGGGCTGGCCGGCGGAACGCATCGCGCGGCGGGTCGACGAGTTGCTGGACCTCGTCGGCCTCGATCCGGACAGCTACCGCGACCGTCGCCCGCATGAACTCTCCGGCGGCCAGCAGCAGCGCGTCGGGGTCGCCCGCGCGCTCGCCGCCGATCCCGACCTCCTCCTGATGGACGAACCCTTCGGCGCACTCGACCCAGTGACACGCGACGGCTTGCAGGCCGCGCTGCTCGACATTCAGGCGCGAACCGGCAAGACGGTCATCTTGGTCACCCACGACATCGACGAAGCCATCCGCCTCGCCTCGCGGATCGCCGTGCTCGATGACGGGCGGCTGATTCAACAGGGCAGCCCGCGCGAGATTCTCACCCGCCCGGCGAACCGCTTCGTCGAGAGCTTCATTGGCGGTCCCCGGCTCGGGCTGCGGCTGTTGCAGGTCACGAGCGTGGGCGAGCGCACCGACTACGAAGCCTCCGCCGAGGGCGAGCCGATCGCCGCCGACGCGCCGCTCGACATGGCGCTGGCACGGATGGTGGCGAGCGGCACCGACCGGCTGGCGGTGGTCGACGCGGCCGGGCGGCGCGGCGCCCTCGCCCTCGCCGATGTGGTGGCGCGATGACCGGCGCCGCCCGCCTCGCGGCCAAGCCGGCAGTGTGGGCGAGCCTTGCCTTTGCCGCCGCGCTGACCTTGCTGCCCTTCAGCGCGCCGCTGTTCCACGCGCTGTTTCCCGAGCTGGCGCGCCCGCTCTACAGCCGCGCCAGCTTCCTCGATCTCGCGCTCTCCCATGCGGCACTGGTCGCCATCGCCAGCCTCGTCGTGGTGATCGTCGGCGTCGGCGTCGGCGTCTTCGTCACCCGACCGGCGGGCCGGGACTTCGCCGGGCCGGTGGATACGCTCACGGCGGTGGGGCAGACCTTTCCGCCGACCGCCGTGCTGGCGCTGGCGGTGCCGGCGATCGGCTATGGCGGCGCCCCGACCGTCATCGCGCTGATCGTCTACGGCCTGCTGCCCGTCGTCAGCGCCACCATCGCCGGCATCGGTGCCGTCCCCACCGCGACCGTCCAGGCGGCGGACGGCATCGGCCTGTCGCCGGCCGGGCGCCTCGCCAAGGTCGAACTGCCGCTGGCAGCGCCGGTGATCCTCGCAGGGGTGCGCACCTCGGTGATCCTGAACATCGGCACCGCCACCATCGGCTCGACGGTCGGCGCGCTCACCCTCGGCTCGCCGATCATCGAGGGGCTGTCCGGCTCGAACCCGGCCTATGTCGTCCAGGGCGCGATCCTGGTCGGGCTGTTCGCCATCGCCACCGACCTGTGGTTCGACGAGCTGGAACACGCACTGGCCTAGAGCGGGACAACGCACCCGACTCGCGCCCGTCCGCGCCGGGCGTTTGCGCAGGCATGATGCTGTCTCGAAATACCCCAGCGGCAATCACCGACATGAATGCGGGACAGCGGCCATTAAGGTCGCGTTAACCTCAGCCGTCGGTTCAGAGCCATGCGCAGCATCCGGAACGCCACGTCACGAAAGACCACGACCGGCCTCGCGCGGATGGCGCTGGGCCTGCTCTGCGCGTCGCCGGCGACCGCCTATGCCGACGATCTCGGCAGCTTCTACGCCGTCCCCGCCCGCGAGGTGCCGGGCGCGGCCGGCACGCTGATCCGGACCGAGCCGGTGCCCGCCCCGCCTGGCGCTGCCGCGGCCTACCGCATCATCTATCGCTCGCGGGACCGCGACGACCGCGACATCGCGGTCTCCGGCCTCGCCGTGCTGCCGCCCGCGATCGACGGCGCAACGCAGCGGCCCGTCGTCTCCTGGGGTCACGGCACCACCGGCATCGCCTCGGGCTGCGCGCCCTCGCGCCTGCCGGCCCGCGCCTTCGACGGCATTGACGGGCTGCACGCACTGCTCGCCAAGGGCTATGTCGTGGTGGCGACCGATTACCAGGGCCTCGGCGAGCCCGGCCAGCACCCCTATCTCGTCGGCGCCAGCGAGGCGCATGCGATGATCGATGCGGTGCGGGCGGTGCGCGCACTGCCCGGCGCCCATGCCGGCGCGCGCTACGCCACATGGGGTTTCTCGCAAGGCGGGCATGCCGCGCTGTTCACCGGCTCGGTCGCCCGGCGCTATGCGCCCGATCTGCAGCTTGTCGGCGTGGCGGCGGCCTCCGCTCCCACCGAGCTGCGCCCGCTGCTGCATGACGACATTCACTCGATCACCGGCAAGGTGGTCGCCACCTATGCGGCGCTGTCGTGGAGCCGAACCTATGACCTGCCGCTCGATGAGATCGTCCGCAAGCAGGCGGTGCCGAACGCCGAGCGCATCGCCAGCACCTGCAGCTTCGACCTCGGCGACGATCTCGCGCTCGGCCTCGACGCCTCCGGCTATCAGACGACCGGCCTGCTGCGTCATCACGCCGACCGGCGGCCCGACTGGGACCGCCTGATCGCCCGCAACAGCGTGCCGGTGCCCGGCCGCGTGCCGGTCTTCCTGGCGCAGGGCGTCATGGACCAGATCGTCGAGCCGCGACCGACGCGCGACTATGTCGGCAAGCTCTGCCGCGATGGCGTCAAGGTCGACTATGTCGAGGAACCCTGGGCCTCGCACGGCGCCACAGCGCGCACCAGCGCGCGCTCCGCCGTCGCTTGGCTCGCGGCGCGCTTCTCCGGCCAGAACCCGACCAGCACCTGCGCGAACACGCTGGCGGATGCCTCGCCGGAGCCCGCCTTGTCCACAGACCGATAGGGCGGAAGCGGAATTGCCGCCCCGCTCAAGACAAGTTGAACACGTGTCCGGACACCTCCGCACCGCCTCGCCTTGTGACCCAGCGGAAATCCCGGCGATCGCGCCGTGCGACCGCTTCCGGACGCTACGTCCGAGGCACACAGGTCCGTGTCGAAGAACGGGCGGCACAGCCTCCGGACGAAAGGCACATCGCCCCGACCTGACCCTCGCTTTGGCCATCGAAGTCGCGGAATCGGGCAAAACGACAAAAAATGGGCCAACTACGTGAAAGAAAACCCTTTCTCAGACGCGCATGAGATTTTACACAAATCTATTACTTACTTCGGCATTCACATGGGCACGTCTCCGACCCTACATTTCGCGCTGGATTTCGATGGAACCATCTGCCCCATCGATACTACCGACTTCCTGCTCGAGACCTTCGCCGACCCGCAATGGCACGCGATCGAGTCACGATGGCAGGCGGGCGCGATTTCTTCCCGCGAATGCCTCGCGGAGCAGGTGGCGCTGATCCGCGCCACGCCGGAAGACATTCGCCGCGCCCTCGCCGACATCACGCTGGATCCCGACGTGGTGCGCTTCGTCGCTGCCGTGCGCAGCGTTGGCGCTGACGTCTCCGTGGTCTCCGACGGCTTCGACATCTCCATACTTCCGCTGCTCGCGGCGGCCGGCCTCGACCTGCCGGTGAGTTGCAACCGCATGCTGCCGGTCGGGACCGACCGGTGGGTGGCGAGCTTCAGCAACGCCAGCGAGGGCTGCGGCAGCGGCACCTGCAAGTGCGCTGCGACCGAGGCTGCCACGCGGCTCGTGCTGGTCGGCGACGGGCGGTCCGATTTTTGCGTCGCCCGACGAGCCGATCTCGTCCTCGCGAAGGGAAGCCTCGCGACCTTCTGTGCCGAAGAAGCGCTGCCGCATGTCGCCATATCGAGCTTTGCCGACGCTCTTGCCGCTCTGCCTGCCCTCTTCCCGGAAATGAGCCCACCCATGCCCGCGTCCGCCGGGCCTTCGTTCGAGGACCTAAATGCTTGATCGCAATCCCACCGCCGGCCCGCTGTCGAGCGCTGCCGACCGCGAGCGCCTGTACGCGCTTGAAGCCGAATACTGCTCCTATGGCGACACGGTGCACTACACCGAGGTGCCGAAGATCTTCGAGCGCTGCGAGGGCTCCTTCATCTATGACGACGAAGGGCAGCAGTTCCTCGACCTGCAGATGTGGTACTCGGCGGTCAATTTCGGCTACGCCAATCCACGCCTCAACGAGGCGCTGAAGCGCCAGATCGACCGCCTGCCGCAGGTGGCCAGCCAATATCTCCACCGCGAGAAGATCGAGCTCGCCGCCGAGATCGCCATCGGCGCGCAGGAGCGCTTCGGCCGCAAGGGGCGGGTGCATTTCAACGTCGGCGGCGCGCAGGCGGTCGAGGATTCGCTGAAGATCGTGCGCAACGCCTCGAACGGAAAGAGCCTGATGTTCGCCTTCGAGGGCGGCTATCACGGCCGCACGCTCGGCGCCTCGGCCATCACCTCGTCCTACCGCTACCGCCGCCGCTACGGCCATTTCGGCGAGCGCGCGCAGTTCGTCGAGTTCCCCTATCACTTCCGCGGCCCGCGCGGCATGTCGAAGGAGGAATATGGCGAGCTGTGCGTGAAGAAGTTCGAGCGCCTGTTCGAGAGCGAATATAATGGCGTGTGGGACCCCAAGGTCGGCCAGGCCGAATATGCCGCCTTCTATGTCGAGCCGATCCAGGGCACCGGCGGCTATGTCATCCCGCCGCCGAACTTCTTCCCGGAGCTGAAGCGCGTGCTGGACAAGCACGGCATCCTGCTCGTCGTGGACGAAATCCAGATGGGCTTCTACCGCACCGGCAAATTGTGGTCGATCGAGCACTTCGGCGTCACGCCGGACGTGCTGGTGTTCGGCAAGGCGCTGACCAACGGGCTGAACCCGCTGTCGGGCGTGTGGGCGCGCGAGGAGCTGATCAACCCCGCCGTGTTCCCCGCCGGCTCGACCCATTCGACCTTCAACGCCAATCCGCTCGGCACCGCCGTGGCGCTGGAAGCCATGCGCATGATGCGCGAGGACGACTACGCCACCACCGTTCCGGCCAAGGGCGCCTACTTCCTCGAAGGGCTGAAGGAACTGAAGACCAGGCACAGAATCGTCGGCGACGTGGACGGGCTCGGCCTCGCGCTGCGCATCGAGATCTGCGAGCCGCATGACAGCTACACGCCGTCGAAGAAGCTGGTCGACCTCATGGTCGACGAGGCGCTGAAGGGCGACCTCATGCACAAGGGCGAGCGCTACGGCCTGGTGCTGGACATTGGCGGCTACCACAAGAACGTCATCACCGTCGCGCCCTCGCTCACCATCTCCTATGAGGAGATCGACCTCGGCCTCGCTTTGCTGGACCAGCTGTTCACGCGGGTCACGCCCCGGTGAGAAGGTGGTGAGGTCGGCGTGACGCCCATGCGCATACGCATCATCGATACGGACGGGTCGCTCATGGCCCAGCCCGGCGTGATGGCCATGTGCGCCGCGACGGGCGGCGATGTCGTCGCCGCCCGCGACCTTGCCCCGCGCCTGCGCCTGCTTGCCGCCCGCGACGCCCTCGCCGCGCTCGCCGCGCGGCTGGGGCCGCCGGAGGCGGGCGAGATCACTTTCATCGGCTCAGGCGACTTCCACCATCTGTCGCTGCTGCTGGCGACGCGGCACGCGCGAGCGCTGAGCATCGTCCATTTCGACAACCATCCGGACTGGGTCCGCTTTCCCGCCAGCCTCAACTGCGGCTCCTGGGTGGCGCGCGCGCTGGAGGAGCCGCAGGTGCGGCGCGTCGTCACCATCGGGCCGGCGAGCCCCGACATCGAAGCGCCCCAGCTCAAGGGCGCCACCATGGAGGCGCTGCGCTCGGGACGGCTGGAACTGCATGCCTGGACCGGCCTTGAGACCTTCTATGCCGGCCCCGCTTTCGAGAACGCCGGCGCCTCCGCTGCGGCCGGCATCGCCCGCGATGGGCTGAAATGGCGCGGGCTGGCCGGCGACGACTGGCGCGCGCGCATCGACGCCATCGCAGCCCGGCTGCCGGACGCGCCGGTGTGGATCACCCTCGACAAGGACGTGCTGGGCACGGGCGAGGCGGTGACCAATTGGGACCAGGGTCGCCTGACGCTGGACGCCGTGCTGGAGGCAATCGGCACCATTGCCGCCCATCGCCCCTTGCTCGGCATGGATGTCTGCGGTGATTATTCGCCCGAGGGTTCGCTGGGAATGTTCCGCTCGCTGCTGGCGCGGCTCGACCGCAGCCAGCGGCCCGTGCCGCAGGGGGACGGCGCAAGCGTCAACGAAGCAACGAATCTGCGCATTCTCGCCGCCATGGGGGCGCTGCTGCAATGAACGCGGAAATCGTCGGACTGTTCGTTCTGTCGGTGGTGTGCGACGTCGCCGGCCAGCTTGCCTTCAAGCTGGGAGCCGGCAGCGTTCCCGCGCCGGGCAAGGGGCAGTGGGGTGCCTTCGCCCGCGCGCTGGTGGCGACGCCATGGCTCATTGCCGGCATCGCCGTCTATGTCGCCGAGTTCCTGATCTGGATCCGCATCCTCGCGCTGGTTCCGCTCGCCGTCGCCTTCCCGCTCGCCAGCCTGAACATCCTCGGCGTGCTCGGCGCCAGCCGCCTGCTGCTCGGGGAAAAGCTCGGCCGGAACCATTGGGCCGGCGCCCTGCTGATCATGGCGGGAATCGTCCTCGTCGCCGGCAGCCTGTAAGGAGTTACCGTGCCCAAAGCCGTTGCCGATCATTCCCTTCTGTATGAGCGCGGGCCCGTCGGCGTGCTGCTGATCCACGGCCTCGGCGGCACGCCCGTCGAGATGCGCGACATTGCGCGTCGCCTCGCCGCTGCCGGCTACACCGCCATGTGCTGCCAGCTCGCCGGCCATTGCGGCAGCGAAGACGACCTGTCCGCGACCAGCTATGAGGACTGGTACGCCAGCGCGCTGGAGGCGCTGGGCGAACTGGAAAAGCGTTGCTCCTACGTGCTTGTCGGCGGGCTGTCCATGGGCGCGGTGCTGGCGGCGCTGCTGGCGGCGCGGGAGCCCCGACGGGTGCGGGGCCTCATCATGCTGGCACCCACCCTGGCCTATGACGGCTGGTCGATCCCGAAATACAGCTTCTTGCTGCGATGGGTGATGAACACGCCGCTCGTGCGCTACTACCGCTTCGAGGAGCGCGAGCCCTTCGGGCTGAAGGACGAGCGTGCCCGCGCCATGGTCGCTCAGTCAATGCGCGGCGGCAACAGCGCCGAGGCTGGGCTTTTCGCCACCCCGGCCCTGGCGCTGCGCGAGCTCTCGCGGCTCACCTCCACCGTCAAGCAGCTGCTCGGGCGCATCCGCCAGCGAACCCTCGTCGTGCATGCAAGGCACGACGATATCGCCAGCCTCGACAATGCGATAACCCTGCAACGCCACCTCGGCGGCGTGGTCGACACCATGGTGCTGGAGGACAGCTACCACCTCATCACCGTCGACCGGCAGCGCCATCTCGTGGGCGAGCGGGTCATCGAATTCATGGCGCATTTTGCCCGTGACGCGGAATCCCAGAGCGCGCCGCAGACCGCCGTGCCGGCACCGATCCGGGCGGCGGTGGAGCTCGAGGACACGCGCGCCGCGCGCGAGGCGGACGACCTGCTGGGCGCGGGTGCGGTTCCGCTGGGAGCGGGGCATGGTGCCTGAATCGCTGGCCTTCGATGCGTTGGGCGGGGGTATGCGAGGGCATTGCACACCGGCGGGCATCGCCGTGGGAGGCGTTGTTTCCGGCGTGTCCGCTCTCTCGCGCGACGACTGGCAGACATGCCGCCCTGGCGATGCCGAGGGCTGGGACTATCTCGTCGCCTGCGAGACCGGTACGCCGGAAGCCTTCGGCCTGAGCGCGGCGCGTGTCGAGGCGGGAGGCGCCTTCCTTGCCGGCGCGCCGCTGTTCACCGTCGGCTACCGGCTCGACACGCCGTTTCAGGAGGAGGCCGGCACCCCCGCCAGCAGCTTCCTCGCCCGTCTCGCGAAAGCCGGCGCGCGGGCACTGGTGCGCGGGCAGGAATGGCGGCTGCTGGCGGTCGGCTCCCCCTTCACCGAGAGCTGCCCGCTCGTGCTCTCTCCCGCCCTCGATGAGGCCGGCCGGTCGGTGGTGCTGGGCGAATTGCTGCGCGCGGTCGAGGCGGAGGCGCGCCGGCAGAAGGCGTGGCTGATCGCCTTCAAGGACATCGCCCCGTCCGACATGGCGCTGGTCGGCCCGGCGCTCATGGCGGCCGGCTATGTCGCGCTGGAGAGCCTGCCGCATGCGGTGCTCGACCTCGACGGAGTCGCGGAGGTCGAGGGCTGGCTCGCAAGACTTTCCTCCGCCACCCGCAAGGACCTCAAGCGCAAGCTGAAGCGCGCCGGCCGGGTGGAGGTGGAATGGCGCTCCTCCCTCGCCGGGCGGGAGGGCGAGGTGCGCTCACTCTATGAAAGCACCCGCGCGCAGAGCCATGTGCATTATGGCGACTTCGAAGACCTGCCGGACGGCTATTTCGAGAATGTCGCCGCCGCCCTGCCCGACAAGGTCGCCTTCGCCTTCTACCGCGTCGACGGACAACTTGCCGCGTTCAACCTGCTGCTGATCGAGCCCGACCGGGTGATCGACAAGTTCCTCGGCATGGCCTACCCGCTCGCCCGCGACAACGACCTCTATGCGGTGAGCTGGGCGGAGAATGTGCGGCTGTGCCTGCGGCTGGGACGGCGCTATCTTCAAACCGGGCAGACGGCCTATGCCTCCAAGCTGCGCTATGGCAGCGGGCTCATGCCCTCGACAATCATGGTCAAGCACCTAAATCCAGTGCTGCATGCCGCCGTCCGCCTGGCGGCGCCGTGGTTCGGCTTTCCCCGCTGGGATCCCGACCTTACGGCCTACAGGCGCCGGGCGGGGTTGAGAGTTCCCGCGTGATGAGAGTTCCGCCCACCCTTCGCTTTCCGATGCTTGTCGGCGTCTATCTCGTGGTCGACACCGGGACGCAGATCGCCTTCGAGGCGACCTCGCGCGCGATCGGCGACCTGCCGCTCGGGCCGGAGTTCCTGCAAGCGGTCGCCGCGACGCCGGCCACCTGGGTGGCGGCGCTGTTGTATTTCGCCACCTATGCCTCGTGGATCCTGATCCTGAAGTTCTCCTCGCTCGGCAAGGCATTCCCGCTGACCACGCTGAGCTATGTCACCGTGCCGCTGGCCGGCTGGCTGATCTTCAACGAAGGCGTCGGGCTCATCCCCGCCATCGGCATCGGGCTGATCCTGGCCGGCGTCTGGCTGATCGGGCCCGAAGCCGAGGAACGCGAGATCGCCGCGCCTCAGCCCGCCCCGTCCGACGCCGCGAAACCCCAGGCGGCCACGCCTGCCACCGGAGCCTGATGATGCGCCGCTGCCTGATGCTGTCCGCCGCCGCCCTCGCCTTGTGGGGAGCGGAGCCGGCGCGCGCGTCGAGCGAGATCGGCGGCGTCTGGCTCACCGACGACGGCGAGGCGGCCATCGAGGTCGCGCCGTGCGGCGGCGACCTATGCGGACGCATCGTGTGGCTGAAGACGCCGACCGAGGACGGCCAGCCGCTGCGCGACGACAACAACCCGAACAAAGGCGCGCGTGACAAGCCGATCTGCGGCCTGCGCATTCTCGGCGGGCTGAAGCCGAAAGGCGGGCGCTATGAGGGCGGCTGGGTCTATGACCCCGAATCCGGCGGGCGCTATCGTCTCTCCGCCGAGCTCAGGCCCAATGGACGGCTCGCCATCATCGGCTTCCTCGGACTTGAGAGCCTGGGCGAGACCCGCGAATGGCGCCGGGCGCCGGGCGGGCTCGGCCGCTGTTCGGCCTCGGGCAGCGGCTAGGCCGCGGCCTCAGCCGAGCGAGCGGCCGAGGCGCTGGCCATAGGCGACGATGGAGCGGCCGACCGAGGCCCGTTCGCCTTCATAGGCCGCCAGCGCAGTGGTCAGGTCGTCCTGCGCGATCAGCGCGTCGCGCAACGCCATGGCGTCGCCCGCCGCCTTGGCGACACCCATCGCGGTGTGCGGGCGGGCGACAAAGGCGGCATCGCCCAGCAGCGCGATCCGCCCCGCCACCATGCGCGGCGTCGCATAATCGAAGATGGCGTGCAGGAAAGGCCGGGGCTCGGCGCGCACCGCCTCGCGGAACGAGGCCGGCAGCACGTCGCCGGCAGCCGCCCGCATCGCCTCAACCACCTCTGGCCGCACCCGCCCCGGCGCCAGCGAATAGGGCCGTCGCCGACCGTCAATGTCGGTGAGCACCTCGCCGAGTTCGTCGGACGTGTAGCGCCGGTACCAGACCCAGTTGTAGCGCCGGCGCCCGACCGTCGTCGCCCCGTCCGCCCCGGCGACGAGATAGCCGAGAATGTGCGAGCCGGGCATCTGGTAGAAGGCGAAGCGCTCGAACAGCTGGTCCGCCGCCGCGCGCGGCATGTCGGCCTCCGGCACCAGGCCGCGCCAGGTGGCGTAGCCGACGTAATCCGGGCACGAGTGCGGTCCCGCCACCGCGCCGCGCACCAGCGAGCCGATTCCGTCGGCGCCGATGACGAGGTCCGCCCACTCCACCCCGCCATCGGCGAAATGCACGCCGGCGGCTTCGGCATCCTGCGTCACCGCCACCACCGCCCGCCCGCCGACATAGCGCTCGTCCGGCAGCAACTCGCGGAAGCTGCGGAACAGCACATCCCAGGAAAGCTGGGTCTGCGGCATATGCTGGCGCTCGATGATCTCCCCTGCCCGGTCGAGATAGATCCGCTCCGGCGCGGTCACGCCGATGCGGGCGACATGCTCGAAGCCGGCCTCGCGCAGGATGGCGAACACCTCGTGCTGGGCGACGAGGCCGGCGCCGCGCCCCTCCAGCCCATGGATCGAGCGCTCATGCACCGTGACGTCGAAGCCGGCACGGTGCAGCAGGGTGGCAGCGAACAGCCCGCCAATGGAGCCGCCGACGACGATGATGCGCTTTGCGTTCATGACGCTCTCTCCTCAGCCGCGACGCCGGCGCGCGGCATTCAGCTGAAGGCCGGATGCGAGGAAGGCGAAGGCGATGCCGAGCCCGCTCACCGCGTGCCAGCCGCCGGCGTCCCAGGCCAGCGTCGCCGTGGCCGAGCCGAACGCGCCGCCGAGGAACATCGCGCCCATCAGTACGGTGTTGAGCCGGGCCCGCGCGGCAGGACGCAGCGCGAAGACGATGTGCTGGTTCGACACCAGCGCGCTCTGCATGCCGAAATCCAGCAGCACCACGCCGACCACCAGCCCGGCCAGCGAGCCCCACAGGCCGAACACGATCCACGAGGCCAGCGTGACCACCGCGCCGAGCAGCACCGTGCCGGTGGCGCCGTGCCTGTCGGCGAAACGCCCGGCCAGCGGGGCCGCGAGGATGCCGACCGCGCCGACGAGACCGAACAGGCCGGCGATGTCGGCACCGAAGCCGAAGGCGGGCTGTTCGAGCCGGAAGGCAAGGATGGTCCAGAACACGGTGAAGGCGGCGAACAGCGCGGCCTGCGTCAGCGCGGCAAGCCGCAAGGCGGGGAACTCGACCCAGAGATGGCCGATGGAGCGCAGCAGCCGGCCGTAATTCATGTCGGAATCCGGCGCGCTGTGCGACAGCACCAGCGCCATCAACCCGGCGGCGGCTAGCGCCATCGGCACGGCGAGCCAGAACATTTCGCGCCAGCCGGCATGGGTGGCAACGAAGCCGGCAAGCGTGCGGCTGAGCAGGATGCCGGTGAGCAGGCCGGCCATAACGGTACCGACCGTGGCGCCGCGCCGTTCCGGCGCTGCCAGATGCGCCGCCAGCGGGACGATCTGTTGCGCCACCGTCGACAAGAGGCCGATGACGAGCGACACCGCCACCATGGCCGCCGCGCCGGGAGCGACGGCGGCGAGGGCGAGCGTGCCGGCCAGCAGCACGAACTGGAGGATGATCAGCCGCCGCCGTTCGACGAGATCGCCGAGCGGCACCAGCAGGAACAGGCCAAGCGCGTAGCCAAGCTGCGTTGCCGTCGGGATGGCCCCGGCGAGGCTGCCCGGCAGGTCCTGCTCGATGACCGCAAGCATGGGCTGGTTGTAATAGATGTTGGCGACCGCGACGCCGGCGGCGGCGGCCATGGCGAAAGTGGAGCCGAGGCCGAGGGCCGCCTTGGGGCTCACCTCGCCTGCGATCGTATCCGGCACGGACATGGGTCTTCTCCCGCGCCTCGCCGGAGGAATGGCGAGGGGAATTGGGTTTCGTTGATGTGAGAGATAGACCAACGCCGAATTTGTTATAGTGTCCTTCGCTGATGCACGATTATATCGAGTTTCGTTATCATGGATTTTACCGCCCTCGCTTTGCTCAGTGAGACCGCCACCGCCGGCAGCCTGGCGGAGGCAGCGCGTCGGCTGCGGCTGTCGCCGATGAAGGCGACCCGGCTGATCGCCGCGCTGGAGGACGAACTCGGCACGCGGCTGTTCCACCGCACCACCCGCGCGCTGTCTCTGACCGATGAGGGGCAGGTGTTCCTGCCCCATGCCCGCGCGCTGCTGGAGGAGCAGGCCGCGGCGCTGGCCAGCGTGCGCGGCGCCCGCTCGGGTCCTTCCGGCCTGCTGCGGGTCAGCGCCTCGCTCGCCTTCGGCCGGCAGGTGGTCGCGCCGGCGGTGGTGGCGTTCATGGCGCGCTATCGGCAGGTGCAGGTCGACCTGCAGCTGACCGATGCGCTGGTCGACATCGTCGCCGACGGCTTCGATCTCGCCATCCGCATCGCCGAGCTCGGCGACAGCAACCTCATCGCCCGCCGCCTCGCCGACAATCCGCGCCGTCTCGTCGCCGCGCCGTCCTATGTCGAGCGCCGCGGCACACCCACCGCGCTGGCGGAGCTTGGCACCCATGAATGCCTCACCAGTTCCGCGCCGGCGCGCTGGAGCTTTCGCAACGCCGACGCCACCCGTCAGGTCAGGGTGGCGGGCCGCTTCACCGCCAACTCGATCGACGCGATCCACGAGGCCTGTCGCGGCGGGCTGGGCATCGCCAACCTGTCGGCGTGGGACGTCGCCGCCGATCTCGCCGAGGGCCGGCTGCGCGCGGTCGTGCTCGACGACGCCGAGCCGGAGCCGCTCGCCATCTGGGCGGTGTATCCAAGCCGACGGCTGGTGCCGGCCAAGGTGCGGTCGTTCATCGAGCTGCTGGCCGGGCGGCTGAAGCCCGGCCCGGCCGACGCTCACGCATAGGCGCGGGCCACGCGCTCGATCACCTCGGCGAGCGACTGCGCGTCGCGTGGGCCGTCATAGCGCTGGCCGTTGATGAACAGGCATGGCGTGCCGTTCACCCCCCTGTGCAGGCCGTCGACGAAGTCCTGGCGGATCTTCTCGGCATGGCTGCCTTCCAGCGCCGCGACGACATGCGCCCGGTCGAGCCCGATGACGCGGCCATAGGCGATGAGGCTTTCATCGTCGAGTGCATCCTGGTGCTCGTAGAGGATGTCATGCGCCTGCCAGAACAGCCCCTGCGCGCCCGCCGCTTCCGCGAAGGCGGCGGCATGGGCGGCATGGGGATGCGCCTCGGTGAGCGGGAAGTTGCGGAAGACGACGCGCAGCAGACTGCCCATGGCGCGCTCGACCACCTTCAGCTCGGGGTAGAACTCGCCGCAATAGGGGCATTCGAAATCGCCATATTCGACCAGCGTGACCGGCGCGTCGGCATGGCCGCGCATATGGTCGGACGGGCCGACGGGCGGGGTGAGATGGCTCATGACACGGCTCCCATTTCCTTGGGGGTAGCGGCGGGCGGGGCGGCAAGCGCCTCAAGCGCGGCCAGAATGCCGTCGGCGCCCGGATTGATGCCGACCGGGGAGACGTAGCTCCAGCGGACGGTGCCCTCGCCGTCGAGCACGAACAGCGCTCGCTCGGAGGTGCCCTCATGCCGGCGATAGACCCCGAACGCCTGCGCGACCGCGCCCTTCGGCTCGAAATCGGCCAGCAGCGGAAAGTGCAGCTTGCGGTCGGCGGCGAAGGCGGCATGGCACCAGACACCGTCGGTCGAGATGCCGACGAGCTGCGCGCCATAGCGGTGGAACTCCGGCAGCACCTGATTGTAGAGCCCCATCTGGTCGCCGCAGACCGGGCTCCAGTCGGCGGGGTAGAAGGCGAGGATGACCGGCGCGCCCTTGAGATCGGCGAGCGAAAGGAACTGGTCCGGCGTTGCCGGCAGCGTGAAGCCGGGCGCCGGCTCCCCGGCCTTCAGGGCGGTTGGTAACTGCGCTGGCTCCATGGCCCATCTCCCTCTGGAACGATCTGCGCCGCCGATGCGGGGCGGCCGCTGGTCCGCAGACGTTAGGGTCAGCGCCCTCCGCACCGATATCGGCCGTTCGGTTGGCCACGCTATACGTTGGGGTGCCACGCGCCGGCAGCGGTCGGAAACAGGAAAGCCGCCCGTGCGCGGGGCACGGACGGCTCTCGATGTTCGTCAGAAGCGGGCATGCGCGGGGCGACGACGGATGCCCCCTGCCCTGCGGCGCTCAGCTCACTTGTTCACGTCGGTCCAGATGCGGGTATAGAGCTCGTTCACCTCCGGCGGGCAGGCCTGCAGGAACTCGCCGGCCTTCTCGAACTGCGCGGGAATGACGAGTTCGGGCGCGTCCTTCATCTCCGCCGGCATGAACTGCGCGGAGCCCTTGATGCCGTTGGCATATTTGGCGAAGGCCGAGATCATCGCCGCGTTCTCGGGCTCCATGATGAAGTTCATGAACAGCTTGGCGTTCTCGACATTCTTGGCGTCCTTCAGGATGGCGACGCTGTCCATGAACAGCGGGTAGCCTTCCTTGGGATAGCCGAAGGCGATGTCCGGGTTCTTCAGGCGCGAGCGCAGGATGGCGCCGTTCCAGTAATAGACGCCGGCATAGTCGCCCGAGGGCAGCTTCTCGGTGACGCTGTAATCCATGGCGAGCCATTTCGGCTTCGCCTCGACCAGCTTGTCACGCACCTTCTTGAGCACTTCCTTGTCGGCCGTGCACCAGCTGCCACCGAAATACTTGATGGTGGCGAACAGCACGTCGCTCATTTCCGGCTCGACATTGATCTTGCCGACCAGCTCCTTCGGCGGATCGAGGAAGATCGCCGAGGTGTTGATATCGCCGCCATAGACCTTCTTGTTCACGCCGATGCCGCTCAGGCCCCACTGCCACGGAACGGTGTAGTGGCGGCCCGGATCCCACTGAACGTCCACCCAGCGCGGATCGACGTTCTTGAAGTTCTCCATCTGGTCGGGGCGCGCTTCGAGCAGCAGCCCTTCCTTGATCCAGATCGGCACGTAGTTGGCGGAGGGCACCACGATGTCGAAGCCATGACCACCGGCGCGCACCTTGGCGAGCGCGGTGTCGTTCGAATCGTAGTCGGTGACCGTGACCTTGACCTTGTACTTGTCCTCGAACTTCTTGATCATCTCGGGGCTGGTGTAGTCGCCCCAATTGTAGATGTTGAGCGCGCCCTCGGCCGCGGCACTGCCGGCAAAACCGAGGATCGCCACGGCCGCGCTGGCCGCCGTCATCTTCCAGTTCATGTTCCGTCTCCGTAGGTTTTGTTGTCTTCAGGTCTTTGTTTTCAAGTTTTCTTGCGGTTGATGAAGAAAAATGCCGTCACGAGCAGAACGGAAAGAGCGAGGAAGGCTGTCGCGATGGCGTTGACCTGCGGGGTCACCACGCGGCGGAGCTGGCCGAGCATATAGGTCGGCAGCGTGTCCTGCCCGCCCGACTTGACGAACTCGCTGATGACGACGTCGTCGAGCGAGATGACGAAGGCGAGCATGAAGCCGGCGATGATGCCGGGGCGCAGCAGCGGCAGAGTCACCCGGCGGAACGCCTGCCACGGCGTGGCGTAGAGATCGGCCGCCGCGCGCTCCAGCGAGGAATCCATGCTCTCCAGCCGCGCCCGGATCGGCAGATAGGCGAAGGGGATGCAGAACGCCGTATGCGCCAGGATCAGGTAGCCGAGGCCGGAATAGCCAGTCCACACCTTGATGCGCGAGAACACGATCAGCAGCGCCACGGCGGTGACGATCTCCGGCACCATCAGCGGCTGGTTGATGAAGGCGTATTTGAGCCCGAGGCCGCGATAGGGTTCGGTGCGGGTGGTGGCGATGGCGGCCATGGTCGCGGCCGCCGTGGCGATGGTCGCGGCGAAGGCGGCGATCACCAGCGAGCGCCATGCCGCGTCCTTCACCGCCTCGTTCTGCCAGGCATCGTTGAACCAGCGCAGCGAGAAGCCGCCCCAGACGGTCAACGACTCGCTCGCGTTGAAGGCGTAGGCAACCAGCGTGATGATCGGCAGATAGAGCAGCGCGAAGGTGAACATCGCGATGGTGCCGAAGCCGGGCTGGCTGCGTATGTCGAAGCGCCTAGCCATGCTGCGCTCCCGAGCGGGTGGCGTTGCGCACATAGACCATGAGAGCGAGCATCACGAGCGCCATCAGCGTGATGGACAGCGCGGCGCCGAGCGGCCAGTTGCGGCCGGCGCCGAACTGCAGCTCGATCAGGTTGCCGAGCATCATGTTCTTGCCCCCGCCCAGCACGCGCGGAATGACATAGGCACCGAGCGAGGGAATGAAGACGAGGATGGAGCCGGCGACGATGCCCGGCATCACCAGCGGGATGATGATGCGCCGCAGCACGCTGAGCCGGCCGGCATAGAGATCGTAGCCCGCCTCGACCAGGCGGAAGTCGATCTTCTCCATGCTGGCATAGAGCGGCAGCACCATCAGCGGCAGGTAGACATAGACCATGCCGAACAGGATCGCCCAGTCGGTGTACATGATCTGCAACGGCTGATCGATGATGCCGGCGGCGCGCAGCAGCGAGTTGATGATGCCCTCGTTGCGGATCACCTGCTGCATGGCGAAGGTGCGGATCAGCAGGTTGGTCCAGAACGGGATGGTCACCAGGAACACCCAGACCTCGCGGGTGTTGCGCGGCCGGGTGGCGATGAAATAGGCCGTCGGGAAGCCCAGCACGAGGGTGGCGAGGGTGGTGATCACCGACAGCCGCAGCGAGCGCCAGACGATCGACAGATGCGCGTCGGCGAGCGAGAGCGTGTCGTCGAACATGTCGCGCTGGAACAGCACGGAGAACCACCCGTCCAGCGAGAAGACCGGCTTCACATCGCCATAGTCGCCCTTGGCCATGAAGGAATAGGCCAGCATCACGAAGAGCGGGCCGGTGGCCGCGACGAAGATGATGATCAGCGCCGGCGCCGACAGCAGCCAGCGCCCGCGGATTTTCTCCCGTTCCGCCTTCCTCGCCGTCTCGGCAGCGCTCGCCATGGTCAGTCTCTCAGAACCTGCGCCGCATCGGACGCGATCTCGATGCCGGCGCGGTCGCCGACCGCGAAACCGCAGGACTGCGTGCGGCTGTTCTGCTGGCGCACCATGAACAGCTCGCCGCCGTCGAGCTTGATGTGGATATGCGTGTCGGTGCCGAAATAGACGACGTTCTCGACGAGGCCCGAAAGCTGGCCTCCCCCGCCCGGCACCGCCCGCGCATGTTCCGGGCGGACGACGACAGTGACTTCGGCCCTCGGCACCAGCCCTTCGGCGACGGTAGCGGCGATCTCGACGCCGGATGTCAGCCTTACCCGCGCCACGCCCTGTTCAATGCCGAGGATGGCGCCAGTGAGAAGGTTGGTCTCGCCGATGAAGTCGGCGACGAAGCGGTCGGCCGGCTTGTCGTAGATGTCCCAGGGCGAGCCGATCTGCAGCACCTTGCCCTTCGACATGACCGCGATGCGGTCCGACATGGTCAGCGCTTCTTCCTGGTCGTGGGTGACGAAGACGAAGGTGATGCCGGTCTCGTGCTGCATGCGCTTGAGCTCGATCTGCATCTCCTTGCGCAGCTTGTAGTCGAGCGCGGAGAGTGGCTCGTCGAGCAGCAGCACCTTGGGCGCCGGCGCGAGCGCACGGGCGAGCGCCACGCGCTGGCCCTGGCCGCCGGAAATCTGGTCGGTGCGGCGCTGCGCCAACTCCTCCATGCGCACCAGCTTGAGCATCTCGCCGACGCGCCGATCGATCTCGGCCTTGGGACGACCCAGCATCTGCAAGCCGAAGGCGACGTTCTCCCACACGGTGAGGTGCGGAAACAGCGCGTAGCTCTGGAACACGGTGTTGATCGGCCGCTTGAACGGCGGCAGGCCGGCAATGTCCTCGCCATGCAGCAGGATGGCGCCTTCGGTGGGGAATTCGAAGCCGGCGATCATCCGCAGCAGGGTGGTCTTGCCGCAGCCGGAAGGCCCGAGCAGCGTGAAGAACTCGTTCTCCCGGATCGACACGGAAACATTGTCGAGAGCCCGGAGGGCACTCGGCCCCTGGCCGAATTCCTTGACGATACCCCTGGCCTCGATGGCGACGCGCTTATCCTGTGCCGCGGCAGGCTCCGGCATCATACACCCGTGATTTTATTGCCGTTCTCTGGAAGACACCCGCTCATCGCGTGCGCCGCTGTTCTGATTTTCAGGGAGCGTATGTGACGGGTTGGATTCCGGCAAGGCGGCCGGCTAAGAATGTGATCATATTTTTAGCCCGCCAAATTTGGGAGCAGCCCGTGCCGACCGCCGACCTCATCATCGAGAATGCCCGCGTCATCACGATGGATCCCGCACGGCCCTACGCCGAGGCTATTGCCCTCAAGGATGGGCTCGTGTTGGCAGTCGGCAGCCGCGCCGAGGTGGCCGCCGCCGCACCAGCGGCGCTTCGCCGCATCAATGCCGGGGGCGCTTCCGTGCTGCCCGGCTTCATCGAGAGCCACATCCACCTGTTCACCGGCGGCGCGCAGCTTAACAGCCTGTCGCTCGCCGGACTGACCGGCTTCGACGCCATCGCCGCCGCGGTACGCCAGCGCGCGGCGCGCGAGCCGGCGGACCAGCTGCTGATCGCCGAGCAGGCGGCCTATTTCATGTTCGGCGATCATGAGCCGATCACCCGCCATGTGCTCGACCGCGTGCTGCCCGACCGGCCACTCGCCTTCTTCGCCAGCGACCATCACACCATGTGGGCGAACACCCCCGCCTTGAAGCTCGCCGGCATCCTCAACGGCAAGCAGGTGCCGCCCGGCAACGAGATCGTCATGGGCGCGGACGGCCTCGCCACCGGCGAACTGCGCGAATTCGAGGGCTTCGCCCCCGTCGCCGAACTCACCCCGACGGGCGGACGCGAAATGCTCGGTTTGCAGGGTGTGGAGCCCGCGAGCCCGCCGACGCCCGCGCAGCGCGCCATCGACAAGGAGATCATCAAGCAGGGGCTCGCCTATTGCGCCTCGCTCGGCATCACCAGCTTCCACAACATGGACGGCAATTTCTACCAGCTGGAGCTGCTCGGCGAGATCGAGGCGGCGGGCGATTTGACCGTGCGCGGCCGCGTGCCGTTCCGCTTCCTGCCCGGCATGGCGCTGTCCGAGCTGGAGAAGGCGGTGGAGATGCGCCGGCGCTGGCACTCGGACCGGCTGAAGGCCGATTTCGTGAAGATCTTCATGGACGGCGTGGTCGAATCCACCACCGCCCACATGTTCGCCGACTACGACACCGCACCGGGCGTGCGCGGCTCCTCCTATTTCGAGCAGGACGAGTTCGACGCCATCTGCACGGAGATCGACCGCCTCGGCTTCCAGATCACGGTCCACGCCATCGGTGACGCCGCCGTCAACCGCACGCTCAACAGCTATGAAGCGGCGCAGCGGGCCAATGGCCGCCGCGACAGCCGACACCGCATCGAGCATATCGAGATATTGGCGCCCGCCGACCTGCCGCGCTTTGCCGGGCTCGGCGTCATCGCCTCGATGCAGCCGACCCATGCGCCGGGCGGCTATTACCCGCCCGAGCCCATCCTCTCCATGGTCGGGCGCGAGCGGATGCGGCTCGCCTATCCCTGGCAGAGCATCCGCAACACCGGCGCGCGCCTTGTCTTCGCCAGCGACTGGCCGGTCGCCCCGCTCGACCCGCTGCTTGGCATCAAGACGGCGGTGACGCGCGGGCCGGTGTTCGAGGGCGCGCCGGACGAGCGCCAGAGCCTTGCCGATTCCATCGCCGGCTTCACCGTGGACGGTGCGTTCACCGAATTCACCGAGGCGAGCAAGGGCCGGCTCCGCCCGGGCCTTGTCGGCGACGTCGTCATCCTCACCGGCGACATCGAAGCGACGCCGCCGGAGGAGATCGATGCGCTGAAAGTGGCCGTCACCATCTGCGGCGGCCGGATCACCTATGAGCGCAACGCGGCGTAGGTGACGGGCGGGCGGCGCTGGAACCACGGCGCCGCCTCTTCCACCCGCGCACAGAGGCCGAGCAGCAGCTCCTCATGGTTCGCGGCGGCGCCGAGTTGAACGCCAACCGGCAGGCCCTCCGGCGTCCAGTGCAGCGGCAGCGAGGCCGCCGGCTGGCCAGAAGCGTTGAAGGCCGTGGCAAACGGCGAATATTCGAACACCATGCCCTTGCCGAGACGGTAATCGACGAAGTCCCGGCCGACATGGTTGAAGCGGCCGATCTTCGCCGGCGGCTCGGCAAGCGTCGCGGTCAGCAGCACGTCGTAGTCCTGGAAGAAGCCGGCAAGCTCGCGGCCAAAAGCGTGCACCTTGTTGATCGATTCGAGATAGTCGGCACCGCTCACGGTACGCGCATAGTCGATGGCGCTTCGCGCGACGCTTTCGATCTCGCCTTCTGCCAGCGGCGCGCCCCGCTTCTTCGTGAAGCTCTCGACGGAAAGCGCGGCGCCACAGGCCACCACCTTGAGCCAGGCAGCCATCATGCCGTTGGTGTCGGCGCCGGGACGGGCCTCGATGAGATGATGACCGAGCCCCTCAAGCAGCTTCGCCGCCTTCTCGACCGCCACACGGCATTCAGGATGGATCGGCTCTCCGGTCAGCGTCGTGGTGGCGAAGGCGATGCGCAGCGGTCCGTCGCGGCGAGCAAGCGACTTCGCGAATCCTACTTCCAGCGCCGGGGCGTGATAGGGCGCGCCGAGATCGGGACCGTGGGTCGCGTCGAGCAGCACCGCCGTATCGCGCACCGAACGGGTAAGGAACCCGTCGATCGCCATTCCACCCCAACCCTCGCCGACATAGGGCCCGTCCGGCAGGCGCGCGCGGGTGGCCTTGAAGCCGAACAGCCCACATGAGGAGGCGGGAATGCGCACCGAGCCGCCGCCATCCGAGCCGTGCGCGGCGGGGATGATGCCGGCCGCCACCGCCGCCCCCGCCCCGCCGGACGAGCCGCCGGAGGTGTGGTCGGGATTCCAGGGATTGCGGGTCGGCCCGCCATAGACGGCGGCCTCCGTCGTCGGCCCGACACCGCCCTCGGGCGAGGTGGTACGGCCGAAAGTGACGAGGCCGGACGCCTTGAGACGTGCGTAGATCGAAGAATCCTTGCCGTAGCGGGTATTGGCGAACAGCCGCGAGCCATTGTTCGAGGGGAAGTCGATCGCCTCGGCGCCGAGGTCCTTGAGCAGGAACGGCACGCCCTTGAGCGGGCCGTCCGGCAGGCCTTCCTCGATCAGCCGGCGGGCGACGCCCTCTTCCAGCATGACCACCGCGTTCAGCTTCGGATTGAGCGCCTCGACGCGCGCCAGCGCCTCGTCGAGCAACTCCCCGGGCGTCACTTCGCGGCGGCGCACCAGCTCCGCCAGACCGACCGCATCATATGTCTCGTAAACTTCACCAATCGCCACGATCTCGACCCCTGCAACCCAACCGGATGCGTGCGCGTCGAATCGGAGCAATCCCGACGCGGCGGCACCGGAGAGCGTGAGTAGCACTTATCGGCCGCCGCGTGGCAGTGGCGACGCCCGATCGTCAGCCCGAGAAGCCGCCATTGGCGAGGAAGGCGGCTTCCTCCGGCGTGGTCTCGCGCGCCAGCATCGCGTTGCGATGGGGGAAGCGGCCGAAGCGGCGGATGATGTCGCGGTGCATCTCGGCATGCTCGCGAGCCTCCGCGTCCAGCACGGCGCTCAGCGCGACGCACAGGTCCTGGTCGGCGGCATTCTCGGAATGGGCGAAGGGCAGCACGAAGAACACCTTCAGCGCGTCCGCCACCTGCGCCATGAAGCCGGCCTGCGCCGCCTGCCGCCCATAAAGCCGGGCGAGCGGATCGGTGGCGTACATATGCGCGGTGCCGCGCCAGGCGTTGCGCGGGAACTGGTCGGCGAGGATGATCAGCGCCAGCGCGCCCTCCACCGTGCCGATCCAGTCGTCGTGCCGGCGCGCCGCCACCGCCAGGTGAAGGTCGAGGAAGCGCTCGCGGAAGCGGCGGTCGAACGCCTCGTCCTTGGCGAACCACAGATCCTCGCCCGCCTCGTTCCAGAAGCGCAGCACCGAGGCGATGGCCGCGTCGGCGCCGCTCATCACGACGCCTCGCCGGACGGGGCCGGCTTCAGCGGCAGATTACCGAGGATGAGGCTGCGCGCCGCCGTATCGTAGAGGCCGCCGGTCAGCTCCAAAGAGAGCCGTTCGGCGTCGCGGCGACGAACGTCGGCCATCACCTCGGCCCGTTCGCTCTCTTCCGCGTCCATCATCTCCAACGCCTTTTCCCCCAGGACAAGCGCCGATTCGAAGGTCTCGCGGATCTGGAAATCGGCGCCGGCATTGAGCAGCGCCGCCGCGTGCTCGCGATCGATCGCCCGCGCCAGCACCGGCACCAGCGGGAATTCCGCCTTGACCAGCTCGGTGATCTTCAGCGCCGCCTCGGCATCGTTCACCGCGACGATGATGAGCCGCGCCCCGGCGGCGCCGGCGGCATGCAATATGTCGAGCCGGGTACCGTCGCCGTAATAGACCTTGAAGCCGAAATCGCGGGAATCGCGGATCAGGTCCGGATCGGATTCGATCAGCGAGATCGAGCAGGCATGGCCCAGCAGCGGCTGGCTGACGATCTGGCCGAACCGGCCGAAACCGATCATCAGCACGTTCGCATTGAGGTTCTGCGCCACCTCGACGCCCGTCGTGGAGGGCGCCGCCTTCGGCATCAGCCGGTCATGCGCGATGACCAGGACCGGCGTCAGCGCCATCGAGACGATGATGGTGGCGGCGAGCACCGCGTTGGATTCCATATCGATGATGCCGACCGAGGTCGCCGCGGCGTAAAGCACGAAGGCGAACTCGCCACCCTGCGCCATCAGCACCGCGCGCTCGACCGCCTCGCGGTTGCTGGCGCGGAACAGCCGGGCGATGGCATAGATACCGATGAACTTCAGCACCATGTAGGCGACGACGGCGATCGCGATGAGCCGCCAGTTGGCGGCGATGACGGCAAGATCCAGCGCCATGCCGACGCCGAGGAAGAACAGGCCGAGCAGGATGCCGCGAAACGGCTCGATGTCGGCCTCAAGCTGGTGACGGAAGGTCGATTCCGACAGCAGCACGCCGGCGAGGAAGGCGCCCATCGCCATGGAAAGGCCCACCAGCTGCATGGCGAAGGCCGCGCCGAGCACGACGAACAGCGCCGCCGCCGTCATCACCTCGCGTGCCTTGGCCTTGCCGAGGATGCGGAACATCGGATCGAGCAGGTAGCGCCCGGCGAGGATGAGCGCGGCGATCGCCGCGAGGCCGAGGGCGATGCCGGCCAGCCGCTCCGTCAGCGTGACCTCGGCTCCGCCCGGCGCCAGGAAGGCGACCAGCGCCAGCAGCGGCACGATGGCGAGGTCTTCCAGCAGCAGGATGGCGACGATGCGCCGGCCCTTCGGCACGGCCAGCGTGCGCCGCTCCTCCAGCATCTGCATGACGATGGCGGTGGAGGTGAGCACGAAGCCGGTGCCGGCAATGAAACTTTCGGGCACGGGATAGCCCAGCGCCAGGCCGACGCAGGTCAACAGCGCGATGCACAGGCCGACCTGCGCCAGGCCGAGGCCGAAGATCTCCCCCCGCATCGCCCACAGGCGGGAGGGTTGCATCTCCAGCCCGATGACGAACAGAAACATGACCACGCCGAGCTCGGCGACGTGCAGGATCGACTGCGGATCGGTGAACACGCCAAGCCCGAACGGCCCGATGACGAGGCCCGCGGCGAGATAGCCCAGCACCGAGCCGAGCCCCAGCCGCTTGAACAGCGGCACCGCGATGACAGCCGCGCCAAGCAGCACGACGATGGGTAGGAGTTCGACCGCCTGAGCCGCGTGCGATGCTGCGGTATCGGCCGCCATGCGGGTATCTCCTGTTCGATATTGTCGCGACGTACAGGATCGGCAATTTGTCGGCGCGGGTATAGCCCGCCCGCACGACGTTATCGCAAGAGGCGTAGGCGGTGAGCCTTTGCGTCATCCCTGTGTCCCCGACGCCATACCCCATCGGCAATCGGTCATTTCACCGCTTCGTCAAGGCTTCCTTGGCGGTTTCCACGTCATAATCGCCGACAGCCGGTCGGGAAGCGTCGGTATGGGCTGCGCGAATGGGCCGGAGAACGTCTGGGCGTTTCTTTGTGGGGCATGAAATGCGACTGAGAATAATGGCCACCGCGGCATTGATGGCCGGGCTGATCGTGGCGGGCGCGGCGCCCGCTTCCGCACAGGGCTTTTTCGGCAATGTTTTCCCGAAGCCGTTCGACTTCGGCAACGGACCGAAGAGCGGCTATTCGGGCTCGCCCGTGCCGCGCCAGACCGTGCGCTATGACGGCAAGTACAAGCCGGGCACGGTCATCGTGAACACCGCCGAGCGCCGGCTCTACCTCGTGCAGGACAACGGCATGGCACTGAAATACGGCATCGGCGTCGGCCGCGACGGCTTCCGCTGGTCGGGCGTCAAGACCATCACCCGCAAGGCCGAATGGCCGGGCTGGACGCCGCCGCCGCAGATGCTCAAGCGCCGCCCCGACCTGCCGCGCTACATGCCCGGCGGCATCGACAATCCGCTCGGCGCCCGCGCCATGTATCTCGGCTCGACGCTCTACCGCATCCACGGTTCGAACGAGCCCGAGACCATCGGCCAGGCCGTCTCCTCCGGCTGCTTCCGCATGACCAATGACGATGTCACCGACCTGTACAACCGGGTGAACATCGGCACCACGGTCGTCGTGCTGAACAACTGACGGCCTATCCGGGCGCAGGAAAAGCACCGTCATCCTGAGGTGCGCGCGCAGCGCGCCTCGAAGGATGGTCCTTCAAGCGCACCCGGACGAACATCCTTCGAGGCCCGGCCGTTGGCCGGGTACCTCAGGATGACGCTGTCCTTCTCAAGGACGTCCAGACAGTCAGTGCCGGCGCACCGTGCCGGCGGCGTCGCGCGAGAGGTTCTTCGAGGCCAGCTCCTGGAGATAGCGCGTCCAGCGCGTCTCCTGCTCGCGCCCGAGTTCGTGGAACGTGTCCCAGGTGAAGATGCCGGTCGAATGGCCGTCATCGAAGACGATCCGCACCGCGTAGTTGCCGACCGGGATGAGTTCCTGGATGCGCACCTCGCGCTTGCCGGCGACCAGCTGGCGATCCGCCGCCGAATGGCCCTGCACCTCGGCCGAGGGGCTTTCCACCCTCAGATATTCCGCCGGCAGCGTGAAGTTCGCCCCATCCTCGAAGGCGATGGTGAGCGCGCTGTGGTCCTTGTGCAGTCGGATCTCGGTCGGCCAGGCGTCGGTCACGGCGATCTTTCCCCGGTGGCGTGTGCTCCCCACATAGACATCAATGCCGCGCGCGCCAAGCCGGCGGCCGATCCCGGCCGCAGGCCGTGCGGAATGGATGGCGGGTGTCGGCGCCGTGCGCGAGGGGAAGAACCTCACCCCGACGTGATGTTCAAGTGACGCGAACAATCGGGCGATAGGCAGCCGCGCCTTGGCACCCACCCGTCGAGTGTTTAGAAATATGTGAAAAGGGTGTCACCTAACGGCACCTCGGGAGTTCGTCCGTGAGCCAGCAGGAAGCCATCATCGACCGTTTCCAGCGTGAGATGCATCACGCCCCGCTGGTCGACACGTTCGGCCGCGCGGTGACCTATCTGCGCGTCTCGGTGACCGACCGCTGCGATTTCCGCTGTGTGTATTGCATGGCGGAACACATGACGTTCCTGCCCAAGCCCGAATTGCTGACGCTGGAAGAACTCGACCGGCTGTGTTCGGCCTTCGTCGCCCGCGGCGTGAAGAAGCTGCGCCTGACCGGCGGCGAGCCGCTGGTGCGCCGCGACGTGATGACCCTGTTCCGCTCGCTCGGCCGCCATCTCGACTCCGGCGCGCTGGAGGAACTGACGCTCACCACCAACGGCTCGCAGCTCGCCCGCTTCGCCAAGGAGCTGGCTGATTGCGGCGTGAAGCGCATCAATGTCTCGCTCGACACGCTGGACCCGGCGAAGTTCCGCGCGCTGACCCGCTGGGGCGACCTCAACAAGGTGCTCGCCGGCATCGATGCGGCGCAGGACGCCGGCATCCATGTGAAGCTCAACGCCGTCGCGCTCGCCGGCGAGAACGAGGACGAGATCCCCGCGCTGATCGAATGGGCGCATGGGCGCGACATGGACGTCTCGCTGATCGAAGTGATGCCGCTGGGCGAGACCGGGGCGGAGCGCCTTGACCAGTATCTGCCGCTCTCCACCGTACGCGACAGGCTGGCGCAGCGCTGGACGCTGGAGGACATCGCCTTCCGCACCGGCGGCCCGGCGCGCTACGTCTCCATCAAGGAGACCGGCGGGCGGCTCGGCTTCATCACCCCGCTGACGCATAATTTCTGCGAGGGCTGCAACCGGGTGCGCGTCACCTGCACCGGCACGCTCTATATGTGCCTCGGCCAGGACGATGCGGCGGACCTGCGCGCGCCCCTGCGCGCCTCGGAAAGCGACGACAAGCTGCACGCCGCGCTGGACGACGCCATCTTCCGCAAGCCCAAGGGGCACGACTTCGTCATCGACCGCCCCGGCCAGGCCCCGGCGGTGCGCCGCCATATGAGCGTCACCGGCGGCTGAGACAATCCACCTTCTGCCCTGCATCCCCGCATGGCTGGGTCGCGCGCGGCTTTATTGCTGCGTCGCAACATGATGTGCATATGCTGCTCTAGTCCGTAGTGCTACCTACGCGGCGAACCGAGACCCACAATCAAGCGAGTCCGTCCATGCAGCTCCCGCTGTTGGCCCTGGCCATGGCTTCGTTCGGCATCGGCACCACCGAGTTCGTCATCATGGGCCTGCTGCCCGAGGTGGCGAGCGACCTCGGCGTGTCGATCCCCGCGGCGGGGCTGCTGGTGACCGGCTATGCGCTCGGCGTCGTCATCGGCGCGCCGATCGTCGCCATCATCACCAATGCGCTGCCGCGCAAGGGCACGCTGATGGGCCTCGCCAGCGTGTTCGTGATCGGCAATTTCCTCTGCGCCGTCGCGCCGGACTACTGGTTCCTGATGGGCGCGCGCGTCGTCACCGCCTTCTGCCATGGTGCCTTCTTCGGCATCGGCGCGGTGGTCGCGGCCAATCTGGTGCCGCCGAAGCAGCGCGCCAGCGCCATAGCGCTGATGTTCGCCGGGCTGACGCTGGCGAACGTGCTCGGCGTGCCGCTCGGCACCGCGCTCGGCCAGGCGCTGGGCTGGCGCTCCACCTTCTGGGCGGTGGTGGTCATCGGCATCCTCGCGGTCAGTGCCATCGCGCTGTGGGTGCCGCGCGACATTCCCCATTCCGCCGGCAACATCATCCGCGAATTCGCCGTGCTGAAGCGCCCGCAGGTACTGCTGACCATGATGATGAGCGTGCTGGCTTCGGCCAGCCTGTTCACCGTCTTCACCTATATCGCACCGCTGCTACGCGACGTGACCGGGCTGACGCCGCATGTCGTGACCTATGTGCTGCTGCTGTTCGGCGTCGGCATCACCATCGGCAACATCCTCGGCGGCAAGCTGGCCGACTGGCGGCTGATGCCCTCGCTGATGGCGACTTTCGTCGGCCTGGCCGCCATCCTCGTCGTGCTGGTCTTCGCCAGCGCCGACATGGTCGCCGTGGTCGCCACCGTCTTCGTCTGGGGCATCCTCGTCTTCGCCGTGGTGCCGCCGATCCAGATGCGCGTGGTGGACGCCGCCGTCGGCGCGCCCAACCTCGCCTCGACGCTGAACCAGGGCGCGTTCAACCTCGGCAATGCCACTGGCGCGTGGATCGGCGGGGCTGCCATCACGCTCGGCGTCGGCTATGTCGACCTGCCATGGATCGGCGCGGCGCTGTCGGTCGGTGCGCTCGGCCTGTGCATGGTGTCCCAATCGCTGGAACGCCGCGCGGGCGGTCTCGTCGTAGCCGGCGAGCCGGCATGCGAGGAAGGCTGAGCCGACCTGACGCAGGCGCAGGGCTATAGGTCTGGCCACACGGGTGCCAGGTCTTTATTCCAACGTCATTGCGTGGCTCAACGTGCCACCCCTCCTTCGGCACCCGTTCCCATGCACCACTCCTCTGCCCTGCGCCGCGGCATCCTCCTGATGATCGCGGGCTCCTCCATCTTCGCGACGAACGACGCCTTCTCGAAGCTGGCGCTGGCGCACATTCCGCCGACGCAGGTTCTCGCGGTGCGCGGCGTGATGGCGGGGGTGTTCCTGCTCGGCCTGCTGGCCTGGAAGGGCGAACTGCCGGCGCTGCGCTTCGCCTTCGACCGGCGGGTGCTGCTGCGCGCGGTGGCAGAGGCGGGCGTCGCCATCCTGTTCATCACCGCCATCATCACCATGTCGCTCGGTGACGCGGCGGCGATCATCCAGGTGGCTCCGCTCGTCACCATGGCGGTGGCGGTGCTGTTCCTCGGCTCGCGGATCGGCTGGAGCCAGTGGCTGGCGGTCCTCGTCGGCTTTCTCGGCGTGACGCTGATCATCAAGCCGGGCACCTCGGCCTTCGACGCCATGGCGCTGCTGCCGCTCGGCTCGGCGCTGCTGGTCGCGCTGCGCGATTTCGTCACCGGCAGCATCGGCCGGCATGTACCGACGCTCGTCGTAACACTGGCGACGACCTTCGTCGGCATGCTGCTCGGCTTCGGCGGCGGCCTGGTGGAGGGCTGGCAGCCGCTCGACCTCGTCACGCTCGGCTATCTGTTCGGCGGCAGCGTCACCCTGATCAGCGGGCACATGCTGACCATCGCCGCCTTCCGCGGCAACGATCCCGCCGCCATCGCCCCGTTCCGCTACGCGGCGGTGGTGTGCTCGGTCGGGCTGAGCGCCTGGCTGTTCGGCGCCATGCCCGACCTCGTCTCCATCGCCGGCATCGCCCTCATCATGGCGGCGGGCCTCTATGCGATGCGCCAGCACCGCCCGGCCCCGCGCGCCGTGCCCGCGCCGCCGGTGGAAGAGCCGCGCAAGGCGGTCTGACGCGGCGCGGAAACAAAAAGGCGGCCCGCAAGCCGCCCTGTCGCGCCGGAGCAGACCCTCACCCGCGCGTGCGGGCGCGGATCATGTAGCCGTCATAGGGATACTCGCCGACCTGCCACCAGAGGTATTCCTCGTTGCGGAAGCCGAGCATCGACTCGTAGATGGTCTTGAAATCGGGGTTCTTCTCCGAAATCTCCGCCATCAGCGCGGTGTTCTCCTTGTAGGCGGCGTCCATCACCTCCGCCGGGAAAGGCCGCAGCTGCGCGCCGCCGGCGACGAGGCGGCGCAGCGCGGGCGGGTTGCGCGCGTCATACTTCGCCAGCATGTCGGCATTGGCATAGGCGCTCGCGGCCTCAAAGGCGGCCTTGTAGGGCTTGGGCAGATCCTGCCAAGCCTGCTGGTTGGCGATGAAATGGATGGTCGGACCGCCCTCCCACCAGCCGGGATAGTAGTAATAGGGCGCGACGCGGTTGAAGCCGAGCTTCTCGTCATCGACCGGGCCGACGAACTCGGCGGCGTCGATGGTGCCCTTTTCCAGCGCCGGGTAGATGTCGCCGCCGGCGAGGTTCTGCGGCACCAGGCCGAGCCGCGCCAGCACCTGCCCGGCAATGCCCGGCAGGCGCATCTTCAGCCCCTTGATGTCGGCGACGGTCTTGATCTCCTTGCGGAACCAGCCGCCCATCTGCGCGCCGGTGTTGCCGCCGGCAAAGCCGATGACGTTGTATTTGGCGAGGAAGGCGTTCTGCAGGTCGAGCCCGCCGCCATGATAGAGCCACGCGGTCTGCTGGCGCGCGTTCAGGCCGAACGGCATTGTGGTGAAGGGCGCGAAAGCCGGGCTCTTGCCGATGTAGTAGTACAGCGCGGTCTGGGCGACCTCGACCGTGTGGTTCTGCACCGCGTCGAAGGCTTGCAGCCCCGGCACGATCTCGCCCGGCGCGAAGACGTCGATGACGAAGCGCCCGTCCGTGGCCTCGCCGACATATTTCGACAGCAGCACGGCGGCGCCATAGATGGTGTCGAGCGACTTCGGGTAGCTCGACGTCAGGCGCCAGCGGACCTGCGGCGCGGTCTGGGCGATGGCGGGCGCGGCGAGCGTGGTGGCCGCGGCGGCCAGGCCAGCGCCGCGCAGCACGGTGCGGCGTTCGATTTTCTTCGTCATCGTCTGCCTTCCTGGCGTTCCGGCGCCTGATCAGCCGCGCGTGCGGGCGCGGATCATGTAGCCGTCATAGGGATATTCGCCGACCTGCCACCACAGATACTCCTCGTTGCGGAAGGCGATCAGCGCGTCGTTCACCTTCTTGAACTCGGGGTTCTTCGCGCTCAGCTCGGCATAAAGCTCGTTGGTGGCGGCGTAGGAGGCGTCGAGGAAGGCGGGCGGGAACGCCTTGAGCTGCGCGCCCGCGCCGACCAGCCGGCGCAGCGCCGCCGGGTTGCGGGCGTCGTATTTCGCCAGCATATCGGCATTGGCGTAGGCGGTGGCGGCCTCGAAGATCGCCTGATAGGCGCGCGGCAGCTCGTTCCACTTGGTGCGGTTGACCACGACGTTCATGGTCGGCCCGCCATCCCACCAGCCGGGATAGTAGTAATAGGGCGCCACCTTCACGAAGCCGAGCTTCTCGTCGTCATAGGGGCCGACCCACTCGCAGGCGTCAATCGTGCCCTTTTCCAGCGCGGCATAGATGTCGCCGGGGGCGATCTGCTGCGGCACCACGCCGAGCTTGGCGACGACCTGGCCGGCAATGCCGCCGATGCGGAACTTCAGGCCCTTGAAGTCGTCGAGCGAGGTCACTTCCTTGCGGAACCAGCCGCCCATCTGGGTGCCGGTATTGCCGCCGAGGAAGCCGACCAGATTGTATTTCGCGAGGAAGGCGTCCTGCAGCTCGCGCCCGCCGCCATGGTAGTACCAGGCGTTCTGCTGGCGGGCGTTCAGCCCGAACGGCATGGTGGTGAAGCAGGCGAAGGTCGGGTCCTTGCCGACATAGTAGTAGAGCGGGGTCTGGGCGAGCTCGACCGTACCGTTCTGTACCGCATCCAGTGCCTGGAGGCCCGGCACGACCTCGCCGGCGGCGAAGTTCTGGATGACGAAGCGCCCGTCCGTCGCCTCGCTCACATATTTGGACACCAGCTCATTGGCGCCGAAAATGGCGTCGAGCACCTTCGGCACGCTGGAGGTGAGCCGCCAGCGTATCTGCGGCGCGCTCTGGGCGATGGCGGGGGCGGCGACCGCGGAAGCGGCGATGCCGAGCCCGGCGGAACGGATGAGGTCACGACGTTTCATGCGGAGTGTCCTGCCATAGGCCGCCCGATCTGCGCAACAGCGCCCGGGGGGCGTCATGGCCGGGAGGCTGCCCCGGCCATGACTGTTGCGCGCCGAAGCGGTCGTCAGGTCCGCGGGCGGGTGCGGATCTGGAAGCTGTCGAAGGTGTATTCGGCCACCTGCCACCACAGGTTCTCTTCGTTGCGGAAGGCCTGCATGGTGTCGATGACCTTGTTGAAGTCCGGGTTCTTGGCGGAGATTTCCGCCCAGAGCTCGTTGGTCGCCTTGAGGCAGGCTTCCATGACTTCCATCGGATAGGGCCGCAGCAGTGCGCCGTTCGCCACCAGCCGCTTGATGGCGGGCGGGTTCTGCACGTCGTAGCGCGCCTGCATGATGGTGTTGGCGTAGGTCGCGCCGGCGATCAGCGCCGCCTGATAGTTCTTCGGCAGCGAATTGAACTTCTCGAGATTGGTGAAGGCGTGGATGGTCGGACCGCCTTCCCACCAGCCGGGGTAATAATAGTACTTGGCGACCTTGTAGAAGCCGAGCTTCTCGTCGTCATAGGGGCCGACCCATTCGGCGCCGTCGATGGTGCCCTTCTCCAGCGCCGGGTAGATGTCGCCGCCGGCGATCTGCTGCGGCACCACGCCGAGCTTGGCCATCACCTGGCCGGCGATGCCGCCGATGCGCATCTTCAGGCCGTTCATGTCGGCGACGTTCTTGATCTCGCGGGTGAACCAGCCGCCCATCTGCGCGCCGGTGTTGCCGCAAGGCAGGCCGTAGACGTTGTACTTCTTGTAGAACTCGTTGAAGAGCTCGTTACCGCCGTTCTGGAACAGCCAGGCGTTCTGCTGGCGCGCGTTCAGCCCGAACGGCACCGAGGCGGCGACGGCGAAGGTCGGATCCTTGCCGACGAAATAGTACGAGACGGTGTGGCACATCTCGACGGTGTTGTTCTGCACGGCGTCGAGCACCTGCAGGCCCGGCACCAGCTCGCCGGCGGCGAAGACCTGGATCTGGAACTTGCCGTCGGTCAGCTCGGAGACCATCTTCGACATCACCTCGGCGCCGCCATAGATGGTATCGAGCGACTTCGGGAAGCTGGACGCAAGGCGCCACTTGATCTCCGGGGCGGACTGGGCGATGGCCGGGGCGGCAACAGCGGTTGCCGCGACGCCGGTGCCGGCGGCGGCCAAAAACTGACGGCGCTTCATTCGTCTCTCCTGGTGGGGTTTCCTAGCGGCACGGTTGGGGCATTTGCGCGCCTCCGCACTCGAATTGCTGGTTCTTATATAACTGGTACGCCACGGTTTGACCCGGCGCAACGGCGCGCCGCTTGCGCCTTTTGTCGAGGTCGACAGCGGTCGTTCCTGCCCCATGACCGGGCGCCGCCGGTCATGGGCCTTATCCGGGCAGCTAGCCTTCGACCACGATGCGCGGCGCGGCCCGGGCGCCGGCGCGCCGGCCGGCCAGCGCCTCGCGCACGCCCTGGGCGATATTGCGGTAGATCTGCGCTTCCGGGCCGTCGGGCTGCGTCGCCACGATCGGGCGGCCGGCGTCCGAGGTCTCGCGGATCGCCATCTGCAACGGCACCTCGCCGAGGAACGGCACGCCGAGGCGCTGCGCCTCGTGGCGCGCGCCGCCATGGCCGAAGATATCCGAGCGCGTGCCGCAGTGCGGGCACATGAAATAGCTCATGTTCTCGACCACGCCGAGCACCGGCACGTTCACCTTCTCGAACATGGCGATGCCGCGCCGCGCGTCGATCAGCGCGAGGTCCTGCGGGGTGGAGACGATCACCGCGCCGGCCAGCGGCACCTGCTGCGCCATGGTCAGCTGCGCGTCGCCCGTGCCGGGGGGCATGTCGACCACGAGGATGTCGAGCGGCGCCCAGTTCACTTCCTTGAGCAGCTGGCTGATGGCGGACATCACCATCGGCCCGCGCCAGATCATCGGCGTCTCCTCCTCGACGAGGAAGCCGATGGACATGACCTTGAGACCCCAGGATTGCAGCGGCTGCAGCATGCGGCCGTCGACATCCGGCTTGCCCTTGAGGCCCATCAGCCGCGGCACGGAGGGGCCATAGATGTCGGCGTCGAGCAGGCCGACCTTGAGCCCGAGCGAGGCGAGGCCGAGCGCGAGATTGGCCGCCAGCGTCGACTTGCCGACGCCGCCCTTGCCGGAAGCCACGGCGATGATGGCGCCGACGCCCGGCAGGCCGGAGGATTCCTTCTGCGGATCGGCCGGCGGCTGCGGGGCATGGGTGTGGCCGGCGTGGCTGTGGCCGGCATGGGAATGCCCGCTTTGCCCGGAGACACGCACCGGTTGGGTGGAGCTTCCGCCCGTCGGCGCCGGGGCGGCGCCCGCCTTGCGCTCGGCGGTGAGGGCGACCAGCGCCGAGGTCACACCCGGCGTGCCGCGCACGGTGCGCTCCACCGCCGCGCGCACGCTCTCCCAAGCCTGCGCCTGCGTCGCCTCGACGGTGATGGACATGTAAACCTTGCCGTCCGAGACGAGAATGTCGGACAGCGCGCCGGTCTCGGTCACCGGGCGGCCGTCCGGCGCTGTCACCTGCGCCAGCCGTGCCCGAACCTCGTCTGCGGTAGCCATGATTGCGCTCCTGTCGGTTCTGCTGCCCGAGGTGAGACACCAGTGTGTGGACAGCGTCAACCCGTCGGTGCCCATCGGCCGATCATATGCGCGTATGGGCCGGCCGGCGCCACGCGACGTGCGCAGGCCCTGCCCAATTCTCCATCAATCCAAACTATGACCGCTATTGCATCAGCGGCGTTGCGCAACCTTCGGGAATAATGCCAGCATGGGTTGCCGGACAAAAACAAAAGCCGGCCAGATCAACACCAGAGGGGAACAGCATGAGCCTCGTCACTCGAATCGCGGCTGCGGCCGTCCTCGTCGCCGCCACCATGGCCGGCGGCCTCGCCAGCGCCTCCGCCAAGGAATGGAAGGTGGTGCGCATCGGCACCGAAGGCGCCTACCCGCCCTTCAACTTCATCGAGAACAACGAGATCAAGGGTTTCGACGTCGACATCGGCAAGGCGCTATGCGCCAAGATGAAGGTCGAGTGCACCTTCGTGGCGCAGGACTGGGACGGCATCATCCCCGCGCTGCTGGCCGGCAAGTACGACGCCATCGTTGCCTCGATGTCGATCACCGAGGAGCGCAAGAAGCAGATCGCCTTCTCGAAGAAATACTACAACACCCCGGCTTCCTTCGTCGCGCCGAAGGGCACGAAGATCACCGACACCTCGCCCGCGGCGCTGAAGGGCAAGGTGCTCGGCGCGCAGGGCTCGACCATCCACTCCAATTATCTCGAGGACATCTACGCCAAGGCGGGCGCCGAGGTGAAGCTCTACGGCAAGCAGGACGAGGCCAATCTCGACCTCGCCAATGGCCGCCTCGATGCCGTGCTCGCCGACAAGGTGGTACTGCTCGAATGGCTGGAGAAGACCAAGGAAGGCGGCTGCTGCAAGTTCGTCGGCAGCGAGTACAAGGACCCGAAATATTTCGGCGAGGGCGTCGGCGTCGGCATCCGCAAGGACAATCCGGAACTGGTGGCGATGTTCAACAAGGCGATCGACGAGATCGTCGCCGACGGCACCTACAAGAAGATCAACGACAAGTACTTCCCCTTCAGCGTTTACTGACGTCCGCGACGCCGTTCCGGAGAGGCTCCCGGAACGGCGTTTCCGCCATACGGTGTCGGCCCACCGCACCTGCCTATCGGATGAACGCGGAGCGTCACGCCCCCGATGCTGGACCTGCTTAGACTACTCTCCTTCGGCCCGGACGGCTGGGGCGACGAGATCGCGCGAGGCGCGCTACTGACCATCGAGCTGGCGCTCGTCACCCTGCCCGTGGGCATCGTCATCGGCCTCGCCGTGGCGCTGGCGAAGGATTCCGGTTCGGCGCTGCTGCGCGCGGCCGGCAATCTCTACACCACGATCTTCCGCGGCCTGCCCGAGCTGCTGACGCTGTTCATCGTCTATTATGGCGGGCAGATGCTGCTCACCCGCATCGCCGACCACCTGTTTCCCGGCACGCAGATCGAGGTAAACCAGTTCGTCGCCGGAGTGGTGGCGCTCGGCCTCGTGCTCGGCGCCTTCTCCAGCGAGGTGCTGCTGGCCGCCATCCGCGCCGTGCCGAAAGGCCAGAAGGAGGCCGCCTCGGCGCTCGGCCTGTCGGGCTGGCACACGTTCCGGCTGGTGACCTTCCCGCAGCTCTGGCGCGTCGCGCTGCCCGGCCTGTCCAACAACTGGATGGTGCTCTTGAAGGACACCTCGCTGGTCTCGGTCATCGCCATCAGCGACCTGATGCGCCAGACCAGCATCGCCGTCGGCGTGACCAAGCAGCCCTTCTTCTTCTATCTCGTGGCCTGCCTCATCTACCTCGTCTTCTCCGGCCTCTCCTCCGTCATCTTCACCAAGCTGGAGAACCGGGCGGCACGCGGCTTCAAGCGCGTGGGAGGCCACTGATGCAGACCATCCTCGATGCGATCGGTGCCGGCTTCCTCTCGGCGATGGGCTTCATCGGCCTGAATGCCGACCTGATGGACCGCTACGGCCTGCGCTTCCTCGACGGCGTGTGGGTGACGCTGAAGCTGGTCGGCCTTTCGGTCTTCCTCGGCTCGCTGCTGGCGGTGCCGCTGGCGGTGGCGCGGGTGGAGGGCGGCAAGGTTCTCGCCCGCACCGCCTTCGGCTATTCCTACTTCTTCCGTGGCACGCCGCTGCTGGCGCAGACCTTCCTGGTCTATTACGGCGCGGGGCAGTTCCGCGAGCAGCTGACCGATATCGGCCTGTGGTGGTTCTTCCGCGACGCCTTCAACTGCGCGGTGTTCACCTTCACGCTCAACACCGCCGCCTACCAGTCGGAGATCCTGCGCGGCGGCATACAGAGCCTGCCGGCCGGGCAGATGGAGGCGGCGCAGTCGCTCGGCCTGTCGCGCGTGCTGGCCTATCGCAAGATCATCCTGCCGCAGGCCATCGCCATCGGCCTGCGCCCGCTCGGCAACGAATTGATCCTGATGATCAAGTCGAGCGCCATCGCCTCGGTGGTCACCGTGTACGACCTGATGGGCGTCACCCGCCTCGCCTTCTCGCGCTCCTACGACATGGAGGTCTATCTCTGGGCGGCGGTTCTCTACCTCCTGATGGTCGAGGTGGTCCGCCGCGTCTGGGACGTGCTGGAGCGCCGGCTCAACCGGCACCTCACCCTGTCGCGCTAGGGCCTGCGCAGGGCCTCACGCCCGGTCGGCATAGGCGACGACGGCGTTGAGCAGCGTCTGCGCGCCGGCGGCGCAGTGCTCGGGCGTCGCGCTTTCCGCCGGGTTGTGGCTGAGGCCGTCCTTGCAGGGCACGAAGATCATCGCCGTCGGCATCACCCGCGCCGTATAGACCGCGTCATGGCCGGCGCCGGAGACGATCTCCTGCGCCGGCAGCCCCTCCGCCGCCGCGCCGGCCGCCACCGCCGCGATGCAGGCGGGATCGAACGCCACCGGCGGGCTGTCCCAGATGCGCGTAAGCCGCACCGGCGTGAGCGCGAACGCCGACCCCGTCACGAAAGCCGCGATGTCCGCCTCCATGGCATCGAGCACCGCGCTGTCGGGATGGCGCAGATCCAGCGTCAGCCGCACCTCGCCCGGCACGACGTTGCGCGAGGCCTGCACGACGCCGATCTCGCCGACAGTGGCGAGCGCGCCATGCGTCCGCGCCACGCGCCGCGCTTCCAGCATCAGCTCGGCCGCCGCGCAGAGCGCATCGCGCCGCAGTGCCATCGGCGTGGTGCCGGCATGGGCGGCACGACCGGTGACGACGAGATCGTACCAGCGTATCCCCTGCACGCCGGTGACGATGCCGATGGTCTTGTCCGCCTCCTCCAGCACCGGCCCCTGCTCGATATGCAGCTCGAACATGGCGCCGAGCGTCACTGACCCCACAGGCGCCGCGCCGCGATAGCCGATCGCATCGAGCGCCGCGCCGAAACTGACGCCCTCGGCATCGGTGCGCGCATTGACGTAGTCGGGCGTGAACACGCCGGCATAGGCGCCGGAGGCCACCATGGCCGGGGCGAAGCGCGCGCCTTCCTCATTGGTCCAGTTCACCAGCACCAGCGGGCGGCGGGTGACATAACCGGCCGCCTCCAGCGTGCGCAGCACTTCCAGCCCCGCCAGCACGCCGAGCACGCCATCGAACTTGCCGCCGGTGGGCTGGGTGTCGAGATGGCTACCCATTGCGACAGGGAGCACTCCCGCGTCGCTGCCCGGCCGATAGGCGAACATGTTGCCGAGTTCGTCCACGCTCACTGTGCAGCCGAGGCCCTCGCAGGCCGCGCGCAGCCAGTCGCGCACCTGCCGGTCCTCCTCGCTGAGGGTGAGACGGCGGATGCCGCCATCCGGCGTGCCGCCGATCCGCGCCGTCTCCATCAGCGTGTCCCACAGGCGGTCGGCGTCGATCTTGAGGTTCGGCACGGGGCGGCTCCCTGTATTAAAAAAGGCCGCCGCGCGGGTTTACGCGCGGCGGCCGGTTCGGTGGGGGGCGATCAGCCCCAGCCGACCACGCCCTTGATCTCCAGGAAGTCGTGGATCGCCCAGTCGGCATATTCGCGGCCATTGCCGGACTGCTTGTAGCCGCCGAACGGGGCGAAGGTGTCCCAGTCCGGATAGTTCAGATAGACCGAGCCTGCGCGCATGCGCTTGGCAATGGCGCGGGCGTGCTCGATGTCCTGCGACTGCACATAGGCGGCGAGGCCGTAGACCGTGTCGTTGGCGATGGCCACCGCGTCGTCGTCGTCCTTGTAGGACAGGATCGACAGCACCGGCCCGAAGATCTCCTCGCGGGCGACGGTCATGTCGTTGGTGACGTGGCCGAACACGGTGGGGCGGATGTAGTAGCCGCGGTTGAGGCCCTCCGGCCGACCCAGGCCGCCCGTCACCAGCGTCGCGCCTTCCTTGATGCCGGCCTCGATGAGGCGCTGGATCTTGTCGTACTGGATCTGGCTCACCACCGGGCCGAGATCGCTGTCCTCGGCGTTGGGATCGCCGGTGCGGAACGCGTCCGCCGCTTCCTTGGCGACGGCCAGCGCCTCGTCATGGCGTTCGGCGGGCACCAGCATGCGGGTCGGGGCGTCACAGGACTGGCCGGAATTGCCGAAGCAGGAGCGCACCCCCTGCGCCACCGCCTCCTTGAAGTCGGCGTCCGGCAGGATGATGTTGGCGGACTTGCCACCGAGTTCCTGCGCCACCCGCTTCACCGTGTCGGCGGCGGTCTTGGCAACGATGATGCCGGCGCGGGTCGAGCCGGTGAAGGACACCATGTCGACGTCCTTGTGGCCGGCCATCACCTGCCCGACATCCGGGCCATTGCCGTTGACGAGGTTGAACACGCCCTTCGGCGTGCCGGCGGCTTCCATTACCTCGGCGAAGATGATGCCGCTGATCGGCGCGATCTCGGAGGGCTTGAGCACCATGGTGCAGCCGGCGGCGATGGCGGGCGCCACCTTGCAGGCGATCTGGTTGAGCGGCCAGTTCCACGGGGTGATGAGCGCGCACACGCCGATCGGCTCCTTCAGCACCGTGGTGGTGCCGCGCGTCTCGACGAACTCGTAATCCTCGAACGCCTTGATCGTCGCCTCGATATGGGCACGGCCGGCCCAGGCCTGCGCCTCGCGGGCAAAGGACAGCGGCGCGCCCATCTCCTGGCTCACCGCGCGGGCGATGTCCTCGAAGCGCTCATTATAGACGTCGAGGATGCGCTTCAGCAGCGCGAGACGCTCTTCCTTCGTCGTGAAGGCGAAAGTGGTGAAGGCCGCCTTCGCCGCAGCTACAGCCTTGTCGACATCCGCCGCCGTGCCGATGGCGATCTGCGTATAGGCCTCCTCGGTGGAGGGATCGATGACGTCGAGCAGGCGCAGCTCGACCGGATCGACCCAGGCGCCGTCGATGTAGAACTTGCGGTGGTGACTCACTTGAACGCTCTCCCTTGAAGCGGCGACGGAGGTGAGGGTCGCGACGCGGTGCGCAGTAGCTCCACCCTCCTTCAGACACCCCCCGGCGGTCAACGCCGTGTGCGCCGTGCGCGTGTTGACAGCGCGAGGGCGCGGGCAATTATTCAGCCGCCCTCCGCACATCGAAAGAACCCAATGCCCCGCGCGCCACGCATCGCCATCGACCCGGCCCTCGTCGAGAACTACGTCCTGTCGCTCGCGCGCCATGGCGAATATGCCGGCACCGGTGTCTGGCGCACGGTCTACTCGCCCGAATGGGTTGCCGCGGCGGATCAATATGCGCGCTGGTGCGAGGAGGCCGGCCTGTCGGTGCGCCGCGACGCGGTGGGAAATGTCTGGGGGCGACTGGAGGGGCGCGAGGGCGGCAAGGCGATCGTCTCCGGCTCGCATATCGATACGCAATGCCCCGGCGGGCGCTATGACGGGGCGCTCGGCGCGCTGGCCGGCCTCATCGCCATCAAGGCGCTGAAGGAGCAGTTCGGCCCGCCGCGACGGCCGCTGGAGGCGGTGGCGCTGTGCGAGGAGGAAAGCAGCCGCTTTCCCGCCGCCGAATTCTGGGGCTCGCGCGCCGTCGTCGGCCTCGTTCCGCCCGAGCTGCCCGACCAGCTCGTCGCCTATGAGGGCGAGACGATGAGCCAGGCGATGCGCGCCATCGGGCTCGACCCCGCCGCCATTGCCTCGGCGCGGCGCGACGACATCGCCGCCTTTGTCGAGCTGCATATCGAACAGGGACCGATCCTGGAGAAGGCCGACCTGCCGGTCGCGGTGGTCGATGCCATCACCGGCATCCGGCACTATCTCGTCGAGTTGACCGGCGAATCCAACCATGCCGGCGCCTTCCCGATGGATGCGCGGCGCGACCCGATGGCGGGCTTCGCCGAGATCGCCGGCGGGCTGATCGCCACCGCCCACCGCATGGGCCGCCCGGCGGTGACGACGATCGGGCGCGTCCAGGTGGAGCCGAATTTCCCCGCCATCGTGCCGCGCAAGGTGACCTTCACCGTCGATGCGCGCCACCCCGATCCGTTGGAGCGGGCGGCGCTCTACGCGCGACACGAGAGCCTGATGCGCGAAGTGGCGGCGCGGCGCGGGCTCGATATTCACTGGGAGGTCTACATGGACCTGCCGCCCTGCCCGGCCGATCCCGCGCTGGTCGCGACCTTCGCGGCGGCGGCGCGCGAGCAGGACATCGCCTTCGCCACCATGGCGAGCGGCGCCGTGCACGACGCGCAGCAGATGGCGGCGATAGCGCCGATGGTGATGCTGTTCGTGCGTTCGAAGGACGGGCGCAGCCACACGCCGGAGGAATTCTCCTCCGTCGATGACATGGTGGCCGGCATCCGGCTGCTCGCCGCCGGCCTCTACGCCCTCGCCTACTGAGCGGACTCAGGCGTCGGAGGCGTTCTGGAAGGCGGCCTCCGACAGGTCGGTCTCGCGCAGCAGCTTGTGCGCGAGGTCGGTCGAGATGCGGTGGCCCCGCGCCATGTTGACGATGGCCGCGCGCTCGGCCCGCAGCGCCAGCACGTGCAGCCGCTCCTCGTCATGCAGCGTATCGTCGGCGGGGGACTTCTGCGCATCCGGCTCCAGCCGGGTGAGCCGGTGCTGGTAATAGTCGGCGACCAGCGCCACCGCAGCGAGATGCCCGCTCGGCGCTGTGGCTTCGGCCGTCGACCTGGCCGCCGGCGCCTCCCCGGCTCGGGCGAGCGCGGCGATCGCCGCCTTGGCGGCCTCGACCCGTGCCGCGCGCTCCTGCCGGTCGTCATGCGGCTCCGGCGGCACCTCGATGCCGTGGAGAAGGCCCGGCAGGCTGGCATTGGCGACGATGAGCGAGACGAGGATGACACCGGCCGCGATCAGGATCACCAGATCACGGGAGGGAAAGGGCGTCCCGTCGGGCAGCATCAGCGGCAGGCTGAGCGCGCCGGCCAGCGTCACCGCGCCGCGCACGCCCGCCGCCGACATCACGCTCACCAGCCGCAGGTTCGGCCGCGTGTGATCGGCGCTTGCCGGATGTCGCTTCAGCCAGACGAAGACCGACAGCCACACCCAGACGAAGCGCAGCGCCGCGAGCGCCAAAGTGACGGCGAGCACGTAGAGGGCGAGCCAGCCCAGCCCCGAATGGCCGCTTTCGGCCGCGCCCGAATGGACGCGAGCCAGGATGCCCGGCAGTTGCTCGCCGAGCAGCAGGAAGATCGCGCCGTTAAGGGTGAATTGTAGCGTCTCCCACACCGCATTGCGGCGGATGCGAGTGACGGCGAGCGCCTGTCCGCTCACCTCGACCCGGCTCATCATCATGCCCGCCGCCACCGCCGCCAGCACCGGCGAGCAACCCGCCGCCTCGGCCAGCAGATAAGCGCCGTAAGGGGTCAGCAGACTGATGAGGATGTAGGAGGAGGTATCCTCCCCCAGCCGCGCGGCGATGCGGAACTTCATCAAGGAGATGATCTGGCTGAGAAGCAGTCCGATCGCGATGCCGCCGATCGCCGCCCAGACCAGCCCGCCGACCGAGGTCCAGAACGGGAAGGCGCCGGTCATCGCCGCCGCCACGGCAAGGCGCAGGCATACGAGGCCGGAGGCGTCGTTGAACAGTGCCTCCCCTTCAAGAATGCGCTGCAGCCGGCGCGGCACCGGCACATTGGTCATCATCGCAGTGGCGGCGACGACGTCGGTCGGCGAGAGCACCGCCGCCAGCGCGAAGCAGACGGCGAGCGGCATGGTGGGGATGACGAGGTGCAGCAGTGCCCCCACTCCCAGCACGGTGAAGAAGACGAGGCCGAAGGCGAGCGAGAGGATGGTCGTCGCGTTGTCCTGCAAATCGTGCTTGGGCACGCGCCAGCCGTCGAGGAACAACAGAGGCGGCAGGAACAGCACGAAGAACAGCTCGGGCTGCAGCATGATGCCGAAATCCGTGGTCAGGCCGATCACCGCGCCGGCCGCGATCTGGATCAGCGGCAGCGCGATCCGCCCGCCGAGCGCCCTGGCGAACCAGTTGGTCGCGATGACGCCGGTCAGCAGGATGAGGATCACTCCGATCTCGCCCATGGGCGCGCTCCGGGCAGCTGTGTCAGGGATGGCCCGACCATTCCTAAAAAGAAAAGGTGGCGACGGGAAACCGTCGCCACCTGAAGTCAAGGGAGGATAGACGCGCGGGGAAACGCGTGACAGCACCCGCTGTCGGTAAGGAAGATGCCGCAACCTGCCCGCCCGGTCTTTCAGTTTGGCATCCGTGCTGCGAGAACGCACGGGCCTGGCAGACCGGCGTCAGTGCGAAGCGGCCGACGACGCCGTCCCGCCATAGGCGCCGTGGCCATGGGTGCTCTTGCCGCGAAACACCCAGTAGGCGTGCGCCTGGTAGGCCAGCACGACGGGGAGGATCAGCACGATCCCGACGCCGATGAAGGCCAGCGCCTGCGGGTCGGCAATACCGTCCCAGACGGTGACGCTGCGCGGCACGACATAAGGCCAGAGGCTGACGACGAGACCGATCAGGCCGAGCGCGAACAGCGTGAGCGAGAGCAGGAAGGTACGGATTTCCGCCCCGTCCCACAGTCCGCGCCAGATCGCGACGATCACCGCCAGCGTCACCAGCGGCACGGGAGCGAGCAGCAGGAGGTTGGGCCAGGCGAACCAGCGCGCCGCCACTTCCGGCACGCTCCACGCGCTCCACGCACTCACCAGCGCCATCATGACGGCGGTGAGGATGAGGGCGGCACGCGCGACCTCGCGGGCGAAGACCTGCGTCGGGCCCTCCGTCTTCCAGATCAGCCAGCCCGCACCGATCAGCGCATAGCCGCCGATCAGGCCGACGCCGCACATTACGCCCAGCAGGCTGAGAAAGCTGAAGGCCCCGCCGGCGAACATGCCGTTCTCCACCGGCACGCCGCCGATGAGCCCGCCGAGGATAAGCCCCTGGCACAAGGTGGCGAGAATGGAGCCGCCGGCAAAGGCGATGTCCCAGATGAAGCGGAAGCGCGTCGCCTGCAGGCGGAATTCGAAGGCGATGCCGCGGAAGATCAGCGCGAACAGCATGAACATGATCGGCAGGTAGAAGGCCGGCAGCAGCACATAATAGCCGGGCGGGAAGGCGGCGACGAGCAGCGTGCCGCCCATCACCAGCCAGGTCTCGTTGGCGTCCCACACCGGCTCGACCGTGGCCATCATCAGGTCGCGGTCAGCGTCGCGCGGGGCGAGGAGGAAAAGGATGCCGACCCCGAGGTCGAGACCGTCGGCGAGGACATAGACGGTGACACAGAAGGTGGCGAGCGCGGCGAAGAGAAGCGGGACGTAGCTGCCCTGCATGAACTCGACGATCATGGTCAGGCTCCTGCCTGTTCGAGATTGGGTATCGAGGCCCCGGATACGCCGGCGAGGTTTTTCATGTTGGTGCGGTCGAGGCCGGGACGTTCGCCGGTCGGCAGCGAGGTATCGGCGGGGCCTCGGATCGCGATACGGGCGGCGAACCAGAAGAAGCTCAGCAGCAGCACGTTGTAGACGAGGAAAAAGATAAGGAGGCTGGCGGTCACCGCCCCGGCGGCGACCGGAGAGACGGCGTCGGCCGTGCGCAACTGGCCGTAGATCACCCAGGGCTGGCGCCCGGCCTCGGTCACTGTCCAGCCGGCGACCACCGCGACGAAGCCGAGCGGCGTCGCCGCCATGGAGAGGAGATGAAACCAGCGAGCCTCGTAGAGCCGGCCGCGCAGGCGCAGCACCAGTCCGGTGATCGTGATCGCCAGCAGTGCCACGCCGATGCCGGCCATGATGCGGAAGGCGAAGAACACGACCGGCACATTGGGCTGCTCGGAGGGCGGCACAGCCTTCAGGCCCTGCACCTCGCCGTCCCAGCTATGGGTGAGATAGAGGCTGGCAAGGTGCGGGATGTCGATGGCGTAGAGGTTCTTCTGTGCCTGCATGTCCGGCCAGGCGATGACGGTCATGGCCGGGCCCTTGGTGGTTTCCCACAGCCCTTCCATGGCGGCGAGCTTGGTCGGCTGCTCGCGCAGCGTGTTGCGGCCGTGCAGGTCGCCGAGGAAGATCTGCGTCGGCGCGAGGATCAGCGCCAGCCACATCGCCATGGAGAAGGCGACGCGCGAGGCCGCGACATGCTGGCCGCGCCACAGATGGAAGGCCGAGACGCCTGCCACGACGAAGGAGCCGGTCAGGAAGCTCGCGCAGACCATGTGGGCGAGGCGATAGGGGAAGGAGGCGGTGAAGATCGCCTGCCACCAATCGACGACGTGGAAGATGCCCTGTGCGTCGGCCACCGCTCCGGCGGGCGTCTGCAGCCAGCTGTTCGAGGCGATGATCCAGCTGGCGCTGAACAGCGCACCGCACGACACCATGAGGCAGGCGAAGAAATGTGCCCGCTTCGACACGCGCCCTTCGCCGAACAGCATGATGCCGATGAAGCCCGCTTCCAGGAAGAAGGCGGTCAGCGTCTCGTACATCAGGAACGGGCCGATCACATTGGCCGCGGCGCGCGAGACGCCGGCCCAGTTGGCACCGATCTCGTAGCTCATCACGATGCCGGTGATGACGCCCATGCCGAAGCCGAGGGCGAAGATGCGCGTCCAGAAGCGCAGCAGGTCATGATAGACCTGCCGTCCGGTGCGCCACCACAACAGGCTCAGAATGGTGCAGAACCAGGCGATGCCGATGGAGAAGGTCGGCCACAGGATGTGATAGCCGGCCGTGAGGGCGAATTGCGCGCGAGCGAGGTCCACGGCGTCCATGTCAGTTCGCTCCCTGCGGGGCGGCGACCTTCACGAGGCGTACCGGCACGGCCTTGGACGAGGGGGTGAAGCTCTGCGGGTCATGCGCGTAGAGCGGCACCAGCGGGTTCACCTCGGGGTAATAGGCGGCACAGCTCGCATCCGGGAATTGGTAGGGCACCACCTTGAAGCCGCGCACGGCGCGCTCGATGCCGTCCGTCGAGACGGTGACGATGTCCACGCGGTCGTCGGCCTTCAGGCCGCGCTTCTCCATCTCCTCCTCATTGAGGAAGATGACGTCGCGCTGGCCGTAGACCCCGCGATAGCGGTCGGACAACGAGTAGAGCGTGGTGTTGTACTGGTCGTGGCTGCGCACGGTGGTCAGCCACAGCGCCTGCGGGTCCTTTATGGCCGGATCTTCGCAGACGCCCTCGCAGACGAGGAAGTTGGCCTTGCCCGAGGGCGTCGCCCAGATGCGCTCGCGTGCCAGCGAGGTGAGGTGGAAGCCGCCGGGCTGCTCGATGCGGGCATTGTAGCCCTGGAAGATCGGGAATACCGCCTCGATGTCCTCGCGGATCAGCGCGTAGTTGCCGATCAGCGTCTCCCAGTCGACCCTTGAGCGGGCACCGAGCGTCGCGCGCGCCATGCCGGCGATGATCGCCGGCTCGCTCTTCAGGTGCTCGGAAGCCGGCCGGTTGTGGCCGCGCGAGGCGTGCACCATCGACATGGAATCCTCGACGGTGACCGCCTGCGGGCCGGTGGCCTGCTCGTCGAGCTCGGTGCGGCCGAGGCAGGGCAGGATCAACGCCTCGCGGCCATGCACCAGATGGCTGCGGTTCAGCTTGGTGGCGATGTGCACGGTGAGATCCAGCTTGCGCATCGCGCCTTGCGTCTGCTGCCAGTCGGGGACGGCGGCGGAGAAATTGCCGCCAAGGCCGATGAAGACACGGGCTTCGCCCTTCACCATCGCCTCCAGCGCGGTGACCACGTTATGGCCGAAGGCGCGCGGCGGCTCGAAGCCGAAGCGGGCCTTCAGATTGGCGAGCAGCGCGTCGCTCGGCACCTCGGTGATGCCGACCGTGCGGTCGCCCTGCACGTTGGAATGGCCGCGCACCGGGCAGAGGCCCGTGCCTTCGCGCCCTACATTGCCGCGCAGCAGCGCCAGATTGGCGAGCTGCTGCACGTTCTGCGTGCCGTGACGATGCTGGGTGATGCCCATGCCGAAGACGAGAATGGCGCGCTCGGCCTTCATATAGGCCTCCGCCGCCACCGCGATGTCGGCGCGGGCGATGCCGGACCTCGCCTCGATCGTGTCCCAGGTCGTCGCCTTCAGATCGGCGATCAGCGCCTCGATGCCGAGGGTGTGGCCGTTGATGAAGTCCCAGTCCAGCGCCGGCGCGCGCTCCTCGCGGCGGGCGGTCTCATCGGCCTCGACCATCAGCTTCATGATGCCCTTGATCAGCGCCACGTCGCCGCCGACCTTGACCTGGAACAGCCGCGAGGAGATCGGCGTCGAGGTCAGCGTCGCCATCTCCACCGGGTTCTGCGGCGCCTGGAAGCGCTCCAGCGCCCGCTCGCGGAACGGGTTGAACGACATGATGGTGGCGCCGCGCCGCGAGGCGTTGCGCAGGTCCGTCATCATGCGCGGCGAATTGGTGCCGGGGTTCTGGCCGAAGATGAAGATGGCGTCGGCCTTCTCGAAATCCTCCAAGAGCACCGTGCCCTTGCCGACGCCGAGCGACTGCGGCAGCCCCACGCTGGTGGCCTCGTGGCACATGTTCGAGCAGTCGGGAAAGTTGTTGGTGCCGTATTCGCGGGCGAACAGCTGGTAGAGGAACGCCGCCTCGTTGGAGGCACGGCCCGAGGTGTAGAACTCCGCCATGTCGGGGCTGGGCAGCGCGTTGAGGTGCCGGGCGACAAGCGCGAAGGCCTCGTCCCAGCTCACCGGGACATAGGTGTCCGAGGTCACCTCATAGCGCATCGGATGGGTGAGGCGCCCGACCATTTCCAGCTGGAAATCGTCCCAGCCCTCCAGCTCCGTCACCGAATGCGCGGCGAAGAATTCCGGGGTGCAGCGGTTGGTCGTCGCCTCCCAGGCCACCGCCTTGCCGCCGTTCTCGCAATATTCGAAGGGCGAGGTGTGCTTGGGGTCGGCCCAGCCGCAGCCGGGGCAGTCGAAACCGCCCGGCTGGTTCATGCGCGAAAGCGTCGCCATTCCGGAGACGGCGATGTGCTGCTCGACGAGGGCGGTGCCCATCGCCTTCAGAGCGCCCCAGCCGCCGGCCGGCTCATGATAGGGACGAATGGTCTTGGCTATGCCCATGGGGCGCTCCTCTGGCGTGCGTCTGGGAAAGCCGGTCTCAGCCCGGCTGGATGCCGACCTGACCGCGCGGGAAGCGGGCGATCACGGCGGGGTCGATGTTGAGGTGCTGGGCGACGAGCTCAGGCGGCGCGTGGGTCAGCCAGTCGGAGAGGTCGACTTCCTGATATTCCGGCGCCCGGAACACCGCGAGGACCTGCACGTCCTCGTCGCCGATGTTCTCGATGTAGTGGCCCTGGCTCTTGGGCACGACGCCGAGGTCGCCGGCCTGGAAGTCGATGGTCTGCGCGCGCGGCCCGGTGTTGAACACCGTCATGCGGCCCTTGCCCTTGATCCAGTACTGCCATTCGTCGGCATTGGGGTGCCAGTGCATCTGCCGCAGCCCGCCCGGCTTGATGGTCTCGATGGCGGCGGCGATGGTCTTCGAGGCCTTGAAGGTCCGGCTATCGGCCAGTTGCACCATGCCGGCCGCGTTCTGCTTCACCGGCTTGGTGCCGGTCAGCGAGAAGGTGAACGGCTCGGCCGGAGAACCGGCGCCGGCGACGGCCGCCTGGTCGACGGCGAGCGGGGGCGGCTCCTTGCCCTGGAAGATCCACAGGTCCTGTAGCGGGATGTTCTTGAACACGTCCGGCGACACGCCGAAATTCTGGCCGAGAATCTTCGGCGGCGTATGGGCGAACCAGTCGGTCAGCAGCAGCGTGTTGTATTCGGACTGATAGGCATCGTCGAAGACCAGCAGGAATTCGGCCCCCTCCGGGCCGAGGCCCTGCAGCGAATGCGGGCAGCCGGCGGGGAAGAACCAGAGGTCGCCAGCGCCGACATCGGCGATGTAGGGATGACCAAACTGGTCGAGCACGGTGATGCGGCATTTGCCGTTGGTCATCAGTGCCCATTCGCCGGCGAGGTGCCAGTGCATCTCGCGCACGCCGCCCGGCCCGAGGCGCATGTTGACGCCGGAGACTTCCTTGGCGGCGGGGAATTCGGTGGCGGTGATCTGCCGGGCCCAGCCGCCGGCCTGGATGCGCTTGGGCATGATGTTGAAGGACGACCACATCATCGGCATGGTGCCGACATCGGTGGGGGGCGGGCTCTGGAAAGCCGGGATCTGCGCTTCCAGCGCCGGGTTCTGCGGGCCGGGGCTGGAAAGGGCACCGGGGGTCGAGTTGATCGCCCCTTCCGCCGGCTGGTCGGGATTGCCGAAGGTAGCGGCATGGGCCGCTCCGCCGGCGACGGCCGCTCCGCCAAGGGCGCTAAGCGCCAGCATCGTCCGCCGTGACAAGTCTTCCATGATGCGCTCCTGTGTCAGCGGCCGGCAGCGCCGCGAGACGCTCGCGCCGATGCTTCACTGGCCGATTTTGAGTGAGGCACGAAGAGACACACCGGATTGCCGACGTCTCTGCTTCAACCTCACGCGCATTTTCAGGAAAGGCGGCCGCCTTGTCTTTTCTCAACGCATGACGCGCGCCGGATCGATGCAATTAAGAACCAGAAATACGGTATAGATCCTGACATAAGTCGACATATGCGGGGACAATACGAGGGCCACGTCCCGGAGCACGCAAAACCGGTGACTATCATCCTCGTCATTGGAACCGATGCGGCAATAATACAGACGTATGCCGAGGCTATATCTGCGGAACGCCGCCGAACTTCCGCTGCGTGAAACATGCCCGGCATTGGCGTATGATCCAGTCCGATCAGGGCCGGGAGAACCAGGCCATGCCCTATGCCGACAACGACGCGCTGCCGGATCCTGTGCGCCACCGACTGCCACCGCATGCGCAGGACATTTATCGCGAGGCCTTCAATCATGCCTTCGCCGCCCATGCGGGCGAGGCGGAGCGGGACGTGATCGCCCACCGCATCGCCTGGGCGGCGGTGAAGCGCAGTTATGTCAAGGACGGCGAGCGCTGGGTGCGGTTGGATCCGGACCATTGATCGCAGGAGGCTGACGATGACGGTCGCTCCCCAATCCGCAGCCGGCCTGTTTGCCAACATGCATGCCGCCCAGCTCGCCTTCATGGACCAGATGCGCGGCGCGCAGGCGCGCACGCTCGACCTGTTCGGCTTCAGCCCGCATGAATGCCCGTACGAGGTCATCGCCACTGGCCCGCACTGGCGGCTGCGGCGCTACGAGGGCGCGGCCGAGGGGGCGCCGCTCCTGCTGGTGCCCGCCCCGATCAAGCGGCCTTATATCTGGGACCTCACGCCCGCGGTCAGCGCGGTGCGCTTCTGCCTCGACCGCAAGCTCGCCGTGCACCTGCTCGAATGGCTGCCGCCGTCCGAGGACGGCCGCACGGGTATCGAAGCCTATGCCGGCGCCATCGTCGAGGCCGCCAATATCATCGCCGGAAAGCGCGGCGGCGCGCGCCCCTTCGTCATCGGCCATTCGCTCGGTGGCACGCTGGCCGCCATCGCCTGCGCGCTCGATCCCTCGCGCGCCAGCGGCCTTGTGCTGCTGGGCTCGCCGCTCAGCTTCGAGGCCGGATCGAGCCCGTTCCGCGACCTCGTGGCGGCGCAGCCGCCGCCGGCGGCGGATGGGACGGTGCCGGGCTCGCAGCTGTCGCAGGCCTGTGCGCTGCTGTCGCCGGGCACCTTCGTCTGGTCGCGCTGGATGGACGGCCTCGCCTGCCTCACCGACCGCGCGGCGTTCGACCTGCATGTCCATGTCGTGCGCTGGGCGCTGGACGAGGTGCCGCTGCCCGGCCGCCTCGTGCACGAGATCGTCGAGTGGCTCTATCGCGAGGATCGCTTCCACCGTTCGCGTCTCGTGCTTGGCGGACGAACGCTCGGGCCGGAGACGCTGCGCGTTCCGGTGCTCGCCATTGTCGGCGACGGGGACGAGATCGGCCCGCGCGCCTCGGTCGAACCGTTCTTCGCGCGCATGAAGGCGAGCGAGACCACGATCATCGAGCATCCCGCCGAGGTCGGCGTCGGGCTACAGCATCTCGCCATCCTCGCCGGGCGTCGCGCGCATGCGCAGACCTGGCCGGCCATCGCCGGCTGGATCGACAGCCACGCCCGCAGCCAGCCGCACCGAGCGGCGAGCTAGCGGTGCGCCTTCAGCCCCGAGGCGACGAGCGCGGCCCAGGTGTCCTCGGCGGTTTCGGCGAAGCGGAACAGCCGGCATTCCTCGGCACTGATCATGCCGTGCTCGACCAGCGCGTCGAAGTTGATCACCGAGCGCCAATAGGCCTCGTCGAACAGCACGATGGCGAGCGGCGGCGCCTTGTCGGTGGCGCGCAGGTTCAGGATCTCGAACAGCTCGTCGAGCGTGCCGAACCCGCCGGGAAACACCACCAGCCCATTGGCGCGCATCGCGAGGTGCATCTTGCGCATCGCGAAATAATGGAAGCGGAAGGTGAGGTCGGGCGTGGAATAGGGGTTGGGCCCCTGTTCGTGCGGCAGGCTGATGTTGAAGCCGATGCTGGGCGCACCGGCATCATAGGCGCCGCGATTGGCCGCCTCCATGATGCCCGGCCCGCCACCGGTGGCGATCACATTGTCGCGGAAGCCGTCGCCATCGACGCTGAGCGCGCCGCCGCGCTCCGAGGCGATGCGGCCGAAGGCGCGGGCCTGTTCATAGAGAAACGGCTGCCGGCCGGGGCCGTCCATGCGCAGGCGCGCCGAACCGAATGCCACGATGGTCGAGCGGATGTGCCAGGCACGCAGCGCTTCCTCCGCCTTCTCATATTCCAGCATGAAGCGCAGGCCGCGCATGGAATCGCCCAAAATGAAATCCTGATCGAGTGCCGGCAGGCGATAGCTCGGCAATGAAGTCCTGTCCGCGCTCAAGGCCGGTGTCTCCTGCTGGCAGGGGCGGGATCGATACCAGAGCGGACACGCGCCGGCCATATGCGTCGGCACCGGCCCCACGCGGCTCACCCCACGGAGCGTGCCCGCGCCCAGTCGTCCGGCGACAGCCGAAGCTCCGGCGTGTCGATGACCTGCCGGATGAAGTTCCGTGCCATCGGCCCTGCCTCGCCGGTACGGAACAGGGCCGCGACCTCGGAGGCGATCGTCTCCCCGGCGAGCGGCGCGAACACGACATTCGGCAGGTTCACGACCTCGCGCACCACGCTGGGTACCACCGCGACGCCCATGCCGAGCGATACCTGCGTCAGCACCGCCAGCAGGCTGCCGGGCGCGGAGACGATCCGTGGCGCGAAGCCGCCGCGCCGGGCAACCTCATAGGTGCCGGCGCCCTGCTCCGGCGCCACGAAGCCCTCCCCCGCCAACCGCTCCGGCGCCACCGCCGCCTCCCCGGCCGCGGGATGGCCGACAGGCAGGGCAAGGCAGAAATAGTCGCGCAGCAGCACATGCGTCCTGAGGCTCCGCGGCAGCGCCATGGGCAGACGCACGAAGCCGACATCCACCTCGCCATCGGCGACGAGGCCGGGCAGCGACTCCATCGGCCATTCGCGCGCGCCGACCTCGACAGCGGGAAAGCCGGCGCGGAAACGACGGGTCTGGTCCTGCAACACGCCGGCATAGGCGGCCGAGCCGACATAGCCGATGGCGATCCGGCCGATCTCGCCGCGCCCCGCCCGCCGGCCGGCGCTTTCCGCGCGGGCGAACCGCTCCAGCACCGCGCGGGCCTCGGCGAGAAACACCTCGCCCGCCGGGGTGAGCGCCACCGAGCGCCTGGTGCGCGCGAACAGGCGGGCCGCCAGCGTGCGCTCGATCTCCTGAATCTGCACGGTGAGCGTGGGTGGGGCGATGTTCAGCCGCTGCGCCGCGCGGGCGAAATGCAGCTCCTCGGCGAGGGCGACGAAATAGCGGAGGTGCCTCAGTTCCATCGGCGATCCGATTATTAGCTACAGACTAATAAAATGGCATACTACCGTGAATGAAGCTAATTCGATCCGCTGCTTGAATGCCTGCTTCCCGTGCAAGGAGCGTTGCCGTGCCGTCCCGCCCCCTTCCCCGCGCTGGCGGATCGCTGGCACTGCTGCTGACGGCCTCGACCGGCTGCGCGATGACGGTGCTGGACACCAACATCGTCGCCATCGTGCTGCCGACCATCGCGCGGGATTTCGGCGCCAGCTTCGCCGAGATCGAATGGGTGGTGAGCACCTATGTGCTCTGCTTCGCCGCGCTGCTGCTGCCGGCCGGCGCCATTGCCGACCGCTTCGGCCGGCGGCGGGTCTTCCTCGCCGGCATCGCCCTGTTCGCGCTTGCCTCGCTACTGTGCGGCCTCGCCCCCTCCGCGCGGCTGCTCTATCTCGCCCGCGCCTTGCAGGGCGTGGGCGCCGCCTTCCAGCTGGCGCCGGCGCTCGCCATCATCGGCCACGGCTTCCATGGCGAGGCCGAGCGCAACCGCGCCTGGGCGATCTGGGGCGGCATCATGGGACTCACCATGGTGCTGGCCCCGGTGCTGGGCGGGCTCATCGCGCATTTCCTCGGCTGGCGCTGGGCGTTCCTCGTCAACATCCCGATCGGCCTCGCGCTCGGCGTCGCCGCCCTCGCCTTCACCGGGGAATCGCGCGACGGCGCGGCGCGACGGCTCGATCCCGCCGGCATCGCGCTGTTCGCCGGCACGATGTTCGCCGTCACCTGGGGGCTGATCAACGGGCAGGCGCAGGGCTGGACCTCACCGAGTGCGCTTGCCGGCTTTGCCGCCGGCCTCTGCGCCTTCGCGGGGTTCATCGTCGTCGAGCGCGCGCAGGCGCGGCCGATGCTGGACCTCGGGCTGTTCCGCCTGCCGCGCCTTGTCGGCGGGGTGTGGGCGATGTTCGCCTATGCCGCCTGCGCGCAGGTGATGGCCTCGCTGTTGCCGCTGTTCCTGCAGAACGGGCTCGGCCGCTCGCCGCTGGAGGCGGGCCTGTCCATGCTGCCCTTCGCGCTGACCATGCTGATCTTCCCGCAGATCGGCCGGCTGCTCGGCGGACGGCTTACCTCGCCGCGCATCCTCACGCTCGGCCTCGCCACGGTGGGGCTGGGCAACGGCCTCACCGGCTGGGGAGCGCATCTCGGGGAGTGGCCGGTCGTGATGACCGGCATGCTGGTGCTGGGCGCGGGCGGCGGGCTGCTCAATGGCGAGACGCAGAAGGCGATCATGAGCGTGGTGCCGCGCGAGCGCGCCGGCATGGCGTCCGGCATCAGCACCACGGCGCGCTTTTCCGGCATCCTCATCGGCTTCGCATTGCTGAGCGGCGTGCTGGCCACCGTGGTGCGGGCGGGGCTGGAGCGCACGCATGATGCGGCGTTCGCCGAGGCGGTGATCGCCGGCGACCTGCCGCTGGCAGTGGCGGGCCTTGCCGGCGGCCCGCGCGATCTCGCCATAACCCACGCCCATGCGGCCTATTCCGGCGGATTCGCGGTCGCCCTGTTCGCTGCCGGCGCCATCGCCCTCGCCTCGGCCGTCGCGGTCGGGCGGCTCATGCGCGCGCGATAAGAGCGAGAAAGGCCTGCGTCGCCCGCGCCGCGTAGCGCTCCTTGTGGCGCAGCGCGAGGAAATGCCGCGAGGGGATGGGCAGGTCGATCAACGCCAGCCTGCCGAGGCCGATCCCCTCGCCGACCACCCGGCGGGAAATCACCGCCGCCCCGCTGCCCGCTTCCACCGCCGCACGCACCGCTTCGTTGGAGGGGAATTCGAAGGCGACATCGAGATCGGCGAAGGAGAGGCCGAGGCCGGCGAGATAGCTCTCGAAGATGGCGCGGGTGCCTGAGCCTTCCTCGCGCAACACCCACGGGCCGGCCTTGAGCTGGCCCGGCTCGCGCGGCGCCCGCCAGGTCCAGGGATGGGTGACGGGCGCGACCAGCACCATCTCGTCCTCCGCCACCGGGCTGATCGCCAGCGCCGCATCCTCGACGTCGCCCTCGACGAAGCCGAGATCCGCAGTGCCTTCCCGCACGCGGGCGGCGACGAAGTCGGTATTGCCGATGACCAGGCTGATGCTGATGCCGGGATGGCGCTCGCGGTAGCGCTGGATCAGCGGTGGCAGCCAGTAATTCGCCACCGTCTGGCTGCCGGCCAGCGCCAGCGAGCCGCGCGAGAGGTCGGCGAGGTCGGTCAGCACCTTCTCCGCCGCGCTGGCCTGCGCCAGCACGGCCCGCGCCTCGGCGAGGAACAGCCGGCCGGCATCGGTCAGCACGATGCGCCGGCCCACCCGGTCGAACAGCTTCGTGGCATAGCGGCCCTCCAGCGCGGAAATGGCCGCGCTCACCGCCGACTGGGTGAGGTTGACCGCCTGAGCTCCCCGCGTGAGGTGCTCGCGCTCGGCGACGGCGACGAAGATGCGCAGCTGTTCGAGCGTCATGGGTTACTCACGCGGGGCTCCTCAAGCGACGAGCTTTACCAGCATCAGGCTGAACAGGGCGATGAAGATCGACGCGGCGAGGCCGAGGAAGAAGGGGCGCAGCCCCTTGGCGCGCAGCTTGCCGATGTCGGTCTCCAGCCCCATGGCGGCGAGCGAGATGGACAGCATCACCGTCGTCGACAGGATCAGCAGCGCCTTCGCCTCGGGCGGGATGACGATGAGGCTGTTCACCACCACCAGCGCGAGGAAGCCGAGCACGAACCACGGCATGGGCGGGCGAGCCGGCGCATGGCCGTGATCGTGGCCGCCGCGCCGCATCCGCCGCGTGGCGAGAAGGCCGAGGCCGATCACCATCGGCGCCAGCAGCATCACCCGCGACAGCTTGGCGACGGTACCGAACTCGCCGGCCGCCTGCCCCTGCTGATAGGCGGCGGCCACCACCTGGGCGATCTCGTGGATCGAGGCGCCGGTCCACAGGCCATAGGCGTGGGCATTGAGCGCCAGCAGGCCGGGCAGCAGCGGATAGAGGAACATCGCCAGCGAACCGAACACGGTGACGCAGGCCACCGCATAGGCGACGTCCTCGTCCGGCGCGCGGGTGACGGTGTTGGTGGCGATGACGGCGGAGGCGCCGCAGATCGAGGTGCCGGCGGCGATCAATTCGGCGAGCTTGCGCTCCACCCCGAGCAGCCGGCCGAGGCCAATGGTGAACAGGAAGGTCCCGACCAGCGTCAGCGCCACCACCGCGAAGCCGGCGAAGCCGACCTCGGCGAGCTGCGCCGCGGTGATCTGCAATCCCAGCAGCGCGATGGCGAGGCGCAAGATGCGGCGCAGGGCGAAGGTGAGGCCCGGCTTGGTGCGCGCGGGCGTGCCGACGAGGTTGCGGAAGGCGATGCCCAGCACGATGGACAGGATCATCGGGCTCAGCACGCCGACCATCGGCAAGCCGCGTACGCCGAAGGCCGCGGCGACGATGACCGCCGTCAGCAGCAGGCCGGGCCAGATGCCGTCCGTCCGCCGCTCGACATGCCCGTCCGGCACCACATCTGTATGCGCGACCATTGCCGTCCCTCCTGTGAACGAGGGGAACGTTCGCAAATGACGATCAATCGATCCAACGCATTATATAGCACATTCCGTTCGATTATATCGAACGAATGAGTCTCACGTATAGCGCGCGAGGTTGAGGTCGCCCGCCTCGATCTCCGGCTTCACGCCGCTGACGAGGTCGGCCAGCACCCGCGCGGAGCCGCAGGACATGGTCCAGCCCAGCGTGCCGTGGCCGGCATTGAGGAACAAATTGGGGTAGCGGGTCGAACCGATGATCGGCGTGCCGTCCGGTGTCATCGGCCGCAGGCCCGACCAGAACAGCGCCTGGCTTTGGTCGCCCGCACCGCCGAACAGATCCTCTACCGAATGCTCCAGCGTCGCCCGGCGCGAGGGCGGCAGGTCGGTGGAGAAGCCGGCGATCTCCGCCATGCCGCCGACGCGGATGCGGTCGCCCAGCCGGGTGATGGCGACCTTGTAGGTCTCGTCCATCACGGTGGAGACCGGCGCCAGCGCCTCCTTCACGATCGGCACGGTGATGGAATAGCCCTTCACCGGGTAGATCGGCAAAGTGAGCCCCAGCGGTGCCAGCAGCTGCGGCGTATAGCTGCCGAGCGCGGCGACGAACAGGTCGGCGCTCACATCGCCGGTCGCCGTCTCGATGGCAGTGACGCGACCGCCCGCGGCCTTCACCCGGCGGATGTCGACGCCATAGCGGAAGGTCACGCCCAGGCCCTCGGCCAGCGTCGCCAGCGCGTTGGTGAACTTGAAGCAGTCGCCGGTCTCGTCGCCCGGCAGGCGCAGGCCACCGACGATCTTCTCCGCCGACGGCGCGAGGCCCGGCTCGGCGGCGACGCAGCCGGCGCGGTCGAGCACCTCGAACGGCACGCCATCGGCGCGCAGCACCTCGATGTCCTTGCCGATGCCGTCGAGCTGCTTCTGGGTGCGGAACACCTGCAACGTGCCCTGCATGCGCTCGTCATAGGCGATGCCGGTCTGCGCCCTGAGCTCCATCAGGCAGTCGCGGCTGTATTCGGCGAGGCGCACCATGCGGCCCTTGTTCACGGCGTAGCGGGCCGAGGTGCAGTTGGCGAGCATCGCCACCATCCAGCGACAGGTGGCGAGATCCACGCGCGGCCGGATGATCAGCGGCGCGTGCTTCACGAACAGCCATTTCACCGCCTTCTGCGGAATGCCGGGCGCCGCCCAGGGCGAGGCATAGCCGGGCGAGACCTCGCCGGCATTGGCGTAGCTGGTCTCCAGCGCCGGGCCGGGCTGGCGGTCGAGCACCGTCACCTCATGACCGGCCTTGGCGAGGTAATAGGCGGAGGTGACGCCGATCACGCCGGCGCCGAGTATGACGATCTTCATCGGAAGGCCTCTGGTTTTTCTTGCGGTATTCTATTGCGATCACGCTCAGCGGTAGACGCGGTGATAGCGGCTGCCGAGCGAGGTCAATATCTCGTAGGAAATGGTGCCGGCGTCGCGCGCGACGTCTTCCAGCGTCTGGTGCGCGCCGATGATCTCGACCAGGCCGCCCAGCTTCAGCGCGCCGGGGGGCAGTGCGCTGACATCGAGCGTCAGGCTGTCCATCGACACGCGGCCGACGATGGGAAGCCGCGTCGCGCCGACATAGGCCGCGCCACGGTCGCTCAGCGAGCGCCGCAGGCCGTCGGCATAGCCGGCGGCGATGGTGGCGAGGCGCATCTCGCGCGCCGCGACATGCGCGCCGCCATAGCCGATCCTCGCCCCGGCCGGCACGGTGCGGGTCTGCACCACCCGCACGTCGAGCCGCACCACCGGCGCCATCGGGTTCGCCACACCGGCGGTCGGTGCGCCGCCATAGAGCGCGATGCCGGGGCGCACCAAGGCGCCGTGATATTCCGCGCCGAGGAAGATGCCGCCGGAATTGGCGAAACACATCTCCACCCCCGGAAATGCCCCGGCAAAGCGGCGCATCTGCGCCAGCTGCGCGCCATTCTGCCCGCTTTCCGGGTCGTCGGCGCTGGCAAGGTGGCTCATCACATGCAGCACCCGCACCCCCGCGAGCCGCGACGGCTCGGCGAGCAGGGTCTCGACCTCCTCCGGCGGCAGGCCGAGGCGCGACATGCCGGTGTCGAACTGCAGCAGCGCCGGCAGCTCGCCACCGCGCGCACGGGCGTGGCGCGACCAGTTCTCGACCTGATCGAGGCTGTTCAGCACGGGGATGATGCCGGCCTCGGCGCAGGCCCATTCGGCGCCGGGCTGCAACCCGTTCAGCACATAGAGCCGGGCATCCGGGCCGAGGGCGCCGCGGATCGCCTGCGCCTCGGCGAACTGGGCGACGAAGAAGTCGCGGCAGCCGGCGGCATAGAGCGTGGGGGCGACGCGCAGCGCACCGAGGCCATAGGCGTCCGCCTTGACCACGCCGGCCACCCGCGCGGCACCCACCCGCTGGCGCAGCAGCCGGTAATTGGCGGCGAGCGCGCCGAGATCGATGGTCAGTATGCCCGGCGCGGTATCGAGCGCCAGCTGGTCGTTTGAAATCTCGCCGAACATCGCCCGTCCTCGCCTCGCGCTTGCCGAACGGAGAGGAATCATAGCGCAGAGATCGCGCAAAAGCCGGTCGATTTGCGCATGCTTACTTCACGCAATACTCTTTCATGCGGATATCGACGACATTTTCGCGGAAATCGTCATGAGTGCGTTGGACCCGATCGACCGCAACATATTGCGCCTGCTGCGCCTCGACGCGCGCATGAGCACGGTGAAGATCGCCGAGGAGGTCGGCCTCTCGCCCTCGACCTGCCAGCGCCGCATAAAACTGATGGAACACAGCGGCGTCATTCGCGGCTATACCGCTCTCGTCGACCACTCCGCGCGCGATGCCGCCATGGCGGTGATCATCAACATCACGCTGGAGCGGCAGACCGAGGATTATCTCAACCGCTTCGAAGCGGCCGTTCGCAAGCACCCGGAAATCCAGGAGTGCTACCTGATGACCGGCGGCGCGGACTATCTGCTGCGCGTGGAGGTGGAGACGCCCGCCGAGTTCGAGCGCATCCACACCGAGATTCTCTCGACCATGCCCGGCGTGCTGCGCATCCATTCCAGCTTCTCGATCCGCAACGTGCTGGCCAACCGGCGCCGGGCGCGGTAGAGCATGTTGCGCGAAAGTTGCAGACTTCCGCGACGAGAACATGCTCTAACACTTTAAAACTAGAGCACTTTCTTATCGATCGGGTCATCACCCGATCGGAAGGGGCTCTGGCACAGGTCTTTATTGTCGCGTGCAGGATCCGCCGCCATGCGTGATTTCCAGAAGCCGGGCCGTTCCGCCGTCGTGACCCGCGAGGGCATGGCCGCGACGTCCCATCCCTCCTCGACGCTTGCCGCGATTCGCGTGCTCGAAGCCGGCGGCAACGCGCTCGATGCGGCGATTGCCGCCTGCGCGGTGCAATGCGTGGTCGAGCCGGGCTCGACCGGCATCGGCGGCGACTGCTTCGCCCTGCTGGCCGGCGAGGACGGCAAGGTGCACGCCTTCAACGGCTCCGGCCGCGCGCCCGCCGCGCTTACCGCCGGGCACCTCCGGCGTGCCGGGCTGACGCAGATTCCCCGCCAGTCGCCGCATGCCGTGACTATTCCCGGCGCGGTCGATGCCTGGACGCGACTGCATGCCGACCATGGGCGCATTCCCTTCGCCGAACTGCTCGCCCCCGCCATCCGCCTCGCCCGGCACGGCTATGCCGTGTCCGAGCGCGTGCAGTACGACTGGGCGAAGGAGGTCCCGGTGCTGGCCGGCGACGCCAATGCCGCGCGCGTCTTCCTGCCCGGCGGGCGGGCGCCCGAGGTCGGCGAGGTACATCGCCAGCCCGAGCTCGCCGACACCCTCGAGATCATCGCCCGCGAGGGCCGCGACGGCTTCTATCGCGGCACCGTGGCGCAGGACATCGTCGCCTATCTCAACGGGCTCGGCGGCCTGCACACGCTGGCGGACTTCGTCCATGCCGCCGGCGAATATGTCGAACCGATCCACGCGGCGTTCCGGGGCCATGAGGTCTATGAGTGCCCGCCCAATGGTCAGGGCATCATCGCGTTGATGATCCTCAACATCCTCTCGCGCTTCGAAGCCAAGGGCGACCCGCTCTCGGCGGACCGGCTGCATGTCGAGATCGAGGCGACCCGGCTCGCCTATGCCGCGCGCGACCGCTTCCTCGCCGACCCGGCGCAGGCGGGCGTGCCGGTGGACTACCTGCTCTCCGACGCGCTGGCGGACGATCTCGCCGGCCGCATCACGTTCGACCGGGTGCTCACCGACATGCCGGCCTTCGCCGGCAGCGAGCACCGCGACACGGTGTATATCTGCGTGGTCGACCGCGAGCGGAACTGCGCCAGCTTCATCAACTCGGTGTTCAATCCGTTCGGCGCCGGCCTCGTCGCCCCGCGCTCGGGCGTGCTGCTGCACAATCGCGGCCAGAGCTTCGTGCTCACCGACGGGCACCCCAACGAACTCGCCCCGCGCAAGCGGCCGCTGCACACCATCATCCCCGGCATGGTGCTGAAGGATGGCAAGCCGTTCATGCCGTTCGGCGTCATGGGCGGGCAGTACCAGGCCATGGGCCACGCGCATTTCATCTCGAAGGTGCTGGATTTCGGCCTCGGGCTTCAGGAGGCGATCGACCTGCCGCGCCTGTTCCCCATTCCCGGCACCGGACAGGTCGAGGCGGAGGACGGCTTCCCGCCGGAGACCATCGCCGAACTCAGGCGGCGCGGCTTCGACATCGTGCCGTCCGGCCGGCCGATCGGCGGCGCGCAGGCGATCAGGCTCGACCGCGCCCGCGGCACGCTCACCGGCGCCTCCGACCCGCGCAAGGATGGCTGCGCGCTCGGCATCTGACGGGCGCGGCTAAGCCCGGCGCCCGACCGGCGAGGACGACAGATACTGGATGGACGCGCGCACCAGTTCCGGCAGGCTGGTCGCGCCGAGCTTGGCCTTCAGCATCGACGAGGTGTTGGCGACCGTCTTGTAGCTGATGCCGAGTTCATCGGCGATGCGCGTGTAGTCCTTGCCCTCGGCGAGCAGCGACAGCATCTGCAATTCGCGCGGCGTGACGTCGGCCAGCGGCGCTTCCTTGCGGGTGCCGAGCAGCGCCACCTGCATGGCGAGGTCGTGGCTCATATAGGGCTGGCCGCGCCGCACCCGCTCGAACGCCTCCATCAGCGTGCCCGAGGCGGTATCCTTCAGCACATAGCCGGTGGCGCCCGCCTCGAGCGCCCGGCTGACGATCACCGGATCGCCATGCATGGAGAACACCAGGATCGGCATGCGCGGGCTGTGGCCACGCATGCGCCGCACCAGCAGAAGCCCGCTCAGCCCGCTGCTCTGCAGCGACAGGTCGGCGATGACCACGTCCGGCTTCTCGCGGCGAAAAAGCCGGTAGCCGCCGAGCAGCGTGCTCGCCTCCAGCACGCGCCCCACCCCGGCATCCTCCAGCAGCCGCCGGCACCCCTGCAGCACGATGGGATGATCGTCGATCACCAGCACGGTGGTCATTGCGCCGCCACCTTGTCCATTGCCTGGTCGCCTCCGATCGGCACGCTCATCTCGACTCGCGTGCCGGTAGGCTCTGCCGCGACGATGCGCCAGCTGCCGCCCAGCGCGCTCAGCCGCTCGCCGATACCGGTGAGGCCAAGGCCCGGCGCGGCACGCGGCGCCATGCCGACGCCGTCATCCTCGACGGTGAGCCGCAGTTCGCCGTCGGCGGCCCGCAGGCCGATGGCGATGTTGCGTGCATCGCCATGGCGCAGCGCATTGGTCGCCGCCTCCTGGATGCAGCGATAGACGGTGAGCTCGACGCTGTCGGGATAGCGCTCCGCCACATCCTCCACCGCGAGATGGAAGCGGTGCTCGGGCGAATGGCCTTCGAAATCGGCGACCAGATCGCCAATCACCGCCGCCAGCGGCACATGGCCGAGCGCCATCGGCCGCAACTGGCGCAGCAGGCGCCGGTTCAGCCCCTGAACGCGGTCGAGAATCTCCGCCATGGTGCCGGTACGCTCGCCGATGCGCCGTCCGAGATCCGGCTCGACACGGCCCGCCAGCCGCTCGACCGATTCGAGGTTCGCCCTGAGGCCGAACAGGCAGGGCCCGAGTTCGTCGTGCAGATCCGAGGCGATCTGCCGGCGCTCGTCGTCCTGCACATGGATGACGCGCTCATTCAGCCGCGCATTGTCGGCGCGCGCCGCGTTCAGCGCCGTGCCCAGCGCGTTGAAGCGGTCGGCGATGGCGGCGAGCTCGCGCACATGCGGGCGCGGCAGCCGATGCTCGAAATGCCCGACCTCCAGTTCGGAAAGCCCCACCGAGAGCGTCCTGAGCGGGCGCAGAAGCCGCCCGAGCACCAGATAGAGCGCGCCGAGTATGGCGATGTTCACCCCCAGCGCCAGCACCGCGAGGTCCGACGTGTCGCTCCAGACCTCGGCAACCTCGTCGGAGGCCTCGCCGGAGACGCGGACATGGCCGACGACCCGGCCCCCCTCGACCACGGGCACGTCGCGTATACCGGCATCGACCGTCACCAGCGCGGCGAACCAGCCGGGCACCTCTTCATCCCGGTCGCCGCCGCCGTCGCCGGCCTCCGGCGCGATGTCGACGATGCGCCCCTGCATGTCCTCGACGGCAATGCGCACGTGACGCAGCCCGCTGATGTGGAGCGGCAGCTGGGCGAGCGAGGCCTCGCCGCCGTGACTGCCGGCGAGCCGCTGCACGGTCTCCTCGACAAGACGCTCGGCCACCACGAGCGAGGCGGTCATCTCCGCCTCGGTGGCGCGGCGGGCATTGGCAATGACCACGAGCAGCGCGGCGAGCGCGGCGCAGAGATTGATCGCGATCACCGCGACCATCACCTGCCAGCGCAGCGACCGGCGCTGCCAGAAGCCGCGAACGGGCTCGGGCTCAGGCTCGGCCTCGGGGACGAAAGCGCTCATGCCGCTTCTCCTGCAGGACGGACCGCAGACGGGAGCGTCGGCGCGGGCGCACGTAGCTCGCGAAACGGGAAATTCGGCTCCATGGCGCTCATCTATACTTATAATATTCTTATGATCGACTCCCGGCCCTGCCACGTCATGGAATGAACACCGGGCGCCTGTTCCAGTCGGCGCGTGCACGCCGCCAGCTCCGCCCTCACCCACGTTCGCGGCAAGGCACTGTCATGACAGCACTTTATGGAGGTGCGGGCAAGCTTTCCGCAAAGGAGGACGCGAAACTACCTTTTAAATCGGGAAAAGTTCCCGTCCTGTTTTTCTAACCTATCCGGAGACAGCGCCACGCCAATTGCGCAAACAATATTCCCGATCTTCGAGTCATTTCCAGAATATAAGCAGAAAAGGCGAGCGCATCACTCAGACCCGGCATTCTCCGAAGGTCGCGCCAGCCAATCGATTTTATTACGCGGTTTCGCGAGATCCCACTGTGGGTGAACGGCCTCCTCGCTGTCATCCAACGATCCTCCGGGCGACAGCCCGGCCGGTGGGCAACTGGCGCGGTCGGCGTGGCGGGGAATTTCCTGCCGCCCGGCCGCGCTGTCTTTATGAATGGCGATGACGACACATGTGGCCGCCCGCGCGGCGCCCACCGTCCCGGCCGGCATTCAGCCGGGCGTATCGTCCACTTCGGCGTCGGGCCGGTCGATCCCTTCCGCAGTTTCCTCGTGCCAGTTGCCGGCCTTGTCCTGGTAGCGGATGGGGCGCGTCTCGCCCGGCACGGCCTGGCGTGCCGCCACGTCGCGCGCCGCCTTGAGCGCCGCCACATGGGTGGGAAAGGTCTCGGAATAGACGTCGCCCAAGCGATAGGCCCAGCCGTCATTGTGCGGCACGACCTCGTAACGTATGTGGCTCATAGCGCTGTCCTCCTCGGGGCGGAACGCTGCCGGATGGCTCGCGGTTCCCAGCCTTGCTGGCTGCAAAGATCGAGATGGCAAGGGCAGGTTTCAAGCCGGCGGCCCGGATGCCCTTGCCCGTGCGCACGCTCCTCGTTCCCGGCGGGCGGGCACATGTGCAACAGTCGGCCGGCAGTCCGGAGTCCGGACGGATGCAGCGGGCAACGGGCGAGGACCATCGGACGGTGTCGGACAGGGACGATCACATCACGGCCGCGCCGGCTCCCTATCCGCTGGCGAATGTGCCGGCGACGCGCGGCCGCGCCACGCTGGCCGTCGTGCTGTCGCTCCTCCTCGTCGCGCTTTTCGCCGCGACCATGCCTTTTGCCCGCAATGCCACCGCCCATACCGAGCTGCTGCTTCCGGCCTATGCCGCCGCGATCTTCCTGCTGGAGCTGATCACCGCGGCGCTGCTGTTCTCGCTCTACAGCGTGCAGCGCTCGTGGGCGCTGCTGTTCCTCGGGTCGGGCTACCTGTTCTCCGCGCTGCTGACGCCGGTCTGGGTGCTGTCCTTCCCCGGCGTGTTCGCCGCCTACGGCATCGATCTCGGCTTGCAGACCACCGCCGCCATCGCCACGGCGCGGCGGCTGGGATTTCCCCTTTTCGTGCTCGCCTATGCGTTGACGCCGCGCCGCGCGCCGGCACGGGCTTCGGCGAAGCGCGGCATCGCCACCGCACTGCTGGCGGTTTCCGCCTTGGCCGGCCTGAGCGTCCTGCTGATCCTCGCCAACCGCAACGCCCTGCCGCCGCTGATGCTGGACGAGCGGCGCGTCAATGCGCTCTGGGGTTATGTGCCGCTTCTGGCGATCGGACTCTACCTCGTCAACATCGCCATCCTGCTGACGCGCCACCGCAGCCAGTTCGACATCTGGGTCTGCCTGGTGCTGTTCTCGCTGATCATCGAATTGCTGCTGATCTCCTATCTCGGCGGCGCTACGAGGCTGAGCGTCGGCTGGTGGGCGGGGCGGCTCTACGGGCTGGTCGCCGCGAGCATCGTGCTGCTGGTCCTGCTGTCGGAAAGCACGCTGGTCTATGCGCGCCTCGCCCGCACCATCGCCATCGAGCGGCGCACGCGGCAGAACCGGCTCACCGCGATGGAGGCGCTTTCGGCTTCCATCGCACACGAGATTAACCAGCCGCTCGCCAGCATGATCACCAATGCCGACGCCGCGCTGCGCTGGCTGGGCAAGCCCGAGCCCCGGCTCGACAAGGCCAATGACGCGCTCGGACGCATCGTCGCCGACGGCCACCGCGCCAGCACCATCGTCGCCGGCATTCGCACCATGTTCACCAGGGGAACGCAGGAGCGCGCCGAGCTCGATATCGGTGTGCTGGCGACCGGCGCGGTGCGCGCGGCCCAGGCGGAAGCCATCCACGAGTTCATCGACGTCGACATCGATCTCGATGCCGCGCTGCCGGCGGTCATCGGCAATGCGGTCCAGCTCCACCATGTGCTGCGCAACCTGATTGAAAACGCCATCGATTCCATACGCGCGGGCGGGAGATGGCCGCGCCGCGTCGTGGTGCGCGCGTGCAGGGGCGCCTTTGGCGAGGTGCATGTCAGCGTCGAGGACAACGGCTCGGGCATTTCCGACGAGGTGACCGAGCGGCTGTTCGACCCGTTCATCTCCACCAAGCCCGGCGGCATGGGCATGGGGCTGATGTTCTGCCGCGCCGTCGTCGAGGCGCATGGCGGGCGCATCTGGGCCGGCCCCAACCATCCCCATGGGGCCGTCTTCCATTTCTCGCTGCCTGCCGCCATCTTGCCGGCCGGTGAAGAGAAGGAGAGCGCGCGATGACGGAATCCGTTGTCTATGTCGTCGACGACGACAGGTCGGTGCTCGCCTCGCTCGACAGCCTGCTGTCGTCGGAGGGCTACCGGGTGCTGACCTTCGAGACGACGCAGGCCTTCCTCGCCGCGTCCCGTCCCGAACTGCCGGGCTGCCTGGTGCTGGACGTGCGGCTGCGCGGGGTGAGCGGGCTCGAATTCCAGCGCGAGCTGCGCCGCAGTGGCGTGCCGACGCCCATCGTCTTCATCACCGGCCATGGCGACGTGCCGATGTCGGTCGCGGCGATGAAGGCGGGCGCCATCGAATTCCTGATGAAGCCGTTCCGCGACCAGGACCTGCTCGACGCCGTGCATAACGGCATCGACCTCGACCGCGCCCGCCGCGCCCGCGAATCGCAGATGGCGGAGCTGCGCACGCGCTACGCCGCCATGACCCCGCGCGAGCGCGAGATCCTGCCGCTGGTGGCGAGCGGGCTGATGAACAAGCAGATCGCGGTCAACCTGCGGCTCAGCGAGGTGACGGTGAAGGTCCACCGCGCGCAGATCATGCAGAAATTGCGCGCACGCACGCTCGCCGACCTCGTGCGCATCGCCGATCGGCTCGCCGGGGATGGCGCCAAGGCGTAGGCCGGCAGACCTCACGGATAATTGCCGCCTTCCCGCCCCGCGGCGAAGCTGTGCGTCTGGCCGGCGGCTTCTCGACAACCCCGGCCGCGGAGACGGAATGCCGATGCACGAGGCGGTGGCGCAGAAGGTGGTCGCCATCGTCGACGACGACGCGGCGTCTCTGGCGGCGGTGTCCGGTCTCATCGACGCGCTCGGCTTCGCCACATATTGCTTTCGTCACCCGCTCGACTTCCTCGCCTCGCCGGATTTGCGCGTCTTCGATGCGCTCGTCACCGATATCCGCCTGCCGGGCATGAGCGGGGTGACGCTGCTGCACCGGCTGCGCAGCGTCGGTAACCGGATGCCCGTCATCGCCATCACCGCCTATCCCGACGAGGCGACGCGCCAGCTGGCGCTGCGCTGCGGCGCGCTGGCCTGTCTCGCCAAGCCGGTCGCGCCCGACGAACTGCTCGCCTGGCTCGATCGCGCCATCGGCTGAGCGCACCTATCCCCGAGCCCAATAAGCCCCCCACCGGCGGACAATTGTCCCGAACCGTCCCGGCTTCCTAGAACTCGGCGCCATGCAATCCAGCCCATGGGGGACGAACCGATGCCGACCGCGAGCGCCACACCGGGCAAGGCCCTGATCGATCCGAGCAACCACGCGCTGATCCTGATCGACTTCCAGTCGCAGATGTCGTTCGCGACCAAGTCCATCGACGCGGTCACGCTGCGCAACAACGCCGCGCTCATCTCCAACGCCGCCGCCGGCTTCAAGGTGCCGACCATTCTCACCACGGTGGCGGAGAAGAGCTTTTCCGGCCCGATGTTCGCCGAGATCACCGAGGCGTTTCCGGGCCAGAAGCTGCTCGACCGCACCTCGATGAACACCTGGGAAGACGCCGCCGTCATCGACGAGGTCAACCGCCTCGGCAAAGGGCGCATCGTGCTCGCCGGGCTGTGGACCAGCGTGTGCATCGTCGGCCCGGCGCTCTCCGCGCTGCATCAGGGCTTCGAGGTCTATGTCATCGCCGATGCCTGCGGCGACGTCTCCGACGAGGCGCATGAGCGCGCCATGCAGCGCATGATCCATGCCGGCGTGCGGCCGATGACCTCGCTGCAATATCTGCTCGAGCTCCAGCGCGACTGGGCGCGCACCGACACCTACGAGCTGACCACCGGCATCGCCAAGAAGTTCGGCGGCGCCTACGGCCTCGGCATCATCTACGCCAAGACCATGTTCGGCGCCGCCGAGGGCCACTGAATCCGAGAAGGACGCCCGTCATGACCTCCATTTCTGCGAACCGCGCCACCGTCGTGCTGGTGCACGGCGCGTGGGCCGACGCTTCCAGCTGGCATGCCGTCATCCCCCATCTCCAGGGGGCCGGCATCGAGGTGGTCGCGGTGCAGAACCCCACCACCTCGCTCGCGGACGACGTCGCCGCCACCCGCCAGACGCTGGACGCCATTGACGGCCCGGTGGTGCTGGTCGGCCATAGCTGGGGCGGCACGGTCATCACCGAGGCCGGCAACGACCCGAAGGTGAAGGCGCTGGTCTATGTCGCCGCCTTCGCCCCCGATGTCGGCCAGTCCACCGGCGACCAGGTCGGCGCTCACCCGGCCCCGCCCGGCCTTGGCGGCGTCGTGCCGTTCGGCGACGGCGCCCTGAAAATGAGCGTCGACAGCTGGATTCACAACGTCGCGCAGGACCTCGCCGAGGAAGACGCCCGCGTGCTGGCCGCCGTCCAGACGCCGCTGGGGCTGGCGACCTTCAACGACAAGGTCAGCAGGGCCGCCTGGGCCGATCGCCCGTGCTGGTACGTGGTCTCGCGCGACGACCGCGCGGTCAGCGTCGAGCTGCAACGCGCGCTGGCGAACCGGCTGAATGCGCGCACCACCGAGCTGACGGCGAGCCACATGTCGCTGCTCTCGCTGCCGCGCGCGGTGGCCGACATCATCCGCGAGGCGGTCGACGAGGTCGCCGCGAACTAGCGGCGCCGGCCTATCGCCGCGCCCGCAGGGAGGATCCGCCGGTGAAGCTCTATCTCGCCTCGCTCGCCGGCGGCCTTCTCGTCGGCATCGTCTACAGCCTGATCAATGTCCGTTCGCCGGCACCGCCCGTGGTGGCGCTGATCGGGCTGTTCGGCATGCTCCTCGGCGAGCAGGTCGTGCCGGTGGCGCGTCATCTGATCAAGGGCGACGGCCTGTTTGCCGCCATCGGCCTCGCCGACTGTTCCAGCCATGTGCTGGGCCAGCTGCCCGGCCGCAGCGCCGCCACACCGCCCGAGCCGCCGCCGAAATCCTGAAGCCGCATGGAGGAACGCCGCATGCCGAGCCGCCGCGAGATCATTATTGCCGCCGGCGCCGCGGGCTTCGCCGCCGCCGGCCTCGCCCCTTACCAGCTGGAGGCCCAGACCATGGCTCAGCCCGCCACCGCCGACCTTATCCTGCTCAACGGCAAGGTGACGACGCTCGACCGCTCGAATCCGGCGGCCGAGGCGGTCGCGGTGAAGGACGGGCGCATCCTGCTCGCCGGCCGGGCCGCCGATGTCATGGCCCATGCCGGCCCGCAGACGCAGGTGATCGACGTCGCCGGGCGCCGGGTCATCCCCGGCCTGATCGACAGCCACATGCACATCATCCGCGGCGGACTGAACTACAATATGGAGCTGCGTTGGGACGGCGTGCGCTCGCTCGCCCACGCCATGGAAATGCTGAAACGCCAGGTGGACAACACGCCCGCCCCGCAATGGGTGCGGGTGGTCGGCGGCTTCACCGAGCACCAGTTCGCGGAAAAGCGCCTGCCGACGATCGAGGAGATCAACGCCGTCGCCCCGGATACGCCGGTGTTCATCCTCCACCTCTATGACCGCGCCTTGCTGAACGGCGCGGCGCTGCGGGTGGTCGGCTACACCAGGGACACGCCCAATCCGCCGGGCGGGGAGATCGTGCGCGACGCCAACGGCAACCCCACGGGGCTGCTCATCGCCCAGCCCAACGCCACCATCCTCTACGCGACGCTGGCCAAGGGGCCGAAGCTGCCGGTGGAGTACCAGAAGAACTCCACCCGCCACTTCATGCGCGAGGTGAACCGGCTCGGCGTCACCGGCGTCATCGATGCCGGCGGCGGCTTCCAGAACTATCCGGACGACTACGCGATCATCGAGGAGCTGCATCGCGACGGCGAGATGACCGTGCGCATCGCCTACAACCTGTTCACCCAGAAGCCGAAGGAGGAGCTGGCGGACTTCGCCGGCTGGGCAAAGCAGGTGAAACCCGGTCAGGGCGACGATCTCTACCGCGCCAATGGCGCCGGCGAGATGCTGGTCTATTCCGCCGCCGACTTCGAGGACTTTCAGGTCGCGCGTCCAGACATGCCGCCGAGCATGGAGACCGACCTCGAACCGGTCATCCGCCTGCTGGCGGAGAACCGCTGGCCGTGGCGGCTGCACGCCACCTATGACGAGACCATCTCGCGCGCGCTCGACGTGTTCGAGAAGGTGAACCGGGACGTGCCGCTCGAAGGGCTCAACTGGTTCTTCGATCACGCCGAGACCATCACCGACCGCAACATCGAGCGCATCGCCAAACTGGGCGGCGGCATCGCCGTGCAGCACCGCATGGCGTTCCAGGGCGAATATTTCACGGAGCGCTACGGCCACCGCGCCGCCGAGCGCTCCCCGCCGATCCGCCGCATGCTCGACATGGGCGTGCCCGTGGGCGCGGGCACCGACGCCACCCGCGTCGCCTCCTATAATCCCTGGGTGTCGCTCGGCTGGCTGGTGAGCGGCAAGACGCTCGGAGGGCTCGCGCTCTATCCCGCCGCCAACCGGCTCGACCGCGAGCAGGCGCTGCGCTTGTGGACCGAGGCGAACACCTGGTTCTCCAACGAGACCGGCAAGAAGGGGCAGATCGCCCCCGGCCAGCTCGCCGACATCGCCGTGCTGTCCGACGACTATTTCGCGGTCCCGGAGGATTCCATCCAGGACATCACCGCGGTGCTGACACTGCTCGGCGGCCGGCCGGTGCATGGCGCCGGCGACTTTGCCGATCTCGCCCCCGATCTGCCCCCGGCCATGCCGGACTGGTCACCGGTGCGGACCTTCGGCGGCTACCAGCAGCGGGCGGAGGCGAGCAAGGCGACGAAGCACGCCTTCGCCAATCTGTGCGGCTGCGCCAAGAGCTGCAACGTGCACGGCCACGCCCATGCCGGCGCGTGGGGCGCCAGCATGCCCGTCTCCGATGAGCGTTCGTTCTGGGGAGCGCTCGGCTGCGCCTGCTGGGCAGTATAGGTCATGACAGATACCAAGATCGCTGCTCCCACCGACGGTTTCGCGCCGCTGCGCCGGCCGGTCTTCGCCGTGCTGTGGGCGGCCACCGTGCTCGGCAATACCGGCACCTTCATGCGCGACGTCGCCAGCGCCTGGCTGGTGACGGACCTCTCCGCCTCGCCGGCCGCCGTGGCAGCGGTACAGGCGGCGGGCATGCTGCCGATCTTCCTGCTGGCGATTCCCGCCGGCGTGCTGTCCGACATTCTCGACCGGCGCAAATTCCTCATCTTCATCCAGCTCATGCTGGGCTGCGTCAGCCTCACCCTGCTGATGCTCTCCGCCCTGGGGCTGATCACCGTCTCGGCGCTGATCATGCTCACCTTCATCGGCGGCATCGGCGCGGCGCTGATGGGGCCGACCTGGCAGTCCATCGTGCCCGAGCTGGTGCCGCGTGGCGAGCTGAAGAGCGCGGTGGCGCTGAACTCGCTCGGCATCAACATCGCCCGCTCCATCGGCCCGGCGGTCGGCGGCCTGCTGCTCGCGAGCTTCGGCGCGGCGCTCACCTATGGCGCGGACGTGGCGAGCTACGTCATCGTCATCTCGGCGCTGCTGTGGTGGAAGCGGCCGGCGGCCGGCGACGACGGGCTCAGCGAGAGCTTCGGCGGCGCGTTCCGCGCCGGGCTGCGCTATGCCCGCTCCAGCCGCGAGCTGCATATCGTGCTGCTGCGCGCCGTGGTGTTCTTCGCCTTCGCCAGCGCGGTGTGGGCGCTGCTGCCGCTGGTCACCCGCGAACTGCTTGGCGGCAATGCGGCGTTCTACGGCATCCTGCTCGGCTCGGTCGGCGTCGGCGCCATTCTCGGCGCGCTGGCGATGCCGCGCCTGCGCGCCATTCTCGATGCCGACGGGCTGATGCTGGCGAGCGCGCTCCTCACCGGCCTAGCCGCCGCCGCCCTCGCCCTCGGCCCGCCACGCTGGGCAGCGCTTGTGATTCTGCTCCTGATGGGCGGCGCCTGGATCACCGCGCTGACCACGCTCAACGCCACCGCGCAGGCGATCCTGCCGAACTGGGTACGCGGGCGCGCGCTCGCCGTCTATCTCACTGTTTTCAATGGGGCAATGGCCGGCGGCAGCCTCGGCTGGGGCTTCATCGCGCAGGAGATCGGCCTGTCCTGGACGCTCATCGCCTCCGGCGCCGGGCTGCTCCTCACCGGCCTCATCGTCCACCGTATCGCCCTCCCCAAAGGCGACACCGACCTCACGCCCTCGCATCACTGGCCCGAGCCGATACTCGCCGAGCCCATCGAGGGCGATCGCGGCCCGGTGCTGATCCTCATCGAATATCGCGTGGCCAAGGCCGAGCGCGATGCCTTCCTCAAGGCGCTCAAGCGGCTGTCGGATTCGCGCCGACGTGACGGGGCCTATTCCTGGGGCGTCATGGAGGATGCGGCCGAGCCGGAACTCGTCACCGAATGGTTCATGGTGGAGAGCTGGGCCGAACATCTGCGCCAGCACCGCCGTGTTTCGCTGGCCGATGCCGACGTGCAGCGGGAGGTGCGCAAGTTCCATCTGCTCGAGGAGGGGCCGATGGTCCGCCACTTGCTGGCAAGCACGCTGCCGCGGTAGCTCACTCCGCCTCGCGACGCTCCCACGCCCTGCGGGCGCGCCAGAACACGGTGCTGTCGGCATAGCCGAGCGTCTCGGCGATGCGCGCCTTGCTGGCCGCCGCGCCCTGATGGTGCGCGATGATGGCCTGGCGTTGCACGCGCACGAGTTCGCGCAGCGAGGCGCCCTCCTCGGCCAGCCGCCTTTGCAGCGTGCGCACCGACAGGCCGAGCTCAGCGGCAATCGTTGGCAGGGTGATCGGCTTGTGGCCGAGATAGATGCCGATCAGCGCCTTCACCTGGTCGGCGATGCCGGGCGCGATCGCCTCCTTGGCGCTGATGTCGGCGACGTGGCGTTCGAGGATGGCGATCAGGTCGCGATCTTCCGAGCGATAGACCCGGTCGGCATCCCTGTTGTCGACGACGATACGGTTGGCCGACTGGCCGAACAGCAGCGGGCAGCGCAACAGCCGTTGCAGCGCCAGCGTGTCCTGCGGCGCGGCGTGCTCGAAATGCACCTCGACCGGATTCCACCCCGCGCTGAAGCCGCTGCGCACCAGCTGGCAGGTCGCCGCCACCGAATATTCGGCGTCCTGCCGGCGCGGCCACAGGCGCGGGTCCTGCAGATGGTAGCTCCAGATCAGCCGGTCGTCCTCCTCCACCACGCCGATGCCGGTCGCTCCCTGCACCACGCCGACATGGCGGGCCATGCGTCTCAGCGCGGCGCGGATGGTGCCCGAGAGCTGTAACAGCATACCGATCGGGCCGATGTCGGCCGGCTTGAAGGTCGAGCCGAGCCTTGCCCCGAAGGCGGCGTCGCCCGTATGCACCGCCGCATCCTCGAACACGGCGATGTAGCGCGCCATGGGAATGAGACCGTAGGGATCCTCCAGCTGCGAGCGCAGCAGCCCGTGCCCGGCGAGGATCATGTCGGTCTTGCCGGTCTGGCGGTCGAGCTGGGTCACCACGCTCAGCAGAACCGAGGCGCGGATTGAAGCGATTTCGGGCACGCGGCCGTTCAAATTCGATGCATTTGCCATCTTCGACGGCTCCGGTGGCATCGCTGGCGCGACTTATCGAATTGTCGGCATACAGAGCAATTCAAGGGCCAGACGGGCGTCGATATTCCTGTCAGGAAATAATTCGCCCGCAGCAGAGGGGTCTGCCATGTCCTTGAACGACGCAGTGCCAGGTAACACGGTGCCGCTCGCAGCGCCGGAGGGCCTCGCCCGAATGTCGCTGGCGAAGAACTCGGTCGGGCTCGCCCATATCGTGTTCTTCGTGGTCGCCGCCGCGGCCCCGCTCACCGCCGTGGTCGGCGCCTCGCCGGCCGCCTTCGCCTTCGGCAACGGTCCCGGCGTGCCCGGCGCCTTCGTGCTGGTGGGGTTGCTCTACCTCGTCTTCTCGGTCGGCTTCGCCGCCATGAGCCGGCACATCGGCGGCGCCGGCGCGTTCTACACCTATATCGCGCAAGGGCTCGGCCGCCCGGCCGGGGTGGGCGGCGCCTTCATGGCGCTGGTCACCTACAGCGCGGTGCAGATCGCCATCTACGCGCTGTTCGGCGTGTTCGTCGCCGGCGCGCTGGCACCCCTCGGGCTCGATGCGCCATGGTGGGTGTGGGCCCTCGTCGCACTGGTCGCGGTGATGTTCTGCGGCCAGCGCAACATCGCCTTTTCCGGCACCATCCTCGGCGTGTGCATGCTGGCGGAGATCGCCATCCTGCTGCTGCTCGATGTCGGCATCGTGCTGAAGGGCGGCGGGCCGGAGGGCTTCAGCCTCGCCTCCTTCGCCCCCGCGACGGTGTTCGCGCCCGGCCTCGGCGTGGCGCTGGTCTTCGTCATCGGCTCCTTCATCGGCTTTGAGGCCACCGCCATCTTCGCCGAGGAAGCGCACACGCCGGAGAAGACGATCCCCCGCGCCACTTACGTCGCCGTGCTGCTGATCACCGTGTTCTACGCCTTCTCCACCTGGGCGGCGGTGCAGTTCTACGGGCCCTCGCAGGTGCAGGCGGTCGCCGAGAAGGGGCTGGAGAGCTTCTATTTCACCGCCGCCGGCGCGGTGCTCGGCGCCTGGTCGGTCGAGGTGATGAACGTGCTGCTCATCACCTCGCTGTTCGCCTGCGTGCTGTCCTTCCACAACACCCTGAACCGCTACTTCTTCGCGCTGGGCCGCGAGGGTCTGGCGCTGAAATCGCTGGGCAAGGTGCACGAGGTGCACGGCTCGCCGCATGTCGCCGGCTATGTGCAGAGCGCGGTGGCAGCCGCGATCCTCGCGGTCTTCATCGTGGCGGAGGCCGAGCCCTATACGGTGGTGTTCTCCTTCATGTCGGCGCTGGCGGTGATCGGCATATTGGCGGTGCAGGCGCTGGTCTCGGTGGCGGTGATCCGTTTCTTCCGCAGGACGCGGAGCGGCCACGGCGTGTGGACCACTCTGCTCGCTCCCGTGCTCAGCTTCATCGGCCTCGTCGGCGCGCTGGCGCTGGTGGTGTCCAACCTGTCGCTGCTCACGGGAAGCGAGGGGCCGGTTGTCGCCGCCTTCCCCTATGGCATCGCGCTGGTGTTCCTCTTCGGCGTCGGCTTCGCCCTGTTCATCCGCCGCCGTCGGCCGGACCTCTATGCCTCGCTCGGCGAGGTGTTCGGATGAGCACGCTCGCCCTGCACCCCGCACGCCCGCTCCCGAGCCTTGCCGGCGCCCTTATCGGCGGCATGGTCTTCGGCGCCGCGCTGCTGATCCTCGGCTCGCTCGCGCATCTCACCTGCTCGCTGTTCTGCCTGCATGAGATGGCGGTCGGCCAGGCGATGACCGCCGCGCCCCTGCCGTTCGAGATCTGCTCCTCCGTGCGCTGAACACGCCAAGATCGGCCCCGGCGCGGCGAGAACCGCCGCGCCACCCCATTCTTTCCAATTCGCACGGGAGCTTCCGCATGGACGCCCATACCGAGGTCAGCCTCGACGCCACCCATCCGCTCGATCCGCTCACGCTCGCCGAGATCGCCCGCGCGGTCGCCCTGCTCAAGGCCGGGAAGGCGCTCAGTGAGACCCACCGCTTCCCGATGGTACGGCTGGAGGAGCCGGCCAAGGCCGAGCTCAAGGCGTGGCGCGCCGGCGCCGCCCTCCCCCGCCTCGCCTTCGTGCTGACGCTGGATGCCGCCACCGGCGTCGCGTCGGAAGCCGTCGTCGACCTCTCGGCCGGCCGCGTGGCGGACTTCAAGGTGTTGCCGAACGACCAGCTGCCGTATGGCCAGCCACCGATCATGATCGAGGAGTTCATCCGCGCCGAGGAGATCGTCAAGGCCGATCCCGGCTGGCGCGCGGCGGTGCTGAAGCGCGGCATCACCGAGGCCGATATCCCCCTCGTGCAGATCGACCCGTTCTCATCAGGCTATTTCGGCCGCGACTTCGAGAAGGGACGGCGCATCGTCCGCGCGGTGTCCTACTGGCGCGAGGATATCCGCGACAATGGCTACGCCCACCCGATCGAAGGCGTGGTCGCCGTGGTCGACCTCATCGCCAACAAGGTGGTTCACCTCGTCGACGAGGAGAAGATCGTCCCGGTTCCGCGCAAGAAGCGCAATTACGGCCGCGAGGCCTTCCCCGACACGCGCGAGGACGTGAAGCCGCTCAACATCGTGCAGCCCAAGGGGCCGAGCTTCACCGTCGATGGCTGGAAGGTCGAGTGGCAGAACTGGAGCTTCCGCATCGGCTTCACCCCGCGCGAGGGGCTGGTGCTGCACGAACTCGGCATCACCGACGGCGGGCGGCTGCGTCCCGTCATCTTCCGCGCCAGCGTCACCGAAATGGTGGTGCCCTATGCCGACCCCACCGCCAATCACTATTGGAAAAGCGCCTTCGACGCCGGCGAATACGGCCTCGGCCGGCTCGCCAACCAGCTGGAGCTGGGCTGCGACTGCCTCGGCCTGATCCATTATTTCGACGTGCCGGCGGCGGACGATCTCGGCCAGCCCTTCGTGATGAAGAACGCCATCTGCATGCACGAGGAGGACTACGGCACGCTGTGGAAGCACTATGAATTCCGCAACGGCATCTATGAGACCCGCCGCTCGCGCCGGCTGGTGATCTCGTTCTTCGCCACCGTCGGCAATTACGACTACGGCTTCTACTGGTATCTCTACCAGGACGGCACCATCCAGCTAGAGGCCAAGCTCACCGGCATCATCCAGACCGCGGCGGTGACGCCGGGCGAGACCTACCCCTGGGGCGGCATGGTGGATGAGGGGCTGGGCGGGCCGACCCACCAGCACTTCTTCAATGCCCGCCTGCACATGGATGTCGATGGCGGCGGCAATACCGTGACCGAGCACGAATTCGTGCCGCGTCCGTGGGGCGACGACAACCCCTATGGCAACGTGTTCGATTCCCGCAGCCGCGTGCTCAAGCGCGAACTGGACAGCCCGGCGCTGGCCAATGGCGAGACCGGGCGCTTCTGGAAGGTCTCGAACCAGAACGTCGCCAACAGCGTCGGCAAGGCGCCGGGCTACAAGGTCGTGGTCATGCCGACGCCGGTGATGCTGGCGCAGGAGGGCTCCACCGTCGCCCAGCGCGGCGGCTTCGCCAAGAAGCACATCTGGGTTACCGCCTTCGACAAGGGCGAGAAATACGCCTCCGGCGACTATCCCAATGTGAATGCCGGCGGCGGCGGTCTGCCCGCCTATGTGCAGCAGAACCGGCCGATCGAGAATGCCGATGTCGTGCTGTGGCACTCCTTCGGCCACACCCATGTGTGCAAGCCGGAGGACTTCCCGATCATGCCGGTGGAATATGCCGGCTTCCTCTTGAAGCCGAACGGCTTCTTCTCTGCCAACATCGCCATGGACCTGCCGCCGGAAAAGAACGCCCATTCACGCGAAAACCGCGAGGCGGAGGACGGCGAGAAGAGGCACAGCGGCGGGTCGTGCTGCCATTGAGGTCCACCCCCATGCGTCATCCCGGACGGCCGGAAGGCCGATCCGGGATCGCGAGAAGGTAGAGAGCAGCTGGAGAGCGATCCCGGCTCTCCGCTTCGCTGCGGCCGGGATGACGGTGAGCGTGGAACGAGCCTCCTGTAAATCCTTCACACACTGCGCCGCGCGGTGGCGTAGAAGCTCTCCGCCCGGTCGGTCTCGTTCAGCGTGAAGCGGTGGTCGACCGGGGGCTGCGCGCGCTGCTCGCAGTCGAGCCGCGGGCAGATGCGGCAGCCGACGCCGATCGGCACGGTCTGCGAGGCATCCGACAGGTTCATCCCGTCGGAATAGACCATCTGCTGCGCGTGGCTGATGTGGCAGCCAAGGCCGATGGACAGATGCCGGCGCGGCGCGTTGTGCCGGTAGCCGCCCTTGGTGATCGACTTGGCGATGCAGAAATAGCGCTGGCCCTCCGGCATCTGGCTGAGCTGCACATTGATGCGCTCGGGATGGAAGAAGGCGGCATAGACGTTCCAGCGCGGGCAGGCGCCGGAATGCCGGGAGATGTGGATGCCCGACAGCGAGAAGCGCTTGGAGATGTTGCCGGCGATGTCGGTGCGCACCAGATGCAGCGGGATACCGCTGCGGTTCGGGCGTTGCAGCGTGGTCATGCGGTGGCACACCTGCTCGAAGCTGGTGCGGAAGCGGCGCTGGATGCGCTCGATGTCGTAGCGCGTCTCCTGGCAGGCGGACAGGAACGGCTCATAGGGCATGATCAGCGCGGCGCCGAAATAGCTCGCCAGCGCGTTGCGCGTGACGATCGCCGCGTCGGCGGCGAGGTTGCCGCTCTCCAGCAACTGGTCGATCTCGCGCGAGGCGGCGAGCAGGCCGAGTTGATGCGCCACCACGAACAATGCGGATTCCGGCGGTAGCACTTCGGCAGTGATCAGTTCGCGCGCATTGGCGTCATAGCGCCGGGCGATGCCGCCGGGCAGCGAGGCGGAGTGCCAGTTCAGCCCGAACACGTTGGAGAGATAGGTCTTCAGCCCGTATTCGAAGGAATCCGAGGCGAAGTCGATGTCGCGGCGTACCCGCTCGGCCGCCGCCTCCAGCGTCGGAAAATAGTTGGCGTTCTCCTGGATGAAGTCGGACACCGCGTCGGTCGCGGGGTGGTAGCCGACCTCGTCCTCGTCCGGTGCGCCGGGCGCCCCGCTGCGGCGGGCCTCGCGCAGCGTCTTGAACTGGTCGAACAGCCGCACCACCGCCCGTCCCACCGTCGGGTTGGAAGCCGCGAGGTCGCGTATGTCCTGGTTGGTCAGCGCGTTCTCGGCGAACACGTCGTCGCTGAACAACTCCATCAGATCGCCGACAAGACGCGACTCGTCACTCTCCACCAGTTCGCCCGGCTCGATGCCGAAATAGCCGGCCAGCTTCATCAAGAGCGGCACGGTGATGCGCCGGCGATTATGCTCGATGAGGTTGAGATAGCTCGCGGAAATGCCCAGCGCGCTCGCAAGGTCGGCCTGCGAGATGCGCTTGCCCCGGCGCAGCCTCTGCACCCGGCTGCCGATGCGCGGTTCGGTGGCGAGCATGGCCCGCTCCTTTGCTCAGTTTACAAAACAGGCTTGTAAACTTTACAAGCCTTATCAGCTTAACACACTCATATTGCTATATTTATTGCTCCTCTGTGTCGAGTGTGAAATCTTTACATCACACCCCTCAGGGAGGAATTGACATGAGACACCATCGGAACGACGGCCAGCCCAGCGGCAACGAGGAATTCGTGACCATCGTCGGCGGCACCGCCGAGGAGATCAGCCAGACCTTCCGCGAGCAGGGTCTCGCCGAGCAGGACTTCACCATCGTCCACCGCATCGGCCGCCACCGCCTCGCGCTGCCCACCGGGCAGGATCTCCTGTCCCTCCTCGACGGCCGGCAGCTCGTGGCCGCCACCTATACCCGCCGTGGCCGCTAGGCCCCGCTTCCGACCCGTCCGCCTTGAGGATGCCTGGCGTCCACGCGGCGGATCGGCCGGCGCGGGTGCCGCCCCCTCCACGGCTCCCGCGCCCACCTCACCCTCTTCCGACACTTCAGCAGCAGAGAACCACCATGCTGGATCAGCTTCGCCACACCGCCACCCCGTTTCCCGCCCCGCACTGGGCGCCGGAGCGCTGGAACGGCATCCATCGCAGCTACTCGCCCGCTGACGTCGCGCGCCTTTCCGGCTCGCTGCGCATCGAGCACACGCTGGCGCAGAACGGCGCCCGCCGGCTGTGGGAACTGCTGCATACGCAGGATTTCGTGCCGACGCTCGGCACCTATACCGGCGCGCAGGCGATCCAGCAGGTGAAGGCCGGGCTGGAGGCGATCTACCTCTCCGGCTGGCAGGTCGCGGCGGATGCCAACTCCTCCGGCGAGATGTATCCCGACCAGAGCCTCTACCCCGTCGACAGCGTCCCGGCGGTGGTCCGGCGCATCAACAAGGCGTTCACCCGCGCCGACCAGATCCAGACCATGGAGAAGGCGGACGGCATCGAGGCACCGCAGCTCGACTATTTCGTGCCGATCATCGCCGATGCCGAGGCCGGCTTCGGCGGCCAGCTCAACGCCTATGAGCTGACCAAGGCGCTGATCGAGGCCGGCGCGGCGGCGGTGCATTTCGAGGACCAGCTGGCCTCGGAGAAGAAGTGCGGCCATCTCGGCGGCAAGGTGCTGGTGCCCACCCGCCAGTTCATCCGCACGCTGAACGCCGCGCGCCTCGCCGCCGACGTCATGGGCGTGCCCACCGTCATCATGGCCCGCACGGACGCGGAATCAGCCCGGCTCATCACCTCGGACATTGACGAGGCGGACCGGCCCTTCATCACCGGCGAGCGCACGGCGGAAGGCTTCTACCGGCTCAAGGGCGGCTTCGAGGCCGGCATTGCCCGCGCCGTCGCCTATGCGCCCTATGCCGACCTCCTGTGGTGCGAGACCTCGACCCCGAGCCTCGACGACGCCCGCCGCTTCGCGGAAGGCGTGCACAAGGCGCATCCGGGCAAGATGCTGGCCTATAACTGCTCGCCTTCCTTCAACTGGGCCAAGCACATGGACAAGGCGCAGATGAAGACCTTCCAGAGCGAATTGGGGGCGATGGGCTACAAGTACCAGTTCATCACGCTGGCCGGCTTCCACAACCTCAACTACACGACCTTCGAGCTTGCCCGCCGCTACCGCGAGGACGGCATGGCTGCCTATTCGCAGCTGCAGGAAGCCGAATTCGCCGCGGAGAAGCTGGGCTTCACCGGCATGCGCCACCAGCGCGAAGTCGGCACCGGCTATTTCGACGCCATCGCCACCGTGCTCAGCGAAGGCGGCTCCTCGACCACGGCGATGCAGGAATCGACCGAGACCGCGCAGTTCTGACAGCGGGCCTCTCACAGCTTGTCATTCCAGGGCGGAAGCCCAGCGAGCCTGCGGCCGGTTTCGGGGAGAACCCGTTCGCAGGTCCGGCATCGTCCGGCGCCCCGGAATGACACTTTCGTCGCGGCGCAACCCAGCCATGTCGTCCGAGCGGATAGGCGCCCTTGCAATGGGCGCCTATCCGACTATCTGCGATATTGCGCCGCACCCTAACACGCCGCATAGCACAATCGGCCGACTTCCGTTCGGGGAGCCGGCGCCCAGCCGAAAAAGGGAAACGCCATGAGCTATACCGACGTCGCCGGCCTTAAGGTGGACTCCGCTCTTCTCGACTTCATCAACAATGAAGCCATCCCGGGAACGGGCGTGGACGCGGCCGCTTTCTGGAAAGGCTTCGCCGGTGTGGTCGCGGAGTTCGCCCCGCGCAATCAGGCGCTGCTCGCGCGCCGCGACGAGTTGCAGGCGCAGATCGACGCCTGGCACCGCGCGCACCGCGACAAGGCGGTCAATCCGGTCGCCTATGAGGTGTTCCTCGCCGAGATCGGCTACCTCCTGCCGGAGCCCGAACCGTTCGACGTCGTGACCTCGAAGGTCGACGACGAGCTGGCCCGCATTCCCGGTCCGCAGCTCGTGGTGCCCGTCACCAATGCGCGCTACGCCCTCAACGCCGCCAATGCGCGCTGGGGCAGCCTGTATGACGCGCTCTACGGCACCGACGCGCTGCCCGAGGACGACGGCGCCAGCCGCTCCAACGGCTTCAACCCGGTGCGCGCACAGCGCGTGATCGAGCGCGCCCGCGCCTTCCTCGACGAGAGCGTGCCGCTGTCCGGCGCCAGCCATGCCGATGTCGTCGCCTACCGCATCGATGACGGCGTGCTGCAGGCCGAATTGAAGGACGGCAAGGTCGTCGGCCTGAAGGACCCCGAGCAGTTCGCCGGCTCGCGCGGCGAGGCCGAAGCGCCCTCCTCCGTGCTGCTGGTCAATCACGGCCTGCACATCGACATCGTCATCGACCGCGCGCACCGTATCGGCAAGACCGACCCGGCCGGCATCGCCGACATCGTCATCGAGGCGGCGGTGACCACTATTGTCGACGCCGAGGACAGCGTCGCGGCGGTGGATGCGCAGGACAAGATCGTCGTCTACCGCAACTGGCTCGGCCTGATGACGGGCACGCTCAGCGCCGCCTTCGCCAAGGGCAAGCAGACCGTGGAGCGCCGCCTCGCCGGCGACCGCACCTATGTCGCCGCCAAGGGCGGCGAGCTGACGCTGCACGGGCGCAGCCTCATGCTGGTGCGCAATGTCGGCCAGCACATGATGACCGACGCGGTGCTGGACGCTTCGGGCAATGAAATTCCCGAGACCATCCTGGACGCCGCCGTCACCACGCTGATCGCGCTGCACGATCTCAAGGGCACCAGCGCGCTGCGCAACAGCCGCACCGGCTCGGTCTATATCGTGAAACCGAAGATGCACGGGCCGGAGGAGGTCGAGTTCGCCTGCGACCTGTTCGCGGCGGTCGAGCGGCTGCTGGATCTCGATGCCAACACGTTGAAGATCGGCATCATGGACGAGGAGCGCCGCACCAGCGCCAACCTCTCCGCCTCGATCCGCGCCGCCCGCGAGCGCGTGGTGTTCATCAACACCGGCTTCCTCGACCGCACCGGCGACGAAATCCACACCTCGATCGAGGTCGGGCCGATGGTGCGCAAGAACGAGATGCGCGCCCAGCCTTGGATCAAGGCCTATGAGGACGCCAATGTCGATGCCGGGCTCAAAGCCCATCTCGACGGCAAGGGCCAGATCGGCAAGGGCATGTGGGCGATGCCCGACCGCATGGCCGACATGCTGGTGCAGAAGATCGCCCACCCGCTCGCCGGCGCCAACACCGCCTGGGTGCCCTCGCCGACCGCCGCGACGCTGCACGCGCTACACTACCACAAGGTCGACGTGTTCGCCCGCCAGGCCGAGCTGCGTTCGCGCACGCCGACCTCCAAGCACGACCTGCTCACCATCCCCGTCGTCGATCGCGGCAACTGGGAGCCGGCGGCGGTGCAGGAGGAGCTGGACAACAACATCCAGGGCATCCTCGGCTATGTCGTGCGTTGGATCGACCAGGGCGTCGGCTGTTCCAAGGTGCCGGACATCCATGATGTCGGACTGATGGAAGACCGCGCCACGTTGCGCATCTCCTCCCAGCACGTCGCCAACTGGCTGCTGCATGGCGTGGTGACGCGCGAGCAGGTCGAAGAGACGCTGCGTCGCATGGCGGGGATCGTCGACCAGCAGAATGCCGGCGACCCGGACTATGTGCCGATGGCGCCGACCTATGACGGCGTCGCCTTCCGCGCCGCGCGCGACCTCGTCTTCGAGGGCCGCACACAGCCCAACGGCTACACCGAGTTCATCCTCACCCGCCGCCGCCGCGAGGCCAAGCAGGCCAAGGCCGCCTGACGACGCTCTGCCGCGCCGCATCGTCGAAGGAAGGGGCCGCGCCGGGAAACCGGCGCGGCCTTTCATTTACCGTGGCACAGCATCGCTAGATTTCCCGATGGACAGCCCGCCCGGCTCGCCGGATAGTTGCGCCGTCGCCCGATTTCGACCGTCTCGCGGCGATCCATCGCGCGCGGGCTCGCCCGTGGCGGCTGGCATGGCCGCACTCCGACCGCAGCGGCCGCTATGTGGCGGTCGCACGCGCGGCCTGATGTCATGACTTGCCTTTTCCGCCCTATCGACCGCTGCCGCTCCTGCCTGCTGGCCGGGCTTCTGGCGCTGCTGGTTTCGGCCGGCTGCGCCCTCGCGCAGGCACCCGCCGCCCCCACCGCCCCCTTGCCGTTGACGCAGCAGCAGTTCGACCAGTTGGTGGATCAGCTCTCCAGAGCCGTGGCGGAACGGCTCAAGGCACCGGAGGCGACAGCCGCCAAACCCGCCCCCGCCAAGGCTGAGCCCGCCCCTACCCCCGCGGCGAGCAGTTCCTCGGCGGAGCCGCCCGCCGACCGGCCGATGATGGCCATCGCCAATGAAGAGCCGATGAGCGAGATGTTCGTCGAGGTATTGGGCCGCAGCGACGACGTGCTGGCCGAATTCCCCGCCCTCGTCGAGCAGAGCGCGCGCATTCCCACCATCCTCGGCCCGGAGCTGAACGGCGGGCGCGACCCGAACCGCTTCCTGCTGCTGCTGGCGCTGTGCGTCGCCGCCGCCCTCGGCACCGAGATGGCGCTGCGCGCCGCGCTGCGGCCGGTCCGCCGCTATCTCGCGAGCCGCGTGGAAGGCGCCGCCTCGATCTGGGCGCTCTCGGCGCTGATCAGCCTCGACATCGTGGTGCTGTTCGGACTGTGGCTGGTGACGCACGGCTTCGTCATCGGCCTGTTCAGCGGCACCGAGCCGCAGGCCCGCTTCGGCTTCCTCGTGCTGACCAGCGTGTTCTACTGGCGGCTTTATCTGCTTATTTTCCGCATCGCCCTGCGCCCGCGCCTGCCGCAGGCCCGCCTTGCGGATGTCGACGACGCCGGTGCGCTGAAGATCTACCGCTGGGCCTCGCTGGTCATCGCCGTCGCCATCACGCTGGCCGACATCCGCCGCATCCTCGAAGGGATGCATTCCTCGCCGCTGGTGGTGGCCTGCGCCATGCTGGTCAACACGCTCCTCCTGACCACGCTGCTGATCGTGACGGTGGTGGCGATCCGCGAGCCGGTCGCCAAATGGCTGCACGGGCTCTCGCAGGGCGGTAAGCCGGGTCCCGTCGTGGCAACCGTGGCGCGGTTCTGGCTCGTCGTTGCCATCCCGATCTTCCTGGCCCTGGGCATGGCGCGCGTCTACGGTGCACTCACCTCTGCGGAGGAGGTGCATCAGGCGATCCTGGTATCGATGAACGTCCTCATCGGCCTCATCGTCATCGAATCCTTCATGGACAAGGTCTGCCGCCTCATGCACGAGGAGGGCGGGCACGCCACGTCCCGCCGCGAGTTGGCCATCGAGGCGCTGATGCGCTGTATCCGCATCGCCATCCTGCTCGGCGCGCTCACGCTACTGTTCCGAATCTGGGCGGTACGCGGCGTCGGCATGATGGACATGGAGCGCTACAACGCGCTGGCCAGCGCGGCATTTCCCGCCGGCGCCATCCTGCTCGGGGCCTATTGCGCCTGGCAGGCGGTGGAGTACTTCACCAGCGTCCATGCCTCGAAGGGCGGCATCCCCATGCCCGGCCAGGAGATCGAGGGCGACGAGAATCTCGGCGCGCCGGCCTCGCGCATGAGCACGCTGATGCCGCTGCTGCGGGTCACGCTCACCCTCGCCATCATCATCATGGCGGTTCTCACCGTGCTGTCGCAGCTCGGCGTCGACATCATGCCGCTGATCGCCGGCGCCTCCATCGTCGGCCTCGCCATCTCCTTCGGCAGCCAGACGCTGGTGAAGGACATCGTCTCCGGCGTGTTCTACCTTGTGGACGATGCCTTCCGCGTCGGCGAGTACATCGACTGCGGCAAGGCCAAGGGCACGGTGGAAGGCTTCACCCTGCGTTCGCTGAAGCTGCGCCACCAGAACGGCATGATCCACACCATTCCGTTCGGCCAGCTCGGCCAGGTGACGAATTTCAGCCGCGACTGGTCGACGATGAAGTTCAACCTGCGCTTCACCCGCGACACCGACATCGAGAAGCTGCGCAAGACGGTGAAGAAGATCGGCCTCGAAATGCTGGAAGATCCGGACTTCAAGGACGATTTCCTGATGCCGCTGAAGATGCAGGGCGTCGCCGACATCACCGACAACGCCCTGGTGGTGCGCTTCAAGTTCACGGTGAAGCCGGCGCGCCCGACCGTGATCCAGCGCGAGGCGGTCAAACGGATGATCCGCATCCTGCCCGAACAGGGCATCGAGTTCGCCAACAACCTCGTGCCGGTGCAAGCCCTGGCGGGGCCGGGCAGTGGAGGCACGGAGCAGGCGGCCGCCGTGATCGCCCGCAACAAGATCGCCAACGACCTCGCCGCACAGGCCGCCGCCGAGGCATCCGCGACGGGCTGAGCAACCTCCCCGAGACGGATGGGACCCGCCCCTCAGCCCGGCGGCGACCAGCGCGTGGTGAGCGCGGCCACATCCGGGCGCGGCCGCTCGGCGGGCACCTCCGACGCCGTGCCGATATGGACAATGCCGGCGACGCGCTCGCCCTCGGCAAGGCCGATATGGGCCAGCGCCTGCGCATCGTTCGCCGCCCAACCCGTCACCCATATGCCGTTGAAACCGAGCGCCCGCGCGCCGTGCAGCAGATTCATGCACACCGCGCCGGCGGAAAGCTCCTGCTCGACCACCGGGATCATCGTCTCGCGGTTGGGCCGGCTCACCACCACGACGGCGAGCGGCGCCGGGAACAGGCGCGACATGATGCCGGCGAATTTCTCCCGCTTCTCCGGCGCCATCTGCGGGTTGCCGGCGCGATAGGCCTCGGCGAGAAGCGCCCCGAGCGCGCGCCGCGCCGCACCCTCGATGACGATGAAGCGCCATGGCACCAGCATGGCGTGGTCGGGCACCCGCGCGGCGATGGTGAGCAGTCGCGCCAGTTCGGACGGCGTCGGCCCCGGCTCGCTCAAGGCGGCGGCAGGCACCGAGCGGCGAGCCTCCAGCGCCTCGATGAGGGTTTCCCGCATGATTTCCTGCGAAGCGTCACCGGGCTTTTGCGGCATTGAAGACCTTCCACCACCGCCGGGCGGCCCTACATGGAAGGACGCACCGACATGAAATCCACCTTTCGACCGGGCGGGAGGGCGACACACCCACCGTTTTGGTCGACAATATCCCATGCCGCCCGATCGACTCGACGACAGCTATAAACGGGCGCGATCCCCAAGGAGCAAGACATGAGCATCAACGGCGAAGTTCCGGTCCGCGACAATCGCGCGGCCGACCGCTTCGAAATCGAGCAGGACGGCCATCTCGCCGTTGCGCAGTACATCCTCGCGCCCGATCACATCATCTTCACCCACACCGAGGTTCCCCCCGAGCTCGGCGGCCGCGGCCTCGCCACCCGGCTGGTGGAAGCGGGTCTCGCCAGCGCCCGAGAGCGCGGCCTGTCCGTCATACCGCGCTGCTCGGTGTTCGGCCGCTACATGATGAAGCACCCGGAGACCCACGGGCTGATGGCGCCGGAGATCCGCGCCACGCTCGGCCTGCCGGTCTGACACCGGAACCTGTCCACAGGCTTCTCGTGCCCGGCGCCGCCTCTGGCACGAGGTTCATCCTGCGTGCTGCGCGCCACAGTGCGGGGAAAAGCTGCCGCGTCACACCGTTCGTTAACGCTGTGCTCCTAACCATGGGAACCGTCGATCGGGGGCGCTTCCGTGCTCCCGGTCGCCATGCCTGAACGGTAGCAGCGGCAAAGGTTCCAGCGTCCCATGCGTATTCCGGCGCGTCCGTCCGATCCGAGTGAAGCGAAGTCCTCAGATGCGGTGCCGGAGAGCCCGCCGCGCCTGTTCTCGCGCGCCAATCCCAAGCCCGTCTTCGCGCCGCCGGTGCCGAAGGCGAAGCCCGCGCAGGTAGCCAAGCCTGCGCAGGTCGGCAGGACCGCACTCCCGGCGAAAAACGAGCCGGCGCCCCGGACCGTCGGCGGCTCGCTCGGCAACAAGGCCGGCCGCGTCCCGATGAGTGGTGCGCCAGCGGGCCGCGAGCTGATCCCGAGCTGGCTGCAGCCCTTCACCATGCCGTCGAACACGCGCTTCACCCGCACGCCGGACTACCTCCTGCGCAAGCCGCCGGTCGAGGAAGTGGCGCCGGTGACGCCCGATGCCGCGCCGGTGCAGTCCACCACCGCGCGGGTGCCGCCGCGCCCCTCGCAGACCCCGGTGCTGCGCGTGCCGCCGCGCAAGCCGCCGCTCGGCAGCGCCGCCGGCCCCTTCATCGCCGCCGATGCCCGCCGCGCCCTCGCCGCCCAGTCCGAAGCGCTGAAGGAAGCGATCGCCGCGCCCACCGTGGCGACGCCTGTTGCGACGGCACCTGCCGCCGTGCCGCCCGAGGCACCTGCCCTGTCCGCACCGTCCGCCCCCGAGCCGGAGCCGGCGCCGCAGGCGACTTCGATCAACCCGCCGAACGCCATCCGTCAGATCGCTGGCGTGATCCAGCTCGGCTGGAACGTGCCCCCGGTCGCCCCCGCACCGCAGGACGGCGCTGCCGAATGGCTGCTGGACGAGACCATCGAGGCCGCCAACGACACCGGCGCGGCGTTCGACGGGGCCAGCTACGAGGATGATCTGCTGGTTGCGGAAGCCTTCGAGGAGGAGGTTGCGGAGGAAGACACCGACGACGAGGTCGACGAATTCGAGGTCGACACGTCCGAAGACGAGATCGTCCGCGCCGCGCACCTTGACGCCGAGGCGGTGACGGGCGAGCCCGCGCCTGCGGTCACGGCGGCGGAACTCGGCGGCTACAGCACCGCATCGTCGGCGATATCCTTCTCCTGGTCGGTGTTCGGCATGGTCGCCAGCCCGGCCGCAGCGCCCGAGCCGACGGCGCCGGTCGCCGCCCGCCCGGCAACGCCCACGCCGGCCCCCGTCATTGCCCCCGTGGCGGCCGCTCGCCCGGCCCCGCGCCCGGCAGCCGTCGAAGGCGAGGATTACGAACTGCCCCCGCTCGACCTCCTCACCGAGCCGCCGGCCAACGAGCCGGACTACGAACTCTCCGAGGAATTCCTCGACCGCAACTCGGTCAAGTTGCAGCAGGTGCTGCATGATTTTGGCGTGCGCGGCGAGATCATCGACGCCAATCCCGGCCCGGTCGTCACGCTCTACGAGCTGGAGCCGGCACCGGGCATCAAGTCCAGCCGCGTCATCGGCCTGTCCGCCGACATCGCCCGCTCGATGAGCGCCATCTCCGCCCGCGTCGCCGTGGTGGAAGGGCGCAACGTCATCGGCATAGAGCTGCCCAACCAGCGCCGCGAGACGGTGTGGCTGCGCGAAATGCTGGCGAGCCACGAATTCGAGGCGGCCAAGGCCAAGCTCGGCATCGGGCTGGGCAAGACCATCGGCGGCGAGCCGGTCATCGTCGACCTTGCCCGCATGCCGCACCTGCTGGTCGCCGGCACCACCGGCTCGGGCAAGTCGGTCGCCATCAACACCATGATCCTGAGCCTGCTCTACCGGCACCGCCCGGACCAGTGCCGGCTGATCATGATCGACCCGAAGATGCTGGAACTCTCGGTCTATGAGGGCATCCCGCACCTCCTCACCCCCGTCGTCACCGACCCGAAGAAGGCGATCGTCGCGCTGAAATGGGCGGTGCGGGAGATGGAGGACCGCTACAAGAAGATGAGCCGCCTCGGCGTACGCAACATTGACGGCTTCAACGCCCGCGTGGCGGAAGCGGCTGCCAAGGGCGAGATCATCACCCGCAGCGTGCAGAAGGGTTTCGACAAGGAGACCGGCGAGATCGTCGAGGAGGAGGAGATCATGGATCTCGCTCCCCTGCCCTACATCGTCATCGTGGTGGATGAGATGGCGGACCTGATGATGGTCGCTGGCAAGGACATCGAGGGCGCCATCCAGCGCCTCGCGCAGATGGCCCGCGCCGCCGGCATCCACCTGATCATGGCCACCCAGCGCCCGAGCGTCGACGTCATCACCGGCACCATCAAGGCGAACTTCCCCACCCGCATCTCCTTCCAGGTCACTTCGAAGATCGACAGCCGCACCATCCTCGGCGAGATGGGCGCCGAGCAGCTGCTCGGTCAGGGCGACATGCTCTATATGGCCGGCGGCGGGCGCATCTCCCGCGTGCACGGCCCCTTCGTCTCCGACCAGGAGGTCGAGCGCGTCGTCGAGCACCTGAAGAGCCAGGCGCGGCCGGAATATCTCGACGAGGTCACGGCCGAGGAAGAGGAAGAGACGATCGCGGACGACACCGCCGTCTTCGACAAGAGCGAGATGGGTGCCGAGCCGGGCGATCTCTACGACCAGGCGGTCTCCGTCGTCATGCGCGACAAGAAGGCGTCGACCTCCTACATCCAGCGCCGCCTGCAGATCGGCTACAACCGCGCCGCCTCCATCATGGAGCGCATGGAGAATGAGGGCTTCGTCGGCCCGGCCAACCATGCCGGCAAGCGCGAGATCTTGCGCGACACGCGCTGATCCGCCGGCCGGACGGTACATTCGCAGCATCTTACCTTGCGGGCGGGGCCATCGGTCCCGCCCGTCTTGCGTTCTGATGCACATCGATCATGCAGCCGCGCCTCTTTCGCCGCGACGCGAGGAGGATTAGGTGTGTGCCACTCCCCCGCTGGCGCCTGCCCGCGCCCCTTTCCCGAGGTTCGCCATGTCCGCCGTGAATACCGCCACTGTCAGCTATCCCGACGTTCTCCTGTTCATCGACGGTCAGTGGCGCGAAGGCACGGGACAGGACGGCAAGCCGGTGAGCGAGCCCATCATCAATCCCGCAACGGAAGAAGTCATCGGCACACTGGCGCATGCGAGCCGCGCCGATCTCGACGCCGCGCTGATCTCGGCCGAAGGAGGTTTCGCCACCTGGCGCCACGTCGCCCCGCATGAACGCTACAAGCTGATGCGCAAGGCGGCCGAGATCCTGCGCGAGCGCGCGGAGGAAATCTCCACCATCATGACGATGGAACAGGGCAAGCCGCTGTTCGAGGCGCGCGTCGAGACGCTGGCCGCCGCCGACATCATCGACTGGTTCGCCGAGGAAGCCCGCCGCATCTATGGCCGCGTCATCGCCCCGCGTGCGGCCGGCGTCGAGCAGGTCGTGCACAAGGAGCCGGTCGGCGTCGTTGCCGCCTTCACGCCGTGGAACTTCCCGATCAACCAGGCGGTGCGCAAGATTTCCGCCGCGCTGGCCGCCGGCTGCTCGATCATCCTCAAGGGCCCGGAGGAGACCCCGGCGAGCTGCGCCGCGCTGGTCAAGGCGTATGAGGATGCCGGCCTGCCCAAGGGCGTGATCAACCTCGTCTTCGGCGTGCCCTCGGAAATCTCCGCCTACCTCATTCCGCACCCCATCGTGCGGAAGATCACCTTCACTGGCTCGACCGTGGTCGGCAAGCAGCTGGCCGCGCTCGCCGGCGCGCACATGAAGCGCGTCACCATGGAGCTGGGCGGCCACGCCCCGGCTGTGGTGTTCGAGGATGCCGATGTCGACCACGCGGTGAAGCTGCTGTCCGGCGCCAAGTTCCGCAATGCGGGCCAGGTCTGCGTCTCGCCGACCCGCTTCCTCGTGCATGAGGACATCTATGCCCGCTTCGTCGATGGCTTCACCGAAGCGGTGCAGGGCGTGAAGGTCGGCAACGGCCTCGACGCCGACGTGCGCATGGGGCCGCTCGCCAATTCCCGCCGCGTCGAGGCGATGGAAGCGCTCACCGCCGACGCGCTCGCCAAGGGCGCGACCCTGCGCACCGGCGGCGCCCGGCTCGGCAACAAGGGCTACTTCTTCCAGCCGACCGTGCTGACCGACCTGTCGCCGGACGCCCGCATCCTCAACGAGGAGCCCTTCGGCCCCGTCGTGCCGATCCAGCCCTTCACCTCGACCGAGGCGGTGATCGCGGAAGCCAACCGCCTGCCCTACGGCCTCGCCGCCTATGCCTACACAACCTCGGCCAAGCGCGCCGACGAGTTCGCCCGCCGGGTGGAGAGCGGCATGGTGTCGATCAACCATCACGGCCTTGCCCTGCCGGAGACGCCGTTCGGCGGCATCAAGGATTCCGGCTATGGCTCGGAAGGCGGCATCGAGGCCATCGAGGCCTATGTGAACACCAAGTTCGTCACCCAGCTCGGGCTCTGAACGCCTCCGCCGGACGACCGCACCTCCCCTCATGGCCGGGCGTGACCCGGCCATCCATACCTCCGCCTGCCGCACCGTCCAGACCGGTTTTCCGGACCGAGTCCGAAGGACGATGAGCAGGTTGCAGGTCGCAGCTCAGGCGCCTTCGCACCAATGGAACCCAGCGTGTTCATGGCGGTCATCGCCGCCGCCGCGATGCACGCGGGCTGGAACGCCATCCTCAAGATCCGGCTCGACCCGTTCATTGCGGTGACGCTCGTCACCGGCGCCTGCAGCGTCATCGCGCTTCCCGCCGCCATCTGGTACGGCCTGCCGCCGCCCCACATCTGGGCATGGATCGGCGGCTCGATTTCCGTCCACCTCGTCTACTACCTCACACTGACCGGCGCCTATCGCCGCGCCGACATGGGGTTCGTCTATCCCGTGGCGCGCGGCAGCTCACCGCTCATCACCACGCTGTTCTCGCTGCTGCTGCTTGGCGAGCCGATCGACGCACAGGGAGTGCTCGGCGTGATGGTGCTGGCGGCGGGCGTGCTGGCCATCGCCTGGCGCCCGCGCGGCAACGGCTTCGACGGCCGCGCTCTGGCGCTCGCTCTGGGCTGCGCCGCCAGCATCGCGGTCTATTCGGTGATCGATGGTCTGGGAGCGCGCAGCGCGGGCAGCCCGCATCTTTATTCCGCGTGGCTGTTCCTGCTGGAAGGCCCTGTCGTCTTCGCCGTTGCCCTACTGCGCTTCGGCGCGCGGGGGCTGCGGCCGATGCTCGGCTTTCTCGGGCCTGGCGCCGCGGGCGGGGCAATGTCGCTCTCGGCTTACTGGATCACCATCTGGGCGATGACCAAGGCGCCCATCGGGCTCGTCGCCGCGGTGCGCGAATCCAGCGTGCTGTTCGCGACGATCATCGCGGTGGTGGTGCTGCGCGAGCCCCTGCGCCCCCAGCGCCTTTTCGCCGCCGTGCTCATCGTCGCCGGCCTCGCGCTGATCAAGCTGCACTGAATTCGCCCTCGGCGAGCGGCTGTGCTCCATTGCGCCGATGAACGCGACGTCCAGCCTCACGATTCGCCCGGTCCTGCCGGAAGAAGCCTTCGCCGACGCCCTCGCCACGGTGCGCGAGGGCGCGCCGGTCATCATGGTGCTCGGCGGCGCCGGTACCGGCAAGACCACCTTCCTGCACGCCCTGCGAAGGCTCGGCGGCGGCCGGCAGGCCTTTCTCGCGCCGACTGGCGTCGCCGCGCTCCAGCTCGGCGGACAGACGGTGCATTCCTTCTTCGGCCTGCCGCCGCGCCTCGTCGACCCCGACCAGGTCAAGCCGCGCAGCCCCAAGCGCACGCTGATGAAGAAGCTGGAGCGCCTCGTCATCGACGAAGTGTCGATGGTGCGCGCCGACGTGCTGGATTCCGTGGACCGCTGCCTGCGCATCGCGCGCGGCAACCCGCAGCCGTTCGGCGGCGTGCAGGTGGTGCTGGTCGGCGATTTCCTGCAGCTGCCGCCCGTCGTGCCGCAGGCCGAGCGCGAGATACTCGGTCATCTCGGCTATGAGGGTCCGTTCGCCTTCGATGCCCGTGTGCTGCGCGAGGTGGAGGTGGCGCGCCTGCCGTTCACGCAGGTCTATCGCCAGACCGACGAGGAATTCGTCACCCATCTCGCCAATCTGCGCGCCGGTCGGGAGGTACCGCACGCCGTCGCCGCCATCAACGAGGCTTCGTTCCGCGAGCACCGGCAGGGCCGCATTCCGGTGGTGCTCGCCCCGACCAACAGCCGTGTCGACGCCTATAACCGACGCGGGCTCGAGGCACTCACCGATAACGGACGCGCCTATGAGGGCAAGAGCGAGGGCGAGTTCGACCTCGCCAATGATCGCCTGCCGGTGCCCGAGACGCTGGTGCTGAAGGTCGGCGCCCGCGTCATGATGGTGCGCAACGATCCCGAGAAGCAGTGGGTCAACGGCTCGGTCGGTACCATCATCGGGCTGGCGCATGATCGTGCCTTCGTCCGGCTCGATTCGGGCGGCGTGGTGGATATCGAGCGCACCAGCTGGGAGCGCATCCGCTACGACTGGGACGAGACCACAGGGCAGGTCGCCGCCAAGGTGGTCGGCACCTACAACCAGCTGCCGCTGGTGCCCGCCTGGGCGGTGACGGTGCACAAGGCGCAGGGACTGACCCTGGAGGATGTGCGCATCGACTTCGACACCGGCACCTTCGCCGCCGGCCAGGCCTATGTCGCGCTGTCGCGCGCGCGCTCGCTGGCGGGACTGTCGCTCGTCCGCGCGCTGCGCACCTCGGATATCCGGATCAGTCGGCGGGTGGCCGAGTTCAACAACGCCTTCGAGGCCGATACCGCCCTGCCCTTCCGGGATATTTCATAGCGGCTTTACTTAATCGATATTCTTGATAGATTATGGGCGACCGTGAGAGGAAACCCATGAGCCCGACCAGCCTTCGCCGCTATCGCGACAAGTTCCTGTTCGCGCTCGCCTATGGCGCGGTGATCGGTGCCGTGCTCTTCGCGCACCCGTTCAAGCAGGATGTGCCCGCGCAGAGTGTTGCCAACGCCACTGAAACCGTGCGGTGAATTCGCACTGGTAAAAATCCGGCCCGTCTATCATCTATATAGCGTGTTGCGGGCGTGGATTCTCCGCGGCCATCCGTGGGATTCGAGACGGGCATGCTGACGAACAAGGGCAAGTACGGCCTCAAGGCCATGCTGTTTCTAGCCAGGCTCGAACCGGGCTCCAGCGCCATGGGCCAGGAGATCGCCTCGGCCAACAATATCCCGAAGAAGTTTCTCGACGCCATCCTGCTGGAACTGCGCAACGCCGGCATGCTGCGCTCGAAGAAGGGGCCGGGCGGAGGCTATGCGCTGGCCAAGTCGCCGCGCGACATCCGCATCGGCCATATCATCCGCACGCTGGACGGCCCGCTCGCGCCGATCAACTGCGCCAGCAAGAGCGCCTATGTCCCGTGCCAGGACTGCGAGGACCTGAAGACCTGCGCGGTGCGCATCACCATGAGCAAGGTGCGCGACGCCATGTCGGACATTCTCGACGGCATGTCGCTGCAGGACATGATCGTCTTCGCCGAAGCCCCGAACGCCGACCTCATGTACAACATCTGAGGTCCGGTCCGGCCGCGCAAGGCGGCCGAACCATCACTCCCCGCGGCTCAGAAAAACGCCTGATGGCCGGTGATCGCGCGGCCGAGGATCAGCGCGTGGATGTCGTGCGTGCCCTCGTAGGTGTTCACCGTCTCGAGGTTCACCATGTGGCGCATCACCGGATATTCCGACGAGATGCCGTTGCCGCCATGCATGTCGCGGGCGAGACGGGCAATGTCGAGCGCCTTGCCGCAATTGTTGCGCTTGAGCATGGAGATCGCCTCGACCGGCAGTTCGCCCGCGTCGAACAGGCGCCCGACGCGCAGCGCGAGCTGAAGCCCGAGCGTAATCTCGGTCTCCATGTCGGCGAGCTTCTTCTGGATCAGCTGCGTCGCCGCCAGCGGCTTGCCGAACTGCTTGCGCTCCAGCGTGTAGTTGCGCGCCGCCGCGAAGCAGGCCTCGGCCGCGCCCATTGTTCCCCAGCCGATGCCGAAGCGCGCGCGGTTGAGGCAGCCGAACGGCCCCTTCAGGCCCGACACGTTCAGCAGGTTCTCCTCGGGGATCTCCACGCCGTCCAGCACGATCTCGCCGGTGATGGAGGCGCGAAGCGAGAGCTTTCCCTCGATCTTCGGCGTCGAGAAGCCCTTCATGCCGCGCTCGACCAGGAAGCCGCAGATCTCGTTGTCGTGCGCCGCTGACTTGCCCCACACCACCGCGACATCGGCGATGGGCGAGTTGGTGATCCACATCTTGGTGCCGGAGAGGCGGTAGCCGCCATCGATCTTCTCGGCGCGGGTGCGCATGCCGGCGGGATCCGAGCCCGCGTCCGGCTCGGTCAGGCCGAAGCAGCCGATCCATTCGCCAGTGGCGAGTTTCGGCAGGAATTTGCGCTTCTGCGCCTCGCTGCCATAGGCATTGATCGGGTGCATGACCAGCGAGGACTGCACGCTCATCGCCGAACGGTAACCCGAGTCGACCCGCTCCACCTCGCGCGCGACCAGGCCGTAGGAGACATAGCCGAGGCCGGCGCCGCCGAATTCCTCCGGAATCGTCGGACCGAGCAGTCCAAGCTCGCCCATTTCATTCATGATGTCGCGGTCGAAGCGCTCGTCGACATAGGCTGAGCTTATGCGCGGAAGCAGCTTTTCCTGTGCATAATCGCGCGCGGTGTCGCGTACCAGCCGCTCCTCTTCCGTCAGCTGTCCATCGAGATCGAGGGGATCGGCCCAATCGAAGGCGACCCGCTTCGACGATTTGGCGGAGGGGATCGAGGCGGCGGGAGCGGAGGACGGCGCGGCACTCATTTCATCGTTTCTCCTGGCCTTTCACCGGCCCGAGCAGACCGGCTGCATGCTCTTACAACTTCGCACGGCCGCGTGCACGCGGCGCGCGCCGGAAAGATGCTGTCGGCGCGAGACCAACATCACAGTATTAGCCTTTCGTCTAAGTACAGGGCGAGATTGCGCAATGTACGGACCCATGCTTGAGTAGCGCAGGGACGACGGTGACGAAACAATAGGCGCGCCGGTGTATTAGGCATGCCAGCGCCGTACGTCCACGAGAGGGGATCTCATATGTCGTCCATCAAGACCAAAGCGGTCATCGCGGCCGCGATGCTTACCGTGCTTTCCGCGCCGGCCTTCGCGGCCAAGACGCTCGTCTACTGCTCGGAAGGCAGCCCGGAGAATTTCACCCCGGCGCTCAATACCACCGGCACCAGCTTCGACGCGGCGCGCCCTGTGTACAATCAGCTCGTCGAGTTTGAGCGTGGCTCCACCAAGGTGGTGCCCGGCCTCGCCGAGAGCTGGACGATCAGCCCCGATGGCAAGGAAATCACCTTCAAGCTCCGCAAGGGGGTGAAATTCCACTCGGGTATCAACGGCTTCACGCCGACGCGCGACTTCAATGCCGATGACGTGATCTTCTCGTTCGACCGCATGTGGAAGCCGGAAAATCCGTACCACAAGGTCACCGGTGGTGCTTACGACTACTTCAACGACATGAGCATGCCCGAGCTGCTCAAGTCGATCGACAAGGTTGACGACTACACGGTGAAGTTCACGCTCACCGAGCCGAATGCGCCGATGCTGGCGAACCTCGCCATGGACTTCGCCACCATCCAGTCGAAGGAATATGCCGACTTCCTGCTGAAGAAGGGCACACCCGAGCAGTTCGACCAGATTCCGGTCGGCACCGGCCCGTTCTCCTTCGTGAACTACCAGAAGGACGCGGTGATCCGCTACAAGGCCAACCCGGCCTATTTCGCCGGCCCGGCCAAGGTCGACAATCTCGTCTACGCCATCACGCCCGACGCGACCGCGCGCTACGCCAAGCTGAAGAAGGGCGAGTGCCACGTGATGATCGCGCCGAACCCGGCCGACATCGCCGGCCTGAAGACCGACCCGGTGGTCAACCTGATCTCGCAGCCGGGCCTGAACATCGGCTATCTCAGCTTCAACACGCAGAAGCCGCCCTTCGACAAGAAGGAAGTCCGCCAGGCGTTCAACATGGCGATCGACAAGGCCGCCATCATCAAGGACGTCTATCAGGGCGCCGGCCAGGGCGCGATCAACCCGATCCCGCCGACCATCTGGTCCTACAACACCACGATCAAGGATTATCCGTTCGATCCGGCCAAGGCCAAGGAGATGCTGGCGGCGGCGGGCGTGAAGACCCCGCTCGACATCGACCTGTGGTGGATGCCGGTGCAGCGCCCCTACAACCCGAACGCCAAGCGCATCGCCGAGATGATGCAGTCGGACCTCGCCAAGATCGGCGTCAACGCCAAGCTCGTCTCCTATGAGTGGGGTGAGTACCGCAAGCGCCTGCAGCAGGGCGAGCACATGACCGGCCAGCTCGGCTGGACCGGCGACAATGGCGATCCGGACAACTTCTTCTTCCTGCTCGGCTGCGCTGCCGCCCGTCCCGGCGGCCAGAACCTCGCCAAGTGGTGCAACAAGGAGTTCGACGACCTGATCAACAAGGCGAAGACCATTTCGGACGTCGCCGAGCGCACCAAGCTCTATGAGCAGGCGCAGGTCATCGTGAAGGAAGAGGCGCCCTGGTTCACCATCGCCCACTCTGTGGTCTATGAGCCGACCCGCAAGGAAGTGGAAGGCTACAAGGTCAGCCCGCTTGGCCGCCACGAGTTCTACGGCGTCGACCTGAAGTGACCTGATGCCGGCGCAGGGGGCAGGAGCGCCCCGCCTGCGCCGTGCATTCTCGAAACCGCCGGCGAGCCGCCGCCTTTACAAGGGCGGCGGCTCGTGCCGCAGGAAATGCCACGGCACGTGCCGCGTCCCTTGCGACGCAATTTTCCCCCCGCCGTGAACGCGCGCAGGCGTTCCGTCGTCCGTTGCGACGCCCGACGCGGGGCATTCAGAGCCCGGGATATCAATGTTCCGATTTTTCCTTCGCCGCGTCGCGCTGACGCTGCCGACTTTCGTGGCGTTGATGTTCGTCACCTTCGTCGCCGTGCGCCTCGTCCCCGGCGACCCGATCGAGGCCCGCACCGGCGAGCGCGGCATCGCGCCCGAGCGCCTCGCCATGCTGCGCCACGAGCTCGGCCTCGACCAGCCGGTGTGGCAGCAGTTCCTCCATTACGCCAACGGCGTCCTGCATGGCGATTTCGGCGTGTCCATCGTCACCAAGACACCGGTGTTGCAGGAATTCGCCATCCTGTTCCCGGCGACGCTGGAGCTCGCCTTCTGCGGGCTGATCTTCGCCATCGTGCTCGGCATTCCCGCCGGTGTCATCGCGGCGGTCAAGCGCGGCAGCTTCTTCGATCATTCGGTGATGACCGTCGCGCTGGCCGGCTATTCCATGCCGATCTTCTGGTGGGGCCTGCTGCTGATCATGTTCATGTCGGAATATCTGGGGCTCACCCCGGTGTCCGGCCGGATGGACCTGATCAACTACTATTTCGAGCCCGTCACCGGCTTCATGCTGATCGACAGCCTGCTGTCGGACCAGGAAGGCGCGTTCGGCGCGGCGGTGTCCCACCTCATCCTCCCTTCCATCGTGCTCGGCACCATCCCGCTTGCGGTGATCGCGCGCATGACGCGCTCCTCCATGCTGGAAGTGCTTGGCGAGGATTATGTGCGCACCGCCCGCGCCAAGGGCCTCTCGCCGCTGCGCGTGGTCGGCCTGCATGCGCTACGCAACGCGCTGATCCCGGTGGTCACCGTCATCGGCCTGCAGACCGGCACGCTGCTCGCCGGCGCGGTGCTGACCGAGACCATCTTCGCCTGGCCCGGTGTCGGCAAATGGCTGATCGAGTCGATCTCGCGCCGCGATTATCCCGCGCTGCAGGGCGGCATCATGCTGATCTCGGGCATCGTCATCCTCGTCAATCTCATCGTCGACCTGCTCTACGTCGCGATCAATCCGAGGATTCGCAATGGCGGATAATCAGGTCCTCGACACCACGCCCGCCGATCCGCTGATCGAGACGGTGCCGCCGGAAGTCTCGCCGCTGGCCGCCTTCTGGTCCGCCTTCAGCGAGAACCGCGGCGCGGTGGCCGGCCTCGCCGTGGTGGTCTTCATCGCCCTGCTCGCCATCTTCGCGCCGTTCGTCGCGCCGCATTCGCCGATCGAGCAGTTCCGCCAGAGCGTGCTGCTGCCGCCGGTCTGGGCGGGCGGCAACTGGAGCTTCCCGTTCGGCACCGATGCGGTCGGCCGCGACGTGCTCTCGCGCCTCATCTATGGCGCACGCATCTCGCTCGGCATCGGCCTGTCGGTGATGCTGGTCTCGGTCGCCGTCGGCATCGTGCTCGGCCTCGCCAGCGCCTTCATGCGCGGCATCGTCGAGGTGGCGGTGATGCGCGTCATGGACCTCGTGGTGGCGATCCCGAGCCTGGTGCTCGCCATTCTCGTGGTCGCGGTGCTGGGCCCGAGCCTCACCAACACCATCGTCGCCGTCACCGTGGTCTATCTGCCGCGCTATGTCCGCCTCGTGCGCGCGGCCGCCATGGCCGAACTGTCGAAGGAATATGTCATCGCCGCGCAGGTCGCCGGCGTCGGCAAGCTGCGGCTGATGTTCGTCACCGTGCTGCCGAACTGCCTCGCCCCGCTCATCGTGCAGGCCGCGCTCGGCATTTCCGACGCCATCCTGGAGGCAGCGGCGCTCGGCTTCCTCGGCCTCGGCGCGCAGCCCCCGACCCCGGAATGGGGCGCCATGCTGGCGGATTCGCGCGAGTTCATCCGCTCGGCGCCGTGGATCGTGACGCTGCCCGGCCTCGCCATCCTCGTCACCGTCGTCGCCATCAACCTGATGGGCGACGGCCTGCGCGACGCGCTCGATCCCAAGCTGAGGAGGAGCTGAGCCATGGCCTCCAATCCCCTGCTCTCCATCCGCAATCTCTCCGTCACCTTCGCCACCGGCCGAGGGCCGTTCAGGGCGGTCGACGGCGTCGATCTCGACGTGGATGCGGGCGAGCTGGTCGCCATCGTCGGCGAATCCGGCTCCGGCAAATCGGTCGCCATGCTCGCGGTCATGGGCCTCTTGCCCTGGACCGCCAAGGTGACCGCCGACCGCCTGACCTTCGACGGCCAGGACCTGCTGACGCTCTCCCCGCGCGAGCGGCGCAGGATCGTCGGGCGCGATCTCGCCATGATCTTCCAGGAGCCGATGTCGAGCCTGAACCCGTGCTTCACCGTCGGCTTCCAGATCCGCGAGGCGATGAAGACCCATCTCGACCTCGACCGCGCCGGTCGGCAGGCCCGTGCGGTGGAACTGCTGGAGCTCGTCGGCATCCCCGAGCCGGAGCGGCGGCTCAAGGCCTTCCCGCACCAGCTCTCCGGCGGCATGAGCCAGCGCGTGATGATCGCCATGGCGCTGGCCTGCAAGCCCAAGCTGATCATCGCCGATGAGCCCACCACCGCGCTCGACGTCACCATACAGGCGCAGATCCTCGACCTTCTGCTCCGCCTGCAGAAGGACAGCGGCGTCGGCCTCGTGCTCATCACCCATGACATGGGCGTGGTGGCGGAAACTTCGCAGCGGGTCTGCGTGCAGTATGCCGGCCAGCAGATCGAGATGCAGTCGACCCGCGGCCTGTTCCGCGATCCGCACCACCCTTACACCCACGCGCTGCTGGCGGCGCTGCCGGAGCGGGCGCATGGCCGTATCCTGCCCTCCATTCCCGGCGTGGTGCCGGGGCTGGCGGACCGGCCGAAAGGCTGCCTGTTCTCGCCGCGCTGCCGCTTCGCCACTGACATTTGCCGCAACGTGCCGCCGCCCCGCGCCGGCGCGGAACTTGGCCTCGCCCTCTGCCACACGCCGCTGGTCAATGGCGTGCCGCAGGGTAGGGAAATCGCCGCATGAACCAGATCGCCCCGTTTGAACCGAAGGCGTCCGACGCCGTTATGGAAGCCGTGAACCTGGCGCAGAGCTACGACGTGGCGCGCGGCATGTTCGCCAAGCCGGCCACCGTCAAGGCAGTGTCCGGCATCAGCTTCCGCCTCGCGCCGCGCTCGACCCTCGCCGTCGTCGGCGAATCCGGCTCGGGCAAGTCGACGCTGGCGCGCATGCTCACCATGATCGAGCGGCCGGGTACCGGCTCGCTGCTGCTCGACGATGTCGATGTCGCCGATGCCGACAAGGCCACGCTCCGCCGCTATCGCGGCGAGGTGCAGATGGTGTTCCAGAACCCCTACGGCTCGCTCAACCCGCGCCAGACCGTCGGCAAGGCGATCGAGGAGCCGTTGCTCGTCAACACCAGCCTCTCCGCCACGGAGCGGCGCGAGCGGGCGCTCGACATGATGAAGCGCGTCGGCCTGCGGCCCGAGCATCACGGGCGCTACCCGCACATGTTCTCCGGTGGCCAGCGCCAGCGCATCGCCATTGCCCGCGCGCTGGTGCTGCGGCCGAAGATCCTTGTGCTGGACGAGCCGGTCTCCGCGCTCGACGTGTCGGTGCGTGCGCAGGTGCTGAACCTGCTGGTGGAGTTGCAGGAGCAGCTCGGCGTCGCCTATGTGTTCGTCTCCCACGATCTCGGTGTGGTGCGGCACATGGCCGACGAGGTGCTGGTGATGTATCTCGGCCGCGCCGTCGAGCATGGGCCGCGCGACGCCATCTTCGATGCGCCCAAGCACCCCTATACGCGCGCCTTGCTCTCCGCGACGCCGGTCGCCGACCCGGAGGCGAAGAAGGAGCGCATCGTGCTGGAGGGCGAGTTGCCCTCGCCCTTCAACCCGCCCAGGGGCTGCCCGTTCAACCCGCGCTGCCCGCTGGCGATCGAGCGCTGCCGGCAGGAGATGCCGCCGGCCGAGCGCAAGGGCGAACAACTGGTGGCATGCTGGGTAGCGCAGTAGCCTCCACCCGCCGAGCCGAGGAGCCCCCATGCGCGACGCGACGCTGTGCGTGCATCATCCCGTTGTTTCCGAGGAAGGTTACGCCGGCCTCGGCGTGCCGGTGCACCGCGCCTCGACCATCGTCTATCCCGACGCGGACGCCTTTCTGAACCGGGCGGAGCGCGGCGTCGACGGCTATACCTACGGCCTCAACGGCACGCCGACGACGCGCACGCTGGAAGCGCAGCTGACGCATCTGCATGGCGGCGCGCGCACGATCATCGTCCCCTCGGGACAGGCGGCGATCTCCATGGTGATGTTGTCGGTGTTGCTTCCCGGCGACCGCGTGCTGATCCCCGACAACGCCTATCCGCCGGTGCGCACGCTGTGCATGGACCATCTTGCGGCGCGCGGCATCGACCACACGGTCTATGACCCGATGATCGGGGCGGGCATCGCCGCGCTGATCGACGAACGCACGAAGCTGGTGTGGATCGAAACGCCCGGTTCCGGCACCATGGAGACGCCGGACGTGCCGGCCATCATCGCCGCCGCCCGGCAGCGCGGCGTGCTGGTAGGCTGCGACAACACCTGGGCGACTCCGCTGCTGTTCAAGCCGCTCGCCCATGGCGCCGACTTCGCCTGCGAGGCGCTGACGAAATATGTCGGCGGCCATTCCGACCTGCTGCTGGGCTCGATTACCGTGGCGGACACGGCGCTGCACCAGCGGCTGCGCAAGACGCTGTCGGAACTCGGCATCGGCGTGTCGCCGGACGAGTGCTCGCTCGCGCTGCGCGGCATGCAGACCATGGCGCTGCGCCTCGCCCATGTCGGTCGGCTGTCGGAAGACTTCGCCCGCCGCCTGGTGGGCACTCCCGGCGTCGAGACGGTGCTGCATCCCGCCCTGCCCTCCTGCCCCGGCCACGAGAACTGGAAGCGCGACTTCAAGGGCTCGTCCGGCGTGTTCAGCCTTGTGCTGGCGCCCGCCGCCCGCGCACGTATGGCGACGGCTCTCAGCGACCTGAAGCTGTTTTCCATCGGCGCGTCATGGGGCGGCACCCACAGCCTGCTGGCACCGATGGAAATCGCCGGGATCCGCACCGGTACGCCCTGGCCCCATGAAGGGCCGCTGCTGCGGGTGAGCCTGGGCTTGGAGGACGCCGACGAGCTTTGGGACGAGCTCGCAGGTGCGCTGCGGCGGCTGGCGGACTAGGCAACCGAATGTTCCTCCGCGATGAAGCTCCCGGCGACGAAGCCGCGATCCGCGCGCTGTTGCGCGACTGCTTCGGCGGTCCCGATGAGGCCGATCTCGTCGACCATCTGCGCGCCGCCGGCGACGCGCTGGTCTCGCTTATTGCGGAAGAGGACGACGCGATCGTCGGTCATGTGCTGCTCTCGCCGCTCGCCGCGCCCTTTCCCGCGCTGGCGCTCGCCCCGCTCGGCGTGGCGGAAGGCTACCGGCGGCAGGGCATCGGCGATGCACTGGTGCGCGCGGCCGTCGCCCGCGCCGCGGCGATGGGCTGGCGGGCGATCTTCGTGCTCGGCGACCCCGCCTACTACCAACGCTTCGGCTTCGCGGCCGAACATGCGGCGGGCTTCGCCTCGCCCTATGCGGGCGCGCATTTCATGGCGCTGCCGCTCGGCGGCGATCTGCCGGTGCTGCGGGGCGCGATCCGTCACGCCCCCGCTTTCGCCGATCTGGGCTAGCACGAGGCCGACGGCGTCGGCGCCAGCCGCATCGGGCATGGACGCCCGCACGGCTTCGTTCTAACCATTCCGACCGCTTGGTTTCATAGGAGGCGCGGGATGGACCGTTTCACCGGCGGCTGCCTGTGTGGCAATGTGAGAATCGTGGCGTCCGGTCGTCCCTACCGGGTCGGCCTTTGCCACTGCCTCGACTGCCGCAAGCATCACGGGGCGCTGTTTCACGCCTCGGCCATCTTCCCCGAGGCGGCGGTGACGATCGAGGGCGAGACGCGCGACTATGCCGGGCGGTTCTTCTGCCCGCGCTGCGGCTCCTCGGTCTTTGCGCGCACCGGCGACGAGATCGAGGTGAACCTCGGATCGCTGGACACCCCGGACCAGCTGATGCCGACGTATGAGAGCTGGATCATCCGCCGCGAATCCTGGCTGCCGCCCTTCCCGCTCGCGCACCGCTATGCGCGCGATCGCGACTCCACAGGCCGCTTCGAATAGGCCGCGCAAAGGCGTCCTTCACCGGCGGGTGAAGTCCACCGGCACGGTGAAGGAGATGGTTCCTCCGCCGACCTCGGGCGGCGGCGGCGGCACCGGCGAGGCGCGCCGCACCATCGCCACCGCCTCGCCGTCGAAGGTGGGATTGCCCGAACTCCCCACCAGGCTGGCGCCAAGCACGCGGCCGGAACGGTCGATCACGAAGGACACGCGCGCCCGGCCGCTGCCGGTCTCGCTGGCGGGGAAGCGCTTGTGGCGGTTGAGATGGGCCATCAGCCGCGAGCGCCAGTTCGCCGGCGCCCGGCTGTTGGCCGAGGACGCGCCGGCACTCGGCGCCGCCACGCGGTCAGCACGTTCGGCGTCAAGCGAAGGCGCGGCCGAGGTCCGCGGCGCCGGCGGCTTCTCGCTCTTCTCGCGCTCCTTCGGCTTGGGCTTCGGCTTCGGGCGCTCCTTCGGCGGATCCGGCTTCTTCTCCGGCGGCGTCAGCTCGGCCGCAAGCGGCGGCGGGGGGGGCAGCGGCACCTCGATGTCGGGCGCCGGGCTCTCGGCGACGTCCGGCACCGGCTCCTGCTCGAGCTCCGGCTCGGGCGGCGGCACGTCCTCGGCCTCGGCGAGCGGATCGGGCGGCACTTCCTGCTCGATCTCCTCGGGAGCCTCCATCATCTGCGGGCCGGGCGGTGCCTCGCTCGGCTCGGCCTCGGGCGCGACCGGCAGCTCGGCCAGCTCGATCATGATCGCGGCCGGCTCGTCCGCCGCCACGATGGGCGGCTCGGACAGCATGTAGCCCAACGCCGCGCCGTGGACGGCCAGCACCAGCACGCCGCAGCCGACCCAGCCGGCGGCCTCCACCACACGCTGGCGACGGCCCCCTTTCAGGAGCATCAGGCTCATGGGGCAGGTGTCCCCGCCGCCCCCGCCGGCGCTCCCGGCAATGCCCCAGATGCGCCTGGCTGTGTCCCCGGCGGAACGGTGCCGGGCGCCGCCGGCTGGCCGGCCATTTCGAGCCCGACCAACGCGATCTTGAGGTATCCGGCTGCCCGCAGCAGGTTCATCACCTCCATCAGCTCGCCATAGGCGACCGTCTTGTCGGCGCGCAGGAAGATGCGGGTTTCCCTCTTATTCTCGGTGGCGCGGTCCAGCGTGGAACCCAGCGCCTCGCGCGGCACGTCGTCATTGCCGAGCGCGAGGCCGAGATCGCCCTTTACCGTGAGATAGACAGGCTTGTCGGGGCGCGGCTGCACGGCGGCGTTGGAGGCCGGCAGGTCCACCGCGACATCCACCGTCGAGAGCGGCGCCGCGACCATGAAGATGATCAAGAGCACCAGGATCACGTCGATGAACGGGGTGACGTTGATCTCGTGGTTCTCGGCGAGTTCGTCGCTGTCCGAACTCTGCAGCTTGGCCGCCATCGCGCCTACTCCGCCGCCGCACGCAGCCGAGCGGCCGCGGCCGCACCATGGCCGAGCTGGACACCGCGTTTGGCGGCCATATCACGCCGGTCGAGATCGCGCGAAAGCAGGCGCAGCACTTCGGCGGAGGCATCGCCCATCAGCACGCGATAGCCCGATACCAGCCGTGTGAAGTGGTTGTAGATGACCACGGCGGGAATGGCGGCGACGAGGCCGATAGCGGTGGCGAGCAGCGCCTCGGCGATGCCCGGCGCGACGACAGCGAGATTGGTGGTCTGCGCCTTCGAGATGCCGATGAACGAGTTCATGATGCCCCACACCGTGCCGAACAGGCCGACGAAGGGCGCGGTGGCGCCGATGGTCGCGAGCAGGCCGGTGCCGCGCGTAATGGCACGCCCCGCCGCCACCTCGATGCGGCCGAGCGAGATCGATACGCGCTCCTTGATGCCCTCGGCCGGCAGGTCGCCGGAGCGCTGCAATTCGAGATCGGTCGCCTTGAGCATGGCGCCGGCGGGACCGGCGGTGCCCACACGGCGGGCCTCGTCCAGCGAGGCGCTGGCGAGATAGCCCTTCAGGGCACGCTTGAGGCGTCCCTTGGCGACGAGAAGTTCGAGCGACTTGGCGAGCCACACCGTCCAGGTGACGACCGAGGCGAAGGCGAGGCCGATCATCACCCCCTTCACCACCCAGTCCGCCGCCATGAACATGCCCCAGGGCGACAGGTCATGCGGCAGCTGCGCGGCAACCCCGGTGTCTTCGCCTTCGGCGTGGATCTGCGTCGGATCGACGGAGCCTTCCGGCGCAGCGGCCGTGCCAGTGGCAGGCGCCGCGACGTCGCCCGCCGGTGCGGACGAAGCCGGGGACGACGGAGCCAGCGACGCTCCCGAGGGCGGCACCAGCGCGTCGTCGGCCGGAGCGGCGGACGGCGCCTGTTGCACGGGAGCCGGAGTTGCCGGTGCGGCGATCGGCGCCTGCGGGGTCGCCGGCTGCTGCGCCAGCGCCGGCCCGCAGGCCGGCAGCACCGACCCGCCCGCGACGAGGAGCGCCATCAGTGCGTTGAGGCGCGGGCGAGGCGGGGCGATCCTGCGAAGTGTCAGCATGGCGGCAATCCGATCTTCGGTCGGCCGCCTCGCTCCAGGCATGGATGCGCGGGCGTAATGGCGGGCCGGTCCTGTCCGTTACCGGCTTCCATAAACCCGCAGGCACGATGTCGACAACACGAAAAAGCTTGAGAACGTCAATGTAGAACGCTTCAAAACAGCGAATACAGTGACGATATCTAGTTTTTCATGATTCTAGACTAGACTTCTTTTACCGGCAGCGGCGCAAGAACCTTACCGGGATTCAGCAAGCCGGCGGGATCGAACGCCGCCTTCAGCCGGTGCATCAGTTCGAGCCCGAGAGCGTCCGCGTAGTGCACCAGTTCGTCGCGCTTGAGGATGCCGATGCCGTGCTCGGCGGCGATCGAACCATCCATGTCGGCGACGATGTCATGCACGATACGGTTGAACGCCTCCCACATGGCGAGGAAGGCCGCCTTGTCCATGCCAACGGGCTGGCTGAGGTTGAAATGGATGTTGCCGTCGCCGACATGGCCGAACGGGCATGGGCGGAGGCCCGGCAGCGCCGCCTCGACGGCGGGCAGCGCGCGCTCCAGGAACTCCGGCACCCGCGAGACCGCCACCGAGACGTCGTGCTTGATCGAGCCGCCCTCGAATTTCTGCGCCTCCGACATGTCCTCGCGCAGCCGCCACAGCGCGCCCGCCTGCGCCTCGCTGGCGGCGATCACCGCATCCAAGACCTCGCCCGCCTCCATCGCCGCGCCCAGGCTCTCCTCCATCAGCGCGGAAAGATCGAAGGCTCGCGTCGGCGCGGAGAGCTCAGCCAGCACGTACCAGTCATAGGCATCGCGGAACGGGCGCACCGTGCCGGGCATGTGATTGAGCACCGTCTCGACGCCGAAGGACGCCATCAGCTCGAAGGTGGTGAGGGCGTCCCCCGCCTCGCCGCGCAGGCGCTTGAGCAATGAGAGCGCGGAAGCCGGGTCCGGCACGGCGAGGAAGGCGGTGGAGCGCTGCGCCGGCTGCGGGAACAGTTTCAGTACGGCGCCGGTGATGATGCCGAGCGTGCCCTCGCTGCCGAGGAACAGCGGCTTCAGGTCATAGCCCGCATTGTTCTTGCGCAGCCGCTTCATGCCGTTCCACACCCGCCCGTCGGCGAGCACCACCTCCAGCCCGAGCACTAGCTCACGGGCATTGCCGTAGCGCAGCACGGCGGTTCCGCCGGCATTGGAGGCGAGGTTGCCGCCGATGCGGCAGGAGCCCTGCGAGGCGATGTGCAGCGGGAACAGGCAGCCCACCGCCTCGGCCGCTTCATGCACCTTGTCGAGGATGCAGCCCGCCTCGACCGTCATGGTCATGTCCACCGGGTCGACATTGCGGATGCGGTCGAGACGGGCAAGCGACAGCAGCACCTCGCCGAACGGCATCTGCCCACCCACGAGGCCGGTATTGCCGCCCTGCGGCACGATGGGCACGCCCGCCTCGGCACACGTCTTGACGATGAAGGCGACCTCCTCCGTGCTGCCCGGCCGCAGCACGGCCGGCGCCTTGCCGGCATAGAGCCCGCGCTCCTCGTGCAGATAGGGCGCCATGTCGGCGGGTTCGGTGAGCACATGGACTGCGCCGATGCGCGCGGCGATGGTGGCGAGAAGGGCGGCAAGCGAGGCGTCGGACATGACCGTCTCCGGCAGGCGGACCTGAAGAAAGGCGTCGCATAGCGCGACAATGGCCGACTTACCACAGCTGGCTCGGCCAGCGGCACCGCAATGCCGCATTGCGGCCTTGCCCGCCGCCCACTTTCCTCCTATCCCCGCGCCATGGCACCCCCTCTCCTTCTTCTTCAAGACACTCGCCTCACCTTCGGCGGCACGCCGCTGCTCAGCGGGGCGGAACTCTCCGTCTCCGCCGGCGAGCGCGTCGGCCTGGTCGGCCGCAACGGCTCGGGCAAGTCGACCCTGCTCAAGATTGCCGCCGGCCTGGTGCAGGCCGATAGCGGCGCGCGCTTCGTGCAGCCCGGCGCCACGGTGCGCTACCTGCCGCAGGAGCCGGACTTGTCGGGCTTCAAGACCACGCTCGATTATGTCGAGGCCGGCATGGGACCGGGCGACGCCGAATACCGCGCCCAGTACCTGCTGAACGAGCTGGGCCTCACCGGCGAGGAAGACCCGGCGAACCTGTCGGGCGGCGAAGCCCGCCGCGCCGCGCTGGCCCGTGTGCTGGCGCCCGAGCCGGACATCCTGCTGCTCGACGAGCCGACCAACCATCTCGACCTGCCGGCCATCGAATGGCTGGAAGCCGAGATCGCCTCGCTGCGCTCGGCGCTGGTGCTGATCAGCCATGACCGCCGCTTCCTCACGGACCTCACCCGCGCCACCGTCTGGCTCGACCGCGGCACGACGCGGCGCATGGAGCGCGGCTTCGGCTTCTTCGAGGAATGGCGCGACCAGGTGCTGGAGGAAGAGGAGCGCGACCAGCAGAAGCTCGCCCGCAAGATCGTCGCGGAAGAGCACTGGATGCGCTACGGCGTCACCGCGCGTCGCAAGCGCAATGTGCGCCGCGTCGGCGAACTGGCCGACCTGCGCGCGAAGTTCCGCGACCACCGCGGCGCGGTCGGCACCATCTCCGTCACCGCCACCGAGGCCGACGTCTCCGGCAAGCTGGTGATGGAGGCGGAGCACATCTCAAAGTCCTATGGCGAGCGCGTCATCGTGCGCGACCTCTCCATCCGCATCCAGCGCGGCGACCGCATCGGCATTGTCGGGCCCAACGGCGCGGGCAAGACCACGCTGCTGAAGATGCTCACCGGCGAACTGGCGCCCGACAGCGGCAAGGCCAAGCTCGGCACCAATATCGAGATGGCGACGCTGGACCAGCGCCGCGCCGCGCTCGACCCCAACCGCTCGGTACGCGACACGCTCACCGACGGGCGCGGCGACCAGGTGTTTGTCGGCGGCAATCCGCGCCATGTCATCGGCTACATGAAGGACTTCCTGTTCACCCCGGAACAGGCCGGCACCGCCGTGTCGCGCCTGTCGGGTGGCGAGCGCGGGCGGCTGCTTCTTGCCTGCGCGCTGGCGCAGGCCTCGAACCTGATGGTGCTCGACGAGCCGACCAACGATCTGGATCTTGAGACGCTCGACCTCCTGGAAGAGATGATCGACGACTATGCCGGCACCGTGCTGCTGGTCAGCCATGACCGCGACTTCCTCGACCGCACCGTCACCGCCACCATCGCCTATGAGGGCGACGGCAACTGGGAAGTCTATGCCGGCGGCTATTCCGACATGGTTGCGCAGCGCGGCCATGGCGTGAAGGCGCGGGCCGCGGCAGCCGCTGCGGCGCCGTCCCCGGCCAAACCCGCCCCGGCAGCGGCGGCCCCGTCGGCGTCCAAGCGCAAGCTCTCCTTCAAGGACAAGCACGCGCTGGAACAGCTGCCCAAGCGCATCGCGCAGCTGGAATCCGACATCGCCCGGCTGAACAACACGCTGCACACGCCGAATTTCTACACGCGCGATCCCGCCGGCTTCCAGAAGGCCACCGCCGAGTTGACCCGCGTGCAGGCGGAACTGGCCAAGGCGGAGGAGGAGTGGCTGGAACTGGAGATGCTCCGCGAGGAAATCGGCGGGTGAACCTCATCCCCCTCGCCTCGCCGGACGATCCGCGCATCGACGCCTATCGCGTCATTAGGGAGCGCGACCTCGTCGGGCGCGGCGGCCGCTTCATCGTCGAGGGGCGCACGGTGCTGGACGTCGCCCTCTCGCCCCGCAACCGCTTCAAGCTGGAATCGCTGCTGCTGGCAGAAAGCCGGGTGGACGCGCTCGCCCCGTTGCTGGCGCAAGCGCCGCAGGGGCTGCCGATCTACACCGCCAGTCAGGCGATCCTCGACGGCATCACCGGCTTCCATATCCATCGCGGCCTGCTCGGCGTCGGCCTGCGCGGCGAGATGCCGTCCATGGCGCAGGTGGTCGGAGCGCTGCCCGAGACCGCGCTCGTGGTCGTGCCGCTTGGCATCACCAATCACGACAATGTCGGCGGCATCATGCGCAACGCCGCCGCCTTCGGCGCGGATGCGGCGCTGTTCGACTTCGCCTCCTGCGACCCGCTCTATCGCAAGGCCATCCGCGTCTCGGTCGGCGGCAGCCTGATCGTGCCCTTCGCCCGCGAGGGCTCGGCCGAGGATCTGCTCGACCTGCTTGCCGCACACGGCTTCGAACTGATCGCACTCAGTCCCGCCGGCGCGACGCGAATCGAAGATCTTGCCCGCCCCCGCCGGGCGGCGCTGCTGCTGGGCGCGGAAGGCCCCGGCCTGCCCGCGCACATCCTCGCGCGCGCCCATACCGTGCGCATCGCCATGAAGGGCGGCTTCGATTCCCTGAACGTCGCGACCACCAGCGGTATCGCATTACACGCCCTCGCCGAATCAATGTAACGGCGGCGTGATTCAGACGAATCAGTTCTCGACAAGCTCCCCGACTAGGATCATGGTCATTCTGGAATACAGACGGCGACCCCGTCTGATGACCGTCAACCTGATCAGACCCGAGGCATTGCTTCGGGTCTTTTTTTGACTCTCCGGCGGTTTCGGGACGTTTTGACGCCCGGCCGCGCCTGTGCCGCGTCGTTTTCTCCCGCCGGCATGTAAGCTAGTTTGGCGCCTTCGGGGTCCGGTTCGCCGGGCGCCCGCAAGAATGAAGCGCCAACGGAAAGTCCCCATGCCGGAAACATCCCATGCCGTGCCGCGACCGATCGTGGTGAAACTCGGCGGCAGCCTCGTCAGCGACCCGCGCCTGCCGGCGCTGCTCGGCGCCCTCGCGCGCCGCGGCGCGCCGCTGGTCCTCGTCGCCGGCGGCGGGCCGCTGGCGGACGGCGTGCGGGCGCTTCAGCCGCGGCTCTCCTTGAGCGACACGGCGTGCCATCACATGGCGATCCTCGCCATGGAGCAGACGACAATCGCCTTCGCCGATCTCGCCCCCGACCTTATGTTGGCGGATACGCCCGAGGCCATCGCCGAGGCCCATGCGCAGGGCCGCGCCGCGCTATGGCTGCCCGCGCGCATGGCGCGCGCCGCCCGCGAGTTGCCGGAGAGCTGGGACCTGACCTCGGACAGCCTCGCCGCCTGGCTGGCCGCCAAGCTCGGTGCCGTGCGGCTCACCCTGGTGAAATCGGCGCCGGCGCCGGGACCGACGCCCGCCGACTGGGCGGCATCGGGTCTGGTCGATCCGCTGTTCCCCTCCTTCGCCGCGCATGTCACCGGTGCGGTCGAAATTGTCACCATTGATGCCATGGTGACATCGGCCGGTCGCGGGAGCCTCGCCGCATGAGCGCGAATAAGGGACTTTATCCGCGCTGGGCGTGGGCGCTCACCGGCTCGGGGCATTTCTTCACCGAGTCCATCGCGCTGATCAAATCGCTGGACGCCGTCGACCTGTTCGTCTCCAAGGCGGCGGACGAGGTGCTGCGCATGTACAAGCAGGACCTGCCGGAGGGCACCCGCATCTTCAAGGAGACCACCGCCAGCTCGGCGCCGGTGGGACGCTTCTATGAGGGGCTCTACCACACGCTGGTGGTCTCGCCCGCCTCGTCGAATACGGTGGCGAAGGCGGTGTTCGGCATTTCCGACACGCTGGTGACGAACTGCTTCGCCCAGGCCGGCAAGTGCCGCGTGCATGCGATCGTCTTCGCCTGCGACACCGCGCCGGAGATGATCACCATGGCCCCCAAAGGCCCCGTGCCGGTCTATCCCCGCCGCATCGACCTTGAGAACACCGCCAGGCTGAAGGAATTCGACGACACCACGGTGGTCGAATCCATCGAGGATCTGGAGGCCGCCATCGCCGCCCGCAGGCTTCACCTCGCGGAGAAGGCCGCCCCGGTCGATGGCTGACGCGCCGAAGACGCCGGAAAGGGTCGCCCTCGTCACCGGCTCGCTGGCCGAGCCGCGCCTGACCCGCATCGCCGGCGAGATTGCCGACCCGGCGCTCGATCCGGTGGTGGTGAATGTCGGAGTGAAGGTCGCCGCGCTGATGACGGCGGAGATCGTCGAGCGCCGGCTCAAGCTGCCCGAGGGCACCGACCGGGTGCTGATGCCCGGCCGGTTTCGCGGCGACCTCGAACGGCTGGAGCGCTTCTTCGGCGTGCCATTTTCGCGCGGGCCGGACGAAATGGCGGACCTGCCGGATTATTTCGGCCAGAAGCGCCGCGCCGTCGACCTGACGAAGCATGACGTCACCATCTTCGCCGAGATCGTCGACGCCACCGTGCTCGATGTCGAGGGCATCCTCGCCCGCGCCCGTCACCTCAAGGGCGAAGGCGCCGACGTCATCGATCTCGGCTGCCTGCCCGACACGCCGTTTCCCCATCTGGAGGAGGCCATCGCCGCGCTGCATGCGGAGGGGCTGAAGGTGAGCGTCGACAGCTTCGACCTCGCCGAGCTTTCCCGCGCCACCCGCGCCGGCGCCGATTTCCTGCTCAGCCTCAACGAGACCAATCTGCATGTCGCGCAGGAAGGCCCCGCCGTGCCGGTGCTGGTGCCAGCGAAACAGGGCGACCTCGCCTCGCTCTGCCGCGCGGTCGATGCCTGCCTCAAGAGCGGCCAGCCCTTCTATGCCGACCCGATCCTCGACCCGATCCATTACGGCTTCACCGCCTCCGTGGTCCGCTATGCCGAGCTGCGCCGGCTCTATCCCGATATCCCCATCCTCATGGGCATCGGCAACGTCACCGAGCTGACCGATGCCGACACCACCGGCATCAACGCCATCCTGATGGGGATGATCTCCGAACTGCACATCACCGCCGTGCTGGCGGTGCAGGTGAGCCCGCATTGCCGCACGGCGGTGCGCGAATTCGACCGCGCCCGGCGCGAATTCTATGCCGCCCGGCAGGCCGGCGCGCTGCCGCAAGGGTTCGGCGGCGGGCTGATGGCGCTGCGCGACCGCAAGCCGAACGCCGCCAGCCCGGAAGACATCGCCCGCCTCGCGAGCGAGGTGCGCGACCGCAATTTCCGCATCGACGTGACCGAGGATGGCATCCACATCTACAACCGCGACGGCCATCATATCGCGGATGAGCCCTTCGCGCTGTTTCCCCATCTCAAGGTCGAGGAGGATGGCGCGCACGCCTTCTATCTCGGCGTGGAAACCGCGCGGGCGGAGATCGCCTACAAGCTCGGCAAGCGCTATGCGCAGGACGAGGGGTTGAAATGGGGCGTCGCGGGCGAGATCGCCGGCAGCCCCGAGGAGGCCCATCGTTTGACATTCAAGCAGGCCGGCACGACCCTGCAGGCAAAAGAAGGCCGGCAGGCCGAAGCTGGAAAGGCGCCCGAACGTGATCCGTGAAGCCATCGTCACCACCCGCTCGCTGAGCGGCGAACCGCATCTCGCGCCCATGGGCGCCACAGTGGTCGAGGGTGGCTATATCCTTCAGCCCTTCCGGCCCTCGCGCACGCTGGAGAACCTCGCGGCGACGCGCATCGCGGTGATCAACTTCACCGACGATGTGCGCATCTTCGCCGGCTGCGTGGTGGGCAAGCGCGTGCAGGTGGACGTCAGCAAGGCGACCCATATCGACTGCCCGCGCCTTGCCGACGCACTCTCGCATGACGAGGTGACGGTGGAGAGCGCGGAGGACGACCCGCGGCGGCCGAAATTCTTCTGCAAGACCTATCATTCCGAAGGCCATCGCCGCTTCGAGGGGATGAACCGCGCCAAGGCGGCGGTACTGGAAGCCGCGGTGCTGGTCAGCCGGCTCGGCATGCTGTCCGACGAGAAGATCGACCAGGAGATGGCCTATCTCGCCATCGCCGTCGAGAAGACGGCGGGGCCCGAGGAACTGGAAGCCTGGGGCTGGATGGTCGAGGCCATCGCCGAGTTCCGGCAGAAGCGGGCGTCCTGAGCCCGTGATGAGCATGACCAGATGAGCGAGAGCCAACCCGGCCTGCTCGCCAGCGTGGCCGATCTCCACGAGATGGGGGTGGCCCGCGCGGGCGGGGCCGATATCGTCGATCTCAAGCAGCCGGCCTTCGGCGCCCTCGGCGCCTGGAGCCAGGAGGCGCTGACGGCCGCCGTCCTGCTGTGGAATGCGTGGGGCGAGCACCGGCCGGCGCTCAGCGCCACGGCGGGCGACCAACCGATGGTGCCGGCCCTCCTCCTCGCCGCCGCGGAGCGTATCGCCGGCGCGGGCGTGCCGATCGTGAAGGTCGGCCTGTTCGCCTCCCCGCATGCGGCCAACTGCGTCGAGGCACTCGCCCCGCTCGCCGCCCGCACCCGGCTGATCGGGGTGCTGTTCGCCGATGAAGGGCCGGATTTCGGCCTCATCCCCGCGCTCGGCCGCGCCGGGTTCGCCGGCGTGATGATCGACACGGCGGACAAGAAGGCCGGTCCGCTCACCGAACATCTCGACCCGCTCACCCTCAGTCAGTTCGTCATTGAGGCGCGCCGGCACGGGTTGATGACGGGACTCGCCGGCTCGCTGCGGCTCGACGACATCCCCGCTCTCGCCGCCGCCGGCCCGGATTATCTCGGCTTTCGCGGCGCGCTGTGCACGGGCGGGCGCACCGGCGCGCTCGATCCGGCGAAGCTGGCGAGTGCCCGCGCGCGGCTCGGCCTGCCGACGGGTTTTCCGCGCGGGTGATGGCTTTTCGTCTCTGCCTCGCGAGGAGAGGCCACGGCCCTTCCCGCCTCGCTTGACTTACCGTCGGTCCGGGTCCATCTCCCCCTCGCCGCCTGTCATGGCGGCGCAAACGGAATCCTCTACCCATGCCCAGCGACAGTTACAGTCGATTGTCCGGCCGGCGGCGGCCGGCGCCGTGAGCCGACCGTAGCCCGACTGGGTTTCGGCTCCCCGCGCCCGCCTGCCGAAGGCCGGACGTCGGAAAGAGAGCCGAAATGGAAGACATCCGCGACCCGGCGCAGGACCGCCGTGACGAAGACCGCCGCGACGACGAGTTCGTCGATGCCGCCGCGCTCGCCGCGGAACTTGCCGAAGAACATCCCGCCGATATCGCCGAAGCTCTCGACGACGAGGAGCCGGAGATCGCCTCCGCCGTGCTCGCCAGCCTGTCGCGCGAGCAGCAGGTCGAGGTGCTGGACCAGTCCGACTTCGAGCTGTCCGGCGACCTGATCGAGGCGCTGCCGGTCGAGGAAGCGGTGCGGCTCGTCTCCGCCATGTCGGCCGACCGCGCCGCCGACATGTTCCGCTGGATGGAGGAGCCGGCGCGCTCGCATCTGTTCGCACGCCTCGCGCCGGAGACCCAGGCTGAGCTCGGCCGGCTGCTGTCCTATCCCGAGCACAGCGCCGGCGGCCTGATGACGACGGAATTCGTCACCGTCCCCTCGACCTGGACGGTCGGCGAGACGCTGCGGCACATTCGCGAGATCGAGCGCACGCGCGAGACGATCTACGCCATCTATGTGCTAGATCCCGTCACCCACAAGCTCGAACAGGCGGTAAGCCTGCGCCGCCTCATCACCGGCGAGACCGGCCAGCCGATTCTCTCGGTAGCGCCCAAGCACGACCCCATCACCTGCGACCCGCTGATGGATCGCGAGGATGTGGCCCGGCTCATCTCGAAATACGATCTGCTCGCCGTCCCTGTGGTGGACGAGCACGAACACGTGCTCGGCATCGTCACCGTCGACGACATGATCGACGCCATCATCGAGGAAGGCACCGAGGACGCGCAGAAGTTCGGCGGCATGGAGGCGCTGGACGAGCCCTATATGGAGATCGGCTTCTTCGACATGCTGAAGAAGCGGGCCGGCTGGCTCTCCATCCTCTTCCTCGGCGAAATGCTGACCGCCAACGCCATGCAGCATTTCGAGGACGAGCTGGAGCGCGCCATCGTGCTCACCTTGTTCATTCCGCTGATCATGAGCTCGGGCGGCAATTCCGGCTCGCAGGCGACCTCGCTCATCATCCGCGCGCTGGCGCTGGGCGAGATCAAGGTGCGGGACTGGTGGCGGGTGGCACTGCGCGAGCTGCCTTCGGGACTCGCGCTCGGCGCCATCCTCGCCGTGCTCGGCGTCGCCCGCATCACCGCGTGGCAGACGCTGGGCTTCTACGATTACGGCGAGCACTGGGTGTTGGTGGCCTTCACCGTCGGTGCCGCACTGGTCGCCATCGTCACCTTCGGCTCGCTCACCGGCTCGATGCTGCCCTTCGTGCTGCGACGGCTCGGCTTCGATCCCGCCAGCGCCTCGGCGCCTTTCGTGGCCACCTTCGTCGATGTGACGGGCCTGGTGATCTACTTCTCGGTCGCGCTGCTGATCCTGCGCGGCACGCTGCTGTAGCCGGTCCCGGCCGGCGTCGCAGGGCGTCGGCCGGACCTCGCGCGCCGCGTCTCAGGCGGCGCGATGCACCTGCATGGGCGGCGTGCCCTGATGGATCGCCCGCTTCAGCTCCTGGCGGAATTCCGGCGTGTCCTTCGCGCCGTGCACCGCCACCGCGTGCTGGACGACGGCGTCGAGCAGTTCGCGCTCATTGTCCGCGGCGATGGCAACGGAACAGTTCTTCTCGCCGGGCACTTCGCGGCAATCGACGAACATTCGGCCCATGGACGCCTCCTGTGACTTGAGCCCTTTTCCGTTCGGATGGAACATCCGAACGATAAGAAAGTGCTCCAGATTCAATAAGCTGGAGCATTTCCTCTTCGATCAGATGATTCCATCTGATCGGAAAATGCTCCGGGCGCCGAACGGGGCGCTCGGCGCCCGGGCGGGAATCTACACCCGCCCGGCCACAAGCCCCCAATCACGAAATCGGGCCCCTCAGGCGGGCACCAGAACCTCACCCTGCCCGCCCATCAGCGTGTCGCCGACGAGGCGACGGGCCTGGGTCCTGCCGTCGAGTATCGGCGCCAGCTCCGGCACGCGCCGGGCCAGCAGGCGCAGCGCGATCAGGTCATGCGTGCCGGTGTCGACGAAGCCGGCCGCCAGCGCCGGTACTTCCCTGGCGAACACCGTGCCGCGCTTCATGCCGCGCCCGAGCAGCGGACCGATGGCGCCGCCGACGCTCACCGTGCCGGCGATCATGCCGGTCGCCAGCCCCTCGCCGGCGTCGCCGTCGACGATGATCAATCCGCCGCGCTGGCGCTCGGCCGCGCGCGCGCCAGCCGAGCCGCCGACCTTCAGCACGCCGCCGGACATGCCGCGGCGCGCGCCGGAGGACGCCCCGCCGAGATGCGCGCCGGCATTGCCCGCCAGCTCGATGCGCCCGCCGGCAAGCTCGGCGCCGACGAAATCACCGGCATCACCGGCGATGCGCAAGATGCCCCCACGCATGCCTCGCCCGGCCCAGGCACCGACATCACCATCGACGATCAGCTCGCCTTCCAGCATGCCCGCACCGACACCGTCGAGCCGCGCGTCGCCGATCTCGATCAGCAGCACGCCGTCCGGCGCGCCCTCGATGAAGAACAGCTCGGCCAGCGGCACATTCCTGGTGCCGAAGGGCACCGGCAGATGCTCGAGCTCGCGCAAGGTGAGCGGACAAGTGACGGCCGGCGTGATGCCGGAAAAATCCACCCGCGCCTCAAGCGGAGCGCGCGGCTTCAGCGAAACCCCGCTCATGCCACGGCTCCCATGATCTCACGCAGCTTGAAATGGAACGGCCCGAGATTGCCGCCGTAATTGCCGGCATCCACCGCGACCACGCCGCCCTCGCTGCCGACCTCGCAGACGGCGGTGATACCGACGCGGGTCGCTTCCGACACCGCCTCGAAGCTCACCCCGTCAATGACGATCTCCATGACCGAGCCGACCTCCGGGGAAAGCTGGCTCGGCACCGCCCCGCGCAGCGTCGGGCAATAGGCGTCGTTGGTCGAGGCGAACAGGCCCTTGTATTTGGAACCCACCTTGGAGCCGGAACGCACCACCCCGCCCGGGAAGGGCAGGATGATGCCCTCGACCTTGCCCATCGCCGCCACCGCCGCTTCGGCCGCCTTCAGCGCCGCGCCGCGGCTACGGGCGAGGATGAGGAAATTGCCGCCGCCCACGCCCTCGACCGAGCCGGTATCCTCATCGCAGACGAACTCGCCCTCCATGACCGGCATGCGCCAGAAGCGCTTGCTGCCGATCTTCTTGGAGATCTGGTGCCCGTCGGCGAAGTAGCGGATGGTCTTGGCCAGCGGCACGCGCTTGCCGGTCTCGATGCCGGCATAGCAGGCCGTGGTCGGGCAGGTCAGCACGCACTGGCCGAGGCGCAGCGGCACCACCTTCTTCAGCGAGCCGAAGTCCATCGCGAAGATGAGCAGCGAAACCCCGGGACGCCCGTCCGGCGTCTCCTCGGGCGCCAGCGTGCGCTCGATCGCCGCCTCGCAGCCGCAGCCGATGACCGAGGTGGCGAAGCCCGTCGTGGTGCGCCCGGCGATCAGCGCCCATTCCGGCGTGTCGGCGGTGACGATGAGGCGGGTGCCGACCATCGGGAAGGCTTCCGCGAAATTGTCGCGGATCTCGACGCCGTTGATGATCATGGCGCCACCCCCTCGCATTTGAGGATGGTCGGCCCGGCACCGCCCCTCAGCTCGCCGTCGGCGACGCGGAAATGGTGCGATTTCAACCCCACCGCCTCATCGAACCAGCGCTGCATGTCCTTGTCGATCGCCCGGTCGAATTCGGGGCGGGCGACATGGGTGGTGCCCTGCGCGAGTTCCACCACCAGCCCGTCCTTCACGATCAGCCGGCCGTTCTTGAACACGAAGCGCGTGGTCGAGAACATCGCCTCGCGGTCGGAATCCTCGGAGTGGACGGCAATGTCCGCCACCGCTCCCACACCGAGATGGCCCTTGTCCTTCAACCCGAGGATGCGGGCCGGGGCGGCACGGGTGAGGATGGCGATCTCCTCCAGCGAATATTCGCGCGTCAGCTCCGCCAGCATGGTGTGCTTCTGCGCCGCCTTGTTGAGCGTGGCCAGCTGCGCGTTGCGGAAGTCGCGGTCCATCAAGAGGCGGATCAGGTGCGGATAGGTGGTGAACGGCCCGCCATTGGGATGGTCTGTCGTCAGGAAGATTCGCCACGGGTCTTCGACGAGGAGGAACAGTTCCAGCCCGATCGCCCATTGCAGCGCGTTGACGAAGGACTTGTCCTTGTATTCGAACGGCACGACGCCGCAGGCCGCGTCCAGCTCGATATCCATGCCGATGGACTTGTTCGGGCTGGCGATGGCGCGGTTGCGGTATTGCGACATGTAGTCGGCCGAGGCCGTCACCGTCTGGCCGAACATCACCTGCCCGACATCGACCGAGATGTTCGGGTTGGCGTTGACCATCTCGGCAATCCGCGCGGCGGAGGAGGAAAAGCGCTTGTCGCCCTCCGTGCCGTAGGAGTGGAACTGCAGATGGGTCAAATGCAGCCGGCGCCCCTCGGTGGCGGCAATGGTGGCGAGCGTGGTCTCGTCATTGCCCGGCACGCCGAGATTGCAGCCATGCAGGTGGATCGGGTGCGGCAGGCCGAGTTCCGTCACGGCGCGGATCAGCGTGGTCAGCACCTGCCGGGGCGAGACGCCGTAATGCGGGTTGGCCTCGTCGAGGTCCATCTTGCGCGCATTGAACTTGAAGGCGTTGATGCCGCCGGGATTGACGATCTTGATGGCGAAGGCCTGCGTCGCCTCGATCATCCAGCCGACATAGGCGTTGATCGTCTCCTGATGCGCGCCGGCCGCCATCAGCCGCTGGATGAAGTCGTCATTGCCCAGCACCAGATAGGCGCCGGTGTCGAGATTGGGGATGTCTGCCATTTCCAGATGCGCGCCGCGCGCATTGGCGCCGACCATGGCCGGCTCGAACACCGTGGTGTAGCCGAGCTCGGCATAGCGGCAGCCGGTGGCATGCGCGGTCGGCGCCGCGCGCCCGCCACCGCAGCCGCAGAAATTGCCGGGCATTTCGGGGAAGGCGCGCCGGTCCTCCTGCATCAGCAGGCGGGCGAGATTCATCTTGCCGCCGGCGATATGGCTGTGCAGGTCAATGCCGCCGGCCATCACCACGTCGCCGCCGAGGTCGTACTCGGCATCGGCCTTTGTGTCGGTCGGGGCGACGATGCGCCCGTCCTCGATCTCGATGTCGCGCACAGTGCCGCTGGCGACACCGTTCTCCCCATTGGCCGGATCGAGCACACGCCCGCCCTTGAGCCGCAGTCTCATCTACCCCTCCGCTATGCGACGCACAGCCTCGGCAACGCTGGGGAGCGTCGCGACGCGCAAGGCGCCGAGCGGCAGGCTCACGATGGAATCCATGCGGAACACCGTGCCGGCATGGTCGACGCCGGGCGTGCCCACAGGGATAAGAACATCAGGTTCTTTGTCGAATACTGTCTCGGGATGGGCAAGAGCAATGATCTTGCCCGTGAAGGCGGGCGGGGGCTCCGGCCGGAAGGCCGAGACCCACACCAGCACATCGGCATCGGCCAACGCGGCATCGGTCGCGTAGAGCGTGCCGTCATGCGCGCTCTGCTGGCCCCGGATCGCGGTGCGCAGCGGGTAGCCGATGCGCCACAGCATCAGCTGGTTGACGCCGATGATGTTGTCGCGCCCGCCGAGCGGGAACACGCCGGCCCGCGTGGTGACGTTGAGCGCATCGACCAGCGCCGTCGAGCGCTCGGCGATCAGGTCGCCATCGGTGGAGGCGCCGGCATTCCAGGTCACCACGGCATAATGCGCCGCGCGCAGCGCCTCGGCGAGGCCGGCGACCTCCGCGACCGGCACGCCGCCGAAGCTGCTACCGGGCGGGGTCCGCCCCTCCACCAGCACGCTGAGCGCCTCCAGCACCGCAACCGGATCACCGGTCGGGATGTGCGAGACCTCGGCATGGCCCAATTGCCCCTTCGCCTTCTCGCCCGGCGCGCCGCCGAGGAAAACGACCTTGCGGTCCTTGCCGGCGAAAAGCGGCGTCTCGGGGAAGAAGCGCTCGAACAGCCGGCCCCAATTCACCGTCGGGTCTTCGCCGACGACCAGCAGCACGTCGCAGCGGTTGCGCACCTCGGCGAGCGTGGTCGAGAGCCAACCTGTCCGCTGGGCCGCGGCATAGTTCCGGAACAGGCCCTCGGAAGCGTAATGGTCGAGCACGCCGCCGAAGCGGATCGCAAGGTCCACCAGCGCGCCGGCGCCGGCCATGTCGGTGCCCAGCCCGCCGATCAGCGGGGCGCGCGCGGTGGACAGGATTGTCCGCGCCGCCTCGACAGCCTCATCGAGGCCGGCCGCCGTGCCACCGAGGCTCGCCGGACGGTCGGCGACGTCGAGCCGCCGCAGCAGCCGTGCCGCTTCCGGGCAGACGGTGCCCTTGGCGCGGATCTCGCGCCCCTCGACCTCGACGGAAAGATCGTCGCAGCCAAGTCCGCAGAAGCCGCAGACCACATCCCGGATCGTCTCAATCGCTGCGTCGGCCATCATGCGTGCTCGGATCAATCATGTTTGATGTAGGCGAAGCGCAGATCGGTGCGCGGCGTGCCTTCCAGCGCGCTGCCCTCCTCAAGGCCCGGCTGCCAGCCGACCACCTCCTCGATCTTCTTCGCCAGCTGGAAATCGCGCTCGGTAATGCCCTTGGCGTCGTGCGACATGAGCCGCACCTCGACCCAGGCATAGGAAGCGGTGATGTCGGGATGGTGCCAGGCGGCCTCCGCGAGGTGGCCGACGGCATTGATCACCATCAGCGTGCCCTTCCAGCTCGACGTGCGATAGGTACGACGAATCCAGCCGTCCTGCAGCTTCCAGTGCGGCAGGTCGACGGCGAGCCGTTCCTCCACCTCACTGTCGGTGAAGGTCTTTTTCGGATCCGGTGCCATGTCTTGGCATCCTCCAGGCGGCGTGCCCCCGTTCTGTTGCGGGTGGCTTTCCCGATTCGGTAGCACGCAGCGGGGGGCGCGGGCAAACCCCTCGTCACAGCCCGGCCCGCCGCGCCGCTTGTCCTTGGCACGCTCCGCGCCTTACGATGGGCTTCGAGGAAACAGCCGTGAACAAGACGACGATCGAACAATCGACGGCAACCGGGCCCGAGGGTGGAAACGTGGTGCGCATCACCGCGCCGGGCCGCCTGCATCTTGGATTCCTCGACCTTTCCGGCACGCTCGGCCGGCGTTTCGGCAGCCTCGGCATCACGCTCGACCGCCCCTCGACCATCGTGCGCATGCGCCGCGCGGCCGCGCTCACCGCGACGGGCCCGGATGCCGGCCGCGCCTTGCTGGCGGCCGAAAAGGCGGCGCAGCGCTTCGGCATCGACAAGGCGGTCGAGATCACCGTCGAAGCGGCGCTGCCGCCTCATTCCGGGCTCGGCTCCGGCACCCAGCTCGGCCTTGCCGTCGCCACCGGGCTCTGCCTCTTGAACGGGCTGGCGCTGTCGCCGCGCGAGGTCGGCGCGGCGTTGGGTCGCGGCGCGCGCTCCTCCATCGGCATCGGCGCCTTCACCGAGGGCGGCGTGATCCTCGACGGTGGCAAGAAGCGCGGCTCGGACGCGCCCCCGCCCATCCTCTCGCGCCTGCCCTTCCCCGAGAACTGGCGCCTGCTTCTGGCATATGACCACAGCCATCAGGGGCTTAGCGGCTCCGAGGAAAGCGCGGCGATGGAGAACCTGCCGCCCTTCGCCGACACCCTCGCCGGCCACATGGCGCGGCTCGCGGTGATGGTGGCGCTGCCGGCGCTGGCGGAAGCGGATGTGGATTACTTCGCCGCGGCGGTGGGGGAAATGCAGCGTCTGCTCGGAGAGCACTATGCGAGTGCCCAGGGTGGCCGCTATACAAGCTCATCCGTCGCCGAGGTGATGGACTGGCTGGAAGCCCGCGGTCTGCGCGGGCTCGGCCAGAGTTCCTGGGGCCCCACCGGCTTTGCCGTGCTGGGCAGTTCCGAGGAAGCGGAACAAGTTCTCAGCGAGGTCCGGGACCGTTTCGGCGACCGGCCCGCTCTGGCTTTCGACTGTGTACGCGGCTCCAATGCCGGCGCACGGATCGAATGGCTTGCCTGCGTCGAGCAGTGCTAGCGGCGGTTTTGGCGTTTCGCCCGCGTCGCTCTTCAATCCCCTCTACCAGAGGCCGCAAGGCCCGTTTTGCCTAGGGACATGAAACGACATGGCGGATATCGCCCCGATTCTCCACATCGTGTCGCCGCTGCGCCACGTCTCGCCCTTCGACGTCAACATGGCGGTCGACGCCGGCTACACGACCATCCTGCCCTATTCCGGCGTGACGCTGGATGAGATGGCCGACCTCACCCAGGACATGATGTTCTCGCGCGCCCCGCAGGCGGCGCCGCGCACCGGCCTGTTCATCGGCGGCAAGGATGCCAGCCTGGCGCTCGACATGGCCGCGCGGGCCAGGAGCGTGCTGTTCCCGCCCTTCGAGATTTCGCTGTTCGTCGATCCGGCCGGCTCCTTCACCACCGCCGCCGCCATGGTGGCCGAGGTCGAGCGCAAGCTGCGGCCCACTCATCCCGGCGGCATCAAGGGGCTGAAGGTGCAGGTCTATGGCGCGACCGGCGTGGTCGGCGGCATTGCCGGCGTCATCGCCGCGCAGGCGGGTGCTGAGGTGACGCTGGTCAGCCACCGCGACATCGAGGCGGTGGCCGCCAAGGCGCGCGACTTCAAGCAGCGCTTCGGCGTCGACCTCGCCTGCGCCTCCGCGACCAGCGAGGAGGAAAAGCGCGCCCTCCTGCCGGGTACCCATGTCGTGCTGGCCTGCGGCCGGGCCGGGGTGGAAATCCTCTCCGGCGAGGCCCTCGCCTCGGCGAAGGACCTCGTGGTCGCCGCCGACGTCAACGCCGTGCCGCCGGCCGGCATCGCCGGCATCGATGCCAATGCCGACGGCATCCGGCTGGCCAACGGCACGCTCGGCATCGGCGCCCTGACCATCGGCCACCTCAAATATCGCGTGCAGCACGAATTGCTGGCGCGGATGCGGGTGGCAACCCAGGCTCTCGCCATTGGATTTGAGGATGCCTTCACGCTCGCCCGGTCCCTCTCTGCTTAGGGATGTCGCAGATGTCGTCCTCGTTGGCGTCGCGGCACGAGGCCTGGCGAGTGCGGCCCGGCGGGCGGGGCTGCGCGCGCTCGTGCTCGACCTGTTCGGCGACGACGACACGCGCGAACTGGCGGTCGAGGCGATACCGCTGCGCCACCTCGCCGGCCTCCGCATCGATCCCGACGACCTGTACGAACAGCTCGCCGTCCATGCCGGACCGGGCGTGCCGATCGTGCTCGGCACCGGGTTCGAGGACATGCCGGAGGTGGTCGAACGGCTGCAAAAGTGCTTCCGGCTCATCGGCAACGGCGCACGCACGGTCGCCGCGGTCAAGGATCCGGTGATGCTGGACTCTCTGCTCACCGATCTCGGCATCCCGCATCCACGCCTCTTCGCCGCTGCCGCGCCGGAAGGCGTGACGGCGCTGGAAAAGCGCGTGGGCGGGTCCGGCGGCTGTCACGTCCAGCCTGCGCGCCAGTCACGCGGCGAGGGCTGGTATCTGCAGGAACATGTCGAGGGGCGCAGTGTCTCGGCACTGTTCCTCGGCAATGGCCGTGACGCCCGCCTCCTCGCCTTCTCCGAGCAGTGGAGCGCGCCGACACCGGAGGCACCCTACCGCTATGGGGGGGCGGCCGGTCCGATCCGGCTCGCTCCCTCCATGGAAGCCGAGATCGAGACGGCGCTCAAGTCCATCGTCGCCGCCACCGGCCTTGTCGGGCTGGCCAGTGCCGACCTGATCGTCGGCCCGGCGGGCTGGAGCCTCATCGAGATCAACCCCCGCCCCGGCGCGACGCTCGACGTGTTCGACCACCCGCCGCTGCCGCCACTGCTGCGGCTGCATATCGAGGCGTGCGAGGGCCGGCTGCCGGACCTGCCGATCCTCGACCCCGAGGCGGTCGAGGCGGTTCGCGCCGCCGGCTTCCTCTACGCGCCACAAGCGTTCGAGGTCTGGCTCGACCCGCTGCCCGACTGGATGGCCGACCGGCCGGCGACGGGCACGCAAATCGAGGAAGGCGAGCCGGTCTGCACCGTGCTCGCCACCGGACACGACATCACCGACGCCCGCGAGACCCTCGCGCGGCGAACCGATCATCTCTGGCGCGAGCTGAGCACAGCCCGCCGGAAAGCTGCGGAGTAGCCTTCCATGGACGACCAATCGCGCCCCGCGCGCCCGAGCGTCTCGACGCTCGCCGAACCGCTCGTCGAGCGCCTCGTCGAGCGCGCCGCGATCCTGCGCCTCGACGTCACCCGCAGCGCCAACGGCGCGCGCATCGTCGACGCCGGCATCCATGCGCGCGGCGGCATCGAGGCCGGGAGGCTGATCGCCGAGATCTGCCTCGGCGGCCTCGGCACCGTCGACATCGTGCCGACCGGACATTTCACCCGATGGGGCACCTCGCTCAGCGTGCGCACCGTCGATCCCGTCACCGCCTGCCTCGCCAGCCAGTATGCCGGCTGGAGCCTGGCACAGGGCGACTTCTTCGCCCTCGGTTCGGGCCCCGGTCGCGCGCTGCACGCCAAGGAGGAGCTCTATGCCGAGCTCGGCTATCGCGATCACGCCGCGAGCGCCGTATTGGTGCTGGAGGTCGATGCCTTCCCGCCGGAGATCCTAATCGACCGCATCGCCGAGCTGTGCGGCGTCGCCACCGACAGGCTGACGCTCATCCTCACCCCCACGCGCAGCCTCGCCGGCACGGTGCAGGTGGTGGCGCGCGTGCTGGAAGTGGCGCTGCACAAGGCGCATGCGCTGCATTTCCCGCTGGAGCGCATCGTCGACGGCCTCGCCAGCGCCCCCCTGCCGCCGCCCGCGCCGGACTTCATCACCGCCATGGGCCGCACCAATGATGCGAGCCTCTATGGCGGCGATGTGCATCTGTTCGTCGAGGGGCCGGAGGAGGAAGCCGCCGCGCTGGCGGCCGGCCTGCCGAGCTCGACCTCGCGCGACTATGGCCGCACCTTCGGCGAGATCTTCACCGCCTATAAGGGCGACTTCTACGCCATGGACCCGATGCTGTTCAGCCCCGCGCGCGTCACCGTCACCGCGCTCTCGACCGGCCGCAGCTTCACCCATGGCGGCTTCGACGAGGCGGTGCTCGACCGCTCCTTCGCGTGAGCTTGCCCATGAGCGCGGCGCGCGGCGACACGGTCGTCATCTTCACCGAGGATGCCGACTGGCACACCCGCAACCTCAAGGCCGCGATCGAGCGAACGGGCCTCGCCGTCGTCGTGCTCTCGCTCAATGACTGCGGCTTCGCCATCGGCGGCACGGCGCACGGGCTGATGCTGCCGGGCTTCGGCGATACGCTGCCCGTCGCGGCCTTCGTGCGCCTCATCGCCAAGGGTACGACCGAGCAGATCACCGCCCGGCTCGGCCTGCTGCACGCGCTGCGCGAGCTCGGGGTAAAGGTGATGAACGACGCCCGCGCCGTCGAGCGCTGCGTCGACAAGAGCATGACCAGCTTCCTCATCGCGACGGCCGGCCTGCCGACGCCGCGCAGCTTCGTCGGCGAGGACCGCGAGGCGATGCAGGCGCTGGTCGACGAGGCGCCCGGCGACATGGTGCTGAAACCGTTGTTCGGCGCGCAGGGCAAGGGCATCCGGCGCATTCCCGCCCGTACCGCGCTGCCCGAGCCCGATAAGGTCGGCGGCGTCTATTATCTCCAGGATTTCGTCACCCAGCCGGGCGGCGAGGCGCGCGCGGACGCGCCCTATCAGGACTGGCGCGTCTTCGTGGTGGGCGGGCAGGTCGCCGCCGCGATGATCCGCCGCTCGCCGCGCTGGATCACCAACATCCATCAGGGGGCCATCGGCGAGGCCGCCCCGCCCGATGCCGAAGCCTTCGACTACGCCGTGCGCGCGACGGCGGCGGTCGGGGCCGACTATGCCGGCGTCGACCTGATCGAGGATGCGCGCGGCGGCTTCCAGGTGCTGGAGGTCAATTCCATGCCGGCCTGGAAGGGCCTGCAGAAGACCACCGAGATCGACATTGCTGGTCGCCTTGCCCGCCACGTGGTCGAGGTCCTAGGCTCCACGCGCACCACATCCGAATCCGCCATTTCCCGGCCCGCCGTGTCCCTGACGCCCGCTCGATGAGTCCTCAACGCATCGCGATCGCCTTCCGCGCCGCCTGCCGGGCGGAACTCGACGCCCTGAAGGTCGGCAATGTCCACCGCTTCGCGGCCGGTCACGGCATGGAGGTCGCTCATTTCGAGCAGGCGGCCGAGGCGGCGGCGCCCTATATCGCCGCTTCCGGCGTGCATGTCGGCGCGCGCATCGAGGCGGCGGTCACCGCCTCGCTCGCCGTCGCCGGCCTCAACACCAATCTCGGCATCCTCCTGCTGTGCGCGCCGCTGGCCGCGGCGGCCGAGCGTAACGAGCTTGAACGCGCGGGCACGCTGCACGGCGCGCTCACGCTGGTGCTGGCGCGCCTCGACATGAGCGATGCCGAGGCAACCTTCCGCGCCATCGCCGCCGCCAGTCCGGGCGGGCTCGGGCAGCACCCCGAGCATGACGTCGCCGCCCCGCCGCGCATCGACCTGATCGAGGCGATGGCGCTGGCGGCGGAGCGCGACCGCATCGCCCGGCAATATGTCACCAACTTCGCCGACGTGTTCGAGCTCGGCCTGCCGCGGCTCAACGAGCTGGCCGACGCCGCGCCGGAGGCGCGGACCGAGGCCGTCCATCTCGCCTATCTCGCGGCGTTCCCCGACAGCCACATCGTCCGCAAGTTCGGGCTGTCCATTGCCGAGGAGGTCCAGCAGGAAGCGCGCCGCATCGCCGCCGAGGTCGATTTCCGTGCCCCGGCGGCCGAGCGCCATCCCCCGCTGCTCGCCTTCGACAGCGCGCTCAAGGCGCGCGGCCTCAACCCCGGCACCAGCGCCGACCTCACCGTCGCGACGCTGTTCGCCGCGATGCTCGAAGGGTGGCTCAGCCCGTGAAGGCCGCGATGTCGCTGCGCGTGAGGCGCCCGTCGTGAAGCGCGCTCGCCAGCAATACGCCGGCGCAGCCGATATCGGCGAGCCGCGCGAGATCATCCACGTTGCGCACGCCGCCGGCGGCATAGACACGCCTTCCGCCGGCGCGCGCGATGACCGCGCGCAGCCTCTCGAAATCCGGCCCCTGCCCGGCGCCGACGCGCGCCAGCGTCATGACGATCACCTCGTCGGGCCAGAATTCGGGCTGCTCATGCAGCGCGGCCGGACCGCGCAGGCCTTCCGGACCATGATCGAGCGAGAGCACCGCGCCGCCGGCCGCCAGCGCCGCCTTCCCCTCATCGAGGCTCGTCATGGTTTCGCTGCCGACCACCGGCCGGCCGGGTCCGTGCTCCACCCGGCACGCGACGGCGTGCGGGCTCGCCTCGCCGGCATCGACCCAGAGCGACAGGCCGGGATGGCGCGCCGCGAGCGCGCCGAGCACGGTGTCGTGCCCGCTTTTGCCGGCGATGGCGTCGAGATCGGCGACATAGAGCGTGCGGAACGGGGCGAGCGCCAGCAGCGCCGCCGCGATGTCGGCCGGTGCCGCGCCCAAGGCCAGCGGCGTCTCGATCGGCCGGTAGGCGTCGCGCTGCCCGCGCCGGGCGTGGACCACCACACCTCCCATCAGGTCGAGGACGGGTATAAGTTCCAAGGTGCGCTCTCTCCCATCGTGCCTGTCAGGATCGGACGTGCTTGATGCTGGTCTTCGTCTGCGAAACCGTCACCGGGGGCGACTATGTCGGCGACGCGCTCCCCGAGGAGCTGATAGCCGAAGGCGAGCTGATGCGCGATGCGCTTGTCGGCGATCTGGAGGATCTGCCGGGCGTGCGCGTCGTGACCACGCATGATTCCCGCCTTGAGCCCCCGCCGCGCGGACAGAGCCGCGCCATCGGGCCGGGCGACGACCCGCGCGTGATCTGGAGCGACATCGCCGCCACCGTGCATTGCTGCTGGCCGGTGGCCCCGGAGATGGACGGCATTCTCGCCAGGCTGGTCGGCCAGCTGCGGGCCCGTAACCCGCGCGTCATCGCCTGCGACGGGCCGACGCTGCACGCCTGCGCCAGCAAGATGCGCACGGCCGAGATCCTCGCCGCCGCCGGCATCCCTGTCGTGCCGACCTGGTGGCCGGCGGCGGTGCCGGCAGGCACGACCGGTCCGTTCGTGATGAAACCGGATGACGGCGCCGGGGCGATGGACGTCCGCCTGTTCCAGCAGCTGCCGCCCCCGCCCTATCCCGCGGGCGTGGTCGCGCAGCCGCTCATCGAGGGCATCCCCGCGAGCCTTACCTTGCTGTGCCAGGCCGGGCGCACCCATGTGCTCGCCGCGAACCGGCAGCATGTGAGTGTGGTGGACGGCCATTTCCAGTTTTCCGGCGTCACGGTCGGCGGCGTGCCGCTGGACGCCACCGTGCGCGACCTCGCCACCCGCATCGGCGCCGCGCTGCCGGGCCTGCACGGCATCATTGGGGTGGATTATATCGCCACCGTGGGCGGCCCCGTGGTGATGGAGGTGAATCCGCGCCTCACCACGTCCTATGCCGGCCTGCGCCGGGCGCTCGGCATCAACCCGCTCGCCTTCGTCGCCGAGATCATCCGCGACGGGGCCGTGCCGGACCTGCCGCATCTTCCCCCCGCGCTGCCCGTCGAGGTGAGACTATGAGTTCCGACAGACTGCGCAACGTCGTCCGCCTCGGCTGGGATGTCGGTGGCGCGCATGTGAAGCTCGCCGCCTTCGGGCGCGACGGGCGCCTCGTCGCCATGCGCATCCTGCCCTGTCCGGTCTGGAAGGGCGCGGAGCACCTGCGCGACGCCATCGCCACGCTGCGGGCGGAGTTCGCCCCGGATGTCGCCTCCGCCGTCACCATGACCGCCGAGGTCGCCGATCTCTGGCCGGACCGGCGCTCCGGGGTCGTCGGCACGGCGGGCATCCTCATCGAGACGCTGGGCGCCGCCCCGCTCGCCTTGTTCGCCGGGCCGGAGGGCTTCGTGCCGGCGGAACGGGCCGCCGCCCATGCCGACAGCATCGGCTCCGCCAACTGGTACGCCACCGCCGCCGTGCTGGCGCATCTGCTGCCGGGCGGCATCCTGATCGACGTCGGCTCGACGACCAGCGACCTGATCCCCTTCACGTCCGGCCGCGTCACCGCGCGCGGCTTCACCGATGCCGAGCGCCTCGCCAATGGCGAGCTGATCTATGCCGGCGCCGCACGCACCCCGGTGATGGCGCTCGCCGCTGAGGCGCCCTTCGCCGGGCGCTGGCTGCCGCTGATGGCCGAGCATTACGCCACCAGCGCCGACATCCATCGCCTCACCGGCGACCTCAGGGAGGGCGCGGACCTGCATCCCAGCGCCGATGGCGGGCCGAAGACCGTCGAGGCCAGCGCCCGGCGCCTCTTACGCATGGTCGGGCAGGACTTCGCCCCGCCCGTCCTGCCCGCCGCGAAGGCGCTGGCCCGCTACTTCGCGGAGGAACAGCTGAACCGGCTGCGCCGGGCCTTCGACCTCGTCGCCTCCACGCAGGAGAACGGTGTCGAGATGATCGTCGGCGCCGGCGTCGGCCGCTTCCTCGCCGCCCGGCTCGCCGAGCGGCGCGATATCGCCTATCTCGACCTCGCCAATGTGCTGACCGACGATGAAGCCCTCGCCAGCGAGGCCGCCGATTGCGCGCCCGCCGTCGCCGTCGGGCTGCTCGCCGCCGCCCTCACCGACGCCTGATCAGGAAACGCCATGTCCGACCGCATCTTCCTCCGGGGTATCGAACTGCACGCCCATCACGGGCTGTTCGAGGAAGAGGCGCGGCTCGGCCAGCGCTTCATCGTCGACATCGACTGGTGGCTCGACACCGCGCCCGCCGCCGCCCACGACAATTACGACGAGACGGTGGGCTACGAGAAGGTGTTCGCCATCGTCCACGAGGTCTCCTCCGGCCACCGCTTCCACATTCTCGAAGCCCTCGCCGAAGCCATCGCGGGGACGGTGCTGGCGCGGTACGGGCGGGTGGAGAAGGTGCGGGTGGAGATCCACAAGCCGTCCGCGCCGATCGCCGGCATCTTCCGCGACGCCGGCGTCGAGATCACCCGCCGGCGCGGCGGCGTCAGCGCCTCCGGCGAATAGCGGCCGGCGCGGCCATGGCGGAGCGCGGCGGCAGCGGCGCGTAGACCCCGCCCCCCGCCTCGACATTGCGCGCGAAGCGGGCGATGTGGTCGCGCCACGGCACCTCGATCAGCCGGAAGCTGAACCGCGCAAGCCCGATCACCAGCGCCACGAAGCCGGCGAGCAGCGCCGCGGCGAGCAGCGGATCGCCGAGATCGTACAGGTTCTTGGCATGGCCCAGCACCTCGATCTCCTCGCGCACCGGCACCTCGGCGATATCGCCATAGAGCCACAATCCGTAGCCGAGCAGGACCAAGAGCGGCATGTGGATCAGGTAGATCGAATAGGACCAGCGCCCCAGCGCCTGCAGCGGTGGCACGCGCAACAGCGCGGAAAGCGCGCCGGCATCGCGCGCGAACACCAGGATGGCGAACCCGAACACGAACGGCGCCAGCACGCTGAGCGGGCGCACCTCGTCGGGACCGACACCGGCCGAAGCCACGAACAGGCCGACCAGCGCCAACACCCCGGCCTCCCACGCCGTGGCGAAGGGTAGGTTGAGGCTGCGCAGCCGCTCATGCGCGTGGTGCACTACGACGCCGGCGAAGAAGCCGGCGATGCAGCGGATGAAACCGTAATCCGCCGTCGAGTTCATGTAGGTCGGCGCGACGAGGAGGATGGCAAGCATGGCCGCGAGCGAGATCGCCAGCGCGGCCGGCAACAGCTTGCGCGCACCGGCCAGCAGCACCACGGCGGCGAACAGCGCGTAGGTGTAGAACTCCGCGCCGATGCTCCAGGCCGGTCCGTTCCAGGCGACGCCGTAGAAGCCCATCGAGTTGAGCAGGGCGGCATTCAGCAGCAGCCCCTTGAGCGAGTAATTGCCGGTATCGGCCCCGATGCGCAGGCTCTCGGGATGCAGCCCGCCGGCATTGATCGCCATGACCGCCAGCATGAAGGCGAACAGCACGGCCAGATGCAGCGGCCAGAGCCGCCCGGCGCGCCGCAGCAGAAAGCCGCCGACCTGCCGTGGGCCGCCGAGCCGGCGGCGATAGGCGTGACAGACCACGAATCCAGACAATGCAAAGAAAAAGTCGACGAAAAGATATGAATTGGAGATCAAGTTGAAATGCAGCCAGTCGATCCGCACGACATAAATGAAGTGGTAAATAAGAACCATGACGGCACATAGGCCACGCCAGGAATCGAGAGCTTCAAATCGGTTGAACCGGCCGCCTGCACTCATACGGTGATACCCTTCTGCTGTACACGCATGCGCGTACCATCACCGCCCCCACAGCTCGATCAACAGGCACGGGCCGAAAGAGTTCCACATCTTTCGTTCTTCAGTTCACCGGGCGGTGTACGGGAAGGGGCTTCCGGTCGGCGCGCCGAAGGCCTAATTCTTCATCGACAGCCGTCGGAGTGTGTGAAGATGCCGCGTGATGCCGAGCCCCAGACCGTCCGTCTGAGTGACTACCTCCCTCCGGACTGGCTTGTGGATACCGTCCACCTCGACGTCCGCCTCCACCCGACCGCGACCCGCGTGATCGCGCGGCTCGCCCTGCGGCCCAATCCGGCGGGGCGCGAGGGTTCGCCCATCGTGCTCGACGGCGACGATCTCATGCTGAAATCCGTGGCGCTCGACGGAAGGCCGCTCGCCGGCACCGCCTATGCCGAGACCCGCTCGAGCCTCACCATCTTCGCGCCGCCGCAGCGGCCGGTGGTGCTGGAGATCGAGACGCTGATCGACCCCTCCGCCAATACCAAGCTGATGGGCCTCTACCGCTCCAGCGGCACCTATTGCACGCAGTGCGAGGCGGAGGGCTTTCGCCGCATCACCTATTTCCCCGACCGGCCGGACGTGCTCGCCGTCTACACCACCCGCATCGAGGCCGAGCAGGCGGAGGCGCCGGTGCTGCTCGGCAACGGCAACCTGCAGGAGAGCGGCACGGTCGAGGGCACGACGCGCCACTACGCGATCTGGCACGACCCGTGGCCCAAGCCCTGCTACCTGTTCGCCCTCGTCGGCGGCAAGCTCGACCGCATCACCGAACCTTATCTCACCGCCACCGGCAAAAAGGTCGAGCTCGGCATCTATGTCGAGCCCGGCAAGGCGGGGCGCGCGGGCTACGCCATGGACGCGCTCAAGCGCTCCATGCGCTGGGACGAGGAAGCCTTCGGCTGCGAGTACGACCTCGACGTGTTCAACATCGTCGCCGTCGCCGACTTCAACATGGGCGCGATGGAGAACAAGAGCCTCAACATCTTCAACGACAAATACGTCCTCGCCAGCCCCGAGACCGCGACCGACGCCGACTACGCCCATATCGAGGGCATCATCGCCCACGAATATTTCCACAACTGGACCGGCAACCGCATCACCTGCCGCGACTGGTTCCAGCTCTGCCTCAAGGAGGGCCTCACGGTCTTCCGCGACCAGGAGTTCTCCTCCGACCAGCGCTCGCGCCCGGTCAAGCGCATCGCCGATGTGCGCCTGCTCAAGAGCCACCAGTTCGCCGAGGATTCCGGCCCGCTGGCGCATCCGGTGCGGCCCACGGCCTATCGCGAGATCAACAATTTCTACACGGCGACCGTCTATGAGAAGGGCGCCGAGGTCGTCCGCATGCTGAAGACCCTGCTTGGCGAGGAGGGCTTCCGCGCCGGCATGGACCTCTATTTCGACCGCCATGACGGCCAGGCGGCGACGATCGAGCAGTTCCTGGCCTGTTTCGCCGACGCCAATGGCGCCGACCTCACCCAGTTCGCGCTGTGGTACGCGCAGTCCGGCACGCCCGAACTCGACGTGCGCGGCACATGGGACGAGGCCACGCGCAGCTTCCGCCTCGATGTCGAGCAGAAGCTGCCGCCGACGCCAGGCCAGAGCGACAAGCAGCCCATGGTCATCCCGCTGGCGCTCGGTCTCGTCGGGCCGGACGGCACCGACCTGCCGCTCAACCTCGACGACGGCTCCAACACCGAGCGCGGCGTGCTCGTGGTCTCGCAGCGCAAACACAGCTTCGTCTTCCGCGATGTCGACGTGCGCCCGGTCCCCTCGCTCAATCGCGGCTTCGCCGCCCCGGTGAAGCTGACCTCCAACCTGTCGACGCCGGACCTCGTCTTCCTGGCGCGGCACGACAGCGATCCGTTCAACCGCTTCGACGCCACGCAGTCCATCGCCCTCGCTTATCTCGTCGCGGCGACGCGGGCGCAGCAGGCGGGCGCCTCGGCGCCTTCGGCCGCGCCGCTGGTCGAGGCGCTGGAGGCGACGCTCACCGATCCCTCGCTCGATCCCGCCTTCGTCGCGCAGGTGCTGTCGCTGCCCTCGGAGACCGACATCGCCCGGGAGATCGGCCGCGATGTCGACCCGGATGCGATCCACGCGGCGCGCCGCGCGCTGCGCGGCACCTTGGGCGAGGCGCTGCGTCCGGAACTTGAGACTGCCTATTCGCGTCTGCGTCCCGCCGGCGTCTATGCGCCCGACGCCACCTCGGCCGGTGGCCGCGCGCTGCGCAATGCGGGCCTCGACCTTCTCGCGGCGACCGGCTCGGGCGCCGACATCGCCCGTGTCGTGACCCATTTCGAGACGGCGGACAACATGACCGACCGCTTCTCCGCCCTCTCCGTGCTTGCCCATGGCGCGCCGGCGGAGCGCGAGGCGGCACTGGCCGCCTTCTACGAGCGCTTCAAGGGCGACCCGCTGGTCGTGGACAAGTGGCTGGCCCTGCAGGCACAGATCGCCGAACCCGGCACGCTCGAGCGCGTGCGCGGGCTGACCGGGCATACCGCCTTCGCCATGACCAATCCGAACCGGGTGCGCGCGCTCATCGGCACCTTCTCGGCCGCCAACCAGACGCAGTTCCACCGTGCCGACGGCGACGGCTACCGTTTCGTGGCCGATACGGTGCTGGCGCTCGATCCACGCAATCCGCAGCTTGCCGCGCGGCTGCTCGGCGCCTTCAAGAGCTGGCGCGCGCTGGAAATCCGGCGCCGGACGCTGGCGGAGACGGAACTGCGACGTGTCGCCGAAACATCCGGCCTGTCGCCGGATGTCGCCGACATCGTCGCCCGCACGCTCGCCTGAGCGGCCGCGGAGGATTTTTTGCGTTACGGCACGCAGTTATCGGCGCTACAGTGACGGTGTTTGCGGGACGTACAACGCTTCATGGCAACGGACGGATCTTTCCTCGATCGATCCACACTGGCGACATTGTCGTCAGCCTATCTGAGCGCGCCCGTAGCCCTTGCGACGATCGGGCTCGATCTGAAATGCCTGAACGGCAATCTCCGGCTCGCCGCCATATTGGGGCGGCCGTTGAGCGAGATCGTCGGGCGCCATGTCGATGAGCTGGTGCCCGGCTCCTCCGAGCTGGTGGGACGGGCCTTCACCCGCGCCGGGGCCGGCACGCCGCACTTCGAGCGCGAGATCGCCCTCCCCGGCAGCGACGCGGTCTATCTCGTGACTTCCGAACCGTTTCGCGACGAGGCCGGGGCGGTCGTCGGCCTGTCGCTCGCCCTGATCGACATCACCGAGCGCCGGCGCGTCACCGACGCGCTCATCGAGATGGAACAGCGCATCGCCTTCGCGCTGGAGAACGCCAATCAGTGGATCTGGGAGCTGGACATCCCGGCCAACCGGGTCCGGCGCTCGTCACACTGGAAAGCCGGCCTCGGCTATAGCCCGCTCGACCATGTCACGGGCACCGAACATGTCGCCTGGAGCGTGGTCAACCCGGAAGACCGCCCGCAGGTGCTGCGGCGCTATCAGGACCTGCTCGACGGCAAGACCGATCTGTTCGAGGCTACCTACCGCGTCCAGCACAAGAGCGGCAAATGGATCTGGATCCTCGGCCGCGGCCGCATCGTCGAGCGCGACGGCGAGGGGCGGCCGCTGCGCCTTCTCGCCACCAGCGTCGACATCACCCGGCAGAAGGAGATCGAGGAGGAACTCGGCGCCACCGTCCGCCAGCGCGAGCGGCTCGAGCGCGAACTGGTGGACGCCAACCGCCGGCTCACCGCCCTTTCGGAGATGGATGCCCTCACGGAACTGCCCAACCGGCGCAAATTCGACGAGGTGCTCGGCCGCGAGATTCATCGCAGCGGCGTTCGCCGGCCCACCCTCGCGCTGATCATGATCGATGTCGACCACTTCAAGAGCTACAACGACCTCTATGGACACATCGAGGGCGATGAATGCCTGCGCAAGGTGGCCGAGACGCTGCGCGGGTCGCTGCGGCGCGCCGGCGACATCGTGACCCGCTATGGTGGCGAGGAATTCGCCGCCGTGCTGTCGGACACCGACGAGGCGAGCGGCATCGTCGTCGCCGGGCGCATGCTGGAGGCCGTCCGCGCCCTGAAGCTGCCCCATGCCGGCAGTTCCATCGGCCATGTCACGGTCAGCATCGGCGTGACCCTGTTCGACATGACCGACCCGCCGAACACCGGCACGCTGCCGGCCACGGTGATAGCGGCGGCCGACCGGGCGCTCTATGCCGCCAAGCAGGCGGGGCGCAACTGCATCGCCGTCGCCAGCACGTCCAGCGACGGAACCCTGCGAGCCATGGTGGTGACCGAGAACGGCCCCGGCACGTCCACGACCTCCCGCGATCTGGAAGCCCGGCGCTGAGCGAGCGCCGGGCCGTCGATCCGCTCAGTACTCGACGACGCCGTCGAGCGCGTAGTGCTTGATGGTCTTGCGGTTGGCGATCAGCTCGTCGACGGTCGGCTTGCCGGTCATGGCGCGCTCGAGCGCGATCTTCATCGCCTCGTAATTGGTGCGATAGAGATCGGCCTTGTCGAGGTTCTCATCCTCGGCGCAGCGCGGATCGAGCCACACCATCACGATCATGCACAGTTCGTCCGCCTGGTCCTTCGGCAGGATGCCCTCGGCCAGTGCGTCGACGATGGCGTCGCCGATGGCGCCCTGCACCACGCCGCCGAGCAGGTCGACATAGGCAAGCGTGTGGATGGTGGCCTTGGTGGTCATCATCGTCGCCGGGCGAACCTGCTGGTTCAGGTCACGGACCACGAACATGCGGGTGTGGCCCTGCACCTGGCCCATCATCGATGCGAAGGCGTGGCCGGCCGGGCCGCGCACCGAGCCGATCAGTACTTCAGGCATGGCGTCGGTGAACTGGCCATCGGCGGCGAGGACCGTCGCTTCGCCCGTGCGGAACCAGATGTCGCTCATGTTTCGTCTCCCTGAACCCGTTTTGCCGAGGGGCCAGCGCATAGCATCGACCCTCCATAGCGTCCATGGGCGGCCGCGACATTACCGCTGCACCGTCGCGACCACTCCTAGGTTGCTGATTCGTTAACTTGACTCCCAGGGACTCTGGACACGTGGGGGTCGATTCGATTCAAATCGGGGTGATTCGGAGAGATGCGGCACATCGCTCCTTTCGTGAACTGGGCATGGGACTTCGGGGGAGGCCGGCGATGGCGCGCGCCAACGCTGCGGGCGCATCCGTGCGCGTGCAGGCCATGCAGGGCCTGGCGCGATCGGTAGCACGACCCGCATATCAGCGGCTGGTCGACGCCGAACCTTTCATGCGCAAGGCGGTGCCGGCGCTTATCGTCGCCTTTATCGCCATCGTTGCCGTCGCCGCCGTCATCCAGGTGCGTTCCTATCGCGCCGACGCGGTGGCCAGCGCCAAGGACGAGCTGGCGCTGTTCGCCTTCGCCATCTCCAGCGAGATCGACCGGCGCGGCACGGCGAGTGCCCCCGTGGAGGGCCTGCTGAAATCGGGCCTGCCCGCCCGCGCGAGCGACGACGAGCGCCGCTACGGCCTCGTCGACCAGACCGGCAAGGTCGTCGCGACCTATGACGAGGCGGCGACATCCACCACCGCCGACGACATCCGCTATTTGCTGGCCAACGTTCAGGCGATCTCGATCTTCGCCGAGGATGCCGGCGTGCTCGAAGTTGCCCTGCCGAATGGCGCCCTGGCGCTGGCAACGGTGCACAATCTGCGCTCGGTGCCGCTCCAGCTGGTCGCGGTGCAGCCGGTCGGCAGCGCGCTGTCGACCTGGCAATCCGACACCATCCTCACCGTCACGCTGCTCTCGACCACGGGAGCGGTGCTGCTGATCCTCGGTTTCGCCTTCCACTGGCAGGCGACCCGCGCCCGCGAGGCCGACGGCATCTACGACACGGTACGCGTGCGCATCGACACCGCCCTCTCGCGCGGACGCGCCGGGCTGTGGGACTGGGACATGGGGCGCGGGCGGCTGTTCTGGTCGAGCTCCATGTTCGAGCTGCTCGGCATCGAGCCGCGCGACGAGCTGATCTCGTTCGGCGAGGTCGCCGCCCTCGTCCATCCCGACGACACCAATCTCTACGACGTCGCCAAGGAAATCGCCGACAAGCCGGGCCGGATCATCGAGCGCGTCTTCCGCATGAAGCATGCCGACGGCCACTGGGTGTGGCTGCGTGCCCGCGCCGAGGTGGTGCCGCAGGAAAATGGCGAGCCGCCGCATCTCGTCGGCATCGCCGTCGACGTCACCGAGGAACGCCGGCTCGCCGAGCGCACCGCCACCGCCGACATGCGGCTGCGCGATGCCATCGAGAGCATCTCGGAATCCTTCGTACTGTGGGACAGCGCCAACCGGCTGGTGCTGTGCAACTCCAAGTTCCAGTCGCTGCACGGTTTCGGCGACACCAACGTCACGCCCGGCACCCCGTTCGACGCCGTCGCCGCCATTGCCCGCCAGCCGGTGGTGCGCATCCCGCTGCGCACCGAGGACCGCCCGGAGGAAGGCGCGCGCGCCTTTGAGGCCCAGCTGGAAGGCGGGCGCTGGCTCAAGGTCACGGAACGGCGCACCAAGGATGGCGGCTTCGTCTCGGTCGGCACCGACATCACCGCGCTGAAACGCCACGAAGAGCGGCTGATGGAGAGCGAAAAGCGCCTGATGGCGCTGGTCGCGGACCTGCGCAAATCGCAGCAGACATTGGAAATGCAAGCGCTCCAGCTGGCCGAGCTGGCGCAGAACTACGCCGACGAGAAGACCAAGGCCGAGGACGCCAACCGCGCCAAATCCGAATTCCTCGCCAATATGAGCCATGAGCTGCGCACGCCGCTCAACGCCATCATCGGCTTCTCCGAACTGATGGAGAGCGGCCTGTTCGGCCCGCTCGGCAGCGACAAGTACAACGAGTACTGCCGCGACATCCGCGATTCCGGCCGCTATCTGCTCGACGTCATCAACGACATCCTCGACATGTCGCGCATCGAAGCCGGCCGCGTGCACCTCAACTTGCAGCCGACCAAGCTCGACGAGATCATCAAGGACGCCATCCGCGTCATGTCGGTGCGCGCCGACGAGAAGCACCTCGTCGTCGCCTGCGAGAGCGATGAGGACCTCACCATCGAGGGCGACCGCCGCGCGCTCAAGCAGATCACCCTCAACCTCATCTCCAACGCCATCAAGTTCACGCCCGAGCACGGGCGGATCACGCTGCGCACGCGCGGCTCGGCGCGCTCGGCGCTGCTGGTCATCGAGGACAGCGGCATCGGCATCCCCAAGAGCGCGCTGGTCAAGATCGGCAAGCCGTTCGAGCAGGTGGAGAGCCAGTTCACCAAGTCCTACAAGGGTTCCGGCCTCGGCCTCGCCATCGCCAAGTCGCTGGTCGAGCTGCATGGCGGCACCATGCGCATCTCCTCCAATGAAGGCGTCGGCACCACGGTCATCATCCGCCTGCCGCTGCATGGCCGCCCGGCGCTGCACTACCGCACAGCGCCGGCGACGCTCGAAGGCTGACCGGCTCGCATGAGCACCTCCGAACCCGACTTCATCGACTGTGTGGTGGCCGGCGCCGGCGTCGTCGGCCTCGCCATCGCCCGCGCCCTCGCGCTGCGGGGCTGCGAGGTGCTGGTGCTGGAAGCGAGCGGGCTCGTCGGCTCGGAAACCTCGGCCCGCAACAGCGAAGTCATCCACGCCGGCATCTACTACCCCGCCGGCACGCTGAAGGCCGCGCTCTGCGTCAGCGGACGCGACGCGCTCTATGCCTATTGCGCCGAGCGGGCCATCCCGCACCGGCGCTGCGGCAAGCTGATCGTCGCCACGCGCGAGGCGGAGACGGCGAAGCTCGACGCCATCGACGCGCATGCCCGCGCCTGCGGCGTCGCCGATCTCCAGCATCTCACCGGCACCGAGGCGCGCGCGCTGGAGCCGGCGCTGAACGCGGTGGCGGCACTGCTGTCGCCGTCGACCGGCATCATCGACAGCCATGCGCTCATGCTGGCGCTGCGCGGCGACCTTGAGGATGCCGGCGGCATGATCGCCTTCAACGCGCCGCTGCTGCGCGGCGCGGTCGAGACGGACGGCTTCCGGCTCGAGGTCGGCGGCGAGGCGCCGATGACGCTGGCCTGCTCCACCTTCATCAACGCCGCCGGCCATGGCGCCGTGCCGATCGCCCGTTCCATCGCCGGCATTCCGGCCGAGACCGTCCCCCGCGCCTATTTCTGCAAGGGCAGCTATTTCACCCTGGCCGGCAAGGCGCCGTTCGCGCGCCTCGTCTATCCCGTGCCGGAACAGGCGGGTCTCGGCGTGCATCTCACCCTCGACCTCGGCGGGCAGGCCCGCTTCGGCCCGGACACCGAGTGGGTCGATACGCTCGACTATGCCGTCGATCCCGCGCGCGGCGACGCCTTCTACGCCGCCATCCGCAGCTACTGGCCGGCGCTGCCGGACGGCGCGCTACAGCCGGCCTATGCCGGCATCCGCCCCAAGATCACCCCCGCCGGCACGCCGGCCGCCGATTTCCGCATCGACGGGCCTGCCGAGCACGGGGTGCCGGGGCTGGTGCAGCTGTTCGGCATCGAATCCCCCGGCCTCACCGCCAGCCTCGCCATCGCCGATCGGGTCGTGGAGAAACTGGGGTGATCGGCCTTCCTCGGCACCTCACCCATAGCGCGCCGTCATCCTGAGAGTCTGGCTCGCAATCCCTCTCCCCGTTGGGGAGAGGTGGCCCGCGAAGCGGGTCGGTGAGAGGTTTTCACGATTGCGAAGCGCCGAAGACCCCTCACCCCAACCCTCTCCCCGTCGGGGAGAGGGAGAAGCCCGCCGTCCATACGCGCTTTCACAATTACGAGCCAGACAATGAGGTGCTCGCGCAGCGAGCCTCGAAGGATGGTCCTTGAAGCGTACTCGGACGAGCATCCTTCGAGGCCCGGCCTATGGCCGGGCACCTCACGACGACGATGCCTGCGAGTTCAGGCTCTCCCGCTCAGCCACCCGCCTCCACGCCCAATATCCGCTCGAAGGCCGCGCGCACCTGCGCCTGCGTCTCGAACAGATGCGCCTCCAGCGTCGAGAAATCCGGCATGGCGCCCGCGCGCGCCAGCAGCCGGCGCAGCGCCGGGCTGGCCTCGGCGGGGACGAACGGCCCGGTGAGCGCGAGGCGCAGCACCTGCGTCAGATCGTGCAGCAGGCGGCAGGCATCGCCGAGCAGATGGCCGTCCAGCACGTCCATGAGCCCCGCCTGCACCGCCAGTCCGATCACCCGCACCGTCGAGGTGTCGATGATCTCGGGGTGGCTGCGCGCATGCGCCAGCACGAGGTACTGGGCGATGAACTCGATATCGACCAGGCCGCCGCGGGCATATTTCAGGTCCCAGGGCTGGTCGTCGCCCTTCTCATCGGCGATGGCGCCGCGCATGTCGACGATGTCGGCGGCGAGCCGCGCCGGGTCGCGCGGCCGGCGCAGCACGTCGGCGATCGCCACCTGCACCCGCGCTCGAAACGCCGGCGGGGCCGAGACGACCCGCGCGCGCGTCAGCGCCATGTGCTCCCAGGTCCACGCTTCCTCCGCCTGATAGGCGATGAAGCGCGGCAGGCTGGTGGCGACCGGGCCGGCGCGGCCGGAGGGGCGCAGCCGCAGATCCACCTCATAGAGCTGGCCGGCATTGGTCGGGGTGGTGAGCGCGCTGACGAGGCGCTGCGTCAGCCGGGCGAAATATTGCGCGCCATAGAGCGGGCGCGGCCCGTCGCTCTCGGGCTGCTCCGCGTCGAAATCATAGAGCATGATCAGGTCGAGATCGGAGCCGGCGGTCATCTCCCGCCCGCCAAGCTTGCCCATGGCGAGCACCGCGACCTCCGCCCCCGGCAGCGTGCCGTGCGCCTCGCGGAAGCGCGAGACCACCGCCGCCTCCAGCGCGCGGATGATCACGTCGGCCAGCCGGGCGAAGGCCTCCCCCGCCCGCGCCGCCGGCAGCGTGCCGGAGAGGATGCGCACGCCGATCAGCACATGCTGCTCCTGCCGGAAGCGGCGGGCCTGGTCGAGCAGGTCCTCCTCGTTCTCGGCATCCTCGAGCAGTGCCGCGAGCCGCGCGGTCAGCGCCGGTTCGTCCGGCAGGTTGCCGAAGAAGGCGGGGTCGAGCAGCGCGTCGATCAGCGAGGGCCGGTGCGCCAGCATCTCGCCGAGGCGCGGGGCGGTGCCGAGAATGGTCGCCAGCAGTCGCACCAGATCGGGATGGCGCGCCAGCGCCGGCATCAGCCGCACCGCGACGGGCAGCTCGGCGAAGAAGCGGTCCGCCGCCGCCAGCGCCTCGTCGGGCGCGCCACCGCGCGCCAGCGCGTCGATCAGCAGCGGCACGATGGCGGCAAGGTTGGTGCGCACCGTCTCGGGCTTCAGCGCGCGATGCGCGCCGGCGAGCCAGCCGCGCACCGTGGCGCTCGCCTTGGCCGGGTCGCCATAGCCGAGCTTGTGCAGGGTGGCGAGGGTCTCGCGGTCGTCCTTGGCGCGCGGGAATTCCAGCGCGCCCTCCACCGCCGCGCGGGGTGGGGCGTCCTCGAACAGCTTGGAATAATGGTCCTGCACGCGGGCGAGGCGTTGCAGCAGCGCCTTGGCGAAGGCGTCGCGCCGGCTGTAACCCATGAAGCGGGAAAAGGCGGCCAGCGCCTCGCCATCCTCGGGGAGCGAATGGGTCTGCGCATCCGCCACCATCTGCAGGCGGTGCTCGACCCGGCGCAGGAAATGATAGGCCTCGTCCAGCTCGGTGCGCGCCGTCTCGCCGATCCAGCCGGCACGGGCGAGCAGCTCCAGCGCCTCCAGCGTGCGCGGGGTGCGCAGGTGCGGGTCGCGCCCGCCGGCGATGAGCTGCTGGGTCTGGGCGAAGAACTCGATCTCGCGGATGCCGCCGCGCCCGAGCTTCACATTGTGCCCTTCCACCGCGATGGCGGCATGGCCGCGAAAGGCGTGGATGTCCTGCTTCATCGCATGCACGTCGGCCACCGCCGCATAATCGAGCGAGCGGCGCCAGACGAAGGGCGAGAGCTGGCGCAGGAAGGCGTGGCCGAGCGCGATGTCGCCGGCGATCGGCCGCGCCTTGATATAGGCCGCACGTTCCCAGGTGGCGCCCTCGCGCTCGTAATAATCCAGCGCGGCGTCCAGCGAGAGCGCGACCGGTGTGGAGGCGGGATCGGGGCGCAGCCGCAAATCGACGCGCGCGACATAGCCCTCGCCGGTGCGCTCCTGGATCATGCGGGCGAGGCGCTGGGTCAGCCGCACGAAGAACGGCGCCGGCTCGACGTCCCGTGCCAGCGGCGCGATGGCGGGGTCGTAGAGCACGATCAGGTCGACATCGCTGGAATAGTTCAGCTCGCGCGCGCCGTGCTTGCCCATGGCGAGCACGGTGTAGCCGACGCCGGCCAGCCCCGGCTTCAGCGCGCTCTTGCGCAGCTTGCCGGCCTCCGCCGCCTCGCGGAACAGGAAGTCGGTCGCAGCGGAAATCGCCGCATCGGCGCTGTCGGTGAGTTCGGCGGTGACGGCGGTGAGGTCGAACACCTCGCCGATATCGGCCAGCGCCACGGTCAGCGCGGTCTCGGCGCGCAGCCGGCGCAGCAGCGCCATCGCCTCCGCCTCGTCCTGCGTTGCCGCCACGGCGGCGACCATTGTCGCCCGCGCCGCCGCGAGGCCGGCGGCGGGATCGGCCTCCAGCACGCGGACGAGGCGCGCGGGATCGATTCGCATCAGCTCGGTGAGAAAGGGCGAATGCTCGGCGATCCGCGCCAGCACCGCGCGAGCGGCCGGACTGGCGCTCATCAGCGCCTTGAAGCGCCCGGCCAGCGCGGCATCATCCGCGAACAGCGCGGTCAGTGTCTCTGGGATCGCAGCGGGAGGCCTGGTGCCGGCGGCAAGGCGCATCTGGCTGGCAAGGGCGTCGCGGGCAGGAGCGTCGCTCGCAAGGCCGCTGTCGCCCGCGGCAACCGCTGTTTCCGCAACCTTGGTGCCGCCCCGCCGACCTGCCATTCCGGCTCCGCCTCCTTAACTGCCTGCAAAACTAGCAGGCATTGGTTGTCAAATTCCTCAGCTGCGGCAAACCGTGCGCATAAATCCGTCAGCTGTCCGTGCCGGCTGCCGGCTCGTCCGCGCCCGCATCGAGCGGAAGGTCGATCACGACCCGCAGCCCCGGATCGTTGCCTTCCAGCGCGAGCGATCCACCATGCAGATGCACCACGGCCGCCGCCAGCGACAGGCCGAGGCCCGAGCCCGGCCGGGTGCGGCTCGCCTCCAGCCGCACGAAACGCTCCAGCACGCGCGGTCGGTCGGCCTCGGCGATGCCGGGCCCGCTGTCGGCGACCACGAGCCGCACCTTGTCCTCGACGCGCGTCGCCTCCAGCCGGATCCGGCCACGCGCGCCGATCTCGGTGGGCGCGCTGTACTTGATCGCGTTGTCGATCAGGTTCGCCAGCGCCTGGCCGAACAGTTCGCGCACGCCGCGGATCGGCAGCGGTTCGGTCGCCTCCACCGTGAGGTCGAGCCCGCTTTCGTCCGCCACTGGCTCATAGAGCTCGGCGACGCTCGACAGCGTCTCGGCGAGGTCAAACCGCACCATGGCCGCGCTGGCCTGCCCCGCCTCGGCCCGCGCGATCATCAACAGCGCGTCGAAGGTGCGGATCAGCCCGTCGGATTCCTCGATGGTCTGCTCGGTCGCCGCCCGCCACTCCTCCTCGGTGCGCGCGGTGCGCAGCGCGTCCTCGGCCCGGTTGCGCAGGCGCGTCAGCGGCGTCTTGAGATCATGGGCGATGTTGTCGGAGACCTGCTTCAGCCCCGCCATCAGCACCTCGATGCGCTCCAGCATGGCATTGAGGCTGAAGGCGAGCCGGTCGAACTCGTCGCCCGTGCCGGCTACCGAAAGCCGGCCGGAAAGATCGCCGGCCATGATGCCGTCGGAGATCGCCGTCATCTGGTCGATGCGCTTCAGCACGCGCCGGGTGACGAACAGGCCGCCGGCGACGCCGAGCACCACCAGCAGGCCGAGCCCCCACAGCGCCGGACCGATGATGATCTTGCGCAGCTCCTCGCGCTCGACCACGTCGCGGCCGACCAGCAGGCGGAACTCGCCGGGCAGGAAGACGACATGCACCAGCGCGCGGCTGGGCGAGGCCGCCTGATCCTCCGAGCGCACATAGTCGATCTCCCGCCAGCCTTCCTTGTCGAGGAAGTTGAGCGGCAGGTTCAGCACGTTGCCGGCCAGCGGATCGCCGTTGAAGCTGGTGACGAGCAAGAGGCCGGCATCGGGCGCCCGCGCCCGGCGGTTCACCACCTGCGAGAGCCGCGCAATGCCGCCGCGCTCGAACTGGCCCTGCATGAAGCGGGTATCGGTTTCGATCGCCTCGACCGCCTGCCGCGTCACCAGACGCTGCGTGTGCCAGCCGAGATAGGCGATCACCGAGCCCGCGAAGATCGCGAAGACGACGAGATAGGCCGCGATCAGCTTGAACGCGGTGGTGCGGATCAGCCTACCGAGCGACGTCACGGACGATGTATCCCGCGCCGCGCACCGTGTGGAGCAGCGGCGGCTCGAAGCCCTTGTCGATCTTGGAGCGCAGCCGCGAGACATGCACGTCGATCACGTTGGTCTGCGGATCGAAATGATAGTCCCACACATTCTCCAGCAGCATGGTGCGCGTCACCACCTGCCCGGCATGGCGCATGAGATATTCGAGCAGGCGGAACTCGCGCGGCTGCAACACGATCTCCTGCCCGCCGCGGGTGACGCGATGCGCCAGCCGGTCGAGTTCGAGGTCGGCCACGCGATAGACGGTATCGGCCGCCTGCGGCCCGCCGCGACGGGCCAGCGCCTCGACACGCGCGAGCAGCTCGGAAAAGGCGTAGGGCTTGGGCAGGTAGTCGTCGCCGCCGGCGCGCAGCCCGGTCACCCGGTCGTCGACCTGGCCGAGTGCCGAGAGGATCAGCGTCGGCGTCTTGTCGCCATGCCCGCGCAGTTCGGTGATCAGCGAGAGGCCGTCGCGGCGCGGCAGCATGCGGTCGACGACGAGCACGTCGTAGCCGCCGTCGAGCGCCAGAGCGAGCCCCTCCTCGCCATCGCCGGCGACATCCACCACATGGCCCGCCTCGCGGAACGCCTTGCGCAGATAGTCGGCGGCATCGCGGTCGTCCTCGACGATAAGCAGGCGCATGGCGGCGTCATCAGCATGATTTCTGACTTCCGCCGGATCGAGGACGCGGTTGCCCCGGCCCGGTACGGAATCAAAGGCAGCGGTAAGATTCGAACCCGTCACCATGTACGTCATTTCGAGCCTCGCGCCTATGCGAGCCGCAAGATCGCGGCCCGCTCACCCCTGTCTGAAAAAGACGACGCGGGGAGCCATGTTTCAGGCTCCCCGCGCCACCGGACCAGCTGCAGCCCAAGGGGGCGACGGAACGGACCGCAGCCGGAACCGATTCCTCAGCCGCGGTTGTCGCCGAGCGAGACCGCGACGAAGCGGGTGCCCTGCTCGGACTTGACGCGCATCAGCACGGCCTTGCGGTTTTCCTTCTTCGCGGCGGCGAGGCCGTCGCGGACATCCGCCGGGGTCATGACCGGCTTGCCGGCGACGTCGAGGATGACGTCACCCGCCTTCAGGCCGCGCTCGGCGCCGGGGCCGTTCGGATCGACCTCGGTGATGACGACGCCGAGGTCGCCCGCACCGGCCACGCCCTTGGCGGGAGCCAGCGAGAGGCCGAGGCGCGGCACGCCGGGGGCGCCCTTCTCCTCGCCGGCATCCTTCTTGGCGTCGTTCGAGGCGACGTCGGTCGGCAGCTGCTCCAGCGTCACCGGAACGGTGATCGACTTGCCGTCGCGCAGCACGCTCAGCTTCACCGTCACGCCGGGCTTTTTGCGGGCGATCTCACGCGACATCTCGCGGGAGTCCTTGATCGTGGCGCCGTCGATGGCGGTCACGACGTCGCCCGGCTTGAGGCCGGCCTTCTCGCCGGGCGTGCCCGGCTGCACCTGGGCGATCAGCGCGCCGGTGGTCTCCTTGAGGTCCATGGCCTCGGCGACCTCGTCGCTCACCGGCTGGATCTGCACGCCGACATAGCCGCGCGCCACCTGGCCGCCGGCCTTCAGCGCATCGACCACCTCGGAGACGGTCTCGGAAGGAATGGCGAAGGCGATGCCGACATTGCCGCCCGAGGGCGAGACGATGGCGGTGTTCACGCCGATGACTTCGCCGTTGAGGCCGAAGGTCGGGCCACCCGAATTGCCACGGTTGATCGGGGCGTCGATCTGCAGGAAGTCGTCATACGGGCCCGAGCCGATGTCGCGGCCGCGCGCCGAGACGATGCCGGCCGTCACCGTGCCGCCGAGGCCGAACGGGTTGCCGACCGCCACGACCCAGTCGCCGACGCGCGGCGCGGTCTCGGCGAGCTTCACCCACGGGAAGTTGTTCTTGCCGTCGACCTTCAGCAGCGCCACGTCGGTGCGCGGGTCGGTGCCGATCACCTTGGCGGTGTAGCTCTTGCCGTCGGTCATGGTGACGTCGACTTCCGAGGCGCCGTCCACCACGTGGTTGTTGGTCACGACATAGCCGTCGGCGGAGATGAAGAAGCCGGAGCCCTGGCCGACGACGCGACCATGGCCGCCGCCGGGGCCGCCGCGACGCGGGCCCATGTCGGGACCGCCCTGCGGGCCGTTCGGGCCGAGGCCGAAGCGGCGCATGAAGCGCTCGATCTGCGGGGGCACGTTCTGCGCGCCGGGCTCGTCGTCGTTCGACGCGACCTGGTCCTCGTCCTTCTTGACCTTCACGCTGACAACGGCCGGCGAGACCTTCTCGACGATGTCGGCGAAGGAGAAGGTGTTGGTCGGCTGGTTGGTGCTCAGCTGGGCCTGTGCCGGGGTGACGACGTCGGGCAGCACGAAGGCGCCAACGGCACCACCGGCCAGCGCCAGGGTGAACACGCCGGCGAGCAGACGCGAGCGGCGGCTGCGCAGCAGGGACGAAGCATTCTTGGAGGTCTCGAAGGGCGCGTTGCGCGGCATGTGTCGTTCCTCGTTCGTCGAAATCTCGCTTCCCCAACCGGGAAGGTTCGAACGAGAAGATAGGTGCCGTCTCCTTAACGCAGGCTGGCGGTGGCGTTAAAGTTTCGTAAGGTCGCGTGCCGCTTCGGCATCCCCGCCGGCAAGCACATGGGCCAGCCTGTCCTCCTCCTCGGCGCTCAGCGGCACCGTCGGCGCGGGCAGCGTCCGGCGGCGCCGATAGGCGACGAATATCCCCGCGCCGCCCACCAGCAGCACGGCGAAGGGCGCCAGCCAGAGCAGCAGGTTGGCGCCGTGCACGGTCGGGCGCATCAGCACGAACTCGCCATAGCGCGCGACCAGGAAATCCAGCACCTGGCGGTCGCTGTCGCCGGCCTTGATGCGCTCGCGCACCAGGATGCGCAGGTCCTTGGCCAGCGGCGCGTCGGAATCGTCGATCGACTGGTTCTGACAGACCATGCAGCGCAGCTCGCGCGACAGCTCGCGCGCCCGCGCCTCCTGCGCGGCGTCGGGCAGCACCTCGTCGGGCTGCACGGCGTGCAGGGGGGCGGACATCAGCCCGAGCGCCAGAACGGCAAGGAGGAGTGCACGCCGCATCGCCCTCACTCCGCCGGCACCGGCGCGGCCGCCTTGGGCTTCTTCGCGGGCTTGGGCGCGCCGACGCGCAGGCGCCGGTCGGTGAGCGAGAGCACCCCGCCGAGCGCCATGATGACCGCCCCGAGCCAGATCAGCGTCACCAGCGGCTTCCAGTAGGCCCGCACGCCGATCGCGCCGCCCGGCAGCTCGTCGCCGAGGCTGACATAGAGCTGGCTGAAGCCGAAGCTGCGGATGCCCGCCTCGGTGGTCGGCATGTTGCGCGCGGTGAACAGGCGCTTGGAGGATTCGATGGTGCCGATCTCGGCCCCGCCGCGACGGATGGCGAACACGCCGACGAGGTCGCGGTAGTTCGGCCCGTTGCGCGGCTCGACGCGGGCGAGCGTCAGCTCGTAGCCGCCGATCTCGAAACTGTCGCCGATCTTCGCGCCGATGATCCGTTCGGCATTCCAGCTGGTCTCGGCGATCATGCCGAGCAGGCAGATGCCGACGCCGGCATGGGCGAGCGCGGCACCGAAGGCCGAGCGCGGCAGCCCCTTGAACCGGGCGAAGGCGGTGGCGGCCGGCACGCGGCCGAGGCCGGCCCGCTCGGCAATATCCACCGCCGCGCCGAGGATGATGAACACGGCGAGCCCGATGCCGAGCGGCGCCAGCACCGCCCCGCCGCCCTGCGCGTAGAGGATGATCGCCGCCACGACGATGCCCGCGCCGAAGGCCAGCATCAGCCGCTGTGCCGCGCCCGCGAGGTCGCCGCGCTTCCACGCCAGCAGCGGGCCGAACGGCATGGCGAAGGCGATCGGCAGCATGAGCGCGCCGACCGTCAGGTTGAAATAGGGCGGCCCGACGGTGATCTTGGAGCCGTCGAACGCCTCCAGCGCCAGCGGGTAGAGCGTGCCGACGAACACGGCGGCGGCGGCGGCGGTCAGCAGCAGGTTGTTCAGCACCAGCGCGCCCTCGCGCGAGATCGGCGCGAACAGGCCACCCTGCCGCAGCGCCGGCGCGCGCAGCGCATAGAGCGCCAGCGACCCGCCGATGAAGAAGGTGAGGATGCCGAGGATGAACACGCCGCGCGAGGGATCGGTGGCGAAGGCGTGCACCGAGGTCAGGACGCCCGAGCGCACCAGGAAGGTGCCGAGCAGCGACAGCGAGAAGGCGAGGATGGCGAGAAGGATGGTCCACACCTTCAGCGCGTCGCGCTTTTCCATCACAATGGCGGAATGGATCAGCGCGGTGCCGGCGAACCACGGCATCAGCGAGGCGTTCTCCACCGGGTCCCAGAACCACCAGCCGCCCCAGCCCAGCTCGTAATAGGCCCAGTAGGAGCCCATGGCGATGCCGACGGTGAGGAACGCCCAGGCCGCCAGCGCCCAGGGCCGCACCCAGCGCGCCCAGGCGGCGTCGATGCGCCCGTCGATCAGCGCCGCGACGGCGAAGGCGAAGGTGACGGAGAAGCCGACATAGCCGAGATAGAGCAGCGGCGGGTGGATGGCGAGGCCGATATCCTGCAGCACCGGATTGAGGTCCTGCCCTTCGGCCGGGGCCGGCATCACCCGGATGAACGGGTTCGAGGTCAGCAGGATGAACAGCAGGAAGGCGACGCCCACCGAGCCCTGCACACCGATGACATTGGCCTTCAGCGTCGCCGGCAGATTGGCGCCGAACAGCGCCACCAGCGCGCCGAAGATCGCCAGCACCAGCACCCAGAGCAGCATGGAACCCTCATGGTTCCCCCACACGCCGGTGATCTTGTACAAAAGCGGCTTCAGCGAGTGCGAGTTCTGGACGACGTTCAGCACCGAGAAGTCGGACTGCACATAGGCCGTGGTCAGTATCGCGAAGGCGAGGCTGACGAAGCCGAAGAAGGCGATGGCCAGCGGCGGCCCCACGCGCATCAGCGCCTGGTCCCCGACCCTGGCGCCCCAGATGGGAATCGCCGTCTGCAGGATGGCGACGGCAAGCGCCAGCACGAGCGCGTAGTGGCCGATCTCCGGGTTCATTGCGTCGCCTCGCCTTCCTTCCAGACGCCCTGCTTCTTCAGCGCGTCGGCGACTTCCTTCGGCATGTACTTCTCGTCGTGCTTGGCGAGCACGCTGTCGGCGCGGAAGGTTCCGTCGCCGTCCAGCACGCCCTCGGCGATCACGCCCTGCCCCTCGCGGAACAGGTCGGGCAGCAGGCCGACATAGTAGACCGAAACATCCGCGCCGCCGTCGGTCACGACGAAACGCACATGCGCATTGTCCTGCTTCACCACGCTGCCGTCCTTCACCAGCCCGCCGAGCCTCAGCCGGCTGCCGGGCGCCGGGTGCTGGGCGGCGATGTCGCTGGGCGAGCGGAAGAACACGATGGTGTCGTTGAGCGCGAACAGCACGAGGCCGGCGGCGATGCCGAGCACGCCGAGCGCGGAGGAAATCAACAGAAGTCGCCGCCCTTTGCGGGTCATGTCGTCAGCTCCCTAGACCGAGTTCGCGCGCCAGCGCGTCGATGCGGCCGAGCGCGCCGTCGTCCTTGGCGAAATGCGTGCGCGCCTGGCCCACCGCCGCCTTGGCCTTGTCCGCCTCGCCGAGCACCGTCCAGGCCCGCATCAGCCGCAGCCAGCCTTCGAGATCATTGCCGTCCTGGGCGAGGCGGGCTTCCAGCCGCCCCACCATGCCGCGCACCATCTCGTCGCGCTGCTGCGGGGAAAGGTCCTGCGTGGCGGCGACATCGGCGGCGCTCGGGCCGGGCGCGATGGCCGGCGCGGGCGCGCCGACGCGGGCAAGCGCGTCGCGGATCAGCGGCAGCCACGGCGCATCGGCCGGCGAGGCGGCGGCGAGCGCCTGCCAGATCTTCGCGGCTTCCGCCGGCTTGCCGTCCTGCTCCGCCGCGAGGCCGAGATAATAGGATGCCTTGGGATCGTTCGGGCTGGCCGCCCGGGCGGCCTCGAAGGCCGCCTTGGCCTCGGCCGTCACCACGCCGCCGGCCACCTCGGTCAGCGCCTCGCCGAGGCCGTCCTGGCGATTGGCATTGGACCCCATGAGACGGATGGCGCTGGACCACGCCCGCGCCGCGTCCTGCGGCCGGCCCATGCGGGCATAGATCGGCGCGAGCACCTCATAGCCGCGCCCGTCATCGGGATTGGCCTCCAGATGCGCCTCGACCTTGCGGATGAGAATGGCGACGTCGGTCTGGTCCGGCCGCGCCTCGAGCCGGGCCGCCAGCGGCTGCGGGCCAAGACCGGGCGAGCCGAGCGCGACATAGAGCCCGCCCGCCAGCGCCGGCACGCCGACCAGCGCCATCAGCGCCACCACCCGCCGGCGACGGTCCGAACTGCCGGCAGCGGCGCGCTGCTGCGAAATCTCCGCCGAGGCCCGCAGGATGCGGCGGACCACCTCGGTGCGCGCGGCCTCGCCCTCTTCGGCGCCGATCAGGCCGCTTGCCCGGTCGCGCTCGATTTCCGCCAGCTGGTCGCGATAGACGGCAAGGTCCGCTTCCGCGCCATTGGTCGCGGGGCCGGCGTCCACGCTTGCGCGCAGGGGCCAGAGCACCGCGAGTATCGCGGCGCCGGTCATCAGGGCAATGGCAGTCCACAGCAACATTAGTTTTCCTCTAATGCGCTGAGGTAGCCGAGCTTGGCGGCTACGCCAATCCGTAACACCCTCAGTCGGATCGACGCAGGCTCACAGTCGCGAGAGACGGCGGCGCCGCCTCACGCGAGCGTGATCGCCAAGCATCGACCACAGAGAGTGCCTCAGCCCGCGACAGGCGTCCACGTGCCGTCCGGGTTGCGGCAGGCGGTGCCGCGCGCGGTCTGCGGCTGGCCGTTGATGTAGATGGTGTGGGTGAATTCGCGGCACTTGGGCGAGCCGCCGCGGGCATAGGCCGGGCCGGGCACGATGGTGCCATAGGCGCCGCTGTCGCCGCGCCAGCTGACCGGCGCACCCGGCGAGCCATATTCCAGCGCCTGCATCTCCGCCGCCTGCGCGCGCTGGCGGTCCTGCGCGTCGAGCGAATTGCCGATGGCGCCGCCGATCAGGCCACCGATCGCCGCGCCGGCAAGCGTCGCCCCCGTATTGCCGCCCGCGATCTGCCCGATCACGCCGCCGGCCAGCGCACCGATGGCGGCGCCGCCTACCGTGTTGGGATTGTCCTGGGCGGCCTGGCAGCCGGCCAGGGTCGCGCCGATCAGGCCAATGGCAACGAGGTGAGTAGCGCGCATGGAGAATCCTTCCGAAATCGAACCGCAGGGCGCGGCAGAGAGCGGTAGGAATAGGGCGAAACGGCGGCTGCGTCACCCGGTGTCGCGGTCCTCACGCCGCCGGCAGCCGCACGGTGCAGCGCAAGCCGCCGAAGGGCGAGCGGCCCAGCGTGAGCCCGCCGCCATAGAGCGCGGCCAGTTCCGACACGATGGACAGGCCCAGCCCCGAGCCCGGCTTGGTCTCGTCGAGCCGCCGGCCGCGCTTCAGCGCTTCCGCCTGCTGCGCTTCCGAGAGCCCAGGCCCGTCATCGTCGATGACCATCTCGAAGAAGTCGCGCTGGCCACCCTGCCCCGGCAGCGGCGTCACCGTCACCTCGACCAGCGAGCGCGCCCATTTGCAGCCATTGTCGACGAGGTTGCCGAGAATTTCCTCCAGATCCTGCCGCTCGCCGCGGAAGCGCACGCCCTCGGCGATCTCCGTCTCCACGGCGATGCCCTTGGCGCGGTAGACCTTGGCCAGCGTACCGGCGAGCGTCGCGACGATCGGCCCGACCTCCTCCACCGTGCTCACCACCGAGACGCGGGCGGCCATGCGCGCGCGCTCCAGATGGTGCGCCACCTGCCCCTTCATGATCTCGGCCTGCTCGCCCACCTTCGCCGCCAGCGGATCGCCGGCCGCTGCCGGCCGCGCCGCCTCGTTCTGCAACACCGAGATCGGCGTCTTCAGTGCATGGGCGAGGTTGCCGACATGGGTACGCGCGCGCTCGACGATCTCGCGATTGGTGTCGATCAGCGCGTTGACCTCGGCGGCGAGCGGGGCAATCTCGATCGGATACTCCCCTCCGATGCGATCCGCCCGCCCGGCCCGTACATCCGAGAGCGCGCCGAGCAGCCGCTTGAGCGGACGCAGGCCGAACAGCACCTGGAAGGCCAGCGTCAGAAAGAAGGCGAGGCCGATCACCGCCAGCGTGAGGACCAGCGCCTGGTTGAAGACGTTGACCTCCTCCTCGATCTCGCCGGCGTCCGCCGCGACGGCGACGACATAGCGCCCGTCCTCGCCGAGATCGACCAGCCGCTCGACGATGCGCAGATTCTGGTCGGACGGCCCCTTGGCATAGCCCTCGCGCAGGCCGCCGAGATCGGGCTTGGTTTCGCGGTCGAGCAGCAGCGGCAGCGTGCCTTCCGGCATGGAGCGGGAGGTCTTCACCTGCCGCGCCGGCCCGTCGATGCGGGTGATCTGCCAGTACCAGCCGGAAATGGGGAAATTGAACAGCGGGTCGCCGAGCGTGGTCGGCTCCGGCATCTCGCCGGTGGTCGAGTTGGCGACATCGGCGACGATGGTCTTCAGATACACGTCGAGCCGCCGGTCGAAGGCGCGCTCCACCGCGTCGCGATAGACCGAGGACAGCACGAGCCCGGTGACGACCAGCACCGCCACGCTGACGACGGTCGCCGAGACGAAGAGCCGGAGCGCCAGCGAGCGCGCGCGCATCAGCCGGGCGTTCCCTTTGGCGCGGCCGCCTGCGGCAAGGCTTCCGGCGGCACCAGGAGATAGCCGAGCCCGCGCACGGTCTGGATCACCTCGACATCGAGTTTTTTGCGCAATCTTCCGACAAAAACTTCGATGGTGTTCGAATCGCGGTCGAAATCCTGATCGTAGAGATGCTCGACCAGCTCGGTGCGCGAGACCACCCGCCCCGCATGGTGCATGAGATAGGCCAGCAGCCGGTGCTCATGCGAGGTGAGCTTGACCTGCTTGCCGTTCACCGTCACCCGGCCCGAGCGGGTGTCGAGCATCACCGGGCCGCAGGTCAATTCGCTCGCGGCATGACCGGTGGCGCGGCGCAGCAGCGCGCGGATGCGCGCCAGCACCTCCTCCATGTGGAAGGGTTTGGCGACATAGTCGTCGGCGCCGGCATCGAAGCCCTGCACCTTGTCGCTCCAGCGGTCGCGCGCGGTGAGGATCAGCACCGGCATCTTGCGCCCCTCGCGCCGCCAGGCCTCCAGCACCGACAGCCCGTCCATTTTGGGCAGGCCGATGTCGAGCACCACCGCGTCATAGGGCTCGGTGTCGCCGAGGAAATGGCCCTCCTCGCCGTCATGGGCGCGGTCGACGGCATAGCCCGCCTCGGCCAGTGCCTCGCAGAGCTGGCGGTTGAGATCGGGATCATCCTCGACAACGAGCAGGCGCACGTCATTTCCTCGCGGCACACCACGCAGGCGGCGCGCGGCGCGCGGAGAATGCCATCATGGGCGCCGCCTGTCAGGTGCCGCGCGTCAGCCGGCCGCGCCCCTCCACCCGCACAGCTCCCGCCCGACGGCATTGTGCGCCTTCACCTGGCGGATGGTGGGATCGGTGTCGGCGCTTGCCCAGCCGATGGGGCGAAAGGCGCCGCACGCGCCCCTAGTCGCGGCGGAAGGCGTCGTCGTCGCGCAGCCGGCGCTCGTCAGCATTGCGGCGATCAGCAGCGGCACGCGCGCCTTCCGCGCGGCGGATCGTTTCCACGACATCGCGTTCTCCCTGTGCCAGGCAGGCCGCCCGGCCCTCCATGCGCCCCTTGAGGTAGACCCCGCCCAGCGCGGCAAGCGCCAGCACGAGCAGCGCGCCCGCCCGGCCCGCCGGGCTCGCGATCAGGCCGAGAATCATCGTCATGGCACGGCCTCCCCCGCGCGGATGCGCGCCAGCGCGCCGTGCAGCGTGAGCACGACACCCGCCAGCAGCAGCGCGACGAACAGCCAGCGCAGCACCGGGACGACCTCCGCCAGCGGCGCCAGCGCCTGCGCCTGCTCGGCGACCACCGCGCCGAACGCGCCCGCCCCGCTCATCAGCCCGCCCGCGCCTTCCGGCACTCGGACGAGCCGCACGTCGCCGGGACGTGCCTTGGCGGTCGGCGCCGGTGCCCCGCCGGAGGGCGGGAGAACCGCCTCGCCCGTCGCCATCCCCAGCGCCGCCTGCCGCACCTCGCCGACCCGGCGGGTCCAGCCGGCGCCGAAGGTCGGGAAGGTCCTGAGGGTGCGCAGCATGCCGAGGCGGCGATCGCACACCTCGCCGATGACCGCCGTCACGTCGTGCCCCTCCAGCGCCGCCAGCGTCAGCGTGCCGACCTGCCCGTCGGCGCTCGTGCCGAGCGTGCGCTGGAGCCATTTGGCCGCCTGCGCCGGGCCGGAATTCACCGCCGCGTCGAACAGGCAATAGTCGAGGCCATCCGGCAGGTCGTCGGCGCGCACCGCGCTCCAATATTGCGCGCGATAGATCGCCGCGATCTCGTCCGGCGCGATCCGCCGGACGCTGCGCGCGGCAAGGCCCTTCCGGCGACGCCAACCATCATAGACACGCTGGGTGACGCCCTTCATCGTCGCCCCGCCGGGGTCGGCGGGATGGTGGGCATAACCCCCCTCATGGACGAGAACGCGCGCGAGCGCCCCGTCGAAATTCGACGCGGTCATGCTAGGCTCCGGAGTGTCGGGGGAAGCCGCCTTTGCCCGGCGGCTGCGGGTGCCGCCGGTCGGCTTCGGCGGGTTGAGTAATGAGTGAGAGTGACGTCGTTATCGTGTTCCAGCTGGGCAATTCATACCCGCAGGACCAGATCATCGAGGACGAGATACTTCGGCGGCTGCCTCTGTCGCATGTGCGCTACCGGCAGATACTTGCTTCCTACAGCAGGTGCATTCCGTTCAGGTGCATCGCGACGCGCCTGCGAACGCTCCGCCGCGTGCTCGCGGCACTGGGCGACCGGCCGGTCATCCTGGTGGGGCGCTCGTCCGGCGCCCGCGTGATCACCAAGCTCGCGGCCGAGGGACTGCCGCAGATACGGGGCGTCGTCTGCATCGGCTATCCGTTCCGGCCCCCCGGTTCGAAGCTCGATCCCGACAGGATCGACCATCTCCGGCTGCTGGAGACGCCGACCCTGATCTTCCAGGGCCGCGACGACGAGTATGGCGGCATCTCGGCGCCTTTCGACTACGCCCTGTCGCCGAATATCGAGTTCGTCAGTTTCCCCGGCCGGCACGACTTCCCGCCGGAAGCGTTCCCCTGGGACGAGCTGACCCGTCGCATGATGGACATGGCGAGCCGTGAACGGCAGACGACGTTCGATGCCCCGCCACGCCAACCGCTCCGGCCCGGCCCGGCGAAGCTGGCCGATCCGGCCTGGTGGACCGACCAGCGTGCCATCGCCGTGGCAACGGTGCGCTGGCTGATGAGGGCCGTCAGGCGGCCGGGGCGATAGCCCAGTCCGCCGGTAGTTCCCCGATCAGCGCCGCCCTTTCGTCCGCCGTCAGCAGGCCATCATAGGCCGCCGGCGACAGGCCGAGGCCCGCCTCGGCGGGTGTCGACGGAATCACCAGCGCCGCGCGCCCGTCGGCGGGATGATCGCGCACCGACCACACCGCGTCGGTGACGGCGCCCTCCGGCTCGTCGGCCGGGCGCAGCGGCGCATAGGCCGCGCGCGAGCGCGCCTCGGCCGAAGCCCGCGTGGCAAGGATGAGATAGCTCACGGCGTCCCCCATGCGGTTTGGCAGCTGGCGCGCAGATAGGCGCGCAATTCGGGCGTGGTGCCGCTCATCAGCAGCACCTCGCCCACCGGTTCATACCAGGACACGGCGCCGGCCGGACGCCCGCCGACGACGAGGGTTCCCGGCGAGGCGATGGCGTAGCTCATCGCCTGCGTGGCGGAGGCGCCGTCGAGCGTGGTCGTCACGGTGGTCCCGCCCTTGAAATCGGCGGCGCAGAACCGCAGGGCCGGCGCGGCGCTTGTGGCGATCGCCGCCGCCGCGCCGCCGAGCGCGACCGCCGCGAAATTGTTGGTCGTGTTCAGTCCGATGCCGGGATCGGAGAACGTCGCCGTGCCGCCATAGGCGACCGCATAGCGCCACTGCCCCGCTCCCTGCGCCAGGGTGAGCGCCGTCACCGCGACGATCGAGTGATCGGCCGCGCCGGCAGGCATCCCCGCGGAAAGGGCGGCCGCGGCGAGCATCTTGCCGGCGCCCATCGTCATCGACGGCCGGCCGTTCGGGGCGATGTCCAGCACGCCGGCATTGACGAGGCGCGGCTGCCCCGCCGCCGCGGCGTAGGTGATGTGCCGTCCATGTCCGCTCTGGTCGTACCAGGTCACGACATAGCCGGACCCGGCGCCCACGAACGCCAGCAGCGCGGCAACGTCGAGCCAGCCGCCGACGAAGCCGATATCCGTCAGCGCGTTGTCGCTGGAGCGCCGCACGCGGATGCAGGGGCCACTATGGGCGGACGACAGCAGCCGGAAGCTGAAGGCGGCGAACAGCAGGGCGAGAAAGGCGTCGAGCGGGGCGCGACGCCGGCCGAACCGCCGGCGCGGCAGCGCAAATCCTTCGGCAAAATCCATGGTCAGTTCACCGTATGGATGTCGAGGCCGGCCGTGGTGCCGGTCGCGAAGACGCGCCGCACCATGTATTCGATGACGACCGGCACGCCGACCGGCAGCGCCAGCACGAGAGGGGCCGCGTCGTCATTGCCCACGGGCAGGATGCGGATCTGCGCGCTCGCCAGCGTCGCCGGCGCGAAGACGCGGATGCGGGCATAGCGCGGCAGGTCGTCGCCATCGTGCGGGCTCACCACCGCGCCGGAGCGGCCGAGGCCGGTGGGCGAGATGGCACTGCCGCGCCACGGGTCCTTGGCGGAATCATAGGGCATGGCTCTCTCCGGAAGGGTTCAGATGCTGAAAGCGAGGAGGAACAGTGCAAGGCGCACGCGCCCGCCGGTGAAGGCGCCGCCCAGCGCGGTGACGCGCAGCGGCGTGTCGGCATAGAAGGCCTGCGGCCCGATCACGCCGATATTGGCGGCGCCGGCCGCGACGCTGAGCAGCCCGCCGAACTTCGCAGTCTCCCCGGCGATGCCGACCTCATAGGCGCTGGCGCCGGTGACGGCGGTCACCGTGCGGCTGGCGACGCCGAGGCAGATGGCGCGGTCAGGGATGAGGATGGTCGACGCGACCGACGCGCCGGCCAGCACCAGCTCCTCCTCCAGCGCGCGCAGCGTGACGGCTCCGCCCGATTGCGTGCCGGCGAGAAGGTCGGACCAGCCGGCGCCGGTGTGTACCAGCGTGGCGCGCTCATCCGCGACGAAGACCCGCCAGCCCGCGCGCGGGGATAGGAATGTCCAGCCGTCCTCATAGAGCGCGATCCGGCCGTCCTGCCCCGCCCAGTCGCCGCTCGCCCCGGCCGCCACCAGATGGCGGTCGCCGGCCATGGGCGCGCCGGGCGGCAAGGTGCGGTGACGGTCCTGCACCGCGAGCTGCGCCAGCGCGTCGAGCCGCGCCAGCGCCTCGTTATGGGTGACGTGCTTCTGCGCCTGCGCCGACGCGATCAGCGGCAGCGCGAGCAACGGTGTCGTCTCGCTCATCGGGTTTTCCTGTCGGAGAGGATTCAGGGCGCCAGCCGCGCCTCCAACCACCGGCCGGGGCCGGCGCTGGTGGAAAGCTGGGCGATGCGCACATCGAGGAAGGGCTGCGGCGCGCCGAAATCGGCGATCTCGTCGGCGGCGGCATAGAGGAAGGACGGCGCGCTCACGGTGAGGCTGCGCACCACGCTCGCCCCGTTCATGACCTCCAGCCGGTACGCCTCGCGCTCCTCGCCGAGCGGCACCTCGGCCGCCTCCCAGCTATCGCCGTCGACCCGCGTGCGGCGGGTCCAGCCGATCTCGACGCCGGCCACCGTTCGCCGGGCGCGCGGATGCACCGGCGCCAGCGGAAGCAGCGCCGCCGCCCCCACCACCCCGGCGATCTCGGCGACGCCGGCATCGCCATGGTCGCGGTCAGCCCGCCCGACCCGGAAGGTAAGGCCGCGCCCGAGCAAATCGAGCCCGGCCGCCGCCGGCAGGAGATTGCGGTCGAGCCGCACCAGCCGCGTGCCGGCCGGCCATGGCGCGCGCGCCTCTACCTCCGTCCCCATCTGCCCGCGCAGCAGGCTGGACAGCCGCCAGCGCCGCGCACCGATCAGCTCGGCTTCCGCGAATTGCAGCACCTCGACCGCCCCGTCCGGTGCGATCAGCGCCAGCGCATTGGCGCCACCCAGCACCGCCTCCTCGCTCGCCGCCGCGATCAGCCCGCCATCCAGTTCCACCTCGAACGCCGCTGATCGGTTCCAGCGCCAGGGCAGGCCGGGGGCGAGCGCCGTCAGCGTGGTGCCCATCACGGCGGGCGCGGGCAACGTGCCCACCCGCTCGAAGCTCGCGCCGTCGACCTGCCGCCACACCGCCATCGCCCCCGGCCAGGGTTCGGCGAACGCCGCGAGCCAGGCCAGCACCGGCGCGCTGGTGCCGGGCAGGTTCGGCAGGGCGAGCAGCGCCAGTTCCGGCGGGCCGGGGCTCGCCGGCAGCGCCACCGGCCGCGATGGCCCCGCCCGCACCGCGAGGTCGAACACCGCCGGATCGATGCCGCGCACGGAGAGCGTGCGCGCCTCGCGGTCCTCGATGGCGGTGATCTCGACCAGTCGCGTGCGTCCGTCGCGCATGAGGCGCACCACGTCGCCCGGCTCCAGCACCAGGCGCGAGGGTGGCAGGGCGAGGCGCCCGGTCTCGCGGCCGGCCCACGCATCCTGCAAATTCATCTCGGCAAGGCCGGCGGCGAGGCCGGGATCGGCGATCATGGCGACGTCGAGCGCCGTCTCCGCCCGCGCCCCGCCGGCAAGGCGGCGCGAGGCGGCGGTGGCGCGGCGATAATCATTGCCGCCATCGATGAAGCCGAGCGTCACCGTGCGCGGCAGCTCGTCCTCGCTGGCGCGGGTGAGGGCAGGCGCGGAAATGTCCTCGCCGGCGACGATATCCTCGTCGGTGAGTGTGGCGACGATCCGCCCGCCGCGCGGGCGCAGCGCCAGCCCCTCGCCATTTTCCATCAGGTCGAAGCCGAAGGCGCGCGCCAGCGGCTCCAGCGCGGCGCGCGCGGTCATCGGCCGGTCGACGACATAGCCGTCGATCACGCCCCGCAGCTGCGAGGCGTCGACGCTCGCGCCGAAATCGGCCGCCAGCCTTGCGCACAGCTCGGCCAGCGGCGCCGCGCCGAGTCGGCCGGTCAGCCAGTGTCCGGTCTCCCAGTTCGCCCCGTCGGCCCAGATGTCGCGGGCCAGCGGAAACACCGGGAAGGGCCGCGCGTCCCATGTCCAGGCATAGATCGCCGCCGGGTCGATCATCCGCCCGCCGGGGTGACCGGCCGGCGGGTTGGCGGCGTCGGCGGAAAAGGCGTCGAGCGTGGCTTCCAGATGTCGGCGCTGCATCAGGTCGTCGCGCCGGCCATTGGAGAAGGGCGGCACGCCGTTCTCCACCGATTTCGGATCGGGGAACACGCTCGGCCGGTTGGCGCCCTTGTCGACCGCCGCGCAGCCGATCTCGGTCAGCCGCACCGGCTTTCCGCCCGGCACCCAGGCGGTCGGCACACCTGAGCGCACCCCGCCGACGCGCTCGTGATGCGCATTGGCCCACCAGCCGGCGATGTCCTTTTGCCGGAACACCCACGGCTCGCCAAAGGCGCCGTCGGTGATCGGCAGGCGCGCCTGCGCGTTGCGGGCGGCGTCATCGGGGTAGTACCAGTCGAACCCCTCCCCGCCGCGTACGTTGCCGGCGAGATAGGCGCGCTCATAAATGCTGGCATGCTGTGCGGCGTCGAGATGAGCGTCGCCCTCGCGCCAGTCGGCGATCGGCGCGTACCAGTCGATGCCGAGAAAATCGATGTCCGGGCAGGCCCAGAGCGGGTCGAGCGGAAAGCGCAGCTCCGCCCCGCCTTCGCGCACATGGCCGGCATATTCGCTCCAGTCGGCGGCATAGCCGATCTTGGTTTCCGGCCGCAGGATGGAACGCACCTCGGCCGCGAGTGCGACATAGGCTGCGACCGCGGGATAGATTCCGGGTGCCACGCGCACCCGCGTCAGCGCCGCCATCTCCGAGCCGATGAGGAAGGCCTCCACCCCGCCGGCCAGTTCCACGAGATGCGCGTAGTGCAGCACCATGCGGCGCAGCGTCCATTCCTCCGGCCCGGCATAGTCGACCTGCCCGTCCGCGCGGCTGAAATCGCCGGCCGCGGCGCTGCCGAACAGCGCCGCCACCTGCGCCCCCGCCGCCGCGGTGCCGTCCGGCGAGCCGGGCCGGTCGGGCGCGGGATGGCAGGTGATGCGCCCGCGCCAGGGATAGCTCGGCTGCGAAAGGCCCCCGCCCCACGGGTCGGGCAGCGTGTTGCCGGCGGGGATGTCCATCATCACGAAGGGATAGAACGTCACCTTCAGCCCGCGCGCCTTCAACGCCTCGATGCAGCGGCGCACGCTGTCGTCCGAGGGCGTGCCGCCATAGGCCGGGCGCCCATCGACCGTGCTGACGAGAGTGGCGTCCGCCCGCGTGCGCCCGGCCACCGCCCACTCCATCGCGCGCAGCGCCCAGTTCGCCTTCACGCGCCGCTCCACGCGCGGCTCGATGCGGCAGTCGCCGGCGCGCAGATCGGTGCCGAACCAGGCGACCACCAGCGCCACCCGCTCAAGGTTCGGGCACAGCGCCATCAATTCGTCGAGCGAGGCGTCGATATCGCTGTCGGCGGTCTCGATATGCCGGTTCTCCGGCTGGTAGACGCCGGCCCGCAGCACCTGCCGGATCTCGCGCGGGTCGTAGCCGAACTCGCTCGCGCCGGGGATCAGCGTCACCGCGCGGATGCGCCCCTCCAATTCGCCGACCGGCCGCACCAGCTCCACCGTCACCTGCGGCAGGCGATTGCCGTAATCGGCCAGCGGCAGCCGCTCGAACACCACATAGGCGAGGCCGCGATAGGCCGGCGCCCCGCCCTCGCGCGCCTCGATCAGCGGGTCGGGCAACTGGTCCTCGCCGCCCATGTGCAGGCGCAGATTGATGCCCTGCCGGTCCAGCGGTTTGCCATCGACCCAGATGCGGCCGATGCGGGCCACCGGCCCCTCGCACAGCCCGACGCCGAAGCTGCCATAATAGCTGTAGGTGGTCGTCGAGCTGCCGCCGCCGAAAGCTCCCCCTTTCCCGCCGGAGGACTGCGTCTGCGTCGAGACCACCTCCTCCACCGGCGCCGCCCAGATCACCTGCCCGGCCAGCCGCGCGCGGCCATAGAGCCGGGCGATCGGCGCGCCCTCGGTGGAGGTCATGGTGCCGAGATCGGTGAGGCGCGGGCCCTCGGTCCGACGCCCGCCGCCGAGCAGCATGTTGTCGAGCGCCGCCCCACCAATGGCGCCGAGCGCCCGCCCGGCCAGCGCGCCCAGCGGCCCGAACAGCGCCCCGCCGACCGTCCCGCCCAGCGTGCCGAGAATGAGAGTGGCCATGGGTGCTCCATTCCTGAAAAGCCGCCATCCCGGCCGAAGGCAACGCCGGAGAGCCGGGATCGCTCACCATGCTGGCAGCGATCCCGGCTCGGTCGTTGGCCGTCCGGGATGACGGGGAGGGGCCGAGGGCAACAGGCCCCCTCTCCCCGAGGGGAGAGGGATGGGGTGAGGGGAAGCCGCCTGAATGAGCTGCGAGCGCGCTTCCCCCTCACCCGCCGCTGCGCGGCGACCTCTCCCCCTCGGGGAGAGGTGAAATCACGCCCGCGGAAAGGCGAATGCCCCGGCGAGATGCCGGCGCCACCACGGCGCGAGGAACACCTCGGCCACCGCCGCGCCGTCATGGGCGTGCACCATGCGGTCGCCGCTCACCAGGATCGCCGCGTGCTTGGCCGGCAGATGCGCGCGCCAACGGAACAGCAGCACGTCGCCGGGCGCGATGTCCGCGAGCGCGACGGACCGCATATGCCGCCCCGCCGCCTCGATCATCTGCTCGGTGCGGCCCGCCTCGGCCCAGTCCGGCGCATAGGCCGGCAAAGGCTGCGGCTCCGGGCCGATCACCGCCCGCCACACTCCGCGCACCAGCCCGAGGCAGTCCGCGCCATGGCCCTTGCAGGAGGCGCGGTGCAGATAGGGCGTGCCGATCCACGCGCGCGCCTCGCGGACGAGGCGCGCGCGCAATTCCTCGCGCTCCATCACTGCCCTCCCGGCACGGCGACGCGCAGGATGGCGTCATTGCCCGGCATGTGCGGGAAGCCGCGAAAATTCAGCACATTGGCGAAGCGGTCGCGGCAGGTCTCGAAGCGCTTGTCGCAGCCGGCGGTGACGGTGAACGCATCGCCGACATCGAGCGGTTCGGGCGGGCGCTGCCACAGCTCCAGCCGCACCCCGCCCGCCATGCCGTGCGTCTTCACCTCGCAGGCGAAGCCCGCATTGGCGCCCGAGCTGAAGACGAGCCGCCCTTGCGTGAACCAGCCATCGGCGAAGCCGTCGAGCCCGGCGGCGCGGAACAGGCTCGCACCCTCCACGCCCGCCACCGTGCCAGTGCCGCGATAGGCCGGGACGTCGAGCGCGAGCCCGCAGCGCGCGTCGCCGAAATCGGCGTCGCAGCCGGCGGTGAACAGCCGCCCGCGCACCATGTTGAGCGGACTGGAAAGCCCGCGCAGCTCGGCGGTGAAGGCGCCGCCCTCGCGCCGCACCTCGCCGACCGTCCCGCGCCGCAGCCGGATGAAATTCGCGGGCGCCGACCAGTCCGCCAGCAGCAGTTCCACCGCCGCGCCGTCATAGCGGCCGGCCGAGAGCTCCGCCTCGTCGATGAGGTCGGAGGACAGCGCGGCGGACATCTCCCCGCCCCCCACCGCGAAGCCAAGCGCGGCGGCCTCCTCGCTGCCCGCCACCCCGCTGGCGGCGCGAAAGCGGGTGCCGTCGACGGTGAGGTCCTCATCATGCTCGGTGACGCCGACCACAACACCGTCGCGGCGGGTGAGGCGCCAGCAGCGGGCCAGCGTGGTCGCCCCGCCCGCCAGCGCGGCGGCGAGCCCTGCGGGAAGAGCCCTCATTTGTGCGTCCTCATGGCCGGATCTCCAGAACGGGAATGCGCGGGATCGCCCCGGCCTCGAAGGCGGTGAGGTTCACTTCGAGAAAGTCCGTGTCGAAGCGCACCGGCACGTCGAACCGGAAGCCGGCGGTCACCGCCTGCCCCGGCCCCGGCACATGGCCGGCGAGGAAGGTCACGAGCCCGCTCGTCGCATCGAGCGTGAAATGCACGCCTTCGGTGCGCTCCGCCCCGTTTACCGCCACAAGCACCGAGCCGGCGACCGGCTTGGCGATGGGCCGGACATAGGGCGCATGCGCGCCGCCATAGGTTTTAGTGAGGGCAAACGCCGTGCGCACCCCGTCGCCCGTCCCCAGCGCCTGGTCGAACGGCGACACCTGCGCCCCCGGCGCGGCGGAGGCATGGTCCAGCCGGTCGCGCCAGCGGAAGCCGTAGAGCCGGCCGCGCCGCTCCTCGAAGAAGGCGACGACGGCGGAGAGCTGCGCCAGCGATTTCACGCCATAGCCCGCGTCCCAGCGCCGGCGCGAATGAGCGAGCCGCGTATTGCGCTCCTCGCGGCCGGTCAGCGTGGTGACGATCTCCGTAGCCCGCTCCGGCCCGCCCGCCGCGCCGAGCGCGATGTCGAGCGGGAACAGCGTCTCGTGAAAGGCGGGCATCTAGAGGCTCCTTTCCCCGCGCGCGACGGTGCGGGCAATGAGGCCGGACAGATACGCCTCCGAGCGGCGGAAGGAGGAGGCGTCGGGCGTCGCGACGTTCACCGTCACATTCACCGCCCGCCCGCCTCCGCCGGCGGCGACGCCGAGCCGGCCGTCCGGCCCGCGCCTGAGCGGCAGGATGGCTTCCGCGCCGCGCTCGCCCATCAGCCCGGTCTGGCCGTTGCCGAGCGGGAAATAGGTCGGTGCCGCCACCACCCCGCCTTCGGCGAAGGGGATGACGCGCCCGCCCTGGAAGGCGCCGCCCGAAATCACCCCACCTTTCGCGAAGGGCAGCGCGCCGCCCAACGCCCCACCGAGCGCCCCTTGCAGCAGCCCGGCAATGCCCTGCTCCAGCGGGCGGAAGGCGGCGTTGATGGCGAGCGTCGAGAGCCGCGACACCAGCGATCGGAACACGTCGTCCGCCTCGCGCCCCTTCACCGCCGCGCCGGTGAGCGCATCGCCCACCACGCGCCCGAAGCTGCGCGCCAGCCGCTCGGCTTCAGTGATGTCGCGGCGAAAGGCGCTGGTGTCGGCCGCGATCTCCACCGTGAGCCCGTCGCCGGCGCCGGCGTCGTAAGTGTCGGTCATGGGGTTGCTCCTGGGATGACGAGGACACGCCCCTCTCCCCGGCGGGGAGAGGGCTGGGGTGAGGGGGCATTGCCGCCCGCGGCGAAGTTGTTGCGCTGGGTCCCGACCCGGCCCTCAGTCCGGAAACCGCGCCATCAGTGCCGCCAGCCCCGCGCGGCCGAGCGGCGCCCTTGCCGGCCCGGCCACCGTCTCGATGGCGGCGGCGAGCTCGCGCGGGGTCAGCGCCCAGAAAGCGGCTGAGGACAGAAGCAGCCGCCCGAAGCCGAAGCCCATCGCCGCCTGCCAGGGGAAGGCCGGCGTCGTCACCCCTGTTGCCCCGCCGCGCGCGTCGCCTCCGGCAAAGGGCGCTCCCCGGCGCCCTCCCCGGCGCCGAAGGTGGCGGCGATGAGTTCGCCGACGAGGCGCGCAAAGCCCGCCGCCCCGCCCGGCGTGGTCATGCGCGCCACCTCGTCCTCGCTCACGCTCTCCCCCGCGCCGCGCAGCCCGGCGGCGAGGATGGCGATGGCGTCGCGCGCCGAGAGCCGGCCGGCGCCGAAGCGCTCGGTCAGCGCCACCAGGTCGCCGGCGCCGAACGCCGCCTCCAGCTCCGCCAGCGCGCCGAGCGTCAGCACCAGCGTGCGGGGGCGCCCGTTGAGCTCGGCGGAAATCTCCCCGCGATGTCGATTGGCCATGGGTGCTCCTCACAGCGCCGCGAAGCTGATCTCGCCCGCGCTCTCCAGCGCGATGTCGAACGTCACCTCGCGGTCGTGCTCGGCGGCGATCTCAAGGGCGGTGATCTGGAACGGCCCCTCAAGGGTGCCGAAATCCGGCACCACGATCTGCGCGCTGCGGATCGTGCCGTCGAAGAAGCTCTGGCGGATCAGCGCGTCCGAGGCCGCGTCCTTGAAGATGCCCGAGCCCGCCACCGAGGCGCGCTTCACCCCGGCGCCGGCCAGCAGCTCGCGCCAGCGCCCGGCGCTCTCGGCATGGGTCACGTCGACCGGCTCGGTGTTGAAGGCGATCTGCCGCGAGCGCAGCCCGGCCACCGTGGCGAAGGCCGCGCCGTCATGGATCTTCAGCAAGAGGTCCTTGCCCTTCTGTGCCGCCATCGGCCGGGCTCCTTGTGTCTGGAAATCGGGATAGGTATTCAGAGACGGTTAACCATGTCGGCTTATCCTGAGGTCTCCGAGGCGATGGACGGCGTCCGCGAGACCTCGCGCCTTGCGTGAGTGAACCGCCGCAAGCGCGTTCATCTTCAGAATCAACTTCACCGGGATTGCCGAGTCGGTTGAATCGCTTGGCGCGCGTCCTTCGCACGGTCGGAAAACCTCAACCGGTTTCCGTCACCGCGCGAAACCGCACCAGAGCGCGGTAGGTCCGCCCGCCCGCCTCGCGGCGAATCTCGGCGCTGGAAAAGCGCAGATTGACCAGACGGTGCCCGGCCAGCGCGAGCGGCGCGTCGTGCAGCGCCTGCTGCACGAGATCGGCGATGGCGTGCGCCTCGCTATGCCCGCCCTGCCGCGACCAGACGCTCAGCGTCAGCCGGTGCTCATGCCCCGCCTCGGTGGCGGTGGACCAGTCGCTGAGCTGCGCCTCGCCCAGCGTCACATAGGGGAAGTCCGGCGCCGCCGGCGGCACGTCATGGATGCGCGCCCCGCCCAGCGCGGCCAGCAGCGCCGCGTCGGTGGTCAGCGCGGCGAACACCGCCTTGCGCAGTTCGTTCGCCGCACTCATCGCCGCCTCCTGTCGATCATCCGGTTGAGCCGGCGCCGCAGCGCCTCGACGCCCTTCAGTCGCGCGGAAAACCTCACGGCGTCTCCTCCCGGCAGTCGCAGGCGAGGCGCCGGCCGCGCCCTTCCGGGTCGCTCACCGCCTCGACCAGGAAGCGCCGCGCGCCGAGACGCAGCCGGTCGCCCGGCCGCACGGTGGCCGGCGCGCGCACGGTGACGATGTGCGTCAGCACCGCGCCGGGCCGGTCCGCGATCTCGCCCGGCGCGGCGCGGGTGTCGAGCGCGCCCCACAGCGCGTCGACCGCGAGGAAGGCGCGCGTCACCCCACCCTGCCCGTCCGGCGTCTCCACCGGGGTCTCGTGCACCAGCCGGTGCCGCATGGAACCGACGGCGCTCATAGCCGCGTCACCCGGAAGGGCGCGACCAGCGCGTCGAGCCGGGCGGGAAACGCCGCGCCCGCCCCCGGCACGTCGCGGTGCTCGTAGAAATGCGCCAGCACCACCCGCACCGCCTCGATCAGCGGCGAGGGCACATGGTCGGCGCCCGCGCCATGGCCGGCGGTGACGTCGATGGCGATGCCGGCGAGGGCCCGCCCCGGTGCCGGCACGCCCGCGCGGTCGACCCGGATCAGGCCGGGCAGCCGCGCCACATCAGCGGTGAGCGCGGCCAGCGGCACCGCGATTTCCGCGCCGACGGCGTCCAGCACATGCGCGCTCGTGACCGCCCGCAACGGGTTCACCGGCAGGGGAATGAGCCCGGAGACCGGCCAGGCATCGCGCAGGATCCGCCAGCCCTGGTCGATCAGCACGCGCCGCGTCAGCGCCTCCACCGTCGCCCGCGCGGCGGTGATCATCGCGCCGATCAGCGCGTCCTCGGCGTCATGGTCGACGCGCAGATACGCCTTGGCTTCCGCGAGCGTCAGCGGCTCGGCCGCGGGCCCAGTGAGAAGGATGGCGGGCATGGGGTTCCCTCTGTACGTCTTCGAAGTTCTGATTGCCGCAGATCGCCGTCATCCTGAGGTGCGAGCGGCGCGAGCCTCCGGCGGCACCTCGGTGTCTGGCTCGTAATTGTGAAAGCGCGCATGGACGGCGGCTTTCTCCCTCTCCCCGACGGGGAGAGGGTTGGGGTGAGGGGTCTTCGACGCTTCGCAATCGTGAAAACCCCTCACCGACCCGCTTCGCGGGCCACCTCTCCCCAACGGGGAGAGGGATTACAAGTCAGACTCTCAGGATGACGGCGCCCGTCTGGTCAGGCGCTCCGATCGCCGCCCCCGATTGACGCCGGCCCCCGCCGCCGCCACAACGGCGGCGCCCTCAGCCCGGAAGATCCGATGCGCGCCCTGCTGCTTGCCGTCCTCGCCGCCCTCGCTTTCTCCGCCCCCGCCCGCGCCATTGTCGGCGGGCAGCCGGCGGATGCGGCGCTGAAGGCGGAGACGGCGATGATCGTCTCGACGCGCGGCGCCTCCTGCACCGGGGTGGTGCTGGCACCGAACGCGCTGCTCACCGCCGCCCATTGCGTGCAGCCGGCGGCCGATTACGCGGTGGTGGTGTTCGAGGCCGAGGGCCCGCGGCTGATCCCGGCCAACCGCATCGCCGTTCACCCCGCCTTCGATCCGAACTCGTTCGAGACCCGCCGCCCGACGCCGGACCTCGCCATCGTGCGGCTGTCCGCGCCGCTGCCCGGCAGCTTCCGCCCGGCGCAGCTCTCGGCGGAGGTGGCATTGCCCGCCCGCCGCACCGCCTTCACCGTGGTCGGCTTCGGCGTGACCAAGGACGGTGACGGCAAGTCGGCCGGTACGCTGCGCGCCGTCGAACTGCCGAGCATCGGCACGACGGGCGGCATCATGGTCCGGCTGTCCGACGGCGCCGCCAAGGGCGGCTGCACCGGCGACAGCGGCGGCCCCGCCTATCTCGACGGCATGGTCGCCGGCATCATCGGCTGGTCGACCGCCGCCGGCGGCGCACGCGGCTGCGGCGGCGTCACCGGCGCCACGCTGGTCGGCCCGCAGCGCCCCTGGATCGACGCGACGGTGCGCGGGATGGGGCGCTGACGAGCATCCTTCGAGGCCGGCTGGCGCCGGGCACCTCAGGATGACGGTGCTCTCTCTGAGGACACGCGTCATGCTGAGGTGCCGGCCCGGCGAGGGCCGGCCTCGAAGCACGCAGCTTCACGCCGCGAACTTCAAGAGCTTGATCGCGTCGAAGTCCTGCACGCCGCCGCCCACCCGCTTGGTGGTGTAGAACAGCACATAGGGCTTGGCGGAATAGGGGTCGCGCAGCACCCGTACCCCGGCGCGGTCGACCACGAGATAGCCGCGGCGGAAATCGCCGAACGCCACCGACAGGCTGCCGGCGGCGATGTTCGGCACCTCCTCGGCCTCATGCACCGGGAAGCCCATCAGCTGCGGTGGCGCGCCCGGCGCGGTGGGCGGGGACCACAGATACTGGCCGTTCTCGTCCTTCAGCTTGCGCACCGCCCCTTGCGTGCGCCGGCTCATCACGAAGCTGCCATTCTGCCGGTAGCCGACCTTCACCGCATAGACGAGATCGACCAGCGGATCGGCCGGATTGGCGGCGGGGAAATCGCCGGCCGCGCCGGTGGCGATGAAGCCGAGCTTGCCCCATTCCCAGGCGCCTTCCGCCACCGTGTCATAGGCGAGGAAGCCCTTCGGCTTGCCGACGCCGTCGCCGGTCACGAAGGCCGCGCCCTCCTGCGCCGCGAAGGCCGCTTCCACCTCGATGGCGAGCCATTCGTCGATGTTCACCGCCGCGTCGTCGAGCAGGGTCTGCGTCGCCGCCGGCATGGCGTAGAGCTCCATCGCCGGGAAGGACAGCTCGTCGAGCACCGGGCTCGCGGTCTGCGCCCGCGCCGCCGTCTCCGCCACCCAGCCGACGGCCGGGCCGGAGGTCATGAACGGCTTCTTGTAGGTGCCGGCGGAAATCACCCGCACATCCGCAATGGCGCGGATCGGCGAGAGCGCGGCAAGCCGCTTGCCGATCTCGCGCTCGGTCTCGCTCGGCACCACATAGCCGCCGTCAGTGCCGACCCCGGCAGAGAGCGCCTTGGCCTCCAGCCGCTTCAGCCCCGCCGCCTCGCCGGTGCGGACATAGGCGTCGAACGCGCTCTTGTGCTCACGGGCGGCGATATCGCTCGTGAGGTCGCCCCCGCCCAGCGCCGGCCGGCGGGCTTTGAGCACCAGCTCGTCGATCAGCGCCTTCTGGCTGTCGAGCACGGCGTTGAGGCGCTCCACCTTGTCGGCGGTCACGCCATCGACGCCGCGCCGCTCCAGCTCGCCGAGCCGCTGGTCATTGGCGTCCTTGAACGCCTCGAAGGCGCCCATGAACTCCTCGAAGGCGGCGGAGACTTCCGGCCCACCGGCCGACTTCACTTCCGGTGCGCGATTGCTGAGATCCATGTTGCTCATGTCCATGTGCGTGAGAAAGAGAGCAGCGTCACGGCCGGCACGGTCACGGCATGATCGCCAATTGTCAGGAGGCCCGGTCTGCCCCCTCTCCCCGTCGGGGAGAGGGTTGGGGTGAGGGGGCACCACGTCTCCGCAACCGCTAGAGCCCCTCACCGACCCGCTTCGCGGGCCACCTCTCCCCAATTGGGGAGAGGCAGGAAAGAAGGCTTTCACGCCATTGCCGGCTTCAGTGTGGGCAGTGCCCGCAGGCGCCGCGCGCCGCGGCGGATGGTGGCGGCCAGCGAGCCGGCGCGCTTCACCGCGGCGATGCGCGCGTCGGGCTGCATGGGAAAGGTGACGATGGAGATCTCCCACAGGTCGATCCGCGCCAGGCGCCGCACGCGCGAGCGCGGATCGGTGCGCCCCTCCACGGTGCGGAAGCCGATGGACAACCCGTCGATGGCGCCCGCGCGCATCAGCGCCAGCACCTCGCGGGCTCTCGCGACATCCAGCGTCAGCCGGCCGCGCACGAACAGCCCGGCAGCGTCCTCGCGGATCGCCTGCCAGGTGCCGATCGGCTCATTCGGATCGTGCTGGAACAGCATGCGCACGCCCGTGGCACCCCGCTCGGCGAGCGAGCGGGCGAAGGCGCCGGGCAGGATCAGGTCGCGGCCGAGATCGACCCGGCCGAACAGCGCGGCATAGCCCTCGAAACTGCCGTCGGGCTCGATGTTCGCCAGCGCGCCGGACTGGGCCTTGGTCTGGATCGGCGGAGCGGCGTGGCTGAACAGCCCCATCACGCGCCCTCCCCCTCGCCCCTCGGACGGCGGGTGGCGGCGGCGCGCTCCAGCTTGCCGAGCGTGCGGCCGAACTGGCGAAAAACCTCAGGCGCCTCGCCGGCGCGGCCGGGTGTCGGCAGGCGCGGGGCGAGCCCGTTGAAGCGTGCGGGCAGGAAGGCCCGGATACGCGGGGTCGATGTCATTCCTCGTCTCCGAGCTGGGCGTTGAAGCGCGCGATCTCGCGCACGAAGTCGTCGAAGCGCCGGGCGGCGCGGGAGAGTTCGCGCATGGCGGCGGCGGCCAGCGCGGAGGCGCCGAGCGCCCACATCAGCAGCGCGAGATGGGCCAGGTCGCCCCGAGCCGCGAAGGCGTCGATGAGGGTCTGCACGGGCGTGTCTCCCTTCAACCAGACGTCATCCCGGACGCCGCGATGCGGCGATCCGGGATCGCGTGCCGAGGAAGAGCATCAGGCGGGCCGCGATCCCGGCTCTCGCTGCGCTCGGCCGGGATGACGGGATTGGACTATTCCCGCACGCCGTAGCCCACCGCCTGGCGCTTCTCGTCGTCGGTGAGGAAGCTCGCCTCGTTCACCCGGCGCCACAGCGCCTCGCGCTCGAAGCTGAGCGCCTCGACGGTGTCGAGGTCGGGCTCCAGCACCAGCCGCGCCGCGCCATAGGCCGGCGCCAGCCAGCCCGCGAGGTCGGCCGCCAGCCGGCGCGCCAGCGGCAGCACGGTCTGGCGCCACAGCACGCGGCTCGCCTCGGCATAATTGGCGTAGGTGGCGTCGCCGGGAATGCCGAGCATCATCGGCGGCACCCCGAAGGCGAGCGCGATCTCCCGCGCCGCCGCGTTCTTGGCCTCGAGGAAATCCATGTCCTTCGGCGTGAGCGAGAGCGGGCGCCAGTCCAGCCCGCCTTCCAGCAGCAGCGGGCGGCCGGCATTGGCGCTGCCGGAGAAGTTCGCCTCCAGCTCTTCCTTCAGCCGCTCGAACTGCTCGTCGGAGAGGTTGCCCGCCCCGCCATAGACCAGCGCTCCGGACGGCCGCGCCGCATTGTCGAGCAGCGCCTTGTTCCAGGCGCCCGCCGCATTGTGCAGGTCCAGCGCCATCTGCGCCGCCTCCAGCGGCGGGGCGCCGTAATGGTCGTCCAGCGGGTTGAACAGCGCGACATGCAGGATCGGCGGCACCGCACCCTCCTGGGTGAAGCGCACCGAGCGCCCGCCGGCGGTGTAGTCATAGCCCTGCGCCCAGCCATCGGCGGCCGGCACCACGCGCATGCGGTCGGGCCGCAGCACATGCAGTTCGCGCGGCGCGCCATCGAGCGCCACCGCCTCGACATAGGCATTGCCGGCAATCAGGAGATGCGCCGCCAGCACCTCCATCAGGCCGGTGCCGGAAAGCCGGGGATTGGGCCGGGCCAGCAGTTCGATCAGCGGATGGGCGGCGATCTCGCGCCCGTCCTCGGAGAGGGTGAAGCCCACCTGCCCCACCGCCTCGGCGACGAGGCGCACGCAGCGATGCGCCACCGCATTGCGCTGGTAGCCCTCGCGGGCCAGCGCGCCATAGTCGCGCGGCGTCCAGCGCGGCCGGTGCCCGGCGATCAGCGCCACCAGCGCCTGCGTGCGCGAGGCCTTGGCCTCCGGCGGCGCGTTCCGGCGGAAGGGAAAGAGCTTCATGAAGGGGCTCCGATCTGTGAAACAAATCGCCGTCATCCTGAGCTGCTCGCGCAGCGAGCCTCGAAGGATGGTCCTTTGGCGTACTTGGCGAGCATCCTTCGAGGCCCGGCCGGCGGCCGGGCGCCTCAGGATGACGTTGCTTTATGTGGCAGACACCCGGAACAACGGCGTATCGGCCATTCGGCCGGAGGGGCTCACACCCTTCTTACCCGTGGCGCCACATCCTTCGGGCCGAGTGCCAGCGCGGTGATGGCCCAGACCAGCGCGTCGAGCCGGTCGGGCGAGCGCCCGTTCGACAGGCCGTCGCGGCCGAAATCGCACAATTCGTCCTCCAGCGCCGGGAAGGCGCCGGCATGGCGCACGCGGCCCTGCTCATAGAGCGCGGCGACCGGCTCGGCGCGCAGCCATTTTCCGCGCGTCGCCCGCACCTCGGCCACCGGCACGGCCGGGTCGATGCCTCCGAGGATGGTCCTCACCATCTCGCCGCCCTGGTTGACCTCCACCACCACGCGGTCGGCCTCCAGCTGGTGGAACAGCCCGATGGCCCGGCCGCCCCAGGCGGTCGGCGTCAGGCCCTGCGCGCTCGCATCGGCCAGCACATGCACGATGCCGGCACGGTCAATGCCCGCCGCCACCAGCCCGCACGCATCGGCATGCTTGCGCGAGGAAGCCGGCGGATCGACCGCCACCACGATACGCACCAGCTCGGGCGCCGTGTCCTCGCGCCCCGCCTCCAGCACGGCGCGGTTCCACAAGGCGTCCGGCCGGTCCTCGATCAGTTCGCCGTCCAGTTCCTGCCGGCCGAGCCGGGTGCCGGCATAGCGGCCGACCACGGTGTGGAGAAAACTCGGCGCCAGATGCGCGGCGTTCTCCGCCGTGCCCATGCGCGTCACCGCCGTGCGCGGATCGGCGAGAAGCGCGCGCAGAAGTGCGGTCGGGCGCGGCGTCGTCGTCACCATCTGGCGTGGCCGGGCGCCGAGGCGCAGGCCGAATTGCAGCATGTCGAAGGCCGCCTGCGCGTAGCGCCATTTCGCCAGCTCGTCGCACCAGGCCGCATCGAATTGCGGCCCGCGCAGCGATTCCGGGTCGTCGGCGGAAAAGCCCTGCGCCACCGCGCCGTTCGGCCACTCCAGCCGCCGGCGGGTCGGCTCCCATCGCGGCCGCTCGCGGTGCGGATGCACGGCGAGGATGCCGGAGACGCCTTCCACCATCACCTCGCGCACATCCGCGAGGCTCTCCGCCACCAGCGCGATGCGCCCGGCCGGCGGGCCGTCGCGGCCTAAAGCGAGCGCGCGCACCCATTCCGCGCCCGCTCGCGTCTTGCCGGCGCCGCGCCCGCCGAGCACCAGCCAGGTCAGCCAGTCGCCGCCACCCTGCGCGGCGCGCGGGGGCTGCTGCGCCGGCCGGCCGATTAGCGGCCAGTGATGCAGCAGCCGTTCCGCGGTGTCGGGCTCCAGCCCGGCGATGAATTCAGCCAGCCTCCCCTGCCGCCAGCACGCGCTCAAGCGTCGCGCCAAGCTCGCGTCGGAAGGCGTCGGCATCGCGTGCGGCTGCGTCATCCTCGGCCCCGTCCGGCTCGTTCTTCTCCAGCGCCGCCAGTTCGCGCAGCGCCCGCACCAGCACGGCCAGCGTGCGCGCCGCGCGCTCGGCATCGGCGACGCTCGCCTCGCCCGGCCCGCCGGCCAGCGCCAGCAATTGCTCGATGCCGGTGATCTCGGCCTCGATGCGCGCCACCAGCCGCACGATCAGCGCGCGGCGGGAGAGCGACGCCAGCGCGGCCTCGCCTTGAACCGGCGCGAGCGGCGGTGCGCTCGTCTTGAGCGGGGGAAGATCGGGCGGCAACGCCAGGCGCGCGACGCGGTGCCGGCGCGGCTGCCAGCCAAGCTGTTTCACGCGGCAACTCAAGGTGGTCTTGGCAATACCGAGCATGTCGGCGATGTGCCGCATCGGCACGTTGGTCGTCTCGTAGAGCCGCCGCGCGACCGACAGTGCCTCGGGCGAAATGGCCCGCACCGGAACCGACATGCCACCTCCGCCACGCGCTGGTCGAGACATGAAAAAGCCGGCCCAACCGGCCGGCTGAAACCTCGCCCCGAACGCCCGCCGCCGGGCAACTCGCCCGCGCCCTCGACGCAACTGTGGAGCATGACAGGAAGCTACCGGACCAGCGTCACGCTGTCAAGGACTATTTTCCTATTATAGGACTTTCATTCATTTCCTGCTCGCATATCCGCGGACACGCTGCGCAGGGCGTGGCGCCGATCGCAATACAATGAAAGCGGCACGCCGCTTCTCGATCTAAAGCCCGCGCGCAGCCTCTTCACCCCCTCGCCCCGGAGCAGCCGGGCGACCGACAGGTGAGGGATTAGCCCGCCAGGGTTCGGCCGATTCCGCTCGCACCTTGACTGCCTACCTATTAGTAGGTATACAACGACTATGAGTAACGCCTCCTCCACCTTCGACGACATTCTCCGCTGCGCGCGCTCGCTGATCATCGCGGGCGGCTATAATGGCTTTAGCTATGCCGACATCGCCAAGGTGGTCGGCATCCGCAATGCCAGCATCCATCACCATTTTCCGGCCAAGTCCGATCTCGTGCGCACGCTCGTCGCCCGGTATCGCGCGGAGGCGGAAGCCGGAATCGCCGAATTGGAGCGCAATGTCGCCGATCCCGCCGGCCAGCTGCGCGCCTATACCGGCTATTGGCAAGCCTGCATCATCGATGCGAGCGCGCCGTTCTGCGTCTGCGCGCTGCTGGCGACGCAGATTCCCGTGCTGCCCGCCGAGGTCGCGCTGGAAGTGCGTGCGCATTTCCGCGTGCTGTCGGCGTGGCTGACCTCCGTCCTCGAACGGGGCGCCCGGGAGGGTAGCCTCCGGCTGGATGGCACGGCCGAGGCCGAAGCCGAGACCTTCCTCGCGACGGTTCACGGCGCCATGCTGTCGGCCCGCGCCTATGGCGATGCCGGCATGTTTGGCGTCGTCATCCGCCCCTTGCTGGCGCGGCTCATCTTCTCCCGCTGAGGGAAAAGAAACCCGTCGCTGCATGCCCTTTTCGACTACCTACTAATAGGTAGTCATGCTGCTCTCAGGATAAGGATTTTCGCATGTTCGGGATCTCTCCCATTGGCTGGGTGCATACGCTCGGCAGCCTGCCGGCCATTCCCGTGGCGGCCTACATGTTCGCCCGCCATGGCCGCATCGTGCCGTGGTCGCGGCCGGGCATCGTCTACTTCATCGCCATGGTGATCGGCGCCAGCACGGTCTTCCTGGTCGCAAAGAGCCCGCCGGCTGCCATCGCCGGTGCGGTCACGCTCGCGCTGCTGTTCGCCGGCTACGGCGTCGGGGCCGTTGCGCTGCCGCCGCGCGCCGCCCGGTACATCGAGACGATCTGCCTGAGCCTGACCGCGTTCCTGCTGATGCTGCCCACCGTTTCCGAAATCCTGCGCCGCGTGCCGGACGGCCACCCCTTCGTCACCGATCCGACAGCGCCGCTGCTCGTCGGCGCCCAACTCGCCATTCTGCTCGCGCTCGTCGTCGGCCTGAGCGCGCAGCTCATCCATCTGCGCCGTCAGGCGAGCACCGCCGGGCGGCGATGATCACTCCCGCGCCAGCGTACCCAGCCCGAAGCCATCGAGATCCTCGATGGTCAGCGCACTCGCCCGCCCGTCCGGGCCGAGCGTGAAGCTGATGCCGGAGGGCAGGTCCGGCAGTTCGGCAGCGGGAATGTAGGTGAAGGCGTCGCGGTTGAAATGGCTCAGCGGGAAGCGCGTCGCCCCGCCCGACCCCAGCCGCAGCTCCAGCCCGCTCCCCACGACCGCCACCTCCGCCGCGCCGAGATAGGCATTGGCGTAGCGGCCTTCATAAGCCTGGAGCGGGGCGGCCGGCAGCACGCCGCCGGCGGGCGGGGCATAGCGCGCCTTCGCCGCCGCCACGGCCGGGGCGAACATCCCCTCGAAGGCGGCGTTCCACGGGGCGATCCATTCCTTGTCGACCCGTCCGTCGAAGACGAGGTCGAAGAAGCTCGATGCCAGCCCCTCGGGCACGCCGGTCGGGAAGGCGTTGGCCAGCACCACGAGGCCGATGCCCGCCTCCGGGTAGATCGTCACCAGCGTGCGCGCGCCGACGCTGAACGCCCCCGCATGCCCCCAGCTCAGCCCGTGCCGGCCGAACTCGACATTCCATCCCAGCCCATAGAAGGAGGCATCGCCGGTCACCGGGTTGCGGCCGCGATTCATCAGCGGCTGGTGCGTCGCCGCCAGCGCCTCCTCAGCGATCAGCCGCTTGCCGTCGAACACGCCATTGGCCAGTTCCAGCCGCAGCCACTGCGCGAGGTCGCGGGCGCTGGAGGAGACGCCGCCGGCCGGCGCCTGCGCGTCCGGCGCGCGGGTGAGCTTCGCCGCCCATTTTCCCGCCCCGCCAATGTGCAGCGCGGCGCGGTTGGTGCGCGCGAGGAAGTCCGCATGGCGCGAGGAGGTGGAGGCCATGCCGAGCGGGCGGTAGAGCTCGTCCTCCGCCACCTGCTCCCACGGCTTGCCGGTCGGTTTCGCGGCGGCCACGGCGCCTTCGGTGAGGCCGAAATTGGAATAGGAATAGCCGGCGCGGAAGCTGGAGGAAGGCGGCACGAGGCGCAGGCGATCGAGGATGGTCGCCCGGTCATAGCCCAGCGCCTCCAGCTCGTTGCCGGCATCGCCGGGCAGGCCGGAGCGGTGGGCGAACAGGTCGCGCACGGTGAGCTGCTGCGTCGGGTAGGCGCCCTGCAGCTGGAAGCCGGGATCGAGCGCGGCGATGGTCGTGTCCCACTCGACCAGCTTCCTGCTCACCAGCGCCGCCACCACCGTGGCCGAGATCGGCTTGGAGAAGGAGGCGAGCTGGAACACCGTGTCGGCGTCGACACCCGCCGGCTGCCCCGCCTCGCGCAGGCCATAGCCCTTCAGGAACACCACCTTGTCGTCATGGACGACGGCGATGGCGAGGCCGGGCACCAGCCCCTCCGCCGCCGCCTTTGCCGCCAGCCGGTCGAGCCCGGCCAGCGCCGCATCGACCCTGGCGCGCGGCACCGGGTCGGCGAAGGCCGGCACCGTGGCCAGCAGGGCGGCGCAAAGGGCGATGAAAGGACGGCGCATGAGCGGCTCTCCGGCGGGGACCGGCGCCAGTGTGGCCCATCCCCGCCACTTCTCAAGAGGCGCGCCCGCGCGCTCAGGCCTTGGCGAGCGCCAGCAGGCGGATTTCCGCCAGCAGCGCGTCGACGCCGCCGAGCACGAAGCCCGCCGTCTTCTCGTCGGCGAACGCGCCGTCCTTGATCTTGTCGCCGACATTGGGGATGGCGAGGTGCGGGTAGTCCAGCACGCGCGAACCCGCCGCCGAGAGCGATTCGCGCACCTGCGCCTGCGCGCGGATGCCGCCGGTCGAGCCGGGCGAAGAGGTGATGACCAGCACCGGCTTGCCGCGCAGCGCGCCCTTGGCGTAAGGCCGCGAGCCCCAGTCGATGGCGTTCTTCAGCGCGCCGGAGGTGCCGTAATTATACTCGGGCGAGGCGAAAATCACGCCATCCGCCGCGGCGATGGCCGCACGCAGCGCCGCCGCGCCGGCCGGCTGGTTCTCATTGTCCTCGTCCTGATTGTAGAGCGGCACGTCGTTGAGACGGAACACGGTCAGCTCGGCCTTGGGCGCAAGCGCGACCTTCAGCGCTTCCAGCACCGCCGTGCTGTTGGCGCCCGCGCGCAGGCTGCCGGAAATGCCGAGGATCTTGGGAAGGGCGGACATCGGGTACTCCAAAATAGGCGGCGCCCGCCTCCGGGCGCGTCGCGTCGAGGGCACATTCGGCTGCGCGGCGCCCCGGCTCAAGGGCCATGCCATGCATTGCCGCAATCATTTCCTTGCATGGCTCGCGCCAATTCGCCGGCGCTGCAATCATGCGCTGTAGCGGATCCGGCTTTCGCGCGACCATTCCGCATTGCGGCAAAGCGTGTTACCGATTGAGCCCGTTGCGTAGCTGGAGGGCCGTCGCCCTTGATCCTGACCGACCGCGACATCGTCGACGCCCTCGAAAGCGGGGCGCTCAGCATCGACCCTCCACCGCCTGCGGAATTCTACGCGCCCAACGGCGTCGATCTGCGGCTCGACACCCGCCTCACGCTCTACCGTCCGACCGGCGAAGGCGAAGACCCGGTCATCGATCCCGCCGGGCCCGGCTACAGCTTCCGCGACGCCATCACCCGGATGGCGGACGATATCGAGATCGGCGAGGACGGCTTCGTGCTGGATCCCGGCCGGCTGGTACTGGGCTGGACGCTGGAGCGGGTGGACCTCGGGCCCGGCGCGCGGCTCGCCGCCCGCGTCGAAGGCAAGAGCTCGCTCGCCCGCATCGGCCTCATCGTCCATCTGACGGCGCCGACCATCCACGCCGGCTCGACGGGGCGCATCCAGCTCGAGATCATCAATCTCGGCCCGCGCCCCATCCGCCTGCGGGCGGGGATGAAGGTGTGTCAGCTCATTCTGGAGCAGACGCTGGGGGTTCCCCAGCGCGGCTATGGCGGCCAGTTCGCCGGCCAGCGCGCGGCCGGCTAGGGCCCTTTAGCGGCCGGCGCGCGCCTTGCGGGCGGCATAGCGCTCGTCGCGCTTGGCCTTCTGCTCAGCCGCCAGGGCGAGGGCCCGCTCGGCCTGCTGGGCGGCATAGGCGGCGGCGGCGTTGCGCGCGTGGCTCTCGGCGGCGGCGGCGGCTTCCGCCTCGGCGGCGGCGGCTTCGCGGGCGGCGAGTTCGGCGGCGGCGGCGGCTTCCGCACGCGCGGCACGGCGCGCGGCACGCGCCTCTTCTACGGCCTTGCGCTCCGCTGCGCGGGCGATGACGGCGGGATCGTCCGCACTCGGACGTGACTTCAGGTTGGCGACCAGGCGGGCTTTGGCAGCGGCAGCGGTCTGTTGGCGGTCTTTGAAAGTGTCGATCATTTTCATGCGGCTCATTTACCTTGAGTGCGCCGCGACGGCAACCACGGCGTGGGTGCCAGTCGCCGGAAATGCCGTGCGGCGGGTCGGGCGCCGCCGCTCACTCCCCCGCCAGCAGCGTCGAGCGGCCGAGACGCCGCAGCGCGAGATCGGCCCGCGCCGCGTCGCGACGGTTCTTCTCCACCGTTTCGCCGGTGAATTTGAGGTGGTAGTGCGCCGCCTCCTCGGCGGCGGCCGCGTCCCCCGCGATCACCGCCCGGCCGATGGCCATATGCTGCTCCAGCAGCGCGTCGCGGAACGGGGCCTGCGCGAACAAGGCGGTGCGGTTGAAGAAGATGTCCCGCCGCAGCATTTCCGAGAAGGCCCGCATCACATGCAGGATGACGAGGTTGTGCGAGCCGGCATAGATCAGCCGGTGCAGCACGATGTCGGCCTCCGCCTCGCGCGTCGGGTCCAGCGCCTCGTGCGCCGCCTCCATCTCGACGAGACAGTCGCCGATGGCCTCCCGCTCCGGTCCGGTGGCGCGGACCGCGGCGAGGCCGGCGGCGGTGCGCTCCACCGCGGCGCGGTACTCGAAATAATCCGCCGTCACCTGCTCGTTGGATTGCAGCAGCCCGGCGAGCGGCTCGGTCAGGCCGGAGAGGAACTGCGTCACCCGCGTACCGTCGCGGCTGGTGGCCAGGAGCCCGCGCGTCTCCAGCAGCGCCAGCGCATCGCGCAGCGAGGGCCGCGACACGTCGAGCCGTTCGGCGAGGTCGCGCTCGCTCGCGAGCCGCTCGCCGGGGCGCAGCACACCCTCCAATATGAGCCGTTCAATATGCTCCGCGATGGCCTCTGCCAGCTTCGGCGTGCGCAGCCGCTCGCTCATGGATCACCTCTTCCCCATTGTTTTTACGATATTATTCTGGCTTGCGCCAGCAGCGGCCTACAACCAATGGCTAAGATCCGTACCAATTGACTCGTCTGGTAAGACGAACTTACCAAGCATGACCTTATGCTCCCCACCTTCCTACGTGGAACACTTCCGTTCGGGAAGGTGCGGCCTGCGGCAACCCCAGGGTTGCCGTGGGTCCAATCGCAAGACGCGCAATACCGGAGAACAACTCCGTCCCGCTAGCCCCGGAGGAACGCCACCTTGATCTGGCAACAAGTCTACGACCCGTTCGGCAATCTCGCTCTGTCCACGCTCTGCGCCGCGATCCCCATCGTGGTGATGCTGGTCGGCCTCGGCTTCCTGCACATGAAGGCGCATGTTGCCGCCTTCGCCGGCCTCGTCGCCGCTTTCGTCATCGCCGTCTTCCTGTTCGGCATGCCGGCGGACAAGGCGGGCCTCGCCGCCGGCTACGGTGCCGCCTATGGCCTGATGCCGATCGGCTGGATCGTGCTCAACATCATCTTCCTGCACCAGCTGACGGAAGCGAACGGCTCGTTCACCACGTTGCAGCACTCCATCGCCGGCATCACCGGCGACCGCCGCCTGCAACTGCTGCTGATCGCCTTCTCGTTCGGCGCCTTCTTCGAGGGCGCGGCGGGCTTCGGCACGCCGGTCGCGGTCACCGCGGCGCTGCTCATCGGCCTCGGCTTCTCACCACTCGCCGCTTCCGGCCTGTCGCTGATCGCCAATACGGCGCCGGTCGCCTATGGCGCGCTGGGCACACCGGTCATCGCGCTCGCCGCCGTCACCGGCCTCGACCTGCTCGACCTGTCGGCGATGATCGGCCGCCAGCTGCCGTTCTTCTCGCTGCTGGTGCCGTTCTGGCTCATCTGGGCCTTTGCGGGCTGGCGCGGCATGCTGGAGATCTGGCCGGCCATCCTGGTCTGCGGCATTTCCTTCGCGGTTCCCCAGTTCCTGGTCTCGAACTTTCACGGGCCCTGGCTGGTCGACGTGGTGGCCGCCATCGTGTCGATGGTCGTGCTCATCGCCTTCCTGCGCGTCTGGCAGCCGAAGAAGATCTGGACCTCCACCGCCCTGAAGGGCCGTGAGGGCGGCGACGGCTCGGAGAGCCTGTCGACCAAGGGCGCGACCGACTTCTCCAAGGCGCGCCCCACCACCGGCGCGCTGGTCAAGGCGTGGCTGCCCTGGGGCATCCTCACCGTCTTCGTCTTCGCCTGGGGCATCCCGCAGGTGAAGGGCTGGCTGGACGGCATCTTCATCCAGAAGATCCCGTTCGAGGGCCTGCACAACCTCATCCAGAAGGTGCCGCCGGTGGTCGCCGCGCCGCATGTGGAAGCGGCGGTGTTCAACTTCAACGCGCTGTCCATGACCGGCACGGGCATCTTCGCCTCGGCCATCATCGCCGGCCTGCTGATGGGCTTCTCGCCGCTGCGGCTGGTGCAGATCTACGGCCGCACGCTCTGGAAGGTCCGCTTCTCGCTGGCCACCATCGCCATCATGCTGGCGCTGGGCTTCCTCACCCGCTACTCCGGCCTCGATGCCACGCTCGGCCTCGCCTTCGCCATGACCGGCCCGCTCTACCCGCTGTTCGGCACCATGCTGGGCTGGCTCGGCGTCGCGCTCACCGGCTCGGACACCGCGTCCAACGTGCTGTTCGGCGGGTTGCAGAAGATCACCGCCGAGCAGCTCGGCCTGTCGCCGACGCTGATGGCCGCCGCCAACTCCTCCGGCGGCGTGATGGGCAAGATGATCGACGCGCAGTCCATCGTCGTCGCCTCCACCGCCACCGGCTGGCTGAACTCGGAAGGCACCATCCTGCGCTACGTGTTCTTCCACTCCGTCGCGCTGGCGGTGATGGTCGGCCTTCTGGTGACGGCGCAGGCCTATCTGTGGCCGTTCACCGCACTCGTCATCCACCATTGACGCGAAACGGGGGAGGGATATGACCCTCCCCCGAAACTTCTGGCAGGGAAATCGGCAGATGGTCACCGTCACCAACATCCAGGACCTCCGGGAAATCGCCAAGCGGAAGGTGCCGCGCGCGATCTTCCACTATGCCGACCGCGGCTCCTATGACGAGACCACGCTGAAGGCCAACAAGGCCGACCTCGCCGCCATCCCGCTGCGCCAGCGGGTGATGATCGACGTGTCCGAGCGCACCACCGCGACGACGATGATCGGCGAGAAGGTCTCCCTGCCGCTCGCCATCGCCCCCACCGGCCTCACCGGCCTGTTTCACGGCAACGGCGAAATCCACGGCTGCCGCGCCGCGCAGGCCGCCGGTATCCCGTTCACCCTGTCCACCATGTCGATCTGCTCGATCGAGGACGTGGCGGCGGCGGTGTCGAAGCCGTTCTGGTTCCAGCTCTATGTGATGCGCGACCGCAAATTCTCGGAATCGCTGATCGAGCGCGCCAAGGCCGCCAAGTGCTCGGCTCTGGTGCTGACGCTCGACCTGCAGATCCAGGGCCAGCGCCACATGGACATCAAGAACGGCCTCGCCGTTCCCCCCAAGCTCACGCTCGCCAACGCGCTCGACATCGCCACCAAGCCAGCCTGGGCGCTCAGCGTGCTGATGGGCAAGCGCCATTCCTTCGGCAATCTCGCGGTGCGCAAGGAAAGCGACAGCCTCTCGACGCTCTCGCAGTGGATCGCCGGCCAGTTCGACCCGTCCCTGTCGTGGAAGGATGTCGAATGGGTCCGCTCGATCTGGCCGGGCAAACTCATCCTCAAGGGCGTGCTCGATGTCGAGGACGCCCGCATCGCCGCGCAGACCGGCGCCGACGCCATCGTGGTGTCGAACCATGGCGGCCGCCAGCTCGACGGGGCAGTATCCTCCATCTCGGCCCTGCCGAAGATCGTCGACGCCATCGGCGGCGGCAAGAGCGAGATCTGGTTCGACGGCGGCATCCAGTCCGGCCAGGACGTGCTCAAGGCGGTGGCGCTGGGCGCCAAAGGCTGCCTGATGGGCAAGTCCTTCCTATGGTCGCTCGCCGCCGGCGGCGAGGCCGGCGTCGCCAAGGCGATCGAGATCATCCGCAAGGAGCTCGACGTCTCCATGGCGCTCACCGGCACCAAGGACATCAATCAGGTCGACAAGAGCGTGCTGGCGCTGTGAGGACGGCGCACCTCGGGGTGTCGCGGAGATAGCGCCTTCGGCGGAATCCTTGCGCGGGACCGCGGATCTGCGCCGCCCACGCCTTCAGCGCTTTCGCGGTGATGCTGCTGACGGCGCCGCTGCCGCGTTGAGCGGCACGGCCTTCGCCAAGCGACGAATTGCGCCGCGCGGCAGGCGCAGCGGCCAGCGCACCATGTGCTCGATGAAATCCTCCAGCGGCAGCTCGTCCTCCAGCGCCGCCACCTTGCCGCGCACCGAGACGCCGGCGGCGTGTACGCTGTCGCGGTCGCCCGAGACGAGGTGATGCCACCAATAAAGGTCGCGGCCTTCCTCGACGAGGCGATAGGCGCAGGATGGCGGCAGCCAGTCCAGCGCGCGCACCGTCTGCGGCGTCAGGCGGACGCAGTCCGGCACCTGCGCCTGCCGGTTAGGATAGTCGCGGCAGCGGCAGCCATCGTCGTCGAGCAGCTTGCAGCCAATATCGGTATAGGCGATCGCCTCGGTGTCCTCGTCCTGCAGCTTGACCAGGCAGCATCGCCCGCAGCCGTCGCACAGGCTCTCCCACTCGGCGGCGTCCATCTCGTCCAGCGACTTGGTGCGCCAGAAGGGCTCGTTGGCGTCGGAATTCATCGGTTCTTCACTTTGAGTGCGGATCGCGGGCCAGATGCTTCACGATCCGGCAATCAAACCTTAGATAGCGTCGCGCCACGGCCTTAGCGAGCCCCGATGCTGCTCTCGTGCAGCGGCGAGGGCTCGGCTATAAGGACGGAAGGCCTCGCAGGTGGGCCGGGTGCCCGCCGGCGCCCCAGGAGTATCGGGCTTGAACGACACGCCGCACGAAGTTTCCCCCGACGCGCCGCGCGAGGAATCGCCTGCGGCCCCGCCGCAGGAGGATTCCGCCCCGCGCCGGCGTGGCGGCAAGCGGCTGAAGAACTTCCTGCTCGCGCTCGATTCCTGGATCGATTCGTCGATCTATGCCGGTGGTGTCGCCCTGCACGCGGGGTGGGACAGCTTCGTCGCCTTCACCGAGCGCTTCAACGTGCAGGGTCCGGCGCGGGTCGCCATCTCCATCGCCTCCATTTGCATGAGCTGGGGCGCGGTCGGTGCCGTGCTCATGCTGGCGCTTGCCGTGCCGGCGTTTCAGGAGACCTCGGACGACTGGCTGAAACGGGCCGAATTGTCCGTCACCTTCCAGGACCGCTACGGCAACGTCATCGGCGAGCGCGGCATCCGCCACAACGACACGGTGCCGCTGGAGGAGTTCCCCGACCATCTGATCAAGGCCGTGCTGGCGACCGAAGACCGGCGCTTCTACGACCATTTCGGCATCGACATCCCCGGCACCTTCCGCGCAGTGCTGTCCAATGCGCGTGCCGGTGGCGTGGTGCAGGGCGGTTCCTCGCTCACCCAGCAGCTCGCCAAGAACCTGTTCCTGTCGAACGAGCGCACGCTGGAGCGCAAGATCAAGGAAGCGTTCCTGGCGCTGTGGCTGGAGTTCCATCTCACCAAGAACCAGATCCTCAAGCTCTATCTCGACCGTGCCTATATGGGCGGCGGCGCCTTCGGCGTGGACGCGGCGGCGCAGTATTATTTCGGCAAGTCGGCGCGCGACGTGAACCTCGCCGAGGCGGCGATGCTCGCCGGCCTGTTCAAGGCGCCGTCGAAATTCGCCCCCCACGTCAACCTGCCGGCGGCGCGCGGGCGCGCCAGCGTGGTGCTCGACAACCTCGTCGATGCGGGCTTCATGACCGAGGGCCAGGTGTTCGGCGCCCGCCGCAACCCGGCGACGCCGGTCGACCGCAAGCAGGACGACGTTCCCGAATACTATCTCGACTACGCCTTCGACCAGGTGAAGAAGATCGTCGAGACCCTGCCGCGGGACTATGCCGAGCGCTCCTTCATCGTGCGCACGGCGCTCGACCCGAACATCCAGAAGGCCGCCGACACCGCCGTGCGCGACAGCCTGAAGCAGTTCGGCAAGGACTATGGCGCCAAGCAGGCCGCCATGGTGGTGATGGAGCCGAACGGGGCAGTGCGCGCGCTGGTCGGCGGGCGCGACTATGGCGAGAGCCAGTTCAACCGCGCCACCGATGCGCTCCGCCAGCCCGGCTCGTCCTTCAAGCCCTATGTCTACACAGCCGCGCTCATGACCGGGAAATACACCCCGCAGACCATGGTGGTGGACGGGCCGATCTGTATCGGCAACTGGTGCCCGCAGAATTACGGCCGCTCCTATGCCGGCCGCATTCCGCTGATCACCGCGCTGACCCGCTCGCTCAACACCGTGGCGGTCAAGCTGGCCGAGGCGATCGGGCGCGGGCGCATCGTCGACCTTGCCCACGCCATGGGCGTGAAGAGCGAATTGAAGATCACCCGCGCTCTGCCGCTCGGCGCCGCCGAGGTGACGGTGCTCGACCAGGCGACGGGCTATGCCGTGTTCGCCAATGACGGCATGTCGGTCGACCCGCATGCGGTGATCGAGATGCGCACCCCGGCCGGCGATCCGGTGTGGAGCTTCGCGAAGAACGGGCCGAAGCCCAAGCGAGTCATCCCGGAGAACGTCATTGGCATGATCAACCCGATGCTGAACAGCGTCGTGGAGAACGGCACCGGCCGCCGGGCGATGATTCCCGGCACCAAGGTCTCGGGGAAAACCGGCACGACCAACGCCTATCGCGACGCCTGGTTCGTCGGCTTCACCGGAAATTATGTCGGCGCCATCTGGTTCGGCAATGACGACTACGCCCCTACCCGCAAGATGACCGGCGGCACGCTGCCCGCCATGACGTGGCAGAAGGTCATGGCTTTCGCCCATCAGGGTATCGAGCTCAAGCCGACGCCCGGTCTCGGTGGCCAGCCGGCGCCCGCGCTCGACGGTGCCGCGGCGCAGGCGACGCCGCTGGAGATCGACGGCGTGAAGCGCCCGGTCACCCTCTCGCCAGCGGCGGCGGAGCGGCTGATTGGCCTGTCCGGCCGCATGCTCGACGCCGCCAGCCAGCCGATCCGGCGCCCGACCGCGGCCGCCGGCACGGAGCAGGTTCCCGGCGCCGCGCCTGCCATCCTCGGCAGCAATTAGGCCGATGGCTCCCGCTGATGTCTCTGCCCGGTTGACCTTCCCCGTCCGCGCGCCCATCCATGGGGCGCCCCGTTCCATCGGATTGCCCATCCCGTGCGTGCCCTGCTCTTTTTCCTGACGCTCGCCATCGGCGCCGCCATAGGCCTCGGCCTCACCTGGGTCACCACGGTGAACGGCTACGGCCCGGCGGGCATTCGCGCCGGCGCCTGGCAGTCCTGGCCCAAGGCGGGCACCGAGGAGGCCGACCCCTATGCCCGCGCCGCGCTGTCCCGCGCCGGCGAATTGCCGCTGGAACTGGCGGACGGCCTCGCTTTCATCGCCACCACCGACGATGCCGGGCGCCCGCTCGACGGGCGCTGCGACATCCGCCTGTCGGGCACGGTGCCGCAGGCCCGCTTCTGGACGCTGACCGTCACCGACGGGCGCGGAAGGCTCATCGCCAATGCCGCCCAGCGCGGCGGCTTCACCAGCCCCGAAGTGGTGTGGAACCGCGACGGCACGCTGGACGTGCTGCTCGGGCCGCGCGCCCGGCCGGGCAACTGGCTGCCCACCGGCGCCCGCGAACGCATCGCCCTCACGCTGCGGCTCTACGACACCCCGGTCGGGCTCGCCTCCTCGACGAGCGACGCGCCGGAGATGCCGCGCCTGGTGACGGAGCGCTGCCCATGAAGCGGCTGGTCCTGCCGATCCTCGCCGGTCTGGTGCTGGGGGCGATCGTCCATCTGGTGGCGGTGCTGATCGTGCCCTATCTCGCCGAGCGCGACGCCTATGCCCGGCTCGCCGCCGTCACCGACATCAACACGGTGGCGCCGATCGAGGACCCCTCGCCGGAGGGAGCCGTGCTGCCGGCGTCCGATCCCGCCTTCGTCTCGGCGGTCTGCCTGTACGATCTCGGCGACGGGCCGATGAAGATCCGCATGCCGACGACGGAGGACTACACCTCTATCTCGTTCTACACGCGGCACGGCCTGCCCTTCTACGCCATCAACGACCGCTCCGCCGGCCGCAGCGTGATCGAGCTCGATCTGATGAACGCCAAGCAACGGGCGGCTCTGCCGGAGAACGACGAAGTCACCGTCGCCGACCGGTTGGTGGTCGAATCGCCCTCCGACGAGGGCGTGGTGATCATCCGCGCGCTGGTGCGCGAGCGCAGCGCCCGCGACGAGGTCAAGGCGCTGGTCGACGCCGCCGGCTGCGACAGCCCGTCATAGGCTGTCGCCGGCCGGCACATTGACCGGCGGCAGTGTTTCCCGCGCGGGACGGACCCGCTGCACGACGGGCAGGATCACCACCTCGCCCGAACGTTCGGGTGGTGGTGTGCGGACGCCTTGCGCCTCCCCCTCGCGGGGATCGCCTTGCGTCCGACGAACGGGAAACGGCACGACCGAGCCCATATCGCCCTCCGCAGTTCGCGCGGATCCCTCTAGCCCGATAAGGCCGGAAAGCGCGCCTTGTTCGCCGTCCGGGCGCAATCCCCTCCGCCGCACTGTCCCGATCCGGCCGGATTGCGCCCTTACGTCAACCGGGACAGCCCCATAACAAACCGTCATGGTTAACGGCTTGCTAACGATCCATGCCTAGCTTGGTTTCGCGAGGCTTTCTGCTTCGCAGGATTTGATCCTCAAGCCCCCCTTTTGCGATGCCTTCCACTCCAGGCTCCGGCCTCAAAGTTCTGATCGAGGAAGCGCGTCGCCGGCACGAGGACACCCGGCCGGACATGCTGCGCGCGCTTGTGAGCCTGTATGTCCGCGAGCCGCAACACAGCGATGCCGAGCAGAGCCGCTTCGCCACCCTCGCCCGCCGGCTGATCGACGCGGTGGAAGTGCCCGTCGCCGCCAAATGGGTGCGGGAGATCGCCCCGCGTGCCGACATGCCGCGCGAACTGGTGCTGCATCTGGCGCAGGGGCCGCTCGCCCTTGCCGGGCCGGTGCTGCGCCAGTCGCCCGTGCTGACCGACGAGGATCTCGTGGCGGTCGCCCGCAGCACCTCTCCGGACCATTTTGCCGCCGTCAGCGCCCGCCGCGAGGTCTCCCCCGCGCTCGCCAAGCAGCTTGCGCAACTGATCGACCAGACGAGCGCGCGCGAGGCCGAGCCAGCACCCGAGCCGGCACCGGCGATCGACACGGAAGCGTCGGCCCCGGAGGTCGCCCCCCCGCCTGCACCGCCGGCCACCGAACCCACGGCAGAACCCGCTCTCGCGCGATTCGAAACGGCGCTGGCGGCCATGGCCTGCCTGCCGGCCGAGGCGCCGCAGGACAGGCCCGTCGATGCCGCTGCGCCTTCCTCCACTATTGCCGCGACACCGACGGAAGCGCCGGTCGAGGCTGCCACGGACGTCGCGACGAGCACCACGGCCAACCTCGAGGCCGAGGTGCCGGCCCTTGATGAAGCTGCACTGGAACTCGCAAGCGAGGCCACCCCGGTCGAGCCCCTCCCGGCACCCGTGCCGGAATACTTCACCGCCAGCCCGGAAGAGCGGGCGGCGATGGTGGCGCGTCTCGTCACCCTGCCGCCCGTGCCTCTGGCGGAACGCCCGGCGGCAGCCAGTGACGGCTTCACCGACACGCTGTTGGAAGCCGCGCGCGGTGGCGAGCCGGGGGCCATCGCCGCCCTGCTGGAACCGGCGCTCGGCATCTCGCCGGAAAACGCCGCGCGCGTGGTCGCCGACGGCACCGGGCAGGCATTCGCCGTCGCTGCGCGGGCGCTCGGCCTGTCCTTCGCCGTGCTGTCGCGCGTGCTGTTCCGGCTGCATCCCGCCACCGGCCGCTCGGCAGCGGAGATGACCCGGCTCGCCGAGACCTTCGACATGATGCCGGTCGCCAGCGCACAGCATCTGGTCGCCAGCTGGCGCGCCGGGCGCCGCGTGCCGCGCGAGCGTGCGGAAGAGGCGCCGTCCATGCGCAGCTATGGCGCCCCGCGCCCGACGCCGCACGCCTCCAGCGAGACGGCCGAGGGTCGCCAGCACGGCTGAGCGGGTTATTCCTTGGTCAATTCGAGGAAGTGCCGGCCGTCGCGGTCCTCGATCTCGACAAACCACAGATCCGGATCGAAGCGGATCTCGCGCGCCATGCGCTCCTCCGCCGCGCTTTCCGGCGTGCCCGGCGGCAGCAGCGGGGCGAACATCCGCTCGCCGGTATCGCGATCGGCGTCGAGCGAGGGCAGCGCCGGCCCATAAAGCGCGGCCTTGCCGTCGAGCGTCGCCACCTTCACGAAGATCGCGCCGGCCTCCTCCGCCCCGCGGCGGCGCACCGCCGTGAAGGCGCCGACCCCGTTGGCCCGGCGAACCAGCGCCGACACCCAGATGGCGCTCTTGAGACGCATGACCGGCCTACCGGATGTTGAAGCCGGCGACCTCGTTCAGCGCGCGCACGAGCCGGTCGGAGATATCGCCCGTCACCGGCATGCGGCGGTCACGCTCGAAGCGCTGGATCGCGTCGCGTGTGGCATCGCTCACCCGCCCGTCGATGCGGATCGGACCGTAGCCGAGGCGGGCCAGCGCCTTCTGCACTTCCATCACCCGCGCGGAGACCGCGACATCGGCCGGCGGCATGGCGGCCGGAGCGGCAGCGGCGGGCGCGACATTGGCGGGCGGCACCATCGTAGCGGGCGCGGCAGCGGGAGTGGCGGCCGGACGCGGCGGCGGCGCCGGCTTCACCGGCGGCAGCGGCGCCACCGGAGCGGCGGCGACGGCGGCAGCGGGAACCGGAGTCGGCGCGATAGCGGCGGGAGCCGGGGCTTGAGCGGGAACGGTTGCGACCGGGGCCGGCGCCGGAGCGGCAACCTGGCGCAGCCCAGCCGGCGGGCTCGCCGGCAGCGGCACGGTGGCGGCGGCACCCTCGCGTCGCGGCCCCTGCATCATCAAGGCATTGAACAGGATGGCCGCGCTGGCGCCGGCGGCGATCACCACCATGAACAGGTCGGATTTTCGCCGGCCGGTGCGATAGGGACGGCCGGCGACACGCTCGGCATCGAGGTCGATGTCGTCGACTAGGAGATCGCTTGCATAGGACCGCGGCATGGCATCCTGAACCCACGCGCCCCCGGGCGCGGTTTGGCCCACACTGCCATGCAGGCCTTAAACGAAGCCTAAAATCGCCGACGTACTTAACAAGCGCTTGCAACAATCCAGCAATTTCGCGGCTTTGCGACATCGGTTGAGCAACCCGGCGCCGTTATTATGCGTCATTGAGGCATCATCGGCGAGAGCCGCGGGAAGCGTCATGTTCTTTCTGCTACGGATCGGTTTCTGGTTGACCATCGTCCTGCTGCTCCTGCCCGGCATTCCGGGCGGGTCGCCGCACGATTCTAGCTCCCCGAAGGAGCCGACGGTCGGCGCCATGGACGCGCTTTCCGCCGCGACCTCGGCTGTCGCCGACGCCGGCGGCTTCTGCGCGCGCCAGCCGCAGGCCTGCGCCATCGGCGCCGGGCTGATCAGCGTGATCAGCGAGCGCGCCGAGGCCGGTGCACGCTTCGCGCTGGCCTATATTTCCGAGCAGATCGTCGAGGAGAAGCGCAAGGCCGCCGCCCGCGCCTTCGGTTCGTCCAGCGAGGACACGCTGACCACCCGCGACCTCAGCCCGGAATGGCAGGGGCCGCTGCGCCCCGGCACCAGCAGCCCGACGGCGGCCGGCTCCCTCGCGCCGGCGGCCGTCCCCGCCACCGATCCCGCTCCGGGCGTCCCGCTGCCGCCGAAACGGCCGGCCTGAACCCGCTTGGCATTGCGCTCGCCGCCCCGGCGCCCCTATATGCGGCTCACGAGGCGCACATGACCACATCCAGCATCGACAGCATCATCGAGGACTTCGAACTCCTCGATAATTGGGACGACCGCTACCGCTACCTCATCGAGCTCGGGCGCAAGCTGCCGCCCTTCCCGGAGGAGCAGCGCGGCGACGCCACCAAGGTGCAGGGCTGCGCCAGTCAGGTCTGGCTGGTCAGCCGGACGACGACCGGCGGCGAGGGTCCGCGCCTCAGCTTCGTCGGTGATTCCGACGCCCATATCGTGCGCGGCCTCATTGCCATATTGCTCGCGCTGTATTCCGACCGCGCGGCCGGCGACATCCTCGCCACCGATCCGGGCGCGGTGTTCGCGCGCATCGGCCTCAAGGACCATCTCACGCCGCAGCGCTCCAACGGCCTGCGCTCCATGGTCGAGCGCATCCGCGCCGATGCCCTGCAGGCACTGGCGACCTCGGTCAACTGACCCGCCCTCACCCCTCCAGCCCGTCGGACGCGCTCCAGGCTCGCATGCGTCCGCGCGCCGGCCCCTCGGCGATGCCCGACAGGCCATAATGGCGCGCCAGCCGGTCGAGCCCGAGGCCGAGCACCACCTTGGCCGTGCGTGCCGGCCAGCCGCGATCCTGCTCCACCTGCTCCAGGCCCTTCAGGAAGCAGCACACATCCATCAGCAGGCCGGAGAATTCCGGGCCGGCCGCCTCCAGCGCCCTGGCGACGCGCTGGCGGGCGGCCAGCGCGGCTTCCGGCATGCTCAGGCCCGCCATGGGCCCACGCCGCCCCGCCTTGCCGGTGGCGCCCCAGTCGGCGGTCATGCGCGGCGTCATCTGCCCACGGGTGAAATCGGCCCGCAGCCGCTCGCCGGCCAGCAGTTGCACCGGGGCGATCAGCGTTTGCCCGTCGCGCCCACGCCGGCGTGCCAGCCAGCCGAGCGGGCTCTCCTCGAGATCGACGCGGACCTGCGCGGCCACACCGTCGACCATCACCTCGACCGTGTCGAAGCGGCCCTCACGCGCCATGAGCCGCCTCCCCGACCGCCTCCCCGACCGCATCTCCGGCCATGAGCCGGCGCGCCTCGTCCTCCAGTTCGGCCACCCGGCAATCCCAGCCCGCGACCTCGCGCCGCTCCTCGATGCGCCAGCAGGCGTGGGCGACGGTCGAGGGGTGACGATGGAAGCCGCGCGCGACGGCCCGCATCGGCTCACCTAGGCCGACATGGGCGAGATACATGGCGAGCGCCCGCGCCGAGGACAGGCGCCGGTCGCCCCGACCGGCGAGCAGTACATCCTCCACCGGCAGCTCGGTGTGGCGGGCGGCGATCTCCGCCGCGAGCCGGCACGGATCGGGCGGCAGGGCGGGCACCGAAGCGGGCACGATCGGGCCGCCAGGACGCGCAGGAGGGACAACAGGCAGGAAAGGCGGTGGGGGGTGGCCATACATGGCGGCGCTCCATATTTAGGATTTTTAACCTAAACACGCCGCATCTTCATCGGCAAGAACAAATTAGGAACATCGATAACTCCATGCGCCATTCCTGCCAAATAACTCGACATAGCAATGATTTGCTGCCGGATCACGGATCGATATCGTGTCAGCTTCTAGGAATTTTATCCGACACCGCCCATGCAGATCGATACTGCCGGCGTCCCATTGCGAGGCCGCCTCATGCACGCACACCACCGGCACCGCCCGATCCGAGCCATGCGCCAGGAGGACCCGGAGGCAATGATCGCCGCGCGGGCGGCGGCGCTGCGTCCCTTCATCGGCTCGACGCGCGAGCAGCGGCTGGCCACGCTGCGCCGCCTGCTGCGGCAGGAGCGCCGCGCCGCCCGCAGCGGTCTCGGTTATGACCCCTCCCGCCACGCGGCGTTGCGGCGCCTCGTGGCCGAGCTCGAGCTGCCATCCCGCAGCAATCCCGATGGAGCCGGGACATCGTGCAAAGAAAAAGGCCGCCATGCAAAGCATAGCGGCCTTACCCAACCTTCGTTCAACTTCCGCCCTCGCGGCAATTGACGCACATCCATCCCGAAATCGCCGTCGGCATGCCCCCCCCCTGGCGGCGAAGAGATCACAACTCCCCGCCCGACGTCGCCGGCATCATCGCGTCACCGGAACGCAACGTCCCGGCAGGATCACGCGCTAGCGACGCGCCGTCCGGCGGCGCTGCTGGCCGAGGCCCATTTCCTTGGCGAGCGCCGAGCGGGCGGCGGCATAGTTCGGCGCCACCATCGGGTAATCCGCCGGCAGGCCCCACTTTTCGCGATACTGCTCGGGCGTCAGATTGTACTGCGTGCGCAGATGCCGCTTCAGTGACTTGAACCTCTTGCCGTCCTCCAGGCAGACGATGAAGTCCGGCGCGACCGACTTCTTCAACGGCACGGCGGGCTTCAGGGGCTCCGGCGCGGGCTCGATTTCGCCCTTCGTCACGCGGTGCAGGGCACCGTGAACTTCGTTGAGGAGAGTGGCAAGATCGCCGGGGGCGACGGCATTATTGCTCACATAAGCGGAGACAATATCGGCGGTCAGCTCGATATAAAGGGTAGCGTCCGTGGCGTCGCTCATGGCTCATTCTTCAAATGACATCGGTATACCAAGACACCAACGATAGGCATCCGGCTCAGGGCATCAAATTCAACGACTATACGCATCAAATTAGCGTAGACAGCTTGGTAACGAGCCCCTCTGCGATAGATAAACTTTCGAATCAACGGCCGCAAGGTATTTCTGACCTGGAGCGCATAAATTATTCGCAACATCACATGATTCTGAAGTCACAGTCGGCGATGCAGCAAAGCTCAAATCGATCCAAAGGAGCTTTTTCATAGCCGTTGCCACAGCTTCGTGAAGCCGCAGCCGCCTTGCGGCAAGCGGATCACACAATTATCTCCGTAGGAAAATCCAGGGAGTTCCCATGACAGAAACAACCAGCCGGCCCAAGGTGGTGAAGACCGATGCGGAGTGGCGCGCCCAACTCACCGAGGAACAGTTTCGCGTAACGCGCGGTCACGGTACGGAATGCGCGTTCAGCGGTCCGCACCTCTCGCAGAAGGAGCCCGGCGTCTATAGTTGCGTTTGCTGCGACGCGCCGCTGTTCCGCTCCGACGCCAAGTTCGAATCGGGCACCGGGTGGCCGAGCTTCTTCCGCCCGGTCGATGAACACGCCGTGACGCAGGTTCACGATTATTCCTACGGCATGCACCGGGTGGAGGTGCGCTGCGCCACCTGCGACGCGCATCTCGGCCACGTCTTCCCGGACGGCCCGCGCCCGACCGGCCTGCGTTTCTGCATGAACGGCATCGCCCTGTCCTTCAAGGCGGACGAGCGGGGCGCGAACTCGTGAGCACAGACGGCGCCTCACATCCCGCACTGATCCGCAGCTTCCACGGAGAGACCCTGAACGATCCCCACGCCTGGCTTCGCGCCGACAATTGGCGCGAAGTCATGCGCGATCCCGATCTGCTGGCGCCGGATATCCGCGCGTGGCTGGAGGCGGAGAACGCCGGCGCGGAGGCGTGGTTCGCGCCCCATATGCCGTTGCGCCAGCAGCTCGTGCGGGAGATGCGGGCCCGCATCAAGGAGGACGACGCCTCGGTGCCGGCCGCCGATGGCCCCTACGCCTATTTCACCCGCTTCCGCGAGGGTGGCCAGCACCCGCTGATCTGCCGCCGGCCAGCCGGAGCGGTGGCCGGCGAGACCATCCTGCTCGACGGCGACGCGCTCGCCGAGGGCAAGGCCTATTTCCAGTTCGGCGATGCACGGCAATCGCCCGATCACAGCCTCTACGCCTGGACCGCGGACGAGGCGGGTTCGGAATATTACACGCTGCGCATCCGCGACACCGCCAGCGGCACGGATCTCGCCGACAGCATCGCTGAGACCACCGGCGACGTGCTGTGGAGCGCGGACGGCCGGCATCTCTACTACATCCGCCGCGACCCCGAGCATCGCCCGAGCTTTGTCTACCGGCACCTGCTGGGCGCCGATCCCGCGACCGACGTGCTGATCTATGAGGAGCCGGACAAGGGCTTCTTCGTCTCGCTCGGCCGCACTCAATCCGGCCGCTTCGGCCTGATCTCCTGCGGCGACCACGACACCAGCGAGGTCTGGCTCATCGACCTCGAAGCGCCTCTCGCCGCGCCCTTCCGGGTGGAACCGCGCGAGCCGGGCCTGCGCTACGGCGTCGAGCACCACCCCGCGCTGGACGGCGTCGAGAGCCTGATCATCGAGACCAATGCCGACGGCGCCGAGGATTTCAAGATCGTCGTCGCCCCGCTGGCCACGCCCGGCCGCGCGCAGTGGCGCGATCTGGTGCCCTACAAGCCGGGCCGGCTCATCCTGTCGCAGAGCGCCTTCCGCGCCCATCTGGTGCGGCTGGAGCGTGAGGACGGCCTGCCGCGCATCGTGGTGCGTGCGCTGGGGGATGGCAGCGAACACAGCGTCGCCTTCGCGGAGGAAGCCTATTCGCTCGGCTTCGATCCCGGCTATGGCTTCGACAAGACCGAGATCCGCTTCACCTATTCCTCGATGACCACCCCGTCCGAGGTGTGGGACTACGACATGGCTAGCCGGGCCCGCGTGCTGCGCAAGCGGCAGGAAGTGCCTTCCGGCCACGACCCGAAGAACTACGTCACCCGCCGGGTGATGGCGCCGGCCCCGGACGGCGAACTGGTCCCGGTCTCGCTGCTGTTCGCCAGGGACACGCCGCTCGACGGTTCGGCGCCCTGCCTGCTCTATGGCTACGGCGCCTATGGCATCTCGATCCCGGCGAGCTTCTCGACCTCGCGCCTGTCGCTGGTGGATCGCGGCTTCGTCTATGCCATCGCCCATATACGCGGCGGCACGGAGAAGGGCTGGCGCTGGTACCGCGAAGGTAAACTTACCAAGAAGACCAACACCTTCAGCGACTTCATCGCGGCGGGCGAACATCTCGTGGCTCAGAACGTCGTCGCGCGCGATCGCATCATTGCCCATGGCGGCTCGGCCGGCGGCATGCTGATGGGCGCCGTCGCCAATCTGCGACCGGAGCTGTTCGCCGGGCTCATTGCGGAAGTGCCCTTCGTCGACGTGCTCAACACCATGCTCGACGACACACTGCCGCTCACCCCGCCGGAATGGCCGGAATGGGGCAACCCGATCACCGACTGGCAGGCTTTCGACTATATCCGTTCCTATTCGCCCTACGACAATGTCGCGGCCAAGGACTATCCGGCGATCTTCGCGCTGGCCGGCCTGACCGACCCGCGCGTGACCTATTGGGAGCCGGCGAAATGGGTGGCGAAGCTGCGCGGCACCAAGACGGACAGGAATCCGCTGCTGCTGCGCACCAACATGGAAGCCGGACATGGCGGCGCCGCCGGGCGCTTCGACCGGCTGGAGGAGACCGCGCAGGTCGATGCCTTCGCGCTGGCGGTCGCCGGCAAAGGCACCGGCTAGACAATCGGGCAAGCAATAAAAAAGGGCGCTGCGGCGCCCTTTTTCATGTTCGCGATACGATGGCGGACCTAGTCGGCGGACCTAGTCCTCGCTGCGCGCGGCGCTGCCGGCCACATGGTCGCGCAGTTCCTGCAGCGACGCGAAGCGCAGCGTGCCGTCCGGCAGGTCCGCCTCGATCGAGCCGTCGGAATAGAGCTTGTAGGCCATCCCGCCGATCGTTCCCGATTTCAGCACCGTGACTTCGGGCGCCAGTGGCTCGTCATCGCCGAGGAGATCGGATTCGCGCAGGAAGGTCGGCGGCGGACCGGGTTCGAGCTCGTCGCGCGGGGGAACGTCGCGCGGCGCGGGCATCTCCGGTGCACGCGGCTCGGGCGCACGAGGCTCCGGCGCGCGTGGCTCGGCAATCCGTGGTTCGCTGATACGCGGTTCGCTGATGCGAGGCTCGCTGATCTTTGGCTCGGACGTACGGGGTTCGCCGATACGCGGCTCGCCAAATCGCAGATCCGGGAAGCGCGGCTCGGCGGGACGCGGCTCGCTGCCGAACCCGCCTGCAAGCGGCCGCTCGGCGGGGGCCGTGGCGGAGCCTGTCCGCAGGAACGCCGGCAGGTCTCGGCGCGGTGCCTCTCCGGCCGGACGAAACGGCGGAAGCGGCTCGAAATCCGGTGCGGCCTCGGCGGCCGGCTCGGGCTCGAACGGGGGTTCGGGTTCGAGCACGGGCTCCGGCTCCGCCTCGCGCTTGCGGCGGAACCAGGAAGGCAGTCCGCCACGCGAGGTTTTGGCCTCTTCGGCCTCGAGCGAGGTGGCGGTCGATTCGGGCTCCAGTTCCGGCTCGGCAGCGACGACCGGCGCGGCTGGCTTCCTCTCCGGCAGCGGGGCGCTGACGGGCGGCAACTCCTCGACGACGTCAAGGATCGCGCCGCGCTCCGTCGTCTCTTCCTCTTCCGGCTCGAAATGCACGATGCCATCGAGACGCTGCGCGATGTCGACGAGGGCCCGGTGGAGGAACCCCAGCCCGAGAAAGAGTATCCCGCCAACAAAACCGATGCTTCCGGCGTTAAGAATAGCCGCGCCCGACGTCGTCTCCGACGAGCTGAACCCCACCACGCCGAGAAGTAGACCGACAATGGCTACGGCGAGACCGACGCCGATGAAAACTGCACCCATCCAAAAACTCCGCACGACCGATTCGTTTCGGCCTTGTTCAAGAGGACTTTACGTCTACCGCCGCGTTTACGAAAGTCGTGCCGGAATCCGGCGAAATTGATCACGCCGGCGCGCCCGCGAAAGGACGATTGAGAAGAATTTAGGCGCGCGCGATGCTTTTGGTTGTCCGCCGCCGCGCAGAGCCCTATCTAATCGGTGCCGATCTTTCGCGGTGTCCCTGCACCCGTGGAAGGCGCCGTGACGGCGCGGCCGAATTTCATTCTGCGGAGACAGATTCGATGTCCTTCACGCTTCCCGAACTTCCCTATTCCTACGACGCCCTTGCGCCCTTCATGTCGCGCGAGACCCTGGAATATCATCACGACAAGCACCATCAGGCCTATGTCACCAACGGCAACAACCTGCTGAAGGGCACCGAGTGGGAGGGCAAGTCGCTCGAGGAGATCGTCAAGGGCTCCTTCGGCAAGAATGCCGGCCTGTTCAACAATGCCGGCCAGCACTACAACCACCTGCACTTCTGGCATTGGATGAAGCCCAATGGCGGCGGCGCCATCCCCGGCGAGCTCGAGAAGAAGATCGTCGCGGATCTCGGCTCGGTCGAGAAGTTCAAGGAAGACTTCATCCAGGCCGGCGTCACCCAGTTCGGTTCCGGCTGGGCCTGGCTGGCGGTAAAGGACGGCAAGCTCGTCATCGCCAAGACCGCCAATGGCGAGAGCCCGCTGGTGACCGGCGCGACCCCGATCCTCGGCGTCGACGTGTGGGAGCATTCCTACTACATCGACTACCGCAACCGCCGCCCGGACTACCTCAAGGCGTTCGTCGAGAACCTGGTGAACTGGGACTACGTCGCCGAGCTGTACGCCAAGGCCGTCTGAGCCTTATTCGACCAAGTCGCGCGAAGGCGTCGGCCCCGTCGGGCCGGCGCCTTTTTGCTGCGCGCCTCACCCCGCATAGGGGCGGCGCGGGCGCGGCTGGTTGCTGATGACACAGTAATCGGCCCAGAAATTATATTGATAGGTGGAGCGCCACTGGTACAGCCAGTTCTCGCACTCAGCTTTGGTGCGGAAGCAGCCCTCGACCGTGCGGGTCTGGATTCGGTCGAGGAAGGTGCCCCATTCCCGCTGCCCGGTGAAGTGCCCGTACCAGAGCTTGTTCGGCGGGATGCTCCTCGCCATGGCGGCGCAGTCGCCGCCGGGGAAAGCGCCGGTGAACTCATAGGCACCGGCCGGCGCGCTCGCCATCACGGCAAGGCCGATCGCCGCCGCGATGCCGCTGCAGATGACCTGTCTCATGCTCCGCTCCCTCGTCGATGCCGCCCTGCCCTGGCGCCGGCATCCCTGAGGACCAGATTAGACGACTAAAGCCAGCGGATCATCCGCAGCAACGCGACCAGCCCGGCCCCCAGCATCCCGGCGATGAGGGTGACCGCCCAGAAGCCGTTCGGGTCCGCCGCGCCGGGAATGCCCTCCACATTCATGCCCATCAGCCCGGTGATCAGCGTCATCGGCGCGAACACCACCGTCACCGCCGCGAGCACCAGCATGGAGTGGTTCATCTGCTCGGCGCGGCGCTCGACCATCTGGTCGTAGATCACCGCCGCGCGGTCGCGCACGGAATCGAGCTCCTCGGCGAAGCGCGTCACCCGGTCCGCCGCCTCGCGCAGCCGGTTGCGGTCGCGCGCGGTCAGCCAGTCGGCATCCTCCAGCGAGAAATGGTTCAACGCCTCGCGCTGCGGCGCGATGTAGCGGCGCAGGATGATGGCGACCCGCCGCACCTCCGAGACCTTCATGCTGAGGTTGGACAGCGTGGCGCTGAGCACCAGTTCCTCAAGCTCGTCGGCCTGCTCGGCCAGCGCGGTGATGACGGTGTCCATGCGGTCGACGAGCCGCATGGAGAGGTCGGCGACGAATTCGCCCGGCGTGCGCGGCGCCCGCCCGCGCTGGATCGCGTCCTCGAAATCGCCCACGGCGGAGAGCGCGCGCTTGCGCACCGAGACGATGCGGTTCGGCTCCACCCAGAAGCGGATCGAGTGCATCTCGTCGGGCAGCGAATAGGGCATCAGATTGATGCCGCGCAGGTTGAGGAAGGCGCCGTTGTCGAACAGCGCGCAGCGCGGGCGCGTCTCGGCGGCGGTCAGCGACTCGACGATGGACGGATCGATCCGGCTCTCATCGGAGAGCCAGTTCTGTCCGTGCCGATGGTCGAGCTGCTGCAGGCTGATCCACTGGAAGCCGCTCCCCGCGGGAGGGCCGGCATGGATCTCGTCCCAGCCGATGCGGCGCGCGCTGCCGGCGCCATCGAAGATCCAGGCGGCGACGAGGCCCTGGCTGTCATAGTCCGGCAATGGCTGCTCTCCCCGGCTCCGGCATGAATACCGGATGAACGACCCCACTGGAATGCGTTCAGTTTGATGAACCTTTTGCAACAGGCGGTTCAGGTCGGCGCAAGCCGGCGAGGATTAGGTTCATCTCCATCAGACGGCCAATCCCGGCCGCGAGCGAATACAGAGTTCTTACGAGGACCGCCATGATCCGTCTCGCCAAGCACACCAAGATCGCCGCGCTTGCCCTTGCGGGCGTCACGCTGGCGTCGGTTCCCTCCTATGCCGGCAACCGCAACAATACCGGCGCCGCCATCGCCGCCGGCGTGGTGGGCGGTCTGCTCATCGGCGGCATCGCCGCCGCGGCCGCCAGCGACAATTACGGTCCGCCCCCGCCGCCCGCCTATGGCCCCGGCTATGGCTATGGCGGAGGGTACGGTGGAGGTTACGGCGGCGGTTATGGCCCGCGCTACGTGCCGGCCTATGGTCCCGGATATGGTCAGGGCTATCGTCGGCACCGCCCGCGCTGCTGGATCGAGACCCAGACCTACTACAATCGCTGGGGCAACCTCCGCTCGCGCGACGTCGAAGTCTGCCGCTAAACGCGGCTCCATCGTAAGACAACGGGGCGGCGGGGCGATCCGCCGCCTTTTCGGCGTTCAGCCTTCCGCCGGCTGCGGGTCGACCTTCTCGATGCCGCTGCGGTCCAGCCTTTCCAGCGCCTCCCGCACCGGGACGCCCTGCACCACGAGATCGGGCGCCAACTCGGCGAGCGGTATGAGGGCGAAAGCCCGCTCCATCATGCGCGGATGCGGGATTTCGAGATCGGGCTCGGCCACCACGTCGTCACCGTAAAGCAGGATGTCGATGTCGATGGTGCGCGGCCCGAAGCGCACCTCGCGGGTGCGGTCGCGCCCGAAGGCGTGCTCGACGCCGAGCAGCATGTTGAGCAGCTCGCGCGCCGACAGCTCGGTCTCCACCGCCACCACCATGTTGAGATACGGCCCCTGCGCCACCGGTCCCCAGGGCGGCGTCTCGTAGAGCGAGGACCGCCCGACGATCTTGAGGCCCGTACGGGCGATCAGCCCCACCGCTTTCGCCATCGTGCCGGCGCGGTCGCCGAGATTGGAGCCGAGGCAGAGATAGGCGAGGCGCTTCTCGACCTGGCGCGGGCGGCGCACGAAGAAATCAGGCGGGGTGCTACGCGGCATGGAGGATCGCCTCCGTCACCCGCGCCGCCTGCACATGGGCGGCGACGTCATGCACGCGGATCATCGCGCAGCCGGCCATGATGCCGATCACGTTGGAGGCGATGGTGCCCGGCAGACGCTCGGCGGGCGTCGTCTCGATCACCTTGCCGATCAGCGATTTGCGCGAGGTGCCGAGCAGCACGGGAAAGCCGAGCTTGGCGATCTCCCCGAGCGAGGCCAGCGCCTTAAGGTTCTGCTCGAAGGTCTTGCCGAAGCCGATGCCCGGATCAAGACAGATCCGGTCGGAACGGATGCCGGCGCGCGCCGCGCGCTCCAGCGCCTGCTCGAAGAAGGCGATCATGTCGGCGAGGATGTCGACGCTGCCATCGACCACCGACCGATTGTGCATCGCGACCACGCCCGCATCATGTGCCGCCGCCACGCGCGCCATGTCGGGGTCGCCCATCAAGCCCCATATGTCGTTGAGGATGCTCACGCCCTTGGCCAGCGCCGCCTCAGCGACCGCCGCCTTCTGGGTGTCGATCGAGAGCGGCACCGGCAGTCCCGCCAGCGCTTCGATCGCCGGCAGCACGCGCCGCAGTTCTTCCTCCACCGGCACCGGCGTGTGGCCGGGCCGCGTCGATTCCCCGCCGATGTCGATGATATTGGCGCCTTCCTCGACCATCCGCCGCGCATGGGTGAGCGCGTCGGCGAGCGCCGCGCTGCGTCCGCCATCGGAGAAGGAATCGGGGGTGATGTTGAGAATGCCCATCACCAGCGTCCGCTCGGCATAGTCGAGCTGGCGGCCGCGTGCGTCGAAGATGCGCTGGGGGGGCGGGGTGAGAGCGGCCATGGCGTTCCCGACATTGAGATTCTTGGCTCACCAAATCGCGCGCCGCGCGGCGGAAGGCAAGTGCTCCGTATCGACGTCATCCCGGACGCGCCTCAGGCGCGAGCCGGGATCGTGGTCCGCTCCTGCACCTTCCAGCGATCCCGGCTCTACGGCTTCGCCTTCGGCCGGGATGACGAACAGACGCGCTTGCCGAACCGCTCCCGGCGCGCTCTAAAGGTGGCCGTCAGTTCGCTTGGGAGACGGCCATGTCCGGGGACATCGACGGCAAGATATTCGTCGGCAGAAGCGAGAAGCCCGAATATGTCACCCTCAGGCTCGCCAACCGGCACGGTCTCGCGACGGGGGCCACCGGCACCGGCAAGACGGTGACGCTGCAAACGCTGGCGGAAGGCTTCTCCCGCGCCGGCGTCCCCGTCTTCGCCGCCGACATCAAGGGTGACCTGTCCGGCATCGCCATGCCTGGCGAGGGGCAGGACTGGATCCTCAAGCGCTGCGAGGAGATCGGCGTCGACTATGTGCCGGACGAATTCCCGGTGATCTTCTGGGATCTGTTCGGCGAGCAGGGCCATCCGGTCCGCGCCACCGTGTCCGAGATGGGCCCGCTGCTGCTGGCGCGGCTGATGAACCTCAACGACGTGCAGGAAGGCGTGCTCAACGTCGTCTTCCGCATCGCCGACGAGCAGGGCCTGCTGCTGCTGGACCTCAAGGACCTGCGCGCCATGCTGGCCTTCGTGGCGGAGAATTCGGCCAAGCTCACCACCACCTACGGCAATGTCTCCTCTGCCACGGTCGGCACCATCCAGCGCCAGCTGCTGGTGCTGGAGAACCAGGGCGCCGACAAGTTTTTCGGCGAGCCGGCCCTCGACATCAAGGATCTGATGCGCATCGACAAGCGCTCGGGCTACGGCACGATCAGCATCCTTGCCGCCGACAAGCTGATGGGCGCCCCCCAGCTCTACGCCTCCTTCCTGCTCTGGCTGCTGTCGGAACTGTTCGAGGAGCTTCCCGAGGTCGGTGACCCCGACAAGCCGAAGGTGGTGTTCTTCTTCGACGAGGCGCATCTGCTGTTCGACGACGCGCCCAAGGCGCTGCTGCAGAAGATCGAACAGGTAGTGCGGCTCATCCGCTCGAAGGGCGTCGGCGTCTATTTCGTCACGCAGAACCCGCTCGACGTGCCCGAAAGCGTGCTCGCCCAGCTCGGCAACCGGGTGCAGCACGCGCTGCGCGCCTTCACCCCGCGCGACCAGAAGGCGGTGAAGGCCGCCGCCGACACCTTCCGTCCCAATCCGAAACTCAACACCGCTCAGGTCATCACCGAGCTCGGCAAGGGCGAGGCACTCGTCTCCATGCTGGAAGGCAACGGCACGCCTTCCATGGTCGAGCGTACGCTCATCGCCCCGCCCGCCGGCCGCGTCGGGCCGATCACCGAGGAGCTGCGCAAGGTCGCGATCGCCAACAGCCCGGTGCGCGGCGTCTATGACACGACGCTCGACCGCGAGTCGGCCTATGAGATGCTGGCCAAGCGCGCCGAGGAGACCGCCCCCGAGGCGGCGCCGCAGAAGCCGGGCGCGCCCGCCCCTGCCCCCTCTACGACGCCGCCCGAAGCCGGCGCGGCCTCGGGCGGTGGCTGGCTCGACAGCATCCTCGGCGGCATTCTCGGCACCCCCTCGCGTGGGCGCATGAGCGTCGGCGAGCAGGTTACCCGGCAGGTGGCGCGCGAAGTCACCAACCAGGTCACCAAGGCGATCCTGCGCAATGTGCTGGGCGGGCGCGCCCGCGCTACCGGCGCCGTCTCCTCCACGCCGCGCCGCGCTTCGTCCGCGACGTCGAATGACGATTTCGCGCAGATGTTCGACGACTTCACGGGCTCCTCGCCCACCAACCGCCGCAAGTGAACCGAAACCCCATGAGTGATCTCGACCGCGTCCTCGCCACCGTCGATGCCGACCTCGATGCCGCCATCGCGCGCCTGTTCGACTTCCTGCGCATTCCCTCGATTTCGACCGATCGCGCCTATGCGCCCGAGTGCCGCCGCGCCGGCCAGTGGCTGGTGGATGATCTCGCCGGGCTCGGCCTGACAACCCAGCTGAACGACACGCCCGGCCACCCCATCGTCACCGGCCGCTCCGACGCCGGCGCGAGCAAGCGCGTGCTGTTCTATGGCCATTACGACGTGCAGCCGGTCGACCCGCTGAACCTGTGGGACAACCCACCCTTCGAGCCGAAGATCGTGGAAGGGCCGAACGGGGCCAAGCGCATCGTCGCGCGCGGTTCCTCGGACGACAAGGGTCAGGTCATGACCTTCGTCGAGGCCTGCCGCGCCTATCTCAAGGTCACCGGCAAGCTGCCGGTCGACGTCACCATCATGGTGGAGGGCGAGGAGGAGAGCGGCTCGGGCAACCTGCCGCCCTTCCTGGTCGCCAACAAGCAGTCGCTCGCCGCCGACATCGCCCTCGTCTGCGACACCAGCATGTGGAACGCGACGACGCCGGCCATCACCGTGTCGCTGCGCGGGCTGATGCATGACGAGATCGTCGTCACCTGCGCCAATCGCGACCTGCATTCCGGCTATTACGGCGGCGCGGCGGCCAATCCGCTGCATGTGCTCTCGAAGATCATTGCCAGCGTGCATGGCGAGGACGGCCACATCACCATTCCCGGCTTCTATGACGGGGTCGTCGAGCCGCCGGACGAGGTGAAGGCGCAGTGGGCCAAGCTCGACCTCACGCCGGAGAATTTCCTCGGCCCCATCGGCCTCACCGGCCCAATCGGCGAGACCGGCCGCTCACTCGTCGAAATGACCACCTCGCGCCCGACCTTCGAGGTCAACGGCATGTGGGGCGGCTACATCGGCGAGGGCGCCAAGACCGTCATCCCGTCGATCGCCACCGCCAAGATTTCCTGCCGCCTCGTTGCCGGCCAAGACCCCGCCCATGTGCGTGACGCGGTGCGTGCCTTCATCCGTGCGCAACTGCCCGCCGACTGCTCGGTGGAGTTCCTCAGCGGCGAGGGCTCGCCTGCCGTCGCCGTCTCGCACGACAATCCCAATCTCGCCAAGGCGGCCTCCGCGCTGGCCGAGGAATGGGGCAAGTCGCCGGTCACAGTCGGCGCGGGCGGGTCCATCCCGATCGTCGGCCACTTCAAGAAGACGCTCGGGCAGGACACGCTGCTGGTCGGCTTCGCGCTCGACGACGACCGTATCCATTCGCCGAACGAGAAATATGACCTCACCTCGTTCCACAAGGGTATCCGCAGCTGGGTCCGCATCCTCGCGGCGCTGGCGGACTGAGGGACGGGCATGTCACATCACTGGACCCAGACCTGGACTTTCCTCGACGGGCAATGGCACGAGGGCAACGTGCCGATCATGGGCGTGCGCACCCACGCCTCATGGCTCGGCACCTCGGTGTTCGATGGCGCCCGCGCCTTCGAGGGCGTGACGCCGGACCTCGACCTGCATTGCGCGCGGGTGAACCGCTCGGCGGTGGCGATGGGCCTCAAGCCTGTCGTGTCGATCGAGAAATGGATCGAACTGACCCATCAGGGCATCAAGCACTTCGCCCCCGACACCGCGCTCTACATCCGCCCGATGTATTGGGCCGAATTCCCGGGCCCGCGTACGGTCGACGCCGACCCGGAATCCACCCGCTGGTGCCTCAGCATCTATGAGGCGGGCATGCCCGATCCGGCGCGCGGCGCGGCGGTGACGCTGTCGCCGTTCCGCCGCCCGACCATCGAATGCGCGGTCACCGACGCCAAGGCCGGCGCGCTCTACCCGAACAACAGCCGGGCGCTTGTGGAAGCGCACAAGCGCGGCTTCGACAATGCCGTGCTGTGCGACATGCTGGGCAATGTGGCCGAGTTGGCCACCGCCAACATCTTCCTCGCCAGGGACGGCGTCGCCTTCACCCCGGCGCCGAACGGCACGTTCCTCTCCGGAATCACCCGCACCCGCTCCATCGGCCTGATGCGCAAGGCGGGCGTCGAGGTGGTGGAGACCGCCTTGCGCTGGGACGACTTCAAGAACGCCGACGAGGTGTTCACCACCGGCAATTACTCGAAGGTCGCCCCCATCACCCGCGTCGAGGAGCGCGAACTCCAGCCCGGCCCGATTTTCCGCAAGGCGCGCAAGCTCTATTGGGACTTCGCTCACGGCTGAAACGAAAGAGCCCCCGCCTCTCGGCGGGGGCCACTCGTCACGGAAGGGCGCGCCGCTCACATCCTGAAGCGGCGGCTCCAGTCGTCGATCTGCCGGTTGGCCTCGTCCTTGGCGAGACCGTAGCGCTCCTGCAGCACGCCTTCGAGTTCCTCGCGCTTGCCATGCAGGCGGTCGATATCGTCATCGGTCAGCTTGCCCCATTGCTGGCGCACTTGACCCTTGAGCTGTTTCCAGTTGCCTTCAATCCGATCCCAGTTCATGGCGGGTCTCCCGGTTGAAATGAGTGATATCTCGCTCGTCCGGCGAGGGGGGCTAACAGCGCATGCCCGGCAGGGAATCGCTCCCAGCCTGGGGTTGCCGGCACGTACCCGGCTGCTAGCATCGCCTCGATAACGCGCAGGTTACGGAATTGATCCACGCCGCCCCCCTTCCCTCGCTCGACGAACTTGCCAGCGGCGTCCGCGCCGGGCGCCGGGCGATGCTCGCGCGGGCGATCACGCTGGTCGAATCGCGCAAAGGCGAGCACCGGGCGCTGGCGGAGCAGCTGATGCAGGCGCTGCTGCCCTTCACCGGCAATGCGACGCGGGTCGGTATTACCGGCGTGCCGGGGGTGGGCAAGTCCACCACCATCGACGCGCTAGGCACCCATCTTCTCGCCCAGGGCCACCGGGTCGCGGTGCTGGCGGTCGACCCCTCCTCCACCCGCACCGGCGGCTCGATCCTCGGCGACAAGACCCGCATGGCGCGGCTTTCCATGGATTCGCGTGCCTTCGTGCGCCCCTCGCCCTCGGCCGGCACGCTCGGCGGCGTCGCGGCCCGCACGCGCGAGACCATGCTGCTATGCGAGGCGGCGGGCTATGACGTGATCCTGGTCGAGACGGTGGGCGTCGGCCAGTCTGAAACCGCCGTGTCCGACATGACCGACACGTTCCTCGTCCTCATGCTCCCCGGCGCCGGCGACGAGTTGCAGGGCATCAAGAAGGGCATCATCGAGCTTGCGGACATCGTCGCGGTCAACAAGGCCGACGGTGCCAATACCCCGCGCGCCAAGGCAGCGGCGAGCGAGTACCGCGCGGCGCTGCATGTTCTTGGCGGGCGCGAGCCGCACTGGTCGACGCCGGTACTCACCTATTCCGGCCTGACCGGCGACGGCATCGAGGAATTATGGGGGCAGGTGCTGCTGCATCGCGAGCGCTCCGAGTCTGCCGGCGCCTTCAAGGCCAAGCGCAGCGCCCAGCAGGTCAAATGGATGTGGGCGCTGTTCGACGACCGTCTGCGCGCGCGGATGCGTACCGATCCGGCATTGCGCGCGCAGGTGCCCGCCATTGAGCGCGAGGTCGCCGCCGGTACTCTCGCTCCAACGCTCGGCGCCTCGCGCATTGGCTGCCTGCTTGGGCTCTGAGCGGAGCTAAAATACCAGCCGCCGGGGGATGGACACGCCTTCACGATGGTCCGACAATCAACCATCGCGAACAAGATCGAATGCTCGAGGCAGCGGGGCGCGGGGAGGTCGGCATGTCAGGGCAGGATCTCGCAGGACGCCGTGTTTTCCTCGTCGAGGATGAGACGCTAGTCGCGTTGATGATCGAGCAGATGGTCGAGGAACTCGGCGGCACGGTGGTCGGCAGCGAGGCCGGCATCGACGGCGCGCTCGACTTCCTCGCCACCCATCATTCCGAGATCGACGTCGCGCTGCTGGACGTCAATCTCAACGGCAATCGCAGCTACGATGTCGCCCAGGCCGTTACCGGTCACGGCATCCCGCTGGTGTTCGCGACCGGCTATGCCGACGACGACATTGTCGCGGAGTGGCGCAGCCGCCCCGTGCTCGCCAAGCCGTTCCGGCTGGCCGAGCTCGAAGGGGCGCTGGTTCTCGCGCTCGAACCCCGGCCGGCCTGATCGCCTTCTCGTGTCAACGGTCCTCATCACCGGCTTCGGTCGTTTTCCCGGCGCTCCCGCCAATCCCTCGGGCCCGCTCGCCCTTGCTCTTGCGGCGACGCGCCGCCTGCCGGGCGTCCGCATCGAGGCTCGCGTGCTGCCGACTCTGTGGGAGGTCGCCGCCGGCTTTCCCGTGCTGCTCGATCGCACCGGGCCGGACATCGTGCTGATGATCGGGCTCGCGTCGCGCCGCCGGCAGGTCTGCATCGAAGTGCTCGCCCGGAACGCGATCGGCATGTTTCCCGATGCTGGCCGCTCACGTCCCGCGTTACGGCGCCTGAGCACCAGTGCGCCGCCCGCCCGCCGCTCCACGGCCGAGGCGGCGCCGCTGCTTCACGCGCTGAAACTGGCCGGCGTCCCTGCCCGCCTATCGCGGAATGCGGGTGGCTATATCTGCAACGCGCTCGCCTTCCGCGCCTATGGCTGGGCGAGCGAAGCGCGGCCTGCCCGCCTTGCCGTCTTCGTCCACATCCCGCAACCGCGGCCGGGCGGCATTCCGGCCGCGAAGATGCGGCGCGGGCTGGAGGCGCTGCTGGTCGCGCTCATCGCCCGGCAGCGCCAGGTCACCCTTACGGTGGCGGCTGCACGCTGATCCGGATCGAGGCGTACCACGCGGCCAGATTGGCGATGTCGGCGTCGGTCAGGTCCTTGCTGACTACTGTCATCATCTCGTTGACGCGGCGGCCGGCGCGGAAATCCTCCAGCGCCTTGACGAGATAGAACTCGACCTGCCCCGCGAGGTTCGGCGCCACCGGCAGTTGCGACACGCCATCCCTGCCGTGGCACACGGCGCACTGGGCGGAAGCCTTGGCCCCGCCCGCCTTCGCATCCTGCGCCATGGCAGGCGGCACCAGCGCCCCGACGCACAGCAATGTCACTGCCGCCAGGAGCGGCACGCTAAGCAACCATTTCATCGATTGTTCCCGGCGATTGGTGAGGCGTCCCCGCGGCCTTTCGACCGCGGGGACGGGATGCGGCTCAGTTGTCGCCGTAGGAGATGCGATAGATCGCACCCGAGGTGTCGTCCGACACCAGCAGCGAGCCGTCATTGAGCTGCGCCACCGAGGCCGGCCGGCCCAGATATTCGCCGTTCGGCGTCAGCCAGCCCGAGGCGAAAGGCTCGCTCTTGTCGGCGGTGCCGTCTTCCTTGAGCGTGGTGAACATCACCCGCGCGCCGACCGGCGTGGTGCGGTTCCACGAGCCGTGCTGCACCGAGAAGATGCCGCCACGGTATTTCTGCGGGAACTGCTGGCCAGTGTAGAAGGTCATGCCGAGGTCGGCAGCATGCGCCACCATCTCGACTTCCGGCTTCACCGCATCGGCCGGCGGTGTCTTGTCCTTGTATTCGGCAGTGCGGACTGAGCCGCCGCCGAAATAGGGGAAGCCAAAGTTCTGGCCCGCCTTGGTGGCGCGGTTCAACTCGCCGGGGGGGATGTCGTCACCCATGCCGTCGACCTGATTGTCGGTGAACCAGAGGGTCTTGTCCTTCGGGTTGAAGTCCATGCCCACGGAATTACGGATACCCCAAGCATAGACGTCGCGGTTCTTGCCGTCGCGGTCCATGCGTACGATGCCACCGATGCCGTTCTTCTTGTAGAGGTCGAACTTTTCCGGCGCGAACACGTTGAAGGGATTGCCGAGCGTGATGTAGAGCTTGTCGTCTGGCCCGATGCGGCAGACGCGCGCCGTGTGGTTGTAGGATTCCTCCCCCGGCGGGATCAACTCGCCCTGCTTGACCACCTCGAAGGCGGCAACGTCCGGCCCCTCATAGAAAAACTCGGCGGCGGGGAACAGCAACACCCGGTTCTGCTCGGCGATGAACAGGAAGCCGTCCTTGGAGAAGCACACGCCGTGCGGCAGTTTGAACGGGATCGACGGCGCGAACACCTTCACCTCGTCGGCCACCCGGTCCTTGTCGCGGTCGGTCACGGCCCACACTTTGGACTTGCGGGTGCCGACGAAGACCACGCCCGTGGTCGGGCCGATGGCCATCTCGCGGGCATCCGGCACGATGGCGTAGAGCGAGATCTTGAAGCCGTCGGGCAGCTTGATGTTGGAAAGCGTCTTGTTGAACGCGGCGACGCGCGGCCCCATCTGCGGCACCGTTTCCATTTCCATGGAGGCGCCGGTCGACTGGAAGTTCGACAGTTTTTCGAGATTGTCGGTCGATTGCGCCCCCGCAGGGGTGGTCACCGTTATCGCCAGCAGGCTGGCGAACATGGTCGACGCCAGCAACATGCCGGTTCGCTTGTCGCGCCGGGACTTTATCATGGGGTTCCTCCTAGACATGCCAGACCTCGTTCGGGTCCGTTGCGCGGGCACGCTAGCACGGCCTCCCACTACGTTAAGTCAGCAAACTTGTCCTTTATGCGGAAAAACCAGACAAATACGAATTTACCTCCGAACCATCCGAGCAATGTAACATGATAATACTACATATGAACTACGATCTATTTTTATCATCTACATTATTATGAATACCATCATGCAAGCCGTTCCGCGAAGCCTGCGCGCATCGGCGACAGGGCCGGATATCTGCCGACCTTCCCTGTCCGCCGAATCCTGATATGCGAGAGACAGCGCCTTTGACGCGAACGGGGCCTGCCCGGTGACGATCTACCTGCCGATCGCAGAACTGCCGGTGAACATCTTCGCCCTCCTCGCCCTGGGGATAGCGGTGGGGTTCATCTCCGGCATGTTCGGAGTAGGCGGCGGCTTCCTGATGACGCCGCTGCTGGTTTTCCTCGGCGTGCCGCCTGCGGTCGCGGTGGCCAGCGTCTCCACGCACATGGCAGCCTCCTCGCTGTCCGGAACGCTCACCTATCTGCGGCGGGGGCAGGTCGACATCCCCCTCTCCCTCGTCCTGCTGGCGGGGGGGCTCACCGGAACATTGACCGGCGTCGTCACCTTCCGGGTGCTGCGCAGCTTCGGCCAACTCGATCTCATCATCGCCATCGCCTACATCGTGCTTCTCGGCACCATCGGCACGATGATGGTGGTGGAGAGCCTGCGAGCCCTGGCGCGCGAGTGGCGCGGCGAGAAGTCCACGGTGAAGCGCCCCGGCGCGCATCCCTGGTTCCTGCGCATGCCGTTCAAGATGCGGTTTCGCGAGTCGCGCATTTATGTGTCGGTCATACCGGTCGTGACCATCGGTTTCGCCATCGGCTTTCTCGGCGCGCTGATGGGCATTGGCGGCGGGTTCATCCTGGTGCCGGCGCTGATCTACCTGCTGCGGGTGCCGACGCTCACCTCGGTCGGCACCTCGCTCATGCTCACCCTGGTGACCATGGTGGCGGCCATCCTCATGCATGCCGTGCTGAACCAGACGGTGGACGCCGTGCTCGGCCTCGTCCTCATGGTCGGCGGCACGGTCGGCGCGCAGTTCGGCGCCCGCGCCGGACAGACGATGAAGGCGGAGAATCTGCGCCTGCTGCTGGGCATGCTGGTGCTCGCAGTCGGCCTGCGCGTCGCCTGGGACCAGATCGCACGCCCGGCCGACCTCTATGTCGTGCATGTCAGCGAGCGCACGCAATGAGGTGGGCACAGGCTCTCACCGGCATCGCGCTCGCCGCCAGCCTGCTGGCTGCCCCTCGCCTTGCGCGCGCCAGCGATCTCGTCCTGTCGCTGTCCAAGTCCCGCATCACCATCACATCGAGCTTCACCGGCGACAACATCGTCCTGTTCGGCGTCATCGGGGCAGGCGCACCGGCCGACGGCCCCCACCCCTTCGACGTCGTCGTCTCCGTGCGGGGGCCGAGCCAGGGCTTCGTCACCTGGCGCAAGGAGCGCCGCTTCGGCCTGTGGATGAACGTCGATGGCCGCAGCTTCCTCGCCGCGCCCTCCTATCTCGCCGTGCTCAGCAACCGCGACCCGGCGCTGATGGCCGACGCCGACACGCTGCGCCAGGAGCAGGCGGGCTTCGCCAACAACCGGCTGTTGCAGCGCGTGGGCTCGGATTATGCCGACGTGGTGCCGGAAGACCCCTTCCGTCAGGCTTTCCTGCGAGTGAAACAGGCACAGGGCCTGTATGTCGAGCGGCCTGCAGGCGTCGAGTTTATCGCCCCCAATGTCTTCCGTGCCGTCGTGCCGATTCCGGGAACCGCCCCGATCGGCACCTATGACGTGGTGGTGAAGGTGTTCGCCGACCGGGTGCTGGTCAACCGCGGCGCGCTCAGCCTCGACGTCGCCAAGGTGGACTTCGAGCAGACCGTGGCCACCGCGGCACAGAACCAGCCCTGGCTCTATGGCCTCATCACCGCCTTCGGCGCCCTCGCGGTGGGCTTCATCGCCAATATCGCCTTCCGTCGCGACTGAACGAAAATTCGCCGCGCCTGACGAATGCGGGATGACTTTGGCTGCACCCAGCATAATATAGGGGGCTACCCTATATGTGAGTGCGTCATGTCCCATACGATCAAGGAAAAATCGCGCCTGCTCGCCCGCGTCCGCCGCATTCGTGGCCAGGTCGAGGCGGTGGAGCGGGCGCTCGAGGCCGAGCTCGGTTGCGCCGACGTGCTCCAGCTCGTCGCCTCGGTGCGCGGCGCGATGAACGGCCTCACCATCGAATTGATCGAGGACCACATGCGCCACCACGTCGTCGACCCCGCCACCGACCCCGACAGGGACCGGGCGCGCGGCGCCGCCGAACTGATCGACGTCATCCGCACCTATCTCAAGTGAGCCCGGAGCCTGCGGCCATGCATGCCAGAACCCCGTCTGCCCTGATGCCCGCCGGAAATCTCTCCGACGTGCACACGCACAGCTTTCTCGGTGACAGCCACAAGCGGCACGAGCGCCGCACCTGGATCGTCATCGCCATCACCGCCAGCGTGATGGTGCTGGAGATCGTCGCCGGCTCGATGTTCGGCTCGATGGCACTGCTGGCCGATGGATGGCACATGTCGACTCATGCCGCCGCCATGCTGATCACCGCGCTGGCCTATCGCTATGCCGCGCGCCATGCCGGTGATCCGCGCTTCAGCTTCGGCACCGGCAAGGTCGGCGACCTCGCCGCCTTCGCCAGCGCCGTGGTACTCGCCATCGTTGCCCTGCTCATCGGCTGGGAAAGCGCCCTGCGCCTGACCGCGCCGGTGCAGATCGACTTCAACGAGGCCATCGCGGTCGCGGTCTTCGGCCTCGCGGTCAATCTGGTCTGCGCCTGGCTGCTGCGCGACGACCACGACCACCTCGGGCACAGCCATGGCCACGGCCACGCGCATGCGGCGCACGCCCCGGACGACGAAGACGACCACCACGATCACGCCCATTCCGCGCACGGTCATGCCGAGCACGACCATGCGGCGCACGACGCGCATGATCATCCCCACCCGCATGACCACGATCACGCTCATCCGCACGACCACCCGCATCCGCACGCCCCGCGCAGCGTGAACGCCCAGGTGAAGGCCTCGACGCGCGACAATAATCTGCGCGCCGCCTATCTCCACGTGCTCACCGACGCACTAACCTCGGTCTTCGCCATCCTCGCGCTGGTCGGCGGCAGCCTGTATGGCTTCCTGTGGCTCGATCCGGTCATCGGCATCGTCGGCGCTGTGGTCGTGGCGCGCTGGTCCTTCGGCCTGCTGCGCGACACCGCCCGCGTGCTGCTGGACTTCACGCCGCGCCGCGGTCTGCCGCAGGCGATCCGCTCGACGCTGGAGGAGAACGGCGCCAAGGTCACCGACCTGCACGTCTGGCAGGTCGGCCCCGGCCACCACGCCGCCGTCGTCGCGCTGCGCGTGGTCGATCCGCAGGCGCCGGACGTCTACAAGCACCAGCTCGAGCACATTCACGGCCTGTCGCACGTCACCGTGGAAGTGAACGCGATCCCGCGCGCGGCCTGACGCTTACACTACCGGCTCGGGCGCGACGGCGACGCCGGCGCGCTCCAGCACCCGCGCCGCCTTCAGCGCCGCGTCCTCCCGCCAGGGCGCGGCGATCAGTTGCACGGCAATCGGCAGCCGCTCGTCGGTGTCGATCGGCGCCGCCGCCACCGGCAGGCCGATGAAGGAGATCGGCTGGGTGTAGATGCCGATATTGGGCCGCACCAGCATCTCGCGCCCGTCCAGCACGAAGGTCGCCTGCCCGCTCATCGGCGCCGGCACCGGGGTCGCCGGCGCGATCAGCACGTCCCACTCGGCGAACAGCGCCATGGCCCGTTGATGGAACCAGCGGCGGAAGTTCTGCGCCCGCTGGATCCAGGCGCCCGGCAGCACGGCGCCCGCCAGCAGGCGCTCGCGCACCGCCGGGTCGAAATCGCCGCCACGCTCGCGCAGCCGATCGAGATGCAGCGCTGCGCCTTCCGCCATCGAGATGATGTAGGCCGCCGCCCGCGCACGGGCGACCTCGGGCAGCTCGACGGTCTTCGTCGCTTCCAGCGCCGCCGCCGCGCGCGCCACCGCCGCATAAGCCTGCGGCGTGCCTTGCCGGGAGAACCAGCCACCGAGCACCGCGACGCGCAGACCGCCCGGATTCTCCAGGCCCGGCAGCGCCGGCTCGGCCGGCTTGTCGGCGAGCGCGGGATCGTCCGCATCCGGGCCGAGCAGCGCATCATAGGTCGCGGCGAGGTCGCCGACATGGCGCGCGAACGGCCCGAGATGGTCGAGGCTGGCGACGAAGGGGAAGCTGCGCGCCCGCGACAGCCGTCCATAGGTCGGCTTCAGCCCGAATATGCCTGAGAAGGACGACGGCACGCGGATCGAGCCATTCGTGTCGGAGCCGAGCGAAATCGGCACCAGCTTGCCGCCCACCGCCGCGCCAGAGCCCCCCGACGAGCCTCCCGACATGTGATTCGGGTCGTGCGGGTTGCGCGAATTTCCGTCATGGGCGTTCTCGCCGGTGAAGTCATAGGCATATTCGCCCATGTTCAGCCCGCCGAGGCACACCGCCCCCGCCACGCTCAGCCGCTCCACCAGCGCCGCGTCGCGGGTCGCCGGCGGGCGGTCGCGGTTGATCTTCGAGCCGGCCCGCGTCGGCAGACCCTTCAGGTCGAACAGGTTCTTCACCGCGAAAGGCACGCCGGCGAGCGGACCCAGCGCCTCCCCCGCCGCCCGCCTCGCGTCGATCGCATCGGCCTCCGTACGGGCCCGTTCGGCGGTGACATCGGTGAACGCCGTCAGCACCGGATCGACCGCGGCGATACGCGCCAGCGCCGCCTCGGTCACGGCGCGCGCGCTCACATGCCCGGTGCGCACGGCGGCGGCGAGCGCCAAGGCGGGGCCCGCAAGCAAGCGCGCGGCTTCGCTTTCCTCGGTCAGGGCAGATGCACTCATGGAACGAAGACCGGGGCCGGCTCGGCCTCGTCCGGCAACACGAATCCGGTGAAGAGGCCGGCCATGGCGACCGCCGCCTCCAGATGCATCAGCACGCGCGGCCGTAGCTCCGGCTCCAGCGGCAGCCCCTGCAACGCCAGCCCCGCATCGAGCAGGGCGCCGATCGCCTGCGTGCGCGCGGCCTGCTCATCCTGTTCGCTCATGCCATTCCCCCTTGGCACCGGCCATGTCGCGCCGGCCCGTTCCCATCTCCAGGACCATACAGAAACCATGCCACGCCAGGGAGCGGACGGCAGCATCGGCATGCGGGAGCGAGGCGCCGAGAGAAAGGTTGTCCCCGTTCGTTGCAGAACTCGCGCGCGTGGTCTTGCCAAGCGCAAGCCGCGCAATTAGGTTCCGCGCCGTTCTGGCACGCAGCTGTAGCTCAGTTGGTTAGAGCGCCGGTCTGTGGAACCGGAGGTCGGTGGTTCGAGCCCACCCAGCTGTACCAGAATGTTGATCACGCAAAATCGAAAGCCTGCCTGCGGGCAGGGCGTCATCGGGATCGCAGTCCGTGGCTCCCGATTGACATAGCCTGTCCCGACTCTCCGGCACGTCCCGCAACGAAGCGGGTGCGAGGCACATTCCCGGGGGGAGCGGCCCGACACCACGCCTTACAGCAGCAGCAAGTCGGTATGCGGCGACCTCTCCACGGATTCGTCGGCCAGCAGTTCGTCATAGAGGGCGACCAGACGCTCGCTGTCGATCACGCACAGGCTGTCCTGCCGCAAGGACTGGCGCAGATCGATGACCTCCCGCCCCCGCATGGCCTGCTGAAGCAGGCCAAAGCCACCGGAACGGTGCAGCCCATACGGCCAGAACTCCGTGACGATCGGCACGCGGGACGCGAGCAACTCTGGCGCCCCCGCGAGAACATGCCCGTCATGGCCCTGCGTATCGACCCAGACGAGGCCGATATCGTCAATGCCGACCTTGGCCTCCGCCAGCACCGAGCTCAGTCGCATCCGGCGGATTCGACGGGTCGACCAGTTTGATTCGCCGTGAACCGACAGCCCGTCATCCACCGCCCGCAAACGATGGTCGCCGAAATTCGTCGGCGACAGCTCCAGCTCCGCCTCGCCATCCTGCTCGGATGCCGCCGCAAGGAAGTTCGTGCAGCGATCGTCGATGTCATTAAGTATCTGGTTGACGCGCAATATCCGGAAATTGTCGATGTCCGCCTCGACGCAGACGGCCCTAGCAAATCCAGTCTTGAGCGCATGGATGTTGTGGGTGCCGATATTCGCGCCGACATCGACGAACACGGACCGCCGTACCGTGCGGCCGGACCGCTCGATGAGGCCGATCGCCTCATCGATTCCGCTCTCCTCGAACTTTCCCGAGCGGCGCAGGCTCTCGCCGATAATCCGGTCCGAGCGGTAGGTGACGAAGGCGCCCGAATCGATATTCGTGATGCAGTATCTTCCGCCATGCGGCCCGTCGGCCAGCTGTGCGGCAATGAAATTCTGGTGCTCGGGCGATGTGGCGATCGACAAAAGCGCATCGAGAGCGCCCGCTTCCTGAGCCAGGCCGCTTCGTTCGGGCGGGCGTCCGAGCAAGCCGATATAGGCCTCTCTCACCTCGTCCTCGGTCAGCCTCAATTGATTGAGAGGCAACTCATGAGACATGGCGGCTCCTGCGGGCTGTTCCACACCATGCCGAGCGATCGAGCATCATCCGGCCCCGCACGCTTACGCGAAATCGCCGGCGCGTGCCATATCGCGTCGGGAGTCGGGCAGATCGGACACACCGGCCGGGTGGTCGTGATCACCAAATGCGCTACCCCGCCATCAACAAGGCATGGCGCGCAATGCTCTGGGCAAGGGAGGCCTCGCGCAGACATTCGGCCTCTGTGCGCGACATGCGCCGCTCGGCAATGTGCATCCACAGGGCATCGTCCAGCCGGGACCGCCTTGCCATGGCATCCATCGCGGACGGCGTGAGCTGACGCCACAGCGGCGTCCGACGCTCCTCCGGTATCGGCAGGGTCTCGTTCAGCCGCTCCATCGTGAAGGGCACGCCGAGCCACGACGACAGAGAAGGCCCGAAATCGGGATCCTCGACGATGTCGACGAAGTCCATTTCCTCCAGCTTGACCAGGGCTTCCCGCAGGAGGACCGCGTCGTCACGCGGGTCGATATGATCATTGACCGGGATTGCCGCATGCGGCCACAGCAGCAGGCGCAAGGCCATGTTGTCGAACTGCGCGGCGATGGCTCGATCCTCAAGAAACACAGCCAGCGGCGCGGCGGCCCTCTTCACATAGCCCGCCCAACTTCCCAGCGAGGTCAGCTGCTCGTCGCGATGCCCTCGCCAGAACATCCAGTGCGACAGCAGGCGTGAGCGTGCTTCGCGAAGAACCGTCATGTGCCGGGCGAAGGGGTAGCGCGCCTTGGTTGTGCTGAGAGCGTAGTGCCCGACGACAAGCTGCGGCGCCTCGGGCAGATCCTCCGGCTCCATCGCGACGGCCGCGCGAGCTTCTGGCGAAAGCGATGAGAAATCGTCAAACCCGCCAAACGTCAGTCGGTCGAAACCATCGACGGCCTGGGACACTCCCAGACTCCGCGCGAGCGCGATGCGCAACGACGTTCCTGCTGATTTCGGAATATGATTAAAGACTAGAAGGTCCGCCATGCCACGCTCCGATAGTAGTAACCACGCCTAGTTCGAAGGAAATATTCTCACCATATGGTACAAACGTGTCAAATGATGGCGCATGGACCAAATTATACAACTTACATATAATAATATTCGCTCGCTCGTTCATGTCCGACCACCGACTCTGCGAAGACGGATGGCAGATCCCGTCCCGCGGCGCCGGCATCCCGATTGAACGGCGGATGCCGATGGGCCCGCCTCACCGGCGGCTCACGGCTGTCGAGGGCAGCCGGCTTCGATGACCCTCGACAGCAAACCGCCACTCCGGGTGAGCGAATACCCCACCAGAATGCCATTGGCGATCCTTGAACCACGCTCAAATGCCCTCTGCCCTTCCAATCGCTGGCTTATTGGCCCATATGGAGCGGGCGGGGCCAATTCGGGCGCTGCGCAACCGGCAGCTTGCTGCCTATGATTGGACAGGAATTGCAGGTACTTGTAAGGGACAACAACGTCGATCAAGCCCTACGCGTGTTGAAGAAGAAGATGCAGCGCGAGGGCATTTTCCGCGAGATGAAGGCCCGTCGCTCCTATGAGAAGCCTTCCGAGCGCCGCAACCGTGAGGAAGCCGAAGCTGTGCGTCGCGCGCGCAAGGCGGCCCGCAAGCAGGCCGTGCGGGAAGGACTGATCGCCGCCCCCAAGAAGAAGGAGATGGTGCGCCGTCCATCTTCCGGGGCTCCCGCCAGACCTTCGGAAAACACGCCGACATAACCCTTGTCGAAGAACTAACGTTGGGCTATGTTTGAGCATCGATCTTGCTAGTTGAACTTTGTTGGCGCCACTTGCGTCGCTGCGAGCTTCCTCTCAAATCGATGACCACCTGGTGTGCGTGAAGCAGCGCGCATCAAACTTCTATATCGACTGAAAGGATATCGTCATGACGACGGGTACCGTGAAGTGGTTCAACACCCAGAAGGGTTATGGTTTCATTCAGCCGGACAACGGCGGCTCGGACGTGTTCGTGCACATCTCCGCCGTTGAGCGCGCTGGCCTCCCGGGCCTGCGCGACGGTCAGAAGGTCTCTTACGAGATCGAGACCGATCGCCGCTCGGGCAAGCAGTCGGCCGGCAACCTGCAGGCTGCGTGAGTATCTGCCTTCGGTCGTAGTGGGGAAATCCTGTGGCGACCGTCGAGGCAAGCGAAAAGGCCGGGGAAACCCGGCCTTTTTTGTTGCTGAAGGCTTGTCGCTCTGGCCGGAAATGCCATGCCAGCCCGAAAGCCGGGGCAGCACGGGCGGCAATCACCCCTATTTGGCCGAGGGCAGGCGGGCGATGAGCTCGCTGATGCGGGCCTGGGTCAGCGCCAGTACGCACTGCTGCTGTGCAGGCGTTGTGCCGCTGCCGAAATGCCATTCGGCACCGACAAGGTCGAACTTGCAATTGGCGTCGCGATAGGCGAGCCAGGCGCGCTGGGCGGCGATGAGATTCTCGCGCCACGCCGACTTCTGCTCCGCCGGTGTGTCATCGGCCGCGATCGCCGACAGCATCTTCTGATAGGCGGCATTCAGCCCTTTGTCGGCCTCGTCGAGTTCCTGGCCGAGGCAGTTCTCCATGGCGTAGCCGTCGAACTGGCCGCAGTTCGTCTGCGGCGTCCATTGCGCGACGGCGGGCAAGCCGGACAACGGTGCGGCCAGTAGCGCCATCGCAAGCCCTGACGCGGCACGCCGCGCGCCCGGTCCTGAACGGACGGGAGCGCGGCGCGAGAGAGCGGAACACGCGCGCATCAATGCGCAAGCAGCAGTGGCACCGTCATGCGCTCGAGAATATCGCGCGTCACGCCGCCGAGCACGAATTCGCGCAGCCGCGAATGGCCGTAGCCACCCATCACCACGAGATCGATATCGCGCGCCGCCACTTCCTTGAGCAGCACATCGACAATGCCCTCGTCGGCGCCCGGCACCAGCCGGCGCAGTTCCACCGTCTTCTCGTGGCGCGCCAGATGGCGGGCGAGATCCGCCCCCGGCAGGCTGTCCGCCTTCTTGGAGCGGCCGGTATCCACCACCACCGCCTCGACGAGGTTGGCATGTGCCAGCAGCGGGCGCGCCTCGGCCACCGCGCGGGCAGCGGCACGGCCGCCATCCCAGGCGATGAGGATGCGCTTGGCCGAGAACGGCTTCTGCTGCTTGATCGGCACGAGCAGGACCGGTCGTCCCGAATCGAACAGCACCGCCTCGGCGATCACCTCCTCGGCGCCCATCCTGTCGGGATCAGCCTGCCCGACGATGGTCAGGTCGTAGAGTCGCGACAACATGCCGATCTGTTCGGCGGCGCCGCCCGGCGTGCCGTCGATGGTGCGGATGTCGGACGGCACGTTCACCGAGCGGGTCGCCTCACCGAAATACTCGACCGCACGCTGCGCGAGCCGGCGGCTTTCGGCGCGCTGCGCCTCCAGGAAATCCGTCGAGAACGCCTCGGTATAGACCGGGGGAATATCGATCTCATAGCTCACCGCCACACCGGTGAGATGAGCGCCGAGCGCGGCCGCAGCCGAGGCCGCATAGTCGACGGTCGCATCCGGGCCCTCCCCAATGCGAAGGCTGACGAGAATGTCCTTGATCATTGGCGTCTCCACTCCTTTACCTTTGGTAAGGTGCGTCCAAACATCGGGCCCCGCATTGACGGGCGTCAACCCCTCCGGGATTCCAACCCTCGCTACCGTCGCGCGGCGAGCGACCGCCGACTATAAGGGGTGCACCTGATATAGGATTTTGCCGCATGGCCGCCATTGGGCGCACGCTCGCCGTCACGCTGTTTTTGCTCGGCCTGTGGGAAGCCGCCGTCCGGCTCCTCGCCATACCCGCCTACATCCTTCCCGGCCCGGCGCGCATTGCCATGACCGGCTGGGACAACGCCGCCATTCTCGGCCACAACGCCGCGATCACGCTGGGCGAGATGCTGCTCGGCCTCGTCTGCGGCTCGGTCCTCGGAATCCTCTGTGCGCTGGCCATGGCGAGCTCCCCGCTGGCGCGGCGCGCCATGCGTCCGGTGCTGCTGGTGGCGCAGGCGCTGCCGGTCTTCGCGATCGCCCCCCTGCTGGTGATCTGGTTCGGCTTCGGGCTCGCCTCGAAGATCGTGATGGCGAGCCTCATCATCTTCTTCCCCGTCGCCTCGGCGTTTCACGACGGCCTCGCCCGCACCGACCAGGGCCTCGTCGACCTTGCTCGGCTGAACGGGGCGGGCACGCTGCGCACGCTGCGTTTCATCCGCGTGCCCGCCGCCCTGCCCGCGCTCGCCTCGGGGCTGCGGGTCGCTGCTGCCGTCGCCCCCATCGGTGCTGTGGTGGGAGAATGGGTGGGCGCCTCCGCCGGGCTCGGCTATCTCATGATCTATTCCAACGCCCGGATGCAGACCGACATGGTGTTCGCGGCGCTTGCCGTCCTGCTGGCCGTCGCGCTTCTCCTTTTCACCCTGGTCGACCGTGGCCTCACCCGGCTGCTGCCCTGGGCGCCGGAGACCGCGCCCAGCTGAAAGCGAAGCATTGGAACGAAGCAAGAACTTTGTCAGACTGAGGCATGGCGATTCTCCTCTCCAACACCGACGCCCGCCGCATCTTCCTGGCGAAACAAGGCCTCAGCCGGCCGCGCGGCGCACTCACCAAGGCGGGCCTGCTGGAGCTCATCGGCGAGATCGGTTTCGTGCAGGTCGACAGCATCGCCACGGTCGAGCGCGCCCATCACCACATCCTGTTCGCGCGCAACCCGAGCTATAAGCGAGCACATCTTGCCGCCCTTCTGGAGAAAGACGGCGAGCTGTTCGAGCACTGGACGCATGACGCCGCCATCATTCCCAGCGCCTATTTCGTCTATTGGAAGCACCGCTTCGCCCGCTCGCGCCTCCGGCTTGTCGAGCGCTGGCGCAGCTGGCACGAAAACGGCTTTGAATCCTATGTCGACCATGTGCTGGAGCGGGTGACGCGCGAGGGCCGGCTCATGGCGCGCGACTTCGAGCAAGATCCGGAACTCGGGAAGCGCCCGCCCGGCGGCTGGTGGAACTGGCACCCGGAGAAGACCGCGCTGGAATATCATTGGCGCACCGGCAATTTCGCCATCGCCGCGCGCGAGGGCTTCCAGAAGGTCTACGATCTCGCGGAGCGGGTGATTCCGCCACGCCATTTCCACGGTGAGGTCAGCGAGGCGGAGTTCGTCGACTGGGCCTGCACCAGCGCGTTGGAGCGGCTCGGCTTCGCGACCCATGGTGAGATCGCCGCCTTCTGGGACCTCGTCTCGCCGGAGGAGGCGAAAGGTTGGGTGGAAACGAACCGTGACCGGCTGGAGCCGGTCGCGGTCACGCTGGCCGACGGCAGCAAGCCGCGCGCCTCCCACGCTTTTGCCGGTAGCGCGGCGGTGTTCGATGCGCTGCCCCCGCCGCCGGCACGGCTGCGCGTGCTCAGCCCATTCGACCCGCTGCTGCGCGACCGCAACAGGGCCGAGCGGCTGTTCGGCTTCAATTACCGGATCGAAGTGTTCGTGCCGGCGGAGAAGCGCGTCTGGGGCTATTACGTCTTCCCGATCCTGGAGGGCGACCGGCTGATCGGACGCATCGACATGAAGGCCGACCGCAAAGCCGGCACGCTCGACGTGCGCCGCCTGTGGCTGGAGCCGGGCGTGCGCGCCTCCAATGGCCGCCTCAATGCGCTCGACGCCGAACTCGCCCGCATCGCCCGCTTCGCCGGCGTGGGGCGCACGGTCTATCTCGACGGGTGGCGGGGGGACTGAACGCACGCCGCCGCCCGCCATTTGCCGTGGCATGCCCGCTCTGCTAGCGTCGCCCTGTCCGAGGGGTGTCCCGCGATCGCACGATCAAGGGGCTGAGATGGCAACCGCCAGACCCTTTGAACCTGATCCGGGTCATGCCGGCGAAGGGACGGAGCGACGGCGGGGGCCATCCATGCACCCGCGCCGGATTCCCCCGAAAGCTCATGCGCCGGATCTCCAACTGGGAGGAGATCCAATGTTGAACACCATCGCCAAGACGCTCGCGGCCTCGGCCCTCGCGCTTTGCCTGTCGCTGGCGCCTGCCAGCGCCGCCGACAAGCTCACCGTCCTCTTGGACTGGTACGTCAATCCCGACCACGCCCCGCTCGTCATCGCGCAGGAGAAGGGCTTCTTCAAAGCGCATGACCTCGATGTCGAGCTGGTGGCGCCGGCCGATCCTTCCGCCCCGCCGCGCCTCGTCGCCGCCGGGCAGGCCGATGTCGCGGTGAGCTACCAGCCCAGCCTCTATCTCTCGGTGAAGGAGGGCCTGCCGCTGGTGCGCTTCGGCACGCTGGTCTCCACGCCGCTCACCGCGCTGGTCGCGCTGAAGGACGGCCCGATCAAGTCGATCGCCGATCTTAGGGGGAAGACGGTCGGCTATTCCGTGGCCGGGCTGGAAGACGCGCTGCTCGGCACCATGCTGGCGAGCGCCGGGCTGAAGCCCACCGATGTGACCATGATCAACGTCAATTTCGCGCTCTCCCCCGCTCTCGTCGCCGGCAAGGTCGATGCGGTGATCGGCGCCTATCGCAATTTCGAGCTCACCCAGATCAAGCTGGAGGGCAAGGAAGGGGTCGCCTTCTTCCCAGAGGAGCACGGCGTGCCGGTATTCGACGAGCTGATCTATGTCGCGCACAAGGACAAGATCGGCGACCCGCGCCTCAAGCGCTTCCTCGCCGCGGTGGAAGACGCCACCATCTACACCCTCAACCATCCGGACGAGGCGTGGAAGGCGTTCGTCGCCGCCAATCCCAAGCTCGACGACGAACTGAACCGGACCGCCTGGGCCGACACGCTGCGCCGCTTCGCCCATGCGCCGGCCGCGCTCGACGCCGGCCGCTATGCACGCTTCGGCGAGTTCATGAAGAGCCACGGGCTGATCGACAAGGTCGAGCCGGTCGCGACCTACGCGCCGGCCCTGCCGTGACCTGAGAGCCCTCCAGAGCCCGCCACACGGATAGGCAGGTCCGGACGTGACCAGCCTCGTGGAAATCCTTCCCGCTCCTGCCGCGCAATGCTAACCGGGACATCGGAACGGGATCGGCTTGGTGAGGGCAAGGCATGGGGAATGGCGGGTATCACATCGTGGCGGCGCTGGTCGGCGCCGTCGTCGGTGTTGTCGGTTCCGGCTTCCATGTCGGAGTGGAGCAGCTCACAGCCGCCTGGCCCGCCTATCTCGTGCACGGGCTCGGTCTGTCCGGCCCGGGCCTCTATGTCGCCGCCGCGCTCATTGGCGCCGCCATGGCGGTGACCTCGCTCTGGCTGGTCCGCCGCTTCGCCCCGGAAGCCGGCGGTTCCGGCGTGCCGGAGATCGAGGGCGCCATGGAGGGCCTGCGGCAAGTGCGCTGGCATCGCGTGCTGCCCGTGAAGTTCTTCGGCGGCCTGCTGTCGCTCTCCTCCGGCATGGTGCTGGGCCGCGAGGGGCCGACCATCCATATGGGCGCCTCGATCGCCAAGGCGGCGGCGGACATCTTCCGCCTGCCTTCGGAGGACATGCGCGGCCTGCTGGCGGCCGGCGGCGCGGCGGGTCTCGCCGCCGCGTTCAACGCGCCGCTCGCCGCGGTGCTGTTCGTCATCGAGGAGACCCGCCGGCAGTTTCCCTACAGCCCGCGCACCTATATCGGCGTCGTGCTCGCCTCGCTCGCCAGCGCCATCGTCACCGAATATCTCACCGGCAACGTGCCCTACATGCTGCTGACGGTGTCGGAGGTGCCCTATGGAGCGCTGCCCGCCTTCGTCGTGCTGGGCGTGATCCTCGGCGCGGCAGGCGTCGCCTTCAACCGCACGCTGGTGTGGTGCCTCGATCAGGCGCGCCGCCTGGGGCAGCGCAGCTCCTACTACATCTTCCCGCTCGTCGTCGGCCTGATCGTCGGCGTGCTGATGTTCACCCTGCCCGAGGCGACGCAGGGCGGCGAGATTCTGGCCGTGCAGTTGGTGAAGGAAAACCCGGCGCTCGGCATGCTCGCGCTCATCGTGCTGCTGCGCTTCGTCATGACCATGGCGAGCTACTCCACCGGCGTCTCCGGCGGCATCTTCGCGCCAATCCTCGCGCTCGCGACCACAATCGGCCTGTGCTACGGCGCGGCGTTGGGCGCGGTCGTCCCGCTGCCGGAAAACGCCCATGTGGCGCTGGCGATCGCCTCCATGGGCGGGCTGTTCGCCGCCACCATCGGCGCGCCGCTGGTCGGCATGGTGCTGGTGATGGAACTCACCGGCGCCTACGGCCTGATGGTGCCGGTGATGCTGACCACCATCTTCGCCAACATGGTCGCGCAACAGCTCGGCGGACGCCCGATCTACGAAGTGCTGCTTGAGCGCACCCTGGCGCTGGAAGCGCAGGCACGGGTGGATGCCGCCCAGTCCGCCCGAAACGGAACGGCCCAAGTCTGAGCGTGACCGGGAGACGCCGCTCTCACTCCGCCGCCAGCGGCCGGATCGCCGCAAGCTGTGCCGGACCCTCGCCGGCCGGACGCTGTAGCTCGATATGCCGCTCATGCAGGTCGAGCAGTGTCGAGCGATGGCCAATGGAGAGCATGGCCGTCGCCGGCAACGCCTCGCGGAGCACGCGGTAGAGCGCCGCCTCGCCCGGCTCGTCGAGCGCCGATGTCGCCTCGTCCAGCAGCAGCACATCCGGCTTCACCAGCAGCGCGCGAGCGACCGCCAAACGCTGCTGCTCGCCACCGGACAGGATTGCCGGCCACAGGCCGCGTTCGTCGAGGCGCCCGGCAAGGGTCGCGAGCCCAACCGCCTCCAGCGCCAGCCGCAGTTCCTCGTCGGCGTATTTGTCCATCGGGTCGGGATAGGCCAGCGCGCCGCGCAGCGAGCCGATCGGCAGATAGGGTCGTTGCGGCAAGGTGAGCACGCGCACGCCATTGGCCAGCGCCACCTCGCCATGGCCATAGGGCCAGATGCCGGCAACGGCGCGCAACAGCGTGCTCTTGCCGGAGCCCGACGCGCCGGTCAGCAGCACGCGCTCGCCGGCGTGGATCTCGAAGCCGTCGACCACCAGCAACGCGCGCCCGTCCGGCAGGCGCACCTCCATGTCGCGGATGGCGAGCGCCGCGCCGTCCGCGCCGGACGCCTGCCGGTAGCCGGACTGCAGCGTCTCGGCATGAGTTGCCTCCACCGAGCGCTGGAAGCCGATCAGACGGTCGACCACGGCCTTCCACTCCGCCAGCGTCGAATAGGCGCTGATGAAGAAGGAAAACGAGCCCTGCACCTGCCCGAAGGCCGAGGCGGTCTGCATCAACTGGCCGAGCGCGATGGATCCGCTGAAATAGGCCGGCGCCACCACGACATAGGGGAAGATGATCGACACCTGCCCATAGCCCGCGGTGAACCAGGTCAGCCGCTTCTGGGCGATCATAATGCCCCAGTAATTGTGCACGACGTGGCCGAACCGCGCGAGCAGCCGCTCGCGCTCCACCGGCTCGCCCTGCATCAGCGCGATCTGTTCGCCATTCTCGCGCACCCGCACCAGATCGACACGATAATCCGCCTCGAAGCGCTGCTGATCGAAATTGAGCTTCACCAGCACCCGGCCGATGAGATGCGCCAGCGCGGTCCCGACCGCCGCGTAGAAGAACGCCGCCCAGACCAGATAGCCGGGAATGCGCCAGTCGCCGCCGAGCAGGTTGAAGGAGAAGTCGCCGGACAGTCCCCACAGAATCACCGCGAAGGAGGCGAGCGTCATCACCGCGTTGAGGATGCCGATGAACAGGCCGATGGTCTGCGAGATATAGGCGCGGATGTCCTCGGCGATGCGCTGGTCGGGGTTGTCGGCGGTGTCACCCTTCAGGCGCATGCGATAATGCGTCTCGTTCGACAGCCAGGCCGAGAGGTACTTCTCCGTCATCCAGGTACGCCAGCGGATCTCCAGCCATTGCCGGAGATAGATCTGATAGACCGCGATGGCGATGGCCATGGCGGCATAGAAGGCGAACAGCCAAAGCTGGCTCTTGAAGGCGGCGTAGTCCTTCTCCTGGATCGCGTTGTAGAAGGTCGCGTTCCACTGGTTGATCAGCACCGAGGCATAGACCCAGCCCACCTCCAGCGCGACCACGGCGGCGAGCAGCGCGCCGCCACGCCAGCGATCTTCGCCACGAAAATAAGGAATGGACAGGCGCCAGACATCGGCGAGCAGGGCGAGGATCGCGCGGAACAAGGGGAGCACTCCAGGCGGGAAAGCAGCGTCAAGGACAGAACTGGCCCATCCATGCCGGCCAGAAGATGGCCAATGGATTAAACTTTGGAAAGCCGGGAAGCGACGGCGCGCAAATCCATACGAATATTCGTTCGGCGCAGCTCAAGAAAAAGGGCGCCGCCACGGATGGCGACGCCCCTTGTTCCACGCGCGGCGGACAACCTTCCGGGTGCCACCGCGAAGGATCATTGTGCAGGCTTGACCGCCGGAGCGGGTTTGGCGGTGAGGGGCGCGGCCTTCGATTGAGCGGCGCCGACGTGCTTCTGTCGGTGCATCTGCATCGCGGCTTTGGATTCGCGCATGGTCTGCCACCAGGCAGCGCGCTCGTCTTTGCTGCGGCCGGCCGCCGAGGCACCGGTGATGCCGAAGGTGGCGATGAGGGCTGCAGCGAGCAGGATACGGAACATGGCCTTTCTCCAGTCTGCGACGGGACGCGTGACCACGTCGCCGTGCGGTTGGAGAAAGACGTATGTCGTCCGCGATCAGATCGTAAGGGAAGCTCACGCAGGCCTGATCGCGCGCGAAGGCACCGGGCACGCCCGTTCAGATGAACCGCTTGCGGATGTTCTGGCTGAGGACGTCCAGCAGCGTGACCGTGAGCACGACGATGATCAGGATCGCGGAGGCCTGCGAATAGAGAAAGCCGCGCATCGTCTCGTTGAAGGTCATGCCGATGCCGCCACCGCCGACGATGCCGAGCACGGTCGCCGAACGCACATTGGATTCGAAGCGATAGAGCGCATAGGAGATCCACAGCGGCAGCACCTGCGGGATGATGCCGTAGATGATCTCCTGCAGCCAGGTGCCGCCCGTGCCGCGAATGCCCTCGACCGGTGCCGGATCGATCGCCTCGACGGCTTCCGAGAACAGCTTGGCCACCACGCCCGTGGTGTGGATGAACAGTGCCAGCACGCCGGCGAAGGGGCCGAGGCCGACGGCGGCGATGAAGATCAGCGCGAAGACCAGTTCGTTGATGGCGCGGCAGGCGTCCATCAGCCGGCGCACCACGAAGGCCACGCCGCGCGGCGACACATTGTCAGCACAGAGGATTCCGAGCGGGATGCCGGCGATCACAGCGAGCAGCGTGCCCCAGATGGCGATCGCCAGCGTCTCCAGCATGGCGTCGACATAGACATCCCAGTCGGTGAAGTCTGGCGTGAGGAAGTCCGCGCCGAGCGTCGCCATGTTGCCCGCGTCCCGCCAGAGCTGGACCGGGTTCATCTCCGCCTCATGCCAAGCGTAGACCAGCACCAGAACGGTGAGCGCGGCAATGACGAGACGCGTCAGCCGGGTCGACAGCGGCGTCACGGGCGGCGGCGGCATGGTGCCCGTCGCGACACGGTGGACGACATCGGTGGAGAACATGGCTGGACCCTTCGCAAGACCGTCATCAGACAGGCGTCATCCCGGAACGGCCATCGGCCGTCTCCGGGATCGCGTGTAGCTTGAGCCGCTCCCGGACCGCCGCCGTCGCGGTGTCCGGGAGAGCTGGATCGGAAAACCCGATCTCACATGGCCGGCAGCTTCTTCTGCTGCGCCTCGAGATCGGCCAGCTGGGCGTCGATCTTCTTCAGCTCGGCAGCCTTCTCGTCAGCCGAGAGCTTGTCGTTCTTCTCGGTCTTGACGCGGGTCTTGAACAGCTCGAGCTGACGGATCGGCAGCAGCTGGGCGTCAGAGGAGGCGAGGAAGGGACCCCAGCCGTCCGAGGTCTTGGCGAGAACCTCGCGGGCGTGGGCGATCTCTTCCGGCGTACCGTTGCGGCCATAGGTCATGAAGAAGGTGTAGATCTTCGCCTTCAGGTCGGCCGGCAGGTCCTTACGCCACACGATCGGGTCGCCGGCGATCATCGGCGAGCGCCACACTTCCTTGATCTTCGCGGCTTCGGCAGGGCGGGTCTGCTGCAGGCGGGTCATGTTCTCGGTGTTGTTGGTGGCGAAGTCGACCTGCTTGTTGGCGACCGAAAGCAGGTTGGCTTCATGGTTGCCGGTCACAACGCGCTTGTAGCACTTCGCCGGGTCGACATTGTTGAGCGCGAACACATAGTAGCTCGGGACAAGGAAGCCCGAGGTCGAGTTCGGATCGCCATTGCCGAAATTGTAGCCCTTCGAGCAGTCGAGGATGTCCTTCAGGCCGTTGATGTCGTTGCGGTCGACATTGGTAACGATCAGCGAATAGTAGCCCGAGGAACCGTCCGGCTTGGCGGTCTTCACGAACACTTCGCCATTGGAGCGGTCGACCGCTTCCATCGCCGACTTGTTGCCGAACCACGCCACATCGACCTTCTTGAAGCGCATGCCCTCGATGACGCCGGCATAGTCGCCGACGAAGAAGGGCTTCACCGGCACGCCGATGGCCTTCTCCATGTCCTTGAGCAGGGGCTCGAAGCTCTTGGCGAGGTTGGCCGAGGACTCGGTGGAGATGAAGCCGAAGTTCAGCTCCTTGACTTCCTGCGCCGCCAGCGGGGCGGTCAGGCCGGTCAGCACGAGGCCGGCCGCGAGAATGCGCTTCATGAGTGTCGCTCCTGTCAGGATACGGTCTGGGAAACGGGCGTTTCAGCCGGCACGGAGGCGCCGACGACGAACTGGCTCGGCAGGATCAGCTCCTCGGCGCTGGCGCCGTAGAGCTCGGTCAGGAAAGCGGCGTTGATCTGCGAGGCCGGGCCGTCGAACACCACGCGGCCGGCATTCATCGCGATCACGCGGTCGAAATAGGCGGTGGCGTAGTCCACCTGATGCAGCGAGACGACCAGCGCGATGCCATGGTCGCGGCTCATCGTCACCAGCGTGTCCATCACCCGCTTGGCCGACTTGGGGTCGAGCGAGGCGATCGGCTCGTCGGCGAGCACGAGGCGGGCGCCCTGCACCAAAGCGCGGGCGATAGCGACGCGCTGCTGCTGGCCACCGGAAAGCTCGCGGGCCCGCTTGGCGGCGTGCTGGGCGATGCCGACCTCGGCGAGCGCGGCATAGGCGGTGCGCCGCTCATCCGCATTGAACAGGCCGAGCGTGCCACGCAGCAGGTTCATGTGCCCCAGCGCGCCGACGAGGACATTGGTCATCACCGACAACCGGCCGGAGAGCGCGAATTGCTGGAACACCAGGCCGATATTGCGCCGCGCGGCGCGCACGTCCGAAGCAAGGCGCCCGCCTTCCTGCACCTTCTTGCCGAAGGCGTGGACGGCGCCGGTGCCCTGCCCCTGCGCATCGGCCAGCGCAAGGCCGGAGGCGAGGCGGATCAGGGTGGACTTGCCCGAACCCGACGCGCCGATAAGCGCCACGCGCTCACCTTCGCGGATCGACAGCGAGACATTGTCGACGGCGCGCATGGCCCCGTAGGTCTTGCTGGCCCGATCGATCTGAAGCGCAGCCGCCATCATGTCTCCGCCGTGCCGTGAGTGACGGGCCATGAGGTAGCGGCGCGGCATGACGTGTGGATGAAGCTTATGTTGCGTTTGCGTGACGGCGGCAAAGGCGCCCGATTCCTCGATTTTCCCGGCAGCGCGGCGGACGGCATGATTCCTCGTCACGCCGGCCTGGGCATTTCCTTGCGGCTCCCGTAACGGACCGCGCGGACTGGGAAATCGGCATCAGACGCCGTCGGACTGTGGATGGATCGGCGCCTTCATTGACATTGCGTGCCGCCGCTTCACACATGTGCGAGCAAGCGGCGCGGTCCGCCGAGGCGAGGCGGAACGGCATGTATTACGCGATCATCCTGCTCACCATGGTGGTGCTGCCCATCGCCAGCATCATCGGCGAGATGTCGACCACCACCGGCGTCGTCAGCTTCGTGCTGGTGTCGATCAAATGGTTCGCCTTCTGGGCGGTGGGGGTGCGGCTCCTGCTGGCCGGCGTGTCGCAGATCCTGCGGCCCGGCTACACGCTGAAGGCCATACTCGGCATCGACGAGCCGCGCGCCCATGTCATCGCGCAGGAACTCGGCTTCGCCAACGTCTCGATCGGCCTCGCCGGCCTCATGTCCATCGTGTTCTCCATCTGGGTACTGCCGGTCGCCTTTATCGGCGGGCTGTTCCTCGGCCTCGCCGGCATCAACCATCTGCTGCGCCCGGAGCGGAACATGCGCGAGAACGTGGCGATGGTGTCGGACCTGTGGGCCGCCATCATCCTGCTCGCCGCCTTCGTACTCAGCCTGTTCTAGCGGCGCCTATTTCGCGCAGGCCACGACGCTGATGAGATACCGGGTCTGATTGGCGTCGGAGGCGAGTATCTCGAACTGATCGTCGCGCTCCAGCAGCCGCTCGCCGCGCATGGCCTCCACGAGGCTTTCGGCGAAGGCACGTTCGCGCGCATCCGTCGTTCCCTCGACATGGATGACGAACTCCCGCCCCTGCGCAAGCTGCTGCGCCCGATCGACCGGAAGCGAACGCACCCGCCAGCGCCCGCTGGCGTCGGGGTCGAGCGATTTGAGGCCCGCTATCCTCGTCGCCAGCCGAAAATTCTTGTCGGCGTTGCCGGAAGCCTCGCACCAGAAGATATCGAAATCATAATTGCTCCACGAGGCCAGGCGGCGCGAGGCAACGGGCGCCACACTGGCGGCGGCGGTTTGCAGCACATCCAGACGGCTGAGCAAGGCCGACGCATTGGACGCGGCGGCGGCCGATGGATAGGGCGCCGCGCCGTCCACGGCCGACGCCGTGCCGTCATTCGCGCCTGAGGCGCCGAGAGAGGAACGTCCGCTGACGATATCGGACCGATAGATTTCCGCCTGGCTGTGAATGGCCTGGGCGAGCTTCTCCTTCACCATACGATGATCGTCGCTGATCATGTCCGTCATGACCACCAGGACGGACAGGTGAGCGATGCGGCTGTCGATCTGATAGTCCTTGTTGGTGGTCGCCTCGACATATTTGGCGAAGATCGCGTCCACCCACTCGCGCTCGGATTTGAGCACACCCTGCCTCGCCTCCAGTTCGGAGATGCGCAATGTGCTGTATCCCTGCCATATGCCGAGCACGACCGTCACCACGCCGAGCAGCGCCTGCGTGTGCGTCAGCGACGGAAACCAGGAGCGGGGCGCGGGCGCGGTGCCGTTCTCCGCGTCGGCGGGAGGTTCGACGGGCATGGTTCACCCCGGATAGCTCGACCACGGCAGCTGATAGTGCGGACCGTCCTTGAAGCTCCTCCAGTCTCCGCCCCATTCGATCGGCACAGCTTCAAGTTGTGCCGCGAGCTTCATCGCGACGGCGATCTTCTCATAGAGCGGCCAGTCCCAGCGGACCTGGCCGCCCACCACCGCCGCGACATCGATCGCGTGGGAGAGATTGGCGGGACCGCCGGGAATATGTCGGGAATTGAGGGTCTGCGAGGCGCCCGACGCCACCAGCTGCTTCTGCCGCGCCAGCGTTCGCACGCCCTCGGTGACGATGAAGTTGACCGACGTAGTTTCGGCGCCGCGATGCACAACCCGAACCAGATCCGGATGGACGCCCACCAGATTGTCGAGGGACCTCTTGTTCAGCTGCACATTCCCCTCCCCGCTTGGACGGAAGGAGAATGTAATCTTAAGTTGCATTATGCAACCTAAATTATAGGTCGCACGCCACCCGCCTACCGGCCGCGAAACCCGACATAGCCGCCGTCGCCGTCGAACAGCACGTCATAGCCGTTCAGCAGGTGGAAGCTGGTGTTGACGAACACCCGGTCGGGAGCGACGCGCAGATGGATCGCGTCGGGAGCCAGCGGCGAGCCGTCGCCCACCGCGAAGCTGTAGAGCGGGAAGGCCGCATCGCCTGTGCCGACGCTGATCGCGACCTGCGTACCGTCGGGCAGCGTCCCCGTCGCGCCCTGCGCCTGCGCCAGCGGCAGCGTCGTGTACATCACCGACACGCCGGTATCGACCAGCACCGTGCCGCAGGCCGGCGGGACGGCGCCATTGACCGAGATGCAGGCCGGCGTCGCCTGCCAGTCGGCATTGTCCGGCCGGCGGTCGAGCTTGAGATAGCGGAAGCCGCCCTTGGTGTTCTCGCCGGTCAGGCCGACATGCACGCCCTCGCGCGAGAGGATGTAGCCCTGCCGGCGCGGACCTACTCCACCCGCCACATGCAGAAGCGGGTTCTTGTCCGGCGTGCTCTGGCTCTGCCGATCGGCCTCGCGCGCGAAGCCGACGCCGACCATGGCAATGTGCTCGGGCATCTGCCGCGGCGTGCAGTCGCGCGCATAATCCAGGCATTGCAGCTCGGTGACGGCGAGCACGGGCATCGGATCCGTGGACACGCTCGCGCCGTCGCGCCCCACGAGCGTTACCGGGGTGACGACCCACTGGCCGACCATGACGCGGCCGGAACTGGAATAGGTCAGCTTGCCCGGCCCCTGCGACGTCAGTTGCTCAAAGCCGGGGATATAGGCCGCGGCCACCACGATGCCGGTGGAGCCGGAATCGAGATCGGCGCGGAGGCGTTCGCCGCCAGGGAGGGCAAGGCCGATGCGCGGCACCCTGCTCAGCAGGCCCGGCTCGGCATCGAGATAGCGCAGGAACAGCCCCTCGCGGTAGCGCGCATAGTCAGGCGCGTCCTGCGCCTGCGCTGCCGGAGCGAGCGTGACCAGAAGCGCCGCGAGCACGGCCGTCCGCATGTCGCCCTCACATGTTCGGGTAGTTCGGCCCGCCGCCGCCTTCGGGCGCCACCCAGGTGATGTTCTGGTTGGGATCCTTGATGTCGCAGGTCTTGCAGTGCACGCAGTTCTGCGCGTTGATCACGAACACCTCGTCGCCATCCTTCTCCACCCATTCATAGACCCCGGCCGGGCAGTAGCGGTTGGACGGGCCGGCATAGACCTCGAACTCGGAGGATTTCTGCAAGCCGAGGTCGGCCACCTTCAGGTGGATGGGCTGGTCCTCCTCATGATTGGTGTTCGACAGGAACACCGAGGACAGCCGATCGAACGACACCACGCCATCGGGCCGAGGGTACTCGATCTTCTTCGACTGCGCCGCCGGCTTCAGCGTCGCCGAGTCCGGCTTGCCGTGCCCCAGCGTGCCGAAGGGCGAGAAGCCGAGCAGCGTGTTCGCCCACATGTCGAGCCCGCCAAGAGCGATGCCGACATAGGTGCCGAGCTTCGACCACAGCGGCTTGACGTTGCGCACCTTGTAGAGGTCGGCGCCGATGGCGGAGGCGCGCCAGCCCGCCTCATAGCCCGAAAGCTCGTCGTGCTGACGCCCGGCCTTGAGCGCGGGCACCAGTTCCTCCGCCGCGAAGATGCCCGACAGCACCGCATTGTGGCTGCCCTTGATGCGCGGCACGTTGACGAAGCCGGCGCCGCAGCCGAGCAGCGCCCCACCGGGGAAAACGAGCTTCGGCACCGACTGGTAGCCGCCCTCGGTAATCGCCCGCGCGCCATAGGCCACACGCTTGCCGCCCTCCAGCGTCGCGCGCACCAGCGGGTGCGTCTTGAAGCGCTGGAATTCCTCGAAGGGCGAAAGATACGGGTTCGAATAGTTGAGGTGGACCACAAAGCCCACCATCACCTGATTGTCCTCCATGTGGTAGAGGAACGAGCCGCCGCCGGTCTTGGAATCCAGCGGCCAGCCGAAGGAGTGCTGCACAAGGCCGGGCTGGTGCTGCGCTGCCGGCACGGTCCACAGCTCCTTCAGCCCGAGTCCGAATTTCTGCGGCTCGCGCCCCTCGCTCAGGCCGAAGCGGGCGATCAATTGCTTGGTCAGCTGGCCGCGCGCGCCTTCCGCGAACAAAGTGTATTTCGCCCGCAGTTCCATGCCGCGGGTGAAGCGGTCGGTGATCTCGCCGTCGCGCCCCACGCCCATGTCGCCGGTGGCGATGCCCACCACCGCGCCGTCCTCATACAGCACTTCATTCGCGGCAAAGCCGGGATAGATCTCGACGCCCAGTTCCTCGGCCTTCGCCGCCAGCCAGCGGCACACCGTGCCGAGCGAGCCGATGTAATTGCCGTGATTATTCATCAAGGGCGGCATGAAGGCGTTGGGCAGCCGCACCGAGCCGGCCGGACCGAGCAGATAGAAGCGGTCGTCGGTCACCGGCGTCTTCAGCGGGACATCGGCGTCCGTGCGCCAGTCCGGGAACAGCCGGTCGAGGCCGACGGGGTCGATCACCGCGCCGGAGAGGATATGCGCGCCGATTTCCGAGCCCTTCTCCACCACGACGACGGAGAGGTCCGGCTCCAGCTGCTTCAGCCGGATCGCCGCCGCGAGCCCGGACGGACCGCCGCCGACGACGACCACGTCGAACTCCATAGCCTCGCGTTCGGGCAATTCCTGCGCGGTCATCCTGCTCCTCCACGGCGACGCATCTGCTGATTGGACTTCTTCCACGCTTGACGCGGCCTGACAATCATCCGCGCGACGGATATCATGCAGCGTGCGACGCGTAGAAGGGCCTTATGCTACCGACACTTAGCGACAGGGACGTGCTGGCCGAACTCCTGGCCTTCCATCTGGAGGCGGGGGTCGACGTCGCGCTTGGCGAAGCGCCGGTCGACCGTTTCGAGGAAAGCGCCAATGAGCGTGCAGCCATCCGGGCCCGCGCGCCCGCCGGACCGCCGCCCGCAGGGGCCGCGCCGGGCGCCCCCTCGCGCGCGCCGATCGCCCGCCCCTCCACCTCTCCCGCCCTGCCGGCGGCACGTGGTCCGGTCGCCGGACCCGCCATCGCCTCGCCGGGCGCCGCCCCGCTGCCCCCCGACATCGCGGCGGTGGAAGCGCGCGAAGCGGCCGCAAGCGCGCCGACGCTGGAAGCGCTGCGCGAACTGCTGGAGCGATTTGAGGGCTGCCCGCTGAAGCACACCGCCACGCGGCTGGTCTTCGCCGACGGCAACCCCAAGGCGCGGCTGATGTTGGTCGGCGAGGCGCCCGGCCGCGACGAGGACATCGAGGGAAAGCCTTTCGTCGGCCGTTCCGGCAAGCTGCTCGACCGCATGCTGGCGGCCATCGGCATCAACCGCGAAGCGGCCTATATCGCCAATGTCGTGCCCTGGCGCCCGCCGGGAAACCGCACCCCGACCCCGCAGGAGACCGCCATCTGCCTGCCGTTCATCCGGCGGCAGATCGAGCTTGCCGACCCCGACATCCTGGTCTGCCTCGGTGGTCCCTCGGCACAGACTCTGCTCGGCATCAAGGACGGCATCACCAAGGCGCGCGGCCGCTGGATGGACTACGACACCGGCACGCGGACCATCCCCGCGCTGGCCACCTTCCATCCCGCCTACCTCCTGCGCACGCCGCTCGGCAAGCGTATGGCATGGCGCGACATGCTCGCCATCGAGAGCCGGCTCAAGACCCTGCCGGCCACGCCCAACGTCTAGCCGAAGGTCGGGGAAGCGAACCGGGCGTATCCTTCATTTGAGTCATTCCATCGTGACGCATGCCGGCTTAGTGTGGTGTGCGTCACCTACCGGCAGCGGTGATGGCACAGGGGGGCCTGATGGAATTCGATCCCGTCATTCTGGCGCGCGTCCAGTTCGCCTTCACCGTCTCCTTCCACGTCATCTTTCCCAGCTTCACGATTGGCCTCGCGGCCTATATCGCCACGCTGGAAGTGCTGTGGATCACGACGGGCGCCGAGCGCTATCACCGCATCGCGCGGTTCTTCACCAAGATCTTCGCCGTCTCGTTCGCCATGGGCGTGGTGTCGGGCATCGTGCTTTCCTACCAGTTCGGCACCAATTGGAGCCGCTTCTCGCATGTCGCGGGCGGCGTGGTCGGCCCGCTGATCGGCTACGAGGTGCTCACCGCCTTCTTCCTGGAGGCGACCTTCCTCGGCATCATGCTGTTCGGCTGGAATCGGGTGCCGCGCGGCTTGCACGTCTTCGCTTGCGTGATGGTGGCGGCGGGCACCACGCTCTCCGCCTTCTGGATTCTCTCCGCCAATAGCTGGATGCAGACCCCGGCCGGCCACGAGATCATCGATGGCATCGCCCATCCGGTGGACTGGCTCACCATCATCTTCAATCCGAGCTTCCCCTATCGCCTCGCGCACATGGTGACGGCCTGCTACCTCACCACCGCCTTCGTCGTGCTGGCGGTCGGTGCGCGCTATGTCTATGCCGGCCGCTATGCCGAGGACTCGCGCACCATGATGCGCATGGCACTCGCGCTGATCGCCATCCTCGCGCCGGTGCAGGCCTTCATCGGCGATGCGCACGGCCTCAACACGCTGCAACACCAGCCCGAAAAGATCGCCGCCATCGAGGCGCACTGGCAAAACCTGCCGGGCGAGAAGAGCGTGCCGTTGGTGCTGTTCGCATGGCCGAACGAGACCACCGAGAGCAACGACTACCAGATCGCGGTGCCCTATCTCGGCAGCCTGATCCTGACCCACAGCCTGGACGGCGAGATCAAGGGCCTCAAGGAATTCGCCCCGCAGGGCCGCCCGCCGGTGGCCATCCCGTTCTTCGCCTTCCGCATCATGGTCGGCATGGGCCTGCTGATGATCCTGGTGGGCTGGCTCGGCGTGTGGCTGCTGTGGCGGCGCCGACTGTTCGAGACCGACTGGTATGTCCGCCCGCTGCAGCACATCTGGCCGATCGGCTTCATCACCATCATCTCAGGCTGGTTCGTCACCGAAGTCGGCCGCCAGCCCTGGGTGGTCTACAACATCCTGCGCACCGACGACGCCCTTTCGCCGGTCGCCGGCTGGGCGATGGCGGTCTCGCTGGCGCTGTTCGTGCTGGTCTACGGCATCGTGTTCTCCGGCGGCATCTACTACATCAACCGCCTGATCGCGACCGGCCCGCAGGGCCCGGCCGTCGAGCCGCCCGAGGGCGTGCCCAGCCGTCCGCTCGCCTCCGCCCACGAGGCGACCCGCGCCGCCATCAACGCATCGGGGGATTGAGCCATGGATGTCAGCCTCGGCATGGAATGGTACCTGCCCGTCATCTGGTCGCTGCTGCTGGCGGTCGCGATCGCCATGTATGTGATCCTCGACGGCTTCGACCTCGGCATCGGCATCCTGTTCCCGTTCGCCGGTAGCGACCGGGAGAAGGACCAGATGATGAGCTCGGTCGCCCCGTTCTGGGACGGCAACGAGACCTGGCTCATCCTCGGCGGCGGCGGGCTCCTCGTCGCCTTCCCCCTCGCCTATTCCATCGTCATGCCGGCGCTCTACCTGCCGATCATCTTCATGCTGCTGTCGCTGGTGTTCCGCGGCGTCGCCTTCGAGTTCCGCCACGTCGCCGACAGCAGCCGCTTCCTGTGGAACATCGCCTTCGCCGGCGGCTCGACGCTGGCGGCGTTCTTCCAGGGCGTGCTGCTCGGCGGCTTCGTGCAGGGCATCAAGGTCGAGAACAACGCCTTCGCCGGCGGCCCGCTCGACTGGGCGACCCCCTTCGCCGCGCTCTGCGGGCTCGGGGTCGTTGCCGGCTATGCACTGATCGGCAGCGTCTGGCTCATCATGAAGACCGAGGGCACCATCGCCGTGCGGGCACGCGCGCAGGCGAAGGTGCTGCTGCCGGCCATGCTGGTGTTCATGGGCATCGTCAGCCTGTGGACGCCCATCGCCATCCCTCGCATCGCCGAGCGCTGGTTCACCACGCCGAACCTGTTCTACCTCGCCCCTGTGCCGCTGGTGACGCTGCTGCTCGCCTTCCTGGTCTGGCGCTGGCTGGAGAAGGGCCATGAGAACCTGCCCTTCTTCGGTGTGATCGGCCTGTTCCTGCTCGGCTATATCGGCATCGGCATCTCGATCTTCCCCTATCTCATCCCGCCCGCGCTCACGGTGTGGGAGACCGCCGCCCCGCCGGCGAGCCAGGTGTTCATGCTCATCGGAACGGTGTTCATGCTGCCGGTGATCCTCGGCTACATCGCCTTCGTCTACTGGCTGTTCCGCGGCAAGGTGCGCGAGGGCGAGGGCTATCACTGAGGGCAATGGCGGCCTTCACCCGCGCGCGGCAGCGGCGTGCCCTGTAGAGACCGCGAGCCGCTCGATAATCAGGTCGAGCAACGCCCGCAGCCGGGCCAGCCGGCGCAGGTCGCGGTGATAGCCGAGAAAAGTGTCGCGCCCCGGCGGTCGCTCGCCGAGGTCGACCCGCTTTAGGCCGGCGGTCGCGTCGCCGAGAGGTTCCGGCAGCACGGCGAGTCCCGCTCCCTTGGCGCATAGGGCGGCTTGCACCTGCCGGTTGTTGCTGCGCAGCGCGATCCGCGCCTTCGGCAGACGCTTGGCCAGCCAGCGCGCGTCCGGCATGTCGGCGAAGGCCGTATCCATCGTCACCAGCGCCAGTCCCTCGCCCTCGCCCTCCACTCTGTCGGGCCCGTCCAGAGCGGCGTAGGCGGCGTAGGGGATGTGAACGAGCCGGCGGGAGATCACCTCCGGCTCGTCGAAGGGACGAATGCGGAAGACCAGATCAGCCTCCCGGCGGGACAGGCTGTAGAGGCGCGCATCGGTCAGCAGCTCGACGCTGACCCGTGGATGCAGGCTGCCGAATTCGGCGAGGACCGGCGACAGCATGATGGTGCCGAACCAGTCCGACGAGGACAGCCTGAGGATCCCCTCCAACTGGGCCTGCGACCCGGCAAGGCGGCGCTCGAACGCCAGCGCCTCCTCTTCCATGCGCTCGGCATGGGCGAGAACGGCGGCCCCCTCATGCGTGAGGACGAACCCTTCCGACGTGCGCTGGAACAGCGACTGGCCGAGGGTGGCCTCCAGCGCCGACAGCCGTCGCCCCATGGTCGGCTGCGAAAGCCCCAGCCGGCGTGCGGCCGCGCCAAGCGTGCCCTCGCGGGCGATCGCCAGAAAGATCCGCAGATCGCTCCACTCCATGGCGCCTTCCCGCAACGCTCTCGTGTCCATTCAATAATGAATGGATTCTATTCAATCTCGATGATTTTCATGCGAAGAACAAGCGACCATCTTGAGTGCCACCAACTCTGGAGGCTCCCATGACGAAATCCATGAAGGCTGCGATTCTGGACGAGCTGAATGCGCCGTTCCGCATTGCGTCCGTCACCCGCCCAACGCCGGGCGAAGGCGAGGTGCTGGTGCGCATCGCCGCGAGCGGAACCAACCCGCTGGATGCCAAGATCCATGCCGGTCAGGCCGCCCATGCCCGGCATCCCGTTCCCGCCATTCTCGGCCTGGACATGGCCGGTACGGTGGAGGCAGTCGGTCCCGGCGTCCGCCGTTTCCGTCCCGGCGATGAGGTCTACGGCATGGTGGGCGGGGTCGGCGGCATCCCCGGCACGCTGGCGGAATATGTCAGCGCCGACGCGGACCTGCTCGCGATCAAACCCGCCAATCTCTCGATGCGCGAAGCCGCTGTCCTGCCTCTGGTCACCATCACGGCCTGGGAAGGGCTGATCGACCGGGTGGGCGTGAAGGCGGGACAGACCCTGCTGGTGCAGGGAGGCGCCGGCGGCGTCGGCCACATCGTGGTTCAGCTCGGGCAGGCCTTCGGCGCCACGGTCTACGCGACCGGAAGCCCGGCAAGCCGGCCGGTCATCGAGCGCCTCGGCGCCACCTTCATCGACCGGCACGAGCCGGTGGCGGACTACACCGGCCGGCTGACCGGCGGACGTGGCTTCGACGTCGTCTATGACACGGTCGGCGGACCCGTCCTCGATGCCTCCTTCGCCGCCGTGGCGACGTTCGGCCATGTCACCTCCTCGCTCGGCTGGGGCACTCATGCGCTCGCCCCGCTCTCCTTCAAGGCGGCGACCTATTCGGGCGTGTTCACGCTGATGCCGCTGCTCAAGGGCGAGGGCCGCCGGCATCACGGCGAGATTCTGGAGCAGGCCCGCCTGCTGATCGAGGCCGGCAGGCTCGCGCCACTGGTCGACCCGCGACGTTTCACGCTCGAACAGGCGCAGGAGGCCCACGAGGCGCTCGAACGGGCCGATGGCGTCGGCAAGATTGCGATCGAGATGGCCGCCGCCAGTTAGGGCGCCGCGATCAGGATCGCTCGGCCAGGGCGGCGGGTGGCTCGGGAACAGCGGGCCGTGGCGCCGGCGCGGCGGGAAGCAGCCGGCCGGCAAGAAACAGGCGCAGGGTCCACAGGATGAGCGCCGCCATCAGCGCGGTGACGAGGGCGAAGGCGAAGGGAGCGAGGACAAGCGCCGGCCCGGTGTCGCCGCGCCCCGCCATCTTCACCATGGCGGTGGCGAACGCCGTGAGGCCGAAGGTGAAGCTCCATGCGGAAGCCTTCACCCCGTCCGCGAAGATCCAGCGGGCAAGGCGCGCCAGCAGCAGGATCTGCAACAGACCATAGCCCACCAGCGCATAGGCGACGAGGTCCGGCGGACCCGAGGTCACGCTGAGATAGGCCACCGCGCCAACGGTCGGCGGCGCGAGCTGAATGCCGAGCGTCGGTCGCAGCGCCGGCGGCATCTGCGGCGCGGTAAGTATCCGGTGGACCAGCACGGACTCGATGGCCAGCCAGGACAGCAGCCCGGCGCCGAAGGCGAACCGGCCCCAGTCGGCAAATCCCAGCGCGCCGCACGCAGTCGCGGTGACGAAGGAGCCTGCCACCGTCGGCAGGTAGAGCACCGGCGTGGTGTGCGCCGGATCGCGGCCGCCGCCCTGCCAGAGGTCGCCGGTGCGCCAGACCGCGAACCCCAGCGTGAAGGCCGCACCGGCCGCGAACACGCCCAGCGACAGCACTCTCGCATAGGGCTCCAGCGCCATCGCCACCAGCATGGTCGCGACGCCGGCAAGGCCGATGAAGCAGCACTGCACGGGATGGTTTGCCTCATCCCTGGCAAGGTCGCGCGCGGCGAGCCACTTGGCGGCAAAAAGGACGACGAGGATCGCCCAAACGATCCCTCCCGCCAGCATCAGCACCTCGCCGACGACCGAAGGAAGCCCCCAGACCGCGTGAGCCGCGCGCCAGCTGTTGCCGAGGCCGACAAGGCCGAGCACCATGCCGAAGAAGGATGCCGGCACAATCGGTAATCGGAGTCGCGGTAGGTTCATCATGGACCAGGGTTCCGGGAAAACGGTGTCCCGGATCCGAGAATGGGAAGCGGCCGGGCGGATCAGCCGATCACGCGACGCGCGCGGCGGTCAAGACCCGCGCGCCGCGCATTTTGTCCCCGGGGGCAAGACACGGCCATCGTTCATCGCATGAACACCGGGGCCTCACACCGATAGCGGCCGCAAAAGCCTCGTCAGACGCCTTCGAAGACGAGTTTGGTGAAGAAGGCCGGCGGGATGACGGCCTGGCCGAACCCGGCATCAAACTCCGCCGTGGGGCGGGCCGCCACGATCTCCTCCAGCGTGTGCCCCTTGCGCTTCAGCGCGGCGACGCGGTCGCGGCTGGCGGAGAGCATGTCGCGATAGGCCTTCAGCCCCGCGGCATCGCTGACCGGACCGCCATGGCCCGGAATGATGAGGGTTCCCTTGCCGGCCTGCGCCAGCACGGCGTCGGCCGCGCGGATCACCCCGTCTATGTTGCCGCCCGTGGAATAGTCGATGAAGGGATACATGCCGGCCCAGTAGATGTCGCCGGTGTGGATGATGTCCGCCTGCTCGAAGGTGACGGTGAGGTCGCCGTCGGTGTGGGCGAGCGGGAGATGTCGCAGATGCAGCGTCTCGCCGTTGAGCGTCAGGCGCTTTTCCTGCTCCACCACCTCGGTCGGCACCGCCGCCGGCGGGGCCGGCGGGAAGTTGAAGTCCCAGTCCTCTACCCGCTGCGCCTCAGTGAGGTGCTTGCGCGTGTTGGCCTGGGCGATGATCGCGACCCCGGTTCCGCCGATCCACTCATTGCCGTCGGCATGGTCGAAGTGCCAGTGCGTGTTGACGAGATGGGACACCGGCCGCTGGTCCAGCCCCGCCAGCGCCTCGACGATCCGGGGTCGCGTCGCGGTGATGCCGGCATCGATCATCACCTTGCCGTCCGGACCGGTGAGCACGGCGATGTTGCCGCCGGACCCTTCGAGGACGTTCACATTGCCGCGCAGCCGGTGGACGTGGATTTCGGCCTTCGCGGCATCGGCGCGGAATCCGTCCACCACGTTGCGGGCCTCGGCGAAGGCCTGGCGCGGGGTCAACCACTGGCTGCCGCCAGCGAGGGCTGCCACGCAGCACAGGCAGAAGCCGCGTCGCGACAGGCCGGGTTGGTGCCGGGATATCATGATGTCGTCCTCTCTATTGGAGGCGCAGCGCGCCCCGGAACGCGGCTCAGCTACCCGCCAGCTTCGCCCGGAGCGCCGCATTCTCCTCGGCGAGGCGGTCACGCTCGGCCTCGATCCGGACGAGCGCCGCCGCGGCCATCGCGGCATCGACCTTCCGGGGGATGTGCTGCGGACAGTTGATGTCCCAAGCCTCGACCTCGAACAATATAGCCTGTTCGGCCTCGGCCTCGTAGTCCGCCGGCATGAGGCGGGCGATCAACTCGGCATCCGCCGTCACGCGGGCGCGGCCCCAGAGCTTCACCCGCCGCCGGTGGGCGTAGTCCATCAGGAACAGGAACGCCTTGTCGTTTTCCTGAAGGTTGCCGGTAGTGACATATTGCCGGTTGCCGGAGAAATCGGCGAAACCGAGCGTCTTCTCGTCAACCGCCCGGATGAAGCCCGGCGGCCCGCCCCGATGCTGCGCATAGGGCTGACCTTCGGCGGTCGCCGTCGCCAGGAACGCCGTGTCGATCTCCGCCAGGAAAGCGACGAGATCGGGGGTGACGCCCGTGCGGAAACCGCCACGGGCCTCCATCCGCGCATAGGCCGCGCGCGAGCCGCGCTGCTCCTGCACGGCCTTGACCCGTGGCGTGAAGGCGATGTCGCTGGATGGGGTGGCTGTCATGAGCAGTCTCCGGCACCAGGCCGTTGGTTGGTCGGGGACGATGCCCCCATCGCCCCCGTCAGCCCGGGATTTCATGCCGACGGACGAACTTCGACCCGCCGAAGCCGACGTTACGCGCCGGCCACCTTGCGGTCGAGGAAGTCATGGATCAGCGGGAAAACCTCGTCCGCCTTGTCCTCGAGCACGAAATGACCGGTGTCGAGAAGGTGGAATTCGAGGTCGCGCAGGTCCCGCTTGTAGGGATGCGCGCCGGGCTCGGGGAAGATGAAGTCGTTCTTTCCCCAGACCAGGAGCGTCGGCGGCTGCTTGTCCCGCAGCCAGGCCTGCACGCTGGGATAGAGCGGCAGGTTGGTCCGGTAGTCGTACATGACATCCATCTGGATGTCGGCATTGCCAGGGCGGTCGAGCAGCGGCTGGTCGTGGGTCCAGTTATCGGGCGAAATCCGCGTCCTGTCGGCGACGCCGTCCGTATACTGGAAGATGGTGGTCTCCGGGCTCACCAGGTCGAAAAGCTTGTCACGGCTCTCTTTCGCGCCGTCCGCCCAGTAGACCTTGATGGGATCCCAGAACTCCTTCAGCCCCTCCTCATAGGCGTTGCCGTTCTGGATGATCAGGCCGGTGATCGCATCCGGGTGCTTCAACGCCAGCCGCCAGCCGACGGGCGCGCCATAATCCATCACATACATGGCGTAGCGCGCGATCCCCAGCTGCTGCAGCAGGCCGTCGACCAGCTCGCCGAACCTGTCGAACGTGTAGGAGAAGGACGCGCGGTCGGGCGCTTCGCTCTGACCGTAGCCGGGATAGTCCGGCGCGATGACGTGATAGCGGTCCGCCAGATACGGAATCAGATTGCGGAACATGTGCGAGGAGGTCGGGAAGCCGTGCAGCAGCAGCACCACCGGACCGTCCGTCGGGCCAGCCTCGCGATAGAAGATCTCCACGCCGTCGATCGTTGCCGTGCGATGGTGCGTCACGGGATATGCGGCCTTCGGGCTCATCGCCGTCTCCTGCAAAGTGCTCTCGGGAATATTTGACGACACCCGACATCCGCGCAGCAAAAGCTGGGCGTTTCGAGTTGTCGGTCCATTTATTCGTCGGCATGGAACGTATACGATCGCGCCGCCCCCGGTAATTCGGCAATTCCGGGAAGGTTGTTTGCTGATTTTGAAAAGGTGGCGGGTGGACAAGTTCAGCGCGATGGCGGTCCTGTTGAAGGTCGTCGAGGCCGGCACGCTGTCGGCCGCCGCCAAACAGATGAATGTGCCGCTGGCGACCGTCAGCCGCAGGATCGCCGAGCTGGAAGCCCATCTGAAGACCCGCATGCTCAACCGGTCCAGCCGGCATCTGAGCCTGACGGAAGCCGGCCGGCTCTATGTCGAGGCCAGCCGGCGCATCCTCGAACAGGTCGAGGAGGCGGAGCGCACCGCCATGGGCGTTCACAGCGACCCGAAGGGCCGCCTGACCGTCACCGCTCCGGTGGTGTTCGGCCGACTGCATATGGTGCCGATCATTGCCGGCTTCCTCGCCGCCTATCCCGATATCGACGTGAAGCTGGTCCTCGCCGACCGGCTGCTCGATCTGCTGGAATCGGACGTCGATGTCGCCTTGCGGATCGGCGAATTGGACGACAGCAGCCTGATCGCCTCAAGCGTGGGAGCGGTGCGCCGCGTGACCTGCGCCAGCCCGTCCTATCTCGCCGCCCATGGCCGGCCGCAGCGGCCGGAGGAGCTGCGCGGGCATGTCGGCGTCACCTTCGACAATCTGGCCTCGCCCGAAGCCTGGCGCTTTGCCTCGCCCGACGGCGACGTGCTGGTGCCGATCCATTCGCGCTTGACGGTGACGACGGCGGAAGCGGCGATCGCCGGTGCCATCGCCGGGCTGGGGCTCACGCGGGTGCTGTCCTACCAGATCACCGAGGCCCGGCGCGCCGGCCAGCTCGAACTCGTCCTTGAGGACCATGAGCTTCCCGCCTGGCCGGTCAGCCTCGTCTATGCCGGCCAGCAATTGCTGCCACGGAAGCTGCGCGCCTTCCTAGACTACGCCGCGCCCCGGCTGAGGGAGCGCCTGCGGGAGGAAACGGCAGCGTTCCAGTCCGAGGGGTGGTGCTGAAGGGGGCGTAAGGGTGGGCAGGCGGGCCGACGTGGGGCGGGGTGTGCGGGCGGACGCGGCAGACACCCTCGATACCCTGCTGGACCCGATGTAGTCGAGGCGACCCGGCGGGAGAACAGATGGAATTGTCCCCGATGCGCCATAAGACGGCCTAGCTTAGCGCATAGCAGCACACGAAGACACTGACCTTGACGCCATTCTTTCAGTTGTTCGCAAAATGAGTTTTGCTTTCGAAGGCTCTCATTCGGCTGAATGTACCGCCGCAATATCCTTTGTGGTGGAGGGACGTCTCGCCTTCGCCCAGATCTTCCCGATAAAGTCACGAGCATCTTGCAACTCGGGGTCGGTTTCCAGATTTCGTTCTTCAAGCACTTTCTCAACGAAGCCGGGACCATGTGATCCGATACTGCGGCAGAAGCCTTCAATTTCGCCGACAGGCACAATCCATAGACCACGCTCTTCGCACATCTCGCTCAGGGCATCAAAGTGCTTGATCGGCTCTCCGGCGGGGAGTGCCGTTCGTCCGCTCCGTTTCATGGCAGCCCAAGGCGAGACGCTTTTGAAGACATCTTTGATTGCCCTTTCCTTATTCTCAGGGAACTCACCCGTCCCTTTTACCCCGTCCAATTGATCAGCGATCAGCCTAGCCACCTGCTCCGCGTTGAGCGGAGGGCGCTGCCTCAAAACTGTTTGGTTGACGGTTTTCCATGAAGTGCTCACATCTAGCCAGTTACCGCCGAGCTTCTCGAAGAGACTTTTGAAAGTACCCTCATCATTGAGCACATCGATGTCGGCGATGACGGAGACAGGCACATCAAGAGAGCGCAAGGTGTCTGCAAGTTTCGCCATCCGATGCTTTCCTGACGTGTGGACAAAGAGAACGTCAGGACGCCGATCGCCAGATATTGAAGGCAGGTTCAAGATAGATTGGTAGAGCATACAGTCTGCGTCTGCCTCGCAGATGACAACGTGCTCGAAAAAGATGCCATCGAAGACACGTGAGAACCTCGCCAACGTGTCCCTGGCGACAGCCCTTGTCTCCTCCTTGCCAAGTTCCTTTACGCGGTTGACGTCCCCCTCTCGGCGAAGTCGGACAATGCGCACTTTGTCCGAGCCGCCTTCGATCAAACCGTCCAGAATGTCGGTGCTATGCGTCGAGATGAAGAGCTGGGAATTTCCGGGCCTGTTCTCGGCGATATATCGCCCAAGCAGCCGCGCCTGTGGAGGGTGCAGGAACGCTTCGGGTTCATCAAGAAACTGGATGGAATGCGTCCTCTCCGCCAGTATGTGGAGGGTCACAGCTGCGAAACTGCGCATCCCATCGCCCTGAGACTCCAGCGGAACATTCGTCGCCTGAAGCGCTTCCACGAACTCCTTTGATAGCTCGTCTTTGCCAACTGGGACGGGAGGCTTTTTGCCCACGTAGAGTGGGAAGCTACTTCCGCCTGCCCGGAATGGTGTGAGGTCTGTGCCGAAGGCATGCTGGAACTTGCCGCTAATGTCTCTCGCAAGCTCTGGGTCCATGAGAAGCATATGGATCGGATGCGTCGGCGGCGAATGAAAGAGTGCCAGCGCGGGCGCTGCATTAGCGTCCCGAATGCGACCTTCCGTAGTTATTCGCTTTGCAAAGAACGGCGCCACGGGGTGGCGGTCTATGGGTTGATCAAAGTACAGAAGATGCGAATGGTGAATGCTGTAGCCGATACCGCCGTACTGAAGATTGACTGCATCCCCGCTCTTTTGGGCTTTTGCATCAAGATACCGACGCAAATCATCCTGTGTTCCAACCTTGCGCATCTTGGCATTCTTTATTACAAGACCTGCCCTCGAGTGCGCCACCCACGACTCCAACTCACGGAGCGCGGCGCTTTTTCCAGCGTTGTTTGGACCAACAAAAATTACAATATCACCATCATCGAGCGACAATATTGTCCCGTCCGAAAACGTTATCTCGTCGAATGATAATCGCGGGAGAAGCAAATCATCTCTTGATTTTTCTTCTTCGGCTCGCTTTTCTTCGTTCATTTCATCCCCTAAATGCCCGACTTGCTACGATTGACGTCTCCTCAATGATTTATCTCGTCGTTTGAGCTGTGCCGTCAATCCATCGCGGAACCTACCGTGAGTCGAAATTTACCGCCAATACGGGAAGCAACCTGCTAGAGGAACTTGCCTTCTAGACCCACTAAATGGACCGCAAGCACCCAACCGATGTCCGCTATGGGTCAACGCCCCTACTCCGCCGCCTCCACCGCCGCGTTCTCCTGCTCCAGCCGCTCCCGCACCGGGGCGAAGCTTCTTCTGTGGTGGCGGCAGACGCCGAGCCCGGCGAGGGCGGTCTGGTGCTCGGGGGTGCCGTAGCCCATGTGGCGCTCGAAGCCGTAGCCGGGATGGGCGAGGCCGAGCGCGGCCATCAGCCGGTCGCGCGTGACCTTGGCGACGATGGAGGCGGCGGCGATGGAGGCGACAATCGCGTCGCCGCCGATGATGGTGCGCGCCGCGCAGGGCACCGGCGGCAGGTCGTTGCCGTCGACCAGCAGCAGCTTCGGCGCGCGCGGCAGGCCGCCGGCGGCGCGGGCCAGCGCCCAGAGCGTCGCCTGGCGGATATTGTGGCCGTCGATGCGCGCGGGCGGGGCAAAGGCGAGCGAGACCTCCGCCGTGGCGCAGATGATGTCGTAGAGCTGCTCGCGCCGGGCCAGCGTCAGCTTCTTGGAATCGTCGAGCCCCTCGGGCACCCGGTCGGGATCCAGCACGACGGCGCAGGCCACCACCGGCCCGGCCCAGGGGCCGCGCCCGACCTCGTCGACCCCGGCCACCGGGATATCGCCCGCCAGCCACGCTGCACGTTCCAGTGAAAAATCCGGTTTCCGACGTTGAGCGGCCATGATCGAAGGGCTCTTATGCGACTCGCGGCGTCGTCCCACACGGCGCGGCGGCAAGATGCCGGCCGGCGTGCGGCGATGCAACCATGGCCGCCTCCACCTGGTTTCGGCAGGGGCGGCGGATATGGGCGGCAGGCGAGCGACAGGGACGCGGTGCGGCATGAACTGGTCTGAACGCGTTCAGGAATTCGTCACCCTGTGGGTGGTCATCGACCCGCTCGGCACGCTGCCGGTGTTCCTGGCCGTCACCGCCACGCTCGACGCCGCCAACCGGCGCAAGGCGGCGCTGCTGTCGGTGGCCATCTCGTTCGGCGTGCTGGTGTTCTTCGCCATGGCCGGCCACTGGCTGCTGCGCTCGATGGATGTCTCCATCGAGTCCTTCCAGATCGCCGGCGGCATCGTGCTGTTCCTGTTCGCGCTGACGATGATCCACGGCACCAGCCATGGCGACGCGCTGGCGCCGGCCGAGACCAACCCGGTGGAGATCGCCATCTATCCCCTGGCCATTCCCTCCATCGCCAGCCCCGGCGCCATGCTCGCGGCGGTGGTGCTGACCGACAATGCCCGGCACAATTTCCCCGACCGCGCGCTCACCATCGCCACCTTCAGCGCGGTGCTGCTGGTGACGCTCGCCATCATGCTGGCGGCAGGCTCGCTCGCGCGCGTCATCGGCCGCGGCGGTGCTTCGATCATCAGCCGGGTGATGGGCATGATCCTGGCGGCGCTGGCGGTCGATCTCGTGCTCAGCGCCACCGGCCGCTGGCTCAATTTGCCGCCGATCTGAGAGCAGGCGATCCGCCGCTCAGGTCTCGACCGGCGGCGGGACGCCGAGATGCCTCGCAAGGAAGGCGCTGGTGCGGGTCCAGGCCAGCTCGGCCGCCTTGGCGTCGTAGCGGGCGGGATTGGCGTCGTTGTTGAAGGCGTGGTTGGCGCCCTCATAGACATAGACGGTGTAGTCCTTGCCCGCCTTCGCCAGCGCGTCCTCATAGGCGGCGATGCCCTCGTTCACCCGGTTGTCCAGCCCGGCATAATGCAGCAGCAGGGCGGCCTTGATGTCCGGCACGCGGTCGAGCGGCGGCTGCATGCCGTAATAGGCGACGCCGGCCTTCAGCTCCGGGCTCGCCTCGGCCAAGAGGTTCACCAGCCCGCCGCCCCAGCAGAAGCCGACCGCGCCGACATTGCCGGTGGAGGCGGGATGAGCGGCGAGGAACGCCACCGCCGCCACCGCCCGGGCGAGCGTCGCCGGCCGGTCGAGCGCGGCGATCATGTCGCGCGCCTTGTCCTCGTCGGCCGGGGTGCCGCCCTCGGGCGAGAGCAGGTCCACACCGAAGGCGAGATAGCCGGCCAGCGCCATGCGGCGGGTGACATCGCGAATATGCGGGTTGAGCCCGCGATTCTCGTGGATCACCAGTACGGCCGGGCGCCTGGCGTCGACGCGCTTCGCCCGCACGAGATAGCCGCTCACGCTGGCGCCGCCGACGTCGAAACTCGCGGTCGAGGCATCGAGCCGGGCGTCGTCCTCCTCGACGATCGCCGCGCGGGCATAGTCGTTGGTCAGCATGGGCAGCATCGCCATGGCTGCCGCCGCAGAGCCCAGGAGCGTCGCGAGCCGGTCCATGAACTCTCGCCGGCCAATCTGGCCATGGGTGAAGCGGTCATAGAGATCGATGATGCGCTGGTCCATTGGCGGTCCTCCCGGCGATCAGGGTGGACCCGATCGCGCACCCGCGCACATCAGAAGTCCGGGAGCGGCGCGCAAATGAAAAGGGCGCAGCTCGCGCCGCGCCCTTCCCTATTCGCCGGCCGGACCTCGATCCGAAGTCCATGCCGCCACTGAAGCCGGACTTGCCCGGCTTCAGCACTTTGAACCGCAGGAGCGGATGGACTTCCTCAGAAGTCCATGCCGCCCATGCCGCCGCCCGGCATGGCGGGCGCGGACGCGGCGGGCTTGGGCAGATCGGCGACCATGGCCTCGGTGGTGATCAAGAGGCCGGCGATCGAGGCGGCGTCCTGCAGCGCGGTGCGCACGACCTTGGCCGGATCGACGATGCCGGCGGCGATCATGTCGACGAACTGCTCGGTCTGGGCGTTGAAGCCGAAGTTCTGATCCTTCGACTCCTGCACCTTGCCGACCACGATCGAGCCTTCGACGCCCGAGTTCTCGGAGATCTGGCGGATCGGCGCCTCAAGCGCCTTCAGCACGATCTTGATGCCGGCCTGGATGTCCGGGTTGTCGGAGGACAGCTTCTCGACCGCCTTCTTGGCGCGCAGCAGGGCAATGCCGCCGCCGGGGACGATGCCCTCTTCCACCGCAGCGCGGGTGGCGTTGAGCGCGTCGTCGATGCGGTCCTTCTTCTCCTTGACCTCGACCTCGGTCGCGCCGCCGACGCGGATCACCGCGACGCCGCCGGCGAGCTTGGCCAGGCGCTCCTGCAGCTTCTCGCGGTCGTAATCCGAGGTGGTCTCCTCGATCTGCGACTTGATCTGCGCGACGCGACCCTCAATGTCCTTCTTCTTGCCGACGCCGTCGACGATCGTGGTCTTTTCCTTCTCGATCACGATCTTCTTGGCGCGGCCGAGCATGGCGAGGTTCACGCTCTCGAGCTTGATGCCGAGCTCTTCCGAGATGACCTGGCCGCCGGTGAGGATGGCGATGTCCTCGAGCATGGCCTTGCGGCGGTCGCCGAAGCCGGGGGCCTTCACCGCCGCGACCTTCAGGCCGCCGCGCAGCTTATTGACGACGAGCGTGGCCAGAGCCTCGCCCTCGACGTCCTCGGCGACGATGACGAGCGGCTTGCCCGACTGCACCACGGCTTCGAGAACCGGCAGGATGGGCTGCAGGCCGGAGAGCTTCTTGTCGAAAATGAGCAGGTAGGGATCTTCAAGATCCACCGTCATCTTCTCGGCGTTGGTGACGAAATACGGCGAGAGGTAGCCGCGGTCGAACTGCATGCCCTCGACGACGTCGAGCTCGGTCTCGGCGGTCTTGGCTTCCTCGACGGTGATGACACCCTCGTTGCCGACCTTCTGCATCGCGCCGGCGATCATCTCGCCGATCGACGCGTCGCCATTGGCGGAAATGGTGCCGACCTGCGCCACTTCGTCGGTGTTCTTCACCTTCTTGGAGCGCTTCTGGATGTCCTTGATGGCCTCGCCGGCGGCGAGGTCGATGCCGCGCTTCAGGTCCATCGGATTCATGCCGGCGGCCACGGCCTTGACGCCTTCACGGACGATCGCCTGGGCCAGCACGGTGGCGGTGGTGGTGCCGTCGCCGGCGAGGTCATTGGTCTTCGAGGCCACTTCGCGCACCATCTGGGCGCCCATGTTCTCGAACTTGTCCTCGAGCTCGATCTCCTTGGCGACGGTGACGCCGTCCTTGGTGATGCGGGGAGCGCCGAAGCTCTTGTCGATCACGACGTTGCGGCCCTTGGGGCCGAGCGTGACCTTGACGGCATTGGCGAGAATGTCGACGCCGCGCAGCATCTTGTCGCGCGCGTCGCTCCCGAATTTTACTTCTTTAGCAGCCATGAGGCCTACTCCTGAATGGGGGTTGCGTCCGGTCTATCGGGTCGGCTTCAGCCGACGATGCCCAGGACGTCGGATTCCTTCATGATCAGCAGGTCCTGACCGTCGATCTTGACCTCGGTGCCCGACCACTTGCCGAACAGCACCTTGTCGCCGGCCTTGACGTCGAGCGGGACGAGCTTGCCGGCCTCGTCGCGGGCGCCGGGACCGGCGGCGACGACTTCGCCCTGCGAGGGCTTTTCCTTGGCGGAATCGGGGATGATGATGCCGCCAGCGGTCTTCTCTTCGGCGTCGAGGCGCTTCACCACGATACGATCGTGCAGGGGACGAAACTTCAGCTTGGCCATCTACGGCTCCTCGGGCTCTTCCGGTCTCGCGCCGACATGGCGCATGAACTTGGGTTCCGGATAATGCTAGCACTCTTATGTGACGAGTGCCAAAAGGCGCAGCGGAAATAGGCAGCGGGCTGATGAGTGTCAAGCGGCGTGCGGACGGGAAAAAACACCGGCTCGCGGGCAAAACCAAGGCATGCGGCAGGGCACGCGCGCCGCGGCGGGGATAGGCGCGCACGAAAAAGCCCGGCCTGCAGAACAGGCCGGGCTTTGCAAAGCTCGAAGACGGATCAGGACGCCTTCTTGATGGTCTTCTCCACCGAGGCCTTGATCGGCTCGGCGGTTTCGGTGGCGACCTTCTGGGCCAGGACCGACAGTTCCTTGGTCTGGGCGGACAGCACGTCGAACTGCTTGCGCAGGTGGCCGGTCGAAATCTCGACGGCTTCCGACACGCTCTTGGCGCCGAACAGCGCGCCGACGAAGTCGAAGGCGGCGTTCACATTGGTGCGCAGCGACTCGAGAGCGACCGCATTATACTCGGCGACGCCCTTCGACGCCGTGGAATAGGTATCCTCGAGCAGGTCGGTGGTCTCTTCGGCACTGACCTTGATCTTCTCATACGCCTCACGCGCGCTCTGGACGCTCTTCTCCGCCAGTTCGCGCACGGCCGCCGGAACTTCCAGCGTGCTCAGGTCGATCTTCGGCATGGACGCCTCGAAAGCAGCGGTGGCAGCCTTGGCGGCCTTCTTCGGCGACGGGGTGGTGGCCTCAGCAACCATGGGTTTTCTCCTCGCATTCGCGGGTCAGGACCAGAAAGGCGTGGGCCGCATCCGCGCATGTGCGGCCACACCCTGACTTGGCAGACGCGGCTTCGAAGAGCCCTCCCAAGTCACATACGTCATCGCGTACGTCTTTTCGTACGCCGTATTTGTGCAATGCAATATCATATTGCAATGCACAATCAACCCGAGGCGACGAATTTTTTTGACGCTTGGACTCAGGGTCCGCGCGGAACGCGCCCGCCACCGTCCAGGGTGAGCGCCGGCGACCGTCGATCGGACGCCGATCATCAAGCGCCGGTCAGGCGCCTTTGCCGGGCGTCGCCTTCGCGGCGGTGCTCGTGGCCTGATCGCCCAGCTTCTTGGTCTGCTCGGCCAGGCGCTCCGACTGTTCCTTGACGTAATCGGCTTGCAGGCGCGTCCAGTCTTCCACCGTCGTCGCCTTGGCAAGACGCGCGGCGAAATCGAAGCCGGCGGCGATATTGTCCTCGGCGAATTTCAGTGCGGTCTTGCCGATGTCGCGCGCCTGATCATGCGCCGCATCGACCTGCCGACCGGCATCGTCGAGCGCCTTGTGCGCCGCATTGAGGAAACCATCGATGGCCGCGCGGGCCTGAACGACACCCTGCTCGGCGATGGTATGCAGTTCCGGCGGCACTTCGAATTTAGGATCGTTGGCCATGACACGCTCACCTCGCTGTCGATTTACTAATCGTACCGGCGAGAGGAAGCCGGTCTATTCGCGCTGCTGCCTACGACTAAAGTCACATACTCCGTGGCCGACGCCAACAGAATTCCACGTCATCCGGGGGGTGGGACGCCTCCCCGCAGATCCCGGGCCGGTTGCAAGCGGTTAACCGGTATTGGTCGCTTCCGGTTAACCGGAAAGTGCGAAGCCCGCATGACGGAGGCCAGGCGTCGTGGCGCCGCGCGGCGGCCCGCATTATGGTTGACTGCCCGGAACGTGGCCGCTCATCGGCGCGCCACAATCCGGGTGCAACGCCGGACGGACACAATCGGGCGGTCATGAGCATACCGACGGACGGGGATCGATCGACAGTAACGCCGCGCGCGGAAGAGACCCGCGCCGATCTGGCGTTGCGCGTGCTCGCCGCCGCCGCTCTCGGCGCGCCCGCGCCGGCGCTACTGGCGCGCCCCGACGGATCGCTGCTCGCCGCCAATGCCGCCGGCGGCGCCCTGCTCGGCCCCGCGGCTCCCGCCGATGCGTTCGCGGCCACGCTGTCCCGCCTCGCCACCTCGCTGCGCCCGGGCCGCCCGCCGCGCCTCGAACGGCTTCGGCTGCCCGGCCGGCTGACCCCAACCACCTTCGCCTGCACGCTGCTCTCCACCGAAGGCGCGCGCGCTCTGCTGCTCGTCAGCACCGAGGCGGCCTCGGCCTCGCTGACCACGCCGGCGCCCCCGACCCATCCGCCCGCGACACCGGCGCCATCCCCGGACAGCCGCCCTAGCCCGGAGCCGCTGCCGCTGCGCTTTACTTGGCGCACCGATCCCGGCGCCCGGCTCAACCCCATCGATCCCCGCCTCGCCCAGGCGCTGCAACTGCCCGCCGAGACTCTGGCCGGCCGCAACTGGGAAGAACTCGGCGCCCCGGCGCTGCATCAGGCGGTGCGCGGCGGGTCGAGCTTCCACCATCTGCCGGTGCTGCTGCCGACCGGGCGTGGCGATGCGCTCGACATCGAGTTCGGCGGCGCCCCGGTGCGCGGCGACGGTATGCGCGGCTTCGGCATTGTCCGTGGCCGCCAGCCCGCCTCCGCCCTGCCGCTCCGTCCCACCGCGCCGACCTCGGCGGCTCCCGCCGAGCCCATCCCTGTGCCGTCTGCCCCGACCAGCATCAGCCCACCGCCGGAAGCGCCGGTTGCGCCTGCCGCGGAGCCCCCTGTCGCATCGCCGGCAACGCCCCCGCATGCCCCCGCCGATGTTCCTGCCTCCACCGCCGATTCCGTGCAGCCGGTCCGGGTGACGCTGAGCATTGTCCCCTCCTCGCCGAACGTGGTTCCGCTGCGGGCCGGCACAGACAGCACGCCGGCGCGCGAGGGCCTGCGCACCGCTTGGGAAGGCCTGTCCAACGGCGAGCTGAATGCCTTCCGCGAGATCGCCCGTGCGCTCGGCGCCCGCCTCGAAGGCGTCGAGGAATTGCCCGCGCGCGCCTCCGAGGAGGCTGCGCCGGTGGTCGATGCCCCGGTGCCGACCGTCATCGAGCCTCCTCCAGTTCCGCCCTCGCGACCCGAGCCGGAAGGCATACAGCGCGTGCTGGCAGAGGGCGAGCGCCCGGTTCTCGACCGGCTGCCGCTCGCCATGGTGGCGTTTCGCGGCGACCGCCTGCTCTATGCCAACCGTGCCTTGCTCGACTGGACCGGCCATGCCGATCTCGACGCGGTGGAGGCCGCCGGTGGCCTCGCCACGCTGTTCGGCGGCGCGCAGGAGACCGACGACGAGGATGAAGGCCGCGCGCTCACCCTGATCACCGCGACCGGCCACTCCATCGCCGTCGAAGCCCGCCTGATGTCCACCCCCTGGGAAGGCGGCCCGGCGATGCTCTACGTCCTGCGCCGCGTCGATACGGCTACATCAGAGCGGTTGCGGCAGGCGGAATTCGCCCTGCACGAGGCCGACAACGCGACCCGCGAGCTGCGCGCCATCCTCGACACGGCGACGGATGGCGTTGTCCTCATCGACGCCGCCGGCACGATCCTCAGCGTGAACCATCCGGCCGAGGCGCTGTTCGGCTTCGAGGCGCGGGAAATCACCGGCGAGAACTTCACCCTGCTGTTCGCACCCGAGAGCCAGCGCGCCGCGGTGGACTATCTCGACGGCCTCGCCTCCAACGGCGTCGCCAGCGTGCTCAATGACGGGCGCGAGGTGATCGGGCGCGTGCGCGAGGGCGGGCTCATCCCGCTGTTCATGACCATCGGCCGCGTCGGCGAGGGCTCCGCCAAGTTCTGCGCGGTGCTGCGCGACATCACCCAGTGGAAGCGTGCCGAAGAGGAACTCACCGAGGCCAAGCGTCTCGCCGAGCGGGCCAACATGGCGAAGTCCGACTTCCTCGCCAAGATCAGTCACGAGATCCGCACCCCGCTCAACGCCATCATCGGCTTCTCCGAGGTGATGATGGAGGAGCGTTTCGGCCCGATCGAGAACCAGCGCTACCGCGACTATCTCCGGGACATCCACGCCTCGGGCGGACACCTGATCTCGCTGATCAACGATCTTCTGGACCTGTCCAAGATCGAGGCGGGCAAGCTCGATCTGTCCTTCACCAGCGTGTCGCTGAACGAGATCGTGCAGCAGTGCATGGGCATCATGCAGCCGCAGGCGAACCGCGAGCGCATCATCATCCGCTCCTCGCTCGCCTCGGACCTGCCCCCTGTGGTGGCCGATGCGCGCTCGATCCGCCAGATCGTGCTGAACCTGGTCTCGAATTCGGTGAAGTTCACCCATCCGGGCGGCCAGGTCATCCTGTCGACCGCCTTCACCGAGGATGGCGAAGTCGTGCTGCGGGTGCGCGACACCGGGGTTGGCATGTCGGAAGCGGACATCACGGTCGCGATGGAGCCGTTCCGGCAGATCGCCACCTCCGGCCGCGCCGGCTCCGGCGGCACCGGGCTCGGTCTGCCCCTGACCAAGGCCCTGGCGGAAGCGAACCGCGCCAGCTTCAACATTCGCAGCGCGGTGGATGTCGGCACCATCGTCGAGATCACCTTCCCCTCGACGCGCGTGCTGGCGGAGTAGGTTCGGCGCGACGGCTCAGGGAAGCTGGCCGGCGACCCCGAGCGCGCGCGGCTGGCCGAACAGCGGCTTGGCCGCGCCGGAGCGGCGGATCAGCGCCTGCGGATCGGGCAGAACGATGGGCTGGTCCCAGTTTCCCCGCACGATGAACGGCAGTTCGAAGGACGCGGCCGGATCGACGCCGCTCTTGGCCGGCGCCATCAGCTGGGCGACGCCGATGAAGTCGAGGTCGCGCTCGGCGATCGAACTCTCGCCACCGACGGAAATGCGCATCCGCGCGCTTTCCACATCCAGCTTGCCGAGCCGGGCGATGCCGTCGCGAATGGACGCGTCGATGCCGATGCGGTCATAGCTCGTGCGCCCGCCGCGCAGATCCATCGAGCCCGAGAGCGGTCGCTGCTCCAGCCGCGACAGCACCCGGCCGACGTCGATGCCGACCAGCGCGCCGGACTGGCCGGTCAGGTTGAACGTGCCGCTCAGGCGGCCAACGACCTCGGCGATGCTTGCGCCCGCGCCGACGGCGGCAAAGCGGAACGACCCGACGCCCTCCAGGCGCTGGATGCGGAACACGTCCCCCAGCGCCTGCGCCAGAGCCACGTTCTCGGCCGCGAGATCGATACGTGTCTCGGTGCCGCCGTGCCCGTTCGGGGAAAGCTGGAGCGCGGCACGGAACAGCCCGTTCCAGGCCTCCGCCTCACCGATCGCCAATATCAGCTTGCCGGATTTCACGACCGCGCTGGCCGCGACATTGTCGAGCCGGGCCGAGCCGGCGCGCACCTGCGAAGCCGACAACCTAAGGTCCAGATCGAGCTTGGTCAGTCGGCCGAGATCGAACAGATCATGGTTCCACGCCGCACTGTCCGGATCGGAAATCGCCAGCTGGCCGTAGGGGGTCAGGTCGATCCTGTCGCTGGCGAGGGATCCCTGCACGACCGGCCGGCCGCCTTCAAGTCGAAGGGTGAATCCCCCCTCGCTGACATTGCCGTCAAGTTCGATGCGGGCCTCGGCCAGCGCAGCGCTCTGGGGCGACATCTGCACACGGCCGCTGAGCGCGAACGGGCCGAAGCCGTGCTCGGCCGGTGCGTCGAGATCCAGCCATTCCAGCATGGTGCGCAATTGCCGCGTCTCGACCGACAGAGCCCCCTCCGCGACCGGACCACCCGCGAGCCGGGCCGCGCCATCGAAGGCCAGTTCCACCGGCGGACCGGCGACCTTCGCCCGCAGCCGGCCGGCGCCACCGGTGGCCAAAGCGCCGAGCGAGCCAATGCTCAGATCGACCTCCAGCGGCTCGCCGCGCCAGACGACCGTGCCGGATACGGCCGCGTCGACGCCGCCGCGGACGGCGACATGCAAATCTGCCCGCGGCACGAGCGTCTCGGACCGCCCCTCCTGGAGGATCTTGAGGCTGCCATCGGTGAGATAGACGTCGGCGGCGAACTTGCCCGAGGCCAGACGCAGGAAGACGGCGGACAGGGGATCGAGGCCGAGACCCGCCTCCGTCACCGTGACGTCCGGCGACATGAGCTCGATGTAGTCGGCGCGCGCCTGTCCCGTCAGCAGCGGCAGGAGGCTGAGAACGATGCGCACCCGCGGCGCCGCCAGTTGGACCGGTCCCTCGGTGACCGCGACGTCATCCATCTCGATCGCCGGCCAGGGAAATACCGAGAACCTGGTGCCGCCTCCGATACCGACCGGCACGCCGGTCGCTTGCCGCAGCAGCGCTGTCGCCTCGGCATGCAGGCGTTGTTCCGAGGCAAGCTTCGGCGCCACCGCGGCACCGATGAGCGCCACGATCACGGGCAGCAGGAAGATGGGAACCAGTTTTCTCATCAGATGTCGCACGATGCCCCTGATCCGACGTACCGCACGGCAGCAGGGCTGCGCAAGCGGGGGAGCGACCGCTAGGGCGAGTATCCTTGGTTGCCCGCAACATCTTGCGCCTCTGTGTCTGTTTGATGGCCTGACAGAGCGCGAGGCGGACGCTATGAATCGCCGCATTACGGTATCAGCGCCGTGCGCGTCGCGAAGAACGGCCGGCGCTCGGGATGAGGGAGGCACGGATGGCAGTGACCAATGAGGACGCGCTTTGGATTCCCAGCCCGGAGCGCATCGCTGCCAGCGCCATCAGCGCGTTCATCCGGGACGCCAATGCCCGCCATGGCACCGACCTGAAGGATTACCGCGACCTCCATGCCTGGTCGATCCTGCGGCCCGACCTGTTTTGGGAACAGGTGTGGGATCTCGGTGAGGTGATCGGCGAGCGGGGCGCCGTCGCCCTCGCCGATGCCGACCGGATGCCCGGCGCACGCTTCTTTCCCGAGGCGACGCTGAATTATGCCGAAAACCTCTTGCGCCCGCGCGATCCTTCGGGCGTCGCCCTCATCTTTCGCGGCGAGGACAAGGTCGAGCGCCAGGTGAGCTTCGGCGAACTCTCGGCGCTGGTCTCCCGCCTGCAGCAAGCACTGCGCGCGGCGGGCGTCGGCGTGGGCGACCGTGTTGCCGCCACCATGCCGAACCTGCCCGAGACCATCGCCATCATGCTGGCGGCAACCTCGCTCGGCGCGATCTTCTCCTCCTGCTCGCCGGATTTCGGCGATCGCGGCATCCTCGACCGTTTCGGCCAGATCCAGCCCAAGGTCTATTTCGCCTGCGACGGCTACTGGTACGCCGGCAAGCGCGTCGCCATCGGTGACAAACTCCGGAATGTTGTGCCGCATCTCACGGAAACCGTGCGCACCGTCGTGGTGCCCTATCTCGGTGAGGCGCAGGAGGTAGCGGCCACGCTGCCGAACGGCGTTTCGCTCGACGACTTCATCGCCCCTTACGAGGCGGCGCCGCTGACCTTCGAGCGGCTGCCGTTCAACCATCCGATCTTCATCCTGTTCTCCTCCGGCACCACGGGCGTGCCGAAATGCATCGTGCACGGGGCCGGGGGCACATTACTGCAGCACATCAAGGAGCACCGGCTGCACTGCGACCTCCATCCGGGCGACCGGTTGTTCTATTTCACCACCTGCGGCTGGATGATGTGGAACTGGCTGGTCACCGGGCTCGCCAGCGACCTCACGCTCTGCCTGTTCGACGGCTCGCCCTTCGCGCCCTCCCCCTCGGTGCTGTTCGACTATGCCGAGAAGGAGCGTTTCGCGCTGTTCGGCACCTCGGCCAAGTACATCGACTCGCTGCGCAAGGAAGGTCTCAAGCCCGCCGAGACGCACGACCTCTCAGTGCTGAAGGCGCTGACCTCGACCGGCTCGCCGCTGGCGCCGGCCGACTTCGCCTATGTCTATGAGGCGATCAAGTCGGACCTTCACCTCGCTTCGATCTCGGGCGGCACCGACATCGTCTCCTGCTTCGTGCTCGGCGACCCCACCGCGCCGGTCTACAAGGGCGAGATTCAGGCGCCGGGCCTCGGCATGGCAATCGAGGTCTGGTCGGACGACGGCAAGCCGGTGGAGGGCGAGCGCGGCGAACTGGTCTGTACCAAGCCCTTCCCGTCCATGCCGGTGATGTTCTGGAACGATGCGGACGGCGCCAAGTACCACGCCGCCTATTTCGACCGCTTCCCGAACGTGTGGTGCCATGGCGACTTCGCGGAGTGGACCGTGCATGGCGGCATCATCATCCATGGCCGCTCCGACGCGACGCTGAACCCGCAGGGCGTGCGCATCGGCACGGCGGAGATCTACGCCCAGGCCGAGCAGGTGCCGGAGATCGTCGAGGCCATCGCCATCGGCCAGGAATGGGACAACGATGTGCGCGTCGTGCTGTTCGTCCGGCTCAAGGCGGGCGTCGTCCTCGACATCGAGTTGGAAAAGCGCATCAAGACGCAGATCCGTGTCGGCGCCTCACCACGCCATGTGCCGGCCAAGATCGTCGCGGTAACGGACATTCCGCGCACCCGCTCGGGCAAGATCACCGAACTCGCCGTGCGCGAGGTGGTGCATGGGCGCCCGGTAAAGAACACCGAGGCGCTGGCCAATCCGGAGTCGCTGGAACTCTATCGCGACCTGCCGCAGCTTGCGGACTGAAGCCCGCAGGCCCGCGGCTCAGTCATGCTGCGGGCGGCTCAGCCGTGCCAGCAGGATCACCGGGGCGAGGCCCACCAGCACGATGAGGAGGGCGGCGACCGAGCCGTCCTCATAGGTGCCGCGCGCCGCCTCGGCATAGACGTGGCTCGCCAGCGTCTCGAAGTTCAGCGGGCGCAGCATCAGCGTCGCCGGCAGTTCCTTCATGCAGTCGACAAAGACCAGCAGCGCCGCCGTGCCCAGCGCCGGGCGCAGCAGCGGCAGATGGATGCGGCGGATCACCCCGCCCGGTCGCTCGCCGAGGCTGCGCGCCGCCATGTCCATGGTGGTGCCGATCTTGCCATAGCCCGCCTCCAGCCCGCCGACCGGAATAGCGAGGAAGCGGATCACATAGGCGATGATCAGCGCCGCGCCGGAGCCCGACAGCAGCAGCCCGGTCGGGACGCCGAAGAACTGCGTGCTGAGCGATGAGATGACATTGTCGAAGCCGGCGAGCGGCACCAGCAGGCCGACCGCCAGCACGGTTCCCGGCACGGCATAGCCCAGCCCTGCCAGACGCGGCACCAGCCCTGAGCGCAGTGCGCCGGTGCGCCGTGCGATGGCGACGACGAGACCGCCGCCGAGCGCGATCGAGGTGCCGAGCGCGGCGAACAGCGCGGTGTTGCCCGCCTCGTGCAGCACCATGGCCGGCATGCCGTGGAATATGAGGCGCTGCCATGCCATGTGCAGGAGATGGCCGGCGGGAACGAGGAAGCCCAGCGCCACCGGCAGGAAGCAGGCGATGATGGCCAGCGCCGCTGCACCCGGCGCCAGCTGCCGGCGCACGGGAGGCCGGGCGCGGGCGCCAACGTTAGCGACGTTGAGATGGCGTCGCCCCCAGCGCTCCAGCAGCACCAGCGCGAACATGGCGGCGAGCATGAACAAGGCGATCTGCGCCGCGCCGGGCAGGCTGGAGCGGTTGAGCCAGGTCGAATAGATCGACAAGGTCAGCGTCTGCACGCCGAGGAACTCGGAGGCACCGACGTCGTTCACCGTCTCCATCAGCACCAGCGTGACGCCGACCGCGATGGCCGGGCGCGCCAGCGGCAGGGCGATGCGCAGGAACGTTTCCGTCGCGCCGGAACCCAGCGTGCGCGCCGCCTCCAGCACCGAGGAGCCCTGCACGAGAAAGGCCGCGCGGGCGGTAAGATAGACATAGGGGTAGAGCACGAGGCCGAGCAGCACGATGCAGCCGGGCAAGGAGCGGACTTCCGGCAGCCACAGGCCGCGTGGGCTGGAAATGCCGAGGATCGCGCGGATCGCGGTCGGGATCGGCCCGAGCGGATGCACCGCATCGACATAGACGAAGGCCTGGATATAGGTCGGAATGGCGAGGGGCAGCAGCAGCGCCCATTCGAACACGCCGCGGCCAGGGAACCGGCAGGTCGCCACCAGCCAGGCCGTGCCGGTGCCGATGGTGCCGGCAAGCAGGCCGACGCCGAGCGCGAGGAGAAAGGTCTCCATCAGCGCATGCGGCAGCACATTCCGGACCAGGTGCGGCCAGAGATCGCCGGAACCCTGCGCCGCACTCCACAGTAGGGCAGCGAGCGGCAGCAGGACGAGGACAGCCACGGCGCCCGCGCCCCAGCGCAGCACACGCGCTCCACCGGCCGACCCGCTGCGGGAGATGACTGCAGCCGTCATCATCGTGGCGTGGCGCTCCCGAATGCCTTCAACGCAGAACTCCCCCGAGCGGCGGGCGGCCACGCGGGGGAGCGAATACGCCCATGAGGGCGGAGGATCAATTGTCGAAGCCGACCTTGTCGACGAGGTTCGCCGCCGCCTTGCGGGCCTTGGCGATCGTCAGCAGGTCGAGATTGTCGACCTTGAGCGGCCCGAACGCCGCGATGATCGGATCGATCGGCGCGCCGGGAACCACGGGATACTCGTAATTCGCCTTGGCGTAGAGTTCCTGGGCCTCATGCGAGACCAGGAATTCCAGCAGCTTCACCGCGTTCGCCTTGTTCGGCGACGACTTGGCGACCGAGGCGCCCGAGACGTTCACATTGGTGCCGCCATTGGTGAAGGTCGGCAGGATGACGTTGATCGCCGCGCCCCACTTCTCCTGCTCGGGGCCACCCTTGCCGGAACGCATCAGGCCCACATAGTAGGAATTGGCGAGACCGACGTCGCAAAGGTCGCCGAGGATGTCGCGGGCGACGTCACGGTCGCCACCGGCCGCCTTGCGGGCAAGATTGGCCTTCACGCCTTCCAGCCACTTCTGCGCGGCTTCCTCGCCATGGTGGACGATATAGGCGGCAACCAGCGCGGTGTTGTAGGGGTGCTTGCCGGAACGGATACAGACCTCGCCCTTCCACTTCGGATCGGCGAAATCCTCGTAGTTGATGGCGTCGAGCTTCACCCGGTCCTTCGAGACATAGGCGACACGCGCGCGCATCGACAGCGAGAACCACTGCCCGTCGGCGCCGCGCAGATTGGCCGGGATCGCCTTCTCCAGCACCTCGGACTTGATCGGCTGGGTCACGCCCTGGTCCACGAGGTCGATCAGGTTGCCGATGTCGACGGTCATCAGCACGTCGGCGGGCGAGGCCGCGCCTTCCGCCTTCACACGCTCGGCGAGGCCTTCCTTGACGAAGACGCTGTTCACCTTGATGCCGGTCTTTTCGCTGAAGGCGTCGAACAGCGGCTGGGCAAGCGCGATCTCGCGCGTGGTGTAGACATTCACCACTTCCTCGGCCTGCGCCGCGATCGGCGCGAAGGCAGAGCTCGCGGCGACAAGACCGACCATCGCGGCGCGGCGCGAGATTAGGTGCCAGCGGTTCATTCCCGTCTCCTCCGTCTACGGCTCCAAGGCGAGCCGACAACCCCAATTGACGTTAGGTTCGCTAGGGGCGGTACTGGACGGGGAAGGTATGGTCAATAAAAAGAGTTGTTATCGCAATAGCTTAGAATGAATCAAGTTCAGAGCCAGTCTAAAGTAAGCCGCTGTTGCCAAGCCACCGACAGAAAAAAGGGCCGGTCAATGGACCGGCCCTCCTGAAAACGCGCGGCTGCGACGAGATCAGTCGTCGAGATCGCCGATATGGTGCTGCGCGTAGAGCTGGAGCCCGAGCTTGTCGATCAGGTCAAGCTGGGTCTCGAGGAAGTCGATATGGCCTTCCTCATCCGCCATCAGCGCCTTGAACAGGTCGCGGCTCGGATAGTCCTGCACGGTCTCGCAATAGGTCGCGGCTTCCTGATAGAGCGCGCGGGCCTCGACCTCGGCGGCGAGGTCACACTCGATCACTTCCTTCACGTCCTGGCCGATGCGCAGCGGGTCGAGCACCTGCAGGTTCGGAAAGCCGTCGAGGAACAGGATGCGGTCGATGAAGCGATCCGCATGGTGCATCTCTTCGATCGACTCCGCACGCCACTTGGCGGCGAGTTTCTTGTAGCCCCAGTTGTCCAGCATGCGGAAATGCAGCCAGTACTGGTTGATCGCGGTCAGCTCCGAGCGGACGCCGCGATTGAGATATTCGATGACCTTCGGATCGCCCTTCATGGCTGCGATTTCTCCAGTTCGAGTGCACTGGAGATTTTTTAGAACGGTTCCAAGAAACGTTCAAGGGCTGACAGGCACGCGTACTGCCCTATCTCACCTCCTCAACAGACCAGCCACCTGCCGCCGGAAGGCATGTTACTCCGCGGCGACGATCGCAGGATGGCCATGAGCGGGAGAATGCGTGTGGTTCTGCCCGTGATTGTGGCTCTGCACGGGGCATTCACGCGGGCAGCCGCCGCAACCGGCCGCATTCACATCGTCGATCAGCTTGCGGATGGTGCGCGCGCAGCGGCCACACTGGGCGCTGCAGCCGAGGCACCGATAGACCTGGCCCGCCGTGCGCACGGCCTGCTGCGTGTCCGACACCGCGTTGCGGATCTGCCGATCCGAGAGCACATTGCAGGAACAGACGATCATCGAGACGCGAAACCGAAGTGGCCAGCCATTTAGAATTATTCTAAACTCTGCCTTTCACTTACTTTCTCGCGCCAATCCATTCCGTCGTCAATCTGGAAAACCCTATACGTCGATCACATAAACGCATATTGGCGGATATCGGCCCCGCATCTTTTAGCAGTTCCAGATTAGAGCCCGTCGCTCAACTGATTTCCACTTTCGAACGGCACTAAACTAGCAGTCTCGCCGCCGTTCGCACGCGCAATCGGATCACTGTTCAGGCGCGCGAACAGCAGGTGGTCCTGCCACGTCCCATTAATGCAGAGATATTCCCGCCCATAGCCTTCGCGCCGGAAGCCGGTCCGCTCCAGCAGGCGGATCGAAGGCGTGTTGGCGGGCAGGCAGGCCGCCTCGATGCGGCGAAGACCCAGCACGTTGTGGGCGTAGGGCAGCACTACCCGCACCGCAGCGGTCATGTAGCCCTTGCCGGCATGCGGGGCGCCCATCCAGTAGCCAAGGCTGCCCGTCTGCGTGACTCCGCGCCGGACATTGGACAATGACAGGCCGCCGAGCAGCACCCGGTCGGTCGCGCGGAAGATCAGGAAGGGATAGGCGTTGTCTTCGCGCACGTCCCTCACGTAGCGCCGCATCCGCCGACGGAAGGAGCCGCGCGTGAGATCATAGGGCGGCCATAACGGCTCCCATGGCGTCAGGAAGGCGCGGCTCTGCTCCCGCAAGGACGACCAGGCGGCAAAGTCCGACATATGCGGCATACGCAGCACAAGCCCGTCGCCCTCGATCAGCGCGGGCGGCTCGGGCCAGGAAACCGTTCGGAACAGGGCCATCGGTTGGAGCCGTGGTACGGAACTACGCAGCCTTCAGACGTTCCGCGATGCGCGCGGCGGATTCAAGAGGCTTTCCGGGGCCAAGAGCGGTGAAAGTGGGCCTTCCGCGTGCGATCAGGCTACGCCCTGCGGCCTTGGCATCCTCCAGCGTCACCGCCTCCAGCTTGGCGACGATCTCCTCCAGCGGGATCGGCCGGCCGAAGGCGAGCATCTGCCGGGCCAGCTGGTCGGCGCGCGCGCCGGAGCTTTCCAGTGCCGCGAGCAGGCCGACCTTGGCCTGCGCCTTGGAGCGGGCGAGTTCGACCGCGCTCATGCCCTCGACCGTCTCCTCGATCTGATCGATCACCACGTCGACCAGTTCGCCGACATCGCCGCCGTCGGTCCCGGCATAGACCCCGAACAGGCCGGTATCGGCATAGCCCCAGTGGAAGGAATACACGGCATAGCAAAGCCCGCGCGCCTCCCGCACCTCCTGGAACAGCCGCGAGGACATGCCGCCGCCCAGCACATTGGTGAACACCTGCAGCGCATGGATGGCCGGGTCGCGATAGGACACACCCTCAAGCCCGATCAGCAGATGCGCCTGTTCGAGCTCACGTCCCCCGCCGATCTCGGTGCCGCCCTCATAGCGGCCGGGCAGCGGCGCGGGCTTGTCGTCACCCGCGATCCCCCCGAGAAGGCGTCCCGCCTCCGCGACGACCTGATCGTGCTCGACCGCACCGGCGGCGGAGACGATGAGCTTGGGCGCGCGGTAGTTGCGCCCGAGATAGGTCCGCAGCCTGTCGGCACCGAAGGAGCGCACGGTCGACGGCGTACCCAGGATCGAACGGCCGATCGGCTGGTTCGGAAAGGCCCGCTCCTGAAACAGGTCGAACACCAGGTCGTCGGGCGTGTCGAGCGCGGCGCCGATCTCCTGCACGATCACATTGTGCTCGCGCTCGAGCTCCTCCGGATCGAAGGCCGGCTCGGTGAGGATATCGGCCAGCACGTCGAGCGCCAGCGGCACGTCCTCGGCGAGCACGCGGGCATTGTAGCTGGTGTGCTCGACGCTGGTGGCGGCATTGATGTCGCCGCCGACCGCCTCGATCTCCTCGGCGATGGCGCGGGCCGAGCGGCGGCGCGTGCCCTTGAAGGCCATGTGTTCCAGCAGATGCGAGATGCCATGCTCGTCGGGCCGCTCGTCGCGCGCGCCCACGCCGGCCCAGATGCCGAGGGAAGCGGTGGCGAGATGGGGCATCGCGTCGGTGATGACGGTGACGCCGTTCTCAAGACTGGTGATGCGCGGAATGCCGGTCGACTCTCCGCTCATGCCACATGCTCCGCTGCGCGGGCATGCTTGGCGATATAGGCCTCGATGGCCCCTATGTCGTTCGGCAGCATCGGCGTGCGCTCGGGCCGCTCCAGGAGGTCAGCGAGATGCGGCGGCAGTGCCGGGCGCTCGCCGACGGCGCGCTCCACCGCATCGGGGAACTTCGCGGGATGCGCGGTGGCAAGCACCACCTGCGGCACGCGCGGGTCGTGCGCGATGCGCTCGGCCACGGAAACCGCAACGGCGGTGTGCGGATCGAGCAAATAGCCCGTCTCGCGGCGCACGCGGGCAATGGTCGCGGCGGTCTGCGCCTCATCGGTACGGCCGGCGTCGAAATCGGCGCGGATCGCCTCCAGCGCCGCGTTCGGCGGCGAGAAGGCGCCGGACTGGCTGAGACCGGCCATCAGCCCGCGCAGCGCGCCGGCATCGCGGTCCAGCGCCTCGAACAGCACGCGCTCGAAATTCGACGACACCTGAATGTCCATTGAGGGCGAGGAGGACGGCACCACGCCCGTCACTTCATAGCGCCCTGTGGCGAGCGTGCGGGCGAGGATGTCGTTCACATTGGTGGCGATGGTCAGCTTCGAGATCGGCAGTCCCATGCGCTTGGCGACATAGCCGGCGAGCACGTCGCCGAAATTGCCGGTCGGCACCACGAAGGACACCGGGCGATGGGGCGAGCCCAGCGCCGCTCCGGCGACGAAGTAGTACACGACCTGCGCGACGATGCGCGCCCAGTTGATCGAGTTCACGCCGGCCAGTTGCAGCCGGTCGCGGAAGCCGTGATTGTTGAACAGCGCCTTCACATGCGCCTGACAGTCGTCGAACGTACCCTCCACCGCGATGGCGTGCACGTTCGCATCCGGCACCGTCGTCATCTGCCGGCGCTGCACCTCGGAGACGCGGCCCAGCGGGTAGAGAATGAACACATCCGTACGGGCACGGCCGCGAAACGCCTCGATGGCGGCGCTGCCGGTGTCGCCGGAGGTGGCGCCGACGATGGTGGCGTGCTGGTCGCGCTCGGTCAGCACATGGTCCATCATGCGGCCAAGCAGCTGCATCGCCACATCCTTGAAGGCGAGCGTCGGGCCGTGGAACAGCTCCAGCACGAAGCGGTTCGGCGCGATCTGCACCAGCGGCGTCGTCGCCGGGTGGCGGAAGCTCGCATAGGCTTCCTCCAGCATCGGCTTCAGAACGTTCGGCGCGAAAGCCGCGTCGACGAAGGGCGCGATCACCTTGCCCGCCACCTCGGCATAGGAGCGGCCGGCGAACAGCGCGATCTCCTGCGCGGAGAGCGAAGGGAAGACATCCGGCACATACAGACCGCCGTCGCGCGCAAGGCCCGCAAGCAGCGCATCGGAGAAGGCGAGCACCGGAGCCTCGCCGCGAGTGGAGATGTAGCGCACGCGCGCCTCCGCTGGAGAATTCGGCGGCAAACTAGTGGCGGCGCCGGACATAGGCAAGCAAGCGCTTGCGGGAAGCGTATGAGCGCACACTCATCCTCGCCGCAGCCGGCCCCAGGCATAGGCGGCGAAGACGGCGAGCAGCGTCGCCGCAAGACCATACCAGGTCAGCGCGTACTCAAGGTGGCGGTTGGGGAAGGCGATCCGCGTGAGCCCGCCGACCGGCAGCCCACCGGGGTTCGGCGTGGCATCCGCGTCGATGAGGAAAGGCGCCGTGCGCAGCATTCCTTTCGCCCCGGCGATCGCCAGCGGATCGCGCGAGAACCAGCTGTCCTTGGCCGGCTCGTTCTCCGGCGTGAACATGCTGGAATCCTCGGGCATGCGCAGCAGGCCCGTCACCGTCACGAGCCCGTCCACCTGCCCCTCGGGGCGGCTGGACGGGGAGCGGTGATCGAGCGGGACGAAGCCGCGATTGATAAGGATGGTGGCGCCATCGGCCATCACCAGCGGGGTGACGACCCAATAGCCCGGCCCGCCCGAGCCGTCCGGACCGGCATCGACCAGCGCGTAGACCTGTACCTCGAGATCATGGCGGAAGCGCCCCTGCGCCGCGACGTGGCGATACTCGTGGTCCTCGAAATTGATCTCCGGCCAGTCCGCCTCCGCCGGCGCGGCCTGAGCCGGTTCGTGAATCCGCGCTTCGACCTTGGCGACGAGATCCTGCTTCCAGGCAAGGCGCTCAAGCTGCCATGTGCCCAGGCCGACAAGGATGCCGAACGCGACGAGAACGACGAGAGCCGCCGGCAGCAGCTTGCGCAACGGCGACTTGCGGCGCCTGGGCGCCGGCTCGGTGGACGCAGCGCTCACGCGCCACCCTTGTCGAGCCGCCCCTCCGAGGCCTTCTTGGAATATTGCAGGGCGATCATCGTGGCCTTGAGGGGGCGCAGCAGGCCGAGCGTCGAGATGAGCACCAAGGGCGTCCACAGCAGCGCGTGCACCCAGAAGGGCGGCGCGAAAGCAAGCTCGACCCAGAGCGCAAGGCCGACGACGAGGCTGCCCGCCGCCAGGATGATGAAGACCACCGGACCGTCGCCGGAGTCATCGAAGCTGTAGTCCAGCCCGCAGCTGGTGCAGGCGGGCGCGACGGTGAGGAAGCCGTTGAACAGCTTGCCCCGCCCGCAGCGGGGACAGCGGCAGGTCAGCCCCGCCTGATAGGGCGAGACACCGGTATGAAAAGGCTGAAGGTCCATGTGCGGCTTGTACTCCCGTTGACCCGTGCTTGGAAATTGCCAATCCGTCGCGGGCCAAACGAAAAAGGGCGGCCGGAGCCGCCCTCGATCCGATCTCGGCGATGCCTCAGTGAGGCGCGCCGGCGCTGCCCCACACATAGATGAAGGTGAAGAGGAACAGCCACACCACGTCGACGAAGTGCCAGTACCAGGCCGCGGCCTCGAACCCGAAATGGTGGGTCGGGGTGAAGTGGCCGGCATAGAGGCGACCCAGGCACACGGCGAGGAAGATGGTGCCGACGATCACGTGGAAGCCGTGGAAGCCGGTCGCCATGAAGAAGGTCGCGCCGTAGATGTTGCCGGAGAAGGCGAACTCGGCGTGGCTGTATTCATAGCCCTGCAGCAGCGAGAACAGGAAGCCGAGGCCGACGGTGAGCCACAGGCCCCACTTCGCGCTCTGCCGGTCGCCATGCACCAGCGCATGGTGCGCCCAGGTCAGCGTGGTGCCGGAGGTGAGCAGGATCAGCGTGTTCAGCAGCGGCAGGTGCCACGGATTGAACGTCTCGATGCCGGTCGGCGGCCAGTGCCCGCCGGTGAACTCGGCGCGGCTGTAGTTGATCGCCTCGCCGGAGAACAGCGACGCGTCGAAGAAGGCCCAGAACCACGCGACGAAGAACATCACCTCGGAAGCGATGAACAGGATCATGCCGTAGCGCAGATGCAGCTGCACCACTGGCGTGTGCGCGTGCTGGTACTCGCCCTCGCGGATGATGTCCCGCCACCAGACGATCATCGTGTAGACGACACCGATGAAGCCGACGATCATGACCAGCGAGGTGAGCTGGCCGTGCATCCAGAACACGGCACCCACGGCCAGCACGAAGGCGAAGACCGAGATGACGGCCGGCCACGGGCTCGGGTCGACGAGATGATAATCGTGATGCTTGGCGTGGGCTTCAGCGTGGGCCTGGGCCATGGGTCGCGCTCTCCGTTCCGTCGTCTTCTCTAGCCGGCCACAGCTGTGACCGCAATGTGGCGTTCTGCCCGTTCAGAGGGGGGCTTTCCCTGCTTCGCTCTTGCTCGGCTCAAGCTTCCCCGCCGCGACCGGCGCCGCCTTGGGGAAGAAGGTGTAGGACAGGGTAATGGTCTTGAGGCCGTTCATCTCCAGATCCTCCGCCAGCGCGGGATCGACGAAGAAGACGACCGGCATGTCGAGCGTCTCGCCCGGCTGCAGCGTCTGATCGGTGAAGCAGAAGCACTGCATCTTGGCGAAGTAGTAGCCGGACTGCGCCGGGGCGACATTGTAGGTCGCGCTCGCCGTCACCGGCTCGCTGCCGCGATTATGGACGCGATAATAAGCGATCTTCGTCTCGCCGATGCGCATCCGCATGGCGCGCACTTCCGGCTCGAAGCTCCAGGGCAGGCCCGGTGCCACGTTGGCGTCGAAGCGCACCTCGACGGTGCGCTCCAGCGCCTGGGCAGGGGCGGCGGTCGCGACCTTGGTGGCTCCGCCGAAGCCGGTGACCTGGCAGAACATCTGGTAGAGCGGCACGGCAGCATAGGCCGCGCCGAGCATGGCGAGCACGAAGACGCCGCAGGCGACCGCCACCGTCCGATGGCGGGCATTCCCGGCGCGCGCGCGACGGGCCGGGACCTGATCGGGAAGCTGGGTCGGGTCCGCTGCCATCAGCGCCTCACAGCGGCCGGATCAGCACGGCCGGGCCGAGCTTCACGATGGTCACGACATAGAACAGCACGCACAGCGCGGCGAGCACCAGCGCGATGGCGACCGAACGCTGCCGCCGCCTGCGCTTCTGTTCCTCGGTGAGGACGACGCCCTCGATCTCGGGCTTGCGCCCCTTGTTTCCGTCCGACATGGCCCTCACCACCGCTGCCATGTTCTCACAGCCCGAACCCGGCGGGGATGACTGCCTCAAGCAGCAGCACCGCGAAGAGCAGGAAGAGATAAAGAATTGAGAAGCCGAAAAGCTGGCGCGCGGCCTTCTCGGCCGAAGCACCCTCGCGCCGGCGGTAGACCCGCAGCGCCAGCGCCAACATCATTGCGCCGGTGACGCCCGAGACGACGCCATAGCCAAGCCCCGCCATGCCGAGGAAGAAGGGCGACATGGCGAGCGGCACGAGGATCAGCGTGTAGAGCAGGATCTGGCGGCGCGTCTCGGCGGTGCCGGCCACAACGGGGAGCATCGGCACGCCGGCGCGCGCATAGTCGCCGGACTTGTAGAGTGCCAGCGCCCAGAAATGCGGCGGCGTCCAGAAGAAGATGATGAGGAAGAGCAGCACGCTCTCCAGCCCGATTCCGCCCGAGGCAGCCGCCCAGCCGACCATAGGCGGGAAGGCGCCGGCCGCGCCGCCGATGACGATGTTCTGCGGCGTCCAGCGCTTCAGCCACATCGTGTAGACGACGGCATAGAAGAAGATGGTGAAGGCGAGCAGCGCCCCGGCGAGCTCGTTGACCAGCAGGCCCAGCACCAGCACGGAACCGACCGCCAGCGTCATGCCGAAGGCGAGCGCCTCGCCCGGCGCGATGCGGCCGGCAGGAATCGGCCGGCGGCGGGTGCGGCTCATGACGGCGTCGATGTCGGCGTCCCACCACATGTTGAGGGCGCCCGACGCGCCGGCGCCGATGGCGATGCACAAGAGCGCGGTGAAGGCGATGATCGGGTGCACGTCGCCCGGCGCGCGGACAATGCCGACGAGCGCGGTGAAGATGACGAGCGACATCACGCGCGGCTTCAGCAGCGCGACATAGTCCGCCACCGAGCCAGGATACATGCCCTCGACGGCCAGCGCCCCGGTGAGGGGCTCCTGGCGGGACATGTCATATTCGCGCGAGGCGACGTCGCTCATCTGCTCACTCCGGCGTCGCCGGAGCGACGCGTCGATTTCCAGCGCCACAGACACGGCAACCGGAACATATCCGCCGCCACGCGGCAGTTGGATCGGCTCGGGCTGCCAGACCAGCCGGCAACGCCCTTCGCCTCTTCGGCGTCAGGCAAATCCGGCGCGGCCCGAGCCGCGCCGGCAGCAGTTCATGTCCGTGCGCGGACGATCACTTGATCTTCGGCAGCACGTCGAAATGGTGGAACGGCGGAGGCGACGACAGCGTCCATTCCAGCGTCGTGGCACCCTCGCCCCACGGATTGGCACCGGCCGGCACCTTTGCCACGAACATCCGCCAGACGCCGAACAGGAACACCAGCACCGCGAAGCCCGAGATGTAGGAGCCGATCGAGGAGACGAAGTTCCAGCCGGCGAAGGCGTCGGGATAGTCCGCATAGCGGCGCGGCATGCCGGCGAGGCCGAGGAAGTGCTGCGGGAAGAACACCAGGTTCACGCCGACGAAGGTCAGCCAGAAGTGAATCTTGCCGATGCTCTCGCTGTACATGTAGCCGAACATCTTCGGCGACCAGTAGTACCAGCCGGCGAAGATGGCGAACACGGCGCCGAGCGACAGCACGTAGTGGAAGTGGGCCACCACGTAATAGGTGTCGTGCAGCGAGCGGTCGATGCCTGCATTCGACAGGACGACGCCGGTGACGCCGCCGACGGTGAACAGGAAGATGAAGCCGATCGCCCAGAGCATGGGCACGCGCATCGAGATCGACCCGCCCCACATGGTCGCGATCCACGAGAAGATCTTCACACCCGTCGGCACGGCGATGATCATGGTCGCGGCGACGAAATAGGCCTGCGTCGAGGAGGACAGGCCGACCGTGTACATGTGGTGCGCCCACACGACGAAGCCGACCACGCCGATGGCGACCATGGCGTAGGCCATGCCGAGATAGCCGAAGATCGGCTTGCGCGAGAAGGTCGACACGATGTGCGACACGATGCCGAAGCCCGGCAGGATGAGGATGTACACCTCGGGGTGGCCGAAGAACCAGAACAGGTGCTGGAACAGGATCGGATCACCGCCGCCGGCCGGATCGAAGAAGGTCGTGCCGAAATTGCGGTCCGTCAGCAGCATGGTGATGGCGCCCGCCAGAACCGGCAGCGACAGCAGCAGCAGGAAGGCGGTGACCAGCTGCGACCAGGCGAACAGCGGCATCTTGTGCAGCGTCATGCCGGGGGCGCGCATGTTCAGGATCGTCGTGATCAGGTTGATCGCGCCGAGGATCGAGGAGGCGCCCGCCAGATGCAGCGACAGGATCAAGAGGTCCATCGCCGGGCCGGGGTGACCGAGCTTGGAGGACAGCGGGGGATAGATCGTCCAGCCGCCGCCGAAGCCGTTGGAGCCGGCGGCCCCCTCGACGAACAGCGACAGGATCGCCAGCGCGAAGGACGGCGGCAGCAGCCAGAAGGCGACGTTGTTGATGCGCGGGAAGGCGGTGTCCGGCGCGCCGATCATCAGCGGGATGAAGTAGTTGCCGTAGCCGCCGATCATCGCCGGCATGACCATGAAGAAGATCATGATCAGGCCGTGGCCGGTGGTGAACACGTTGAAGGTCTGCGGATCCGAGAAGATCTGCAGGCCCGGCTCCTGGAGCTCCATGCGGATGCCGATGGACAGGATGCCGCCCACGATCCCCGCCACGATGGCGAAGATCAGGTACATCACGCCGATGTCCTTGTTGTTGGTCGAATAGACCCAGCGCTTCCAACCCGTCGGATCGCCCGTGTGTCCGGCTGCATATGCCATAGAACCGTCCCTCATTCGCACGCTTGCACGCGCTTAGTATTTTCCACCCTGCCGGCGCTCAGCGCGCGGCAGCGACCGCGCCGGCGACCGGCTCATTCTGGGCGAAGCGCGCCGGCTCGTCGGCCGTCGCGAACTTCTGCTTGGCCTCCGCGACCCAACCCGCGAAATCCGCCTCGCTGACGACGCGGATGGCGATGGGCATGAACGCGTGATCCTTGCCGCAGAGCTCGGAGCACTGGCCATAATACACGCCTTCCTTCGTCGCCTGGAACCAGCTCTCGTTGAGGCGGCCCGGCAGGGCGTCGATCTTCACGCCGAAAGACGGCAGGGCGAAGGAGTGGATCACGTCGGCGGCGGTGACCTGAATGCGCACGATCTTGTTGACCGGGACCACGACCTCGTTGTCCACCGCCAGAAGGCGCGGCTGCCCCGGCTGAAGGTCGGCATCGGCCACCATCAGGCTGTCGAAGGTGAAGGCGCCATTGTCCGGATATTCATAGGACCAGTACCACTGATGGCCCGTCACCTTCACGGTGAGGTCCGCCTTGGGAAGGTCGAGCTGCAGGAACAGCAGCCGGAAGGACGGGATCGCGATCGCCACCAGAATGAGGACCGGAACCACGGTCCACACCACCTCGATCAGCGTGTGGTGGGTCGTGCGGGAAGGCACCGGATTGGCCTTCTCGTTGAACTTCACCATCACCACGATCAGCAGCACCAGCACCAGCAGCACGACGGCGACGATGATGGCCAGCAGGAAGGCGTGGAAGGAATGGATGCTCTCCATCACCGGCGATGCGGCGCCCTGGAGATTGATCTGCCACGGCGAAGGCTGCCCCGTGTCGGCCGAGGCAGGCAGCACGCCTGACATGGCCAGCACGAACGCGCCAGCAATTCCACCGAAGATGCCGGCGGCATTGCGCGCAGCGTTGCGGATCCACGACTTCATCGCGATCGTCACTCCCATCGACTCCCCTTCGCCCCGACACAGCAGAGCGCACCCGCCTGTCGGACCCAGCGGCATTTGATCTTCATCAAACACAAAAAGGACACCTGAGCAACGCGCTAAGGCCCCTCCCCTCCTGCGACATGACGTCGGGTGCCTGGAACCGTTCTATCTGCTGGAACAGCCCGGCTGCCGCATTCTTGACATGGCTGTGGGGCCCTTTACGCCTGCGTCCCGGTACCGGTCCGGCGCGGCACGGGATACGATTCGCCTTGTCCCGCCGCGATGATTCTTTAGAAGACTCCTCAGACACATATTCGGGAGACAGCCCATGCGCGGTTTCGCGGCCCTTCGTTCAGCGTTTCTGGCAGCGTTCGCCGCCCTGGCCCTCCTGGCCGCGACCGGTGGCGGCGCACAGGCGCAAGGGGTGGTTCGCTCGGTGCATGGCGAATGGCAGATTCGCTGCGACACGCCCCCCGGCGCGCAATCCGAACAATGCGTGCTGCTGCAGAGCGTGCAGGCGGACGATCGCCCCAATGTCGGCCTCACCGTCATTATCCTGAAGACCGCCGACCAGCAGAGCCGCCTCCTGCGCGTGCTCGCCCCGCTCGGCGTCCTGCTGCCCTCGGGCCTCGGCCTGAAGATCGACAACGCCGATGTCGGCCGCGCCGGCTTCGTGCGCTGCGTGCCGAATGGCTGCGTCGCCGAGGTGGTGATGGACGACAAGCTGATCGGGCAGCTGCGCAACGGCCAGAGCGCCACCTTCATCGTCTTCCAGACGCCGGAGGAAGGCATCGGCATCCCGCTCAGCCTCAAGGGCTTCGGCGAGGGCTTCGACGCGCTTCCCTGAGGCGGCGATGTCACGCGCGCCCAAGCCCCCTCCTTCCGATCAAGCGGCAGTGAGGCTCGTCGTCTTCGACATGGACGACGTTCTGCTGCACTACGACGTCGATGCCCGGCGTGACGCGATCGGCCGGCTCGCCGGCCGCTCCGCCTCGGACATCGAGCAGCTGATCTGGACCAGCGGGCTGGAGGACGCGGCCGACGCGGGCAAGCTGCTACCCGACGCCTATCTCGACGCGATCTCCACCGCGCTCGGCGTGCCCTTCGGCCGCGAGGAGTGGTTCCGCACCCGTGAACTGGCGATGACGCTGGATCCGGCCGTGCTGGCGCTCGTGGAGCGGGTGCGGGTGCGAACGCCGGTAGCGCTGCTCACCAATAACGGCTTCATCATGAAGGAGCATTTCGACGCGCTGGTGCCCAGCCTGCGCGCGCTGTTCGGCCCCGCCATGCATGTCGCCGCGGAGTTCGGCACCAAGAAGCCGGACCCTGCCATATATAAAGGTGTCGCCTCGCTCCACGGCGTGGACCCGTCGCGGGCGGTGATGATCGACGACAAGATCGCCAATGTGGAGGGCGCCCGCGCCGCCGGACTTCAGGCGCACTGGTTCAGGGGCGCGGGCGGACTGGAAGTGTTTCTGGCGGAACTCTCTCTTATATAGAGTGTCCGCAGGAGCCTCCCATGCCCGAACTTCCCGAGGTCGAGACCGTCCGGCGCGGACTGGCGCCCGTCATGGAAGGCCGCCGCATCGATCAGGCGCTCGCCCACCGGCCGGATCTGCGCTGGCCGCTGCCGGAGCGCTTCGCCGAACGGCTGACGGGGCGACGCATCGCCGGGCTGGGGCGACGGGCCAAATATCTTCTCGCCGACCTCGAAGCCGGGCAGGGAGCGCCCGACGAGGTGTTGGTCATGCATCTCGGCATGTCCGGCTCCTTCCGCATCGAACCGGCGGAAGGTGAGGCGCAGGCACCGGGCGAGTTCCATATCCCGCGCTCGAAGGCGGAGGCCCACGACCATGTGGTGTTCCGTATCGAGGGCGGCGCGCAGGTGATCTACAACGACCCGCGCCGCTTCGGCGCCATGCTGCTGGTGCCGCGCGCGGAGCTGGAGACCCATCCGCTGTTTCGCGACGTCGGACCCGAGCCGCTAGGCAACTCCTTCGACGCCGCCGGCCTTGCGCGGGCACTGGCGGGGCGGCGCACCCCGATCAAGGCGGCGCTGCTCGATCAGAAGGTCGTGGCGGGTCTCGGCAATATCTATGTGTGCGAGGCGCTGCACCGGGCGGGGATCGGCCCCGAGCGCCTCGCCGCGACGCTGGCGACGCCAACGGGACGGGCGACGCGCGAGACGCGACTTCTGGTCGAGATCATCCGGTTGGTGCTGGAGGAGGCGATCGCCGCCGGCGGGTCCACCTTGCGCGACCACGCGCAGGTCGACGGCACGCTCGGCTACTTCCAGCATCGCTTCCGTGCCTATGACCGCGAGGGCGAGGTCTGCCTCGTCCCCGGCTGTACCGGCACCATCGCCCGCCTTGTCCAGAGCGGGCGCTCCACCTTCTATTGTGCCAGCTGCCAAAAATAGGGAGGGCGCCGACCATGGCGTACGACAATATCCACGTCGAGACCAACGGGCGCGTCGGCATCGTCACGCTGCACCGGCCGAAGGCGCTCAACGCCCTGAACAACGCGCTGATCGCCGAGCTCAACCTGGCGCTCGACAAGTTCGAGGCGGATGCCGGGATCGGCTGCATCGTGATCACCGGCTCCGAGCGGGCCTTCGCCGCGGGCGCCGACATCAAGGAGATGCAGCCCCTCGCCTTCCCCGGCACCTACACGGACGACTTCATTTCCAGCTGGGATCGGGTCGCGCGCTGCCGCAAGCCGGTGGTGGCGGCGGTGGCCGGCTACGCGCTGGGCGGGGGCTGCGAGTTGGCCATGATGTGTGACATTCTCATCGCCGCCGACAATGCGCGCTTCGGACAGCCGGAGATCCAGCTCGGCATCATGCCCGGCGCCGGCGGCTCGCAGCGCCTCACGCGCGCCATCGGCAAGGCCAAGGCGATGGAGATGTGCCTGACCGGCCGGCAGCTTACCGCGGAGGAAGCCGACCGCTACGGCCTCGTCTCCCGTGTCGTGCCGCTTGCCGAGCTTCAGGCCGAGGCCATGAAGGTCGCCGACAAGATCGCCGGGCTGTCCCTTCCCTCGGTCATGCTGACCAAGGAGAGCGTCAACCGCGCCTTCGAGACGACGCTGGCGGAGGGAATCCGATTCGAACGCCGCCTCTTCCAGGCGCTGTTCGCCACCGCCGACCAGAAGGAAGGCATGGCGGCCTTCGCCGACAAGCGCAGCGCTTCATTCAAGAATGCGTAAAGGCTTGCCGGGACTCGCGTTCCCGCATAGCCTTGCATATTGACGCAGAGGCGTCCCCCGACTATAAGCCCGCCACTCGCGTGGGGCGCCTTCCGGGTTTGCTCCGCCTTATCATTTGCAACCGACATTCGGGCAAGACGCGGCCTGCGCCGAACTTGCAGAGACGAAGAGGACGGCCGATGGCCAATACGCCCTCCGCCAAGAAGGCGGCTCGTAAGATCGAGCGCCGTACCGCGGTCAACAAGAACCGCCGCTCGCGGCTGCGCACGTTCGTTCGCAAGGTCGAGGACGCGCTCGCGTCCGGCGACAGCGCGGCGGCGGCTGTGGCCCTCAAGGCGGCCGAGCCGGAAATCCAGCGCGCCGCCCAGAAGGGCGTGCTGCACAAGAATACCGCTTCCCGCAAGGTCTCGCGCCTTGCCCAGCGCGTGGCCAAGCTCAGCGCCTGATCGCTGAACGGCGACAATTCCAGGTTGTTGAAAAAGCCCGGCTCACGCCGGGCTTTTTGCGTTGGCACCGGCTTGCCCGCGCGTCCATGGCGCTCTCCTTCCCCCGCGACATCGCACGCCGGCTGGAGGCTCCCGGAACGCCACATGACCGTTGCCAAACTGTCACACAGGCAAAATCGGCAGGAAGATTCTCCGCCTCATCTTGCGCACTGCGCTTGACAGGGCAGCGCTTCCAACGCAGGCCAGAAATCCTACGAAAATCACTCCGCCCCACCGCGGACCGCGCAGATTTTCCATATATATTTCATATGGTTATGACCCACGCCTTCGGCGCACCACAGAATCGCCGGGCGCACCGCCCGAACGACCGGCCGCAGGCAAAAATTAGGTGAGGAAATGCCAAGCGAAGTTGGTCGGAGATTCTTGCAAGGGAGTCAGAGATTTGCCGACTGATGGCTTTTTTTTGAGCGGCTGATTCGCCCGTTTGGGAGGCCTCCTCGCGGCCTGCGTCCCGCCGATGGCGTTGCACCGGGTCGCCCCGCTGTGTATGTTGTCTTCATCCGGTTCCGCCGGACCATCTCAGCGAAAAGTTGAGTTCCCGATCCACTCATTGTGACATGAGGAGGTAGTTTCGTGCTGTTTTTGCTACCTTCCCTCAAGACATGCGCGTATTTGGCATGGAATTACACGACGACACGATCCAATGAGATCCAGTTGTCGGAGTGAGTTGTAACGGCGTTCATTCGTATCTGTATTTACAATAACGAAACCTGTTACAGGGACGGCAGAAACTTGCCGCGAAGGGGCGACTATGACGACGCGCATGAGCGAAAGAGAGGCTACACGTCAAAGGCGTGCCAAGGCCGAGACCTTGACCTGCTCTCTCTACCGGACGAATGACTTCACCGGCACCTTCGCAGCCCGCGCCCCGTCCGTCCCCGTCACCTGTCCTCCGCCGAGCTGACGCGGCAACCAACGGCAACAGACATTGCCGAAAGTCCAGGTGGCCGCTATGCGGACCGCCAATGCAGATCCATCGGCATCGACATGTGAACTCCCCCGTCCCTGCTGCGTGCGCGCAGTGCTTCGGGCGGGGCCGTTCTCCTTGTCCCTGTCTATCCAACAACCGCAAAAAACCGCGGAGCGAACATGTTCAAGTCCAGCAATATCGAGCCTTCAGACGGTGGTGCCTATCCCGGCCCCGTATCCGGAGCCGGTTCCCGTAATGGTTTGGACAATAGCGGGTTGGACAGTGCGCCGCGCGATGCCTGGGACAGGGTTCGCCGCCGGCTGCGCGCCGAGATCGGCGAGGAAGTCTATTCCAGCTGGTTCCCACGGCTTGAACTCGACGGCATTCATGCCGGCACGGTTCGCTTGTCGGTTCCCACGCGATTCCTGAAGACCTGGATCCAGCAGCATTATGTCGAGCGGCTGGTCGCCCTTTGGCAGGAAGAGGGAGGCACCCAGCGCGTGGAGCTGATCGTGCGCACCGCCGTTCTGCGCAATCCCGGCACACCGGCCTCGGTACGCAGCATTGCCGCGCCTGCCGTCGCCATCAACCGGCCCTCCGTCGAGGCGCGCCCGGTACCGAACGTCGCCACCGCCGAGGTCGGTAACGGCTCTCCGCTCGACGCTCGCCTGACGTTCGCGACCTACCGGCTCGGCGATTCCAACCGGCTGGCGCACGCCGCCGCGCTCAAGGTTGCGGCCGCCCCGACCGGCAGCGGGCCGGTGTTCAATCCGCTCTATCTTCACGCCGCAGTCGGCCTCGGCAAGACGCATCTGCTGCAGGCCATCGCCGCCGCCGGCCCCGAGCATGGCCGCCGCGTGGTCTACCTGACCGCCGAACGCTTCATGTACGGCTTCGTCGCCGCGCTCAAAAGCCAGTCGGCCATCGCCTTCAAGGAACAGCTGCGCGGTATCGACACGCTGGTGATCGACGACCTGCAGTTCCTGCAGGGCAAGAGCGTGCAGCAGGAATTCTGCCACACACTCAACGCGCTGATGGATTCCGGCCGCCAGGTGGTGATCGCCGCCGACCGTCCGCCGGCCGAGCTCGACGCCCTTGAGGAGCGCGTGCGCTCGCGCCTTGCCGGCGGCCTCGTGGTCGAGATCGCCCCGCTCGACGAGGAACTACGGGTGGAAATCCTCGCCGCCCGCATCGCCGCCCTGTCGCATCAGCACCCCGGCTTCACCGTGCCGCAGGACGTGCTCGGCTTCATTGCGCGCAATTGCGGCCAGAACGGACGCGATCTCGATGGCGCGCTGAACCGGCTGCTGGCGCATAACCAGCTCACCTCCCGCGCCATCACGCTGGAGATGGCCGAGACCGCCGTGCGCGACCTCGTGCGCTCCACCGAGCCCAAGCGCGTGCGCGTCGACGACATCCTGCGCATCGTCGCCAAGCACTACAATGTCACCCGCGCCGACATCCTTTCGCAGCGCCGCACCGCCAATGTGGTGAAGCCGCGCCAGATCGCGATGTACCTCGCTAAGACGCTGACGCTGCGCTCGCTGCCGGAAATCGGCCGGCGCTTCGGCGGGCGTGACCACACCACCGTGCTGCACGCCGTGCGCAAGATCGAGGGTCTGGTCGGCAGCGACCGCGCGATGGCGGACGAAGTTGAGACGCTGAAGCGCCTGGTCAGCGACGAGTAATCGCGCGGCCGCTGGTGCCTCGGGATCCGGAAGACGGGCGTGCTGCGCCGTAAGGCGCTGCCGTCCCCGTAAAACCCGCTCCTATCCCCACTATTTTGCCGCATCGCAACGTCGGCGACTTGCCATGGGCCAGCGCTGACGGCAATGTCGTCGCCCCCGGCGGCGCGCCCGCGCCGTCCGCTCGGGGCGCCTGCGGGGCGATGCTCCGCTTCGTGCGCACCGGGCGCTAACCGTTCCTCGTATAGCCACGGGTGTCGCGACCATGAAGGTCACCGTCGAGCGGGCCGAGTTGCTCAAGTCCCTCGCCCACGTTCATCGTGTCGTCGAACGGCGCAACACCATTCCGATTCTCGCCAACGTGCTGTTGCGGACCGATGCGCGCGGCCTCGCGTTGCGCGCCACCGACCTCGACATCGAGATCGTCGAGACCATCTCCGCCGAAGTCGGGCAAGAGGGCGCCACCACGGTGCCCGCGCACACGCTCTACGACATCGTGCGCAAGCTGCCCGAGGGTGCGCAGGTCCAGCTCGAGACCTCCGGCGACCGCGGCACGCTGACGGTGCGCGCCGGCCGCTCGCGCTTCGCGCTGCAGACGCTGCCGGAGAACGAGTTCCCCGATCTCGCCGCCGGCGAGCTGACGCACCGTTTCACCCTGCCCGCGGGCGAGCTGAAGCGCCTCGTCGACAAGACCCAGTTCGCCATCTCCACCGAGGAGACGCGCTACTACCTCAACGGCATCTACCTGCATGTCGCCGATGCCGGCGGCCCGGTGCTGCGCGCGGTGGCGACCGACGGCCATCGCCTGGCGCAGGCGCAGACCACCGCGCCGAGCGGGGCCATCGGCATGCCGGGCGTGATCGTGCCGCGAAAGGCGGTCGCCGAAATCCAGCGCCTCGCCGAGGATGGCGACGCCGAGGTGACGGTCGAACTGTCCAACTCGAAGATCCGCGTCTCGCTCGACCGCGTGGTGCTGACCTCCAAGCTGATCGACGGCACCTTCCCCGATTATGGCCGCGTCATCCCCACCGGCAACGACAAGACGCTGATCGTCGACAAGGCCGATTTCGCCTCCGCCGTCGATCGTGTCTCCACCGTCGCCAGCGAGCGCGGCCGGGCGGTGAAGCTCTCCATCGCCGACGGCAAGCTCACCCTCTCGGTCACCAACCCGGATTCGGGCAGCGCGACCGAGGAGCTGGAGGTCGAGTACGGCTCGGAGCCGATCGATATCGGTTTCAACAGCCGCTACCTCCTCGACATCACCTCGCAGATCGAAGGCGGCACGGCCGAGCTGAAGCTCGCCGATCCGGGCTCCCCCACGCTGGTGCAGGACCCGGACAAGCGCGGCGCGCTCTATGTGCTGATGCCGATGCGCGTGTGACCGCGCGCACGACATCTCCGGCACGCATCACTCGCCTGCGGCTGACGGATTTCCGCAGCTATCACGCCGCCGACATCCGCACGGGTGCCGGTCCCGTCGTGCTGGTGGGGCCCAATGGTGCCGGCAAGACCAATCTTCTCGAAGCCATCTCGCTGCTGGCACCCGGCCGCGGCCTGCGCCGCGCCGGGCTCGACCAGTTCGCCGCACGCCTGCCCGATGGGCGGCAGGCAGCGGGCTGGGCGATCTCCGCCGTGGTGGAGGGCGCCTATGGCGAGGTGACGCTCGGCACCGGCGTTGAGGCCGAAGCAGGCGAGACCCGCTCGCGCCGCTGCCGCATCGACGGCGAGCCCGTGGGCTCGGCGGCCGCCTTCGCCGATCATGTCCGCGTGGTCTGGCTCACGCCGGAGATGGACGGTCTGTTCACCGGCCCGCCCTCGGACCGCCGCCGCTTTCTCGACCGGTTGGTACTGGCGGTCGATGCCGAGCATGGCGCGCGGGTCAACGCGCTGGAGCGGGCGCTGCGTTCGCGCAACCGGCTCCTGGAGGAGTCCTCCACCGATCCGCGTTATCTCGACGCCGTGGAGCAGGAGCTGGCGGCGCTGGCCGTGGCGGTCGCGGCGGCTCGGCTGGAGACGGTACGCCGCCTCGCCACCGGCATTGCGCAGGGACGCGATGATGCCTCGCCCTTTCCCTGGGCGACGGTCGCGCTGGAGGGAGAGGTGGAGCGCGCACTCGCCCGCGAGCCGGCGACCGTGGTCGAGGACCAGTACCGCGCAAGCCTGCGCGGCGCGCGTCCCCGTGATCGTGCCGCCGGCCGCACTCTGGACGGGCCGCACCTCACCGATCTCATGGTCGGGCACGGCCCCAAGGCCATTCCCGCCGCGCAGGGCTCGACCGGCGAGCAGAAGGCGCTGCTGATCGGCCTGGCGCTGGCCCATGCTCGCCTCGTCGGCGAGATGGCCAGCATGGCGCCGGTCATGCTGCTGGACGATGTCGTCGCCTATCTCGACCCCACTCGCCGTGCCGCCCTGTTCGAGGCGCTGGAAGCGTTGGGTTCGCAGGTCTGGATGACCGGCGCCGACCCTTCCGCTTTCGCCGCGCTGGGCGCGGGCGCGGGCGCGGAACGCTTTGCCGTGACGCCGGGTCACATCGCTCCTGCCGAAGGAGGCTAACCATGCTGGATCACGTCTCGATCACCGTTTCCGACTTTCCGCGCGCCCTGCCCTTCTACGACGCCATCATGCAGGCGCTCGGGGTGCCCTGCGTGCGGCGCGACGAGAGCAGCGTCGGCTACGGCATCCGCAACCGGTCGGACGATGACAGCCACACCTATCTAAGCGTGTTCGCCTCGCGCGGCACCGTCGTCGCCGACAACCGGCACTGGTGTTTTCGCGCACCCGAGCGCGCGGCGGTCGACGCCTTCCACGCCGCGGCGCTCGCCAATGGCGGGCGCGACGATGGTCCGCCGGGCCTGCGTCGCGACTATCATCCCTCCTACTACGCCGCCTTCGTGCTCGACCCGGACGGCAACCGCATCGAGGCCGTGTGTCACCGTGCCTGACCCCGGGAAAGTACAGGCAAAACTTGAAAAATCGGGCGTGGCAGCCTATGTGAAGGCCTCGCGCGCGTTGCGCGCGCATATGTGAGCATCATGCACCTCGTCGACCTCATCATCTTCGCCGCCGCACTGGCGCTGGCCGCCGCCTCGCCGGGGCCGAGCGTGATCGCGATCATCGCACGCACGCTGGTGCGCGGGCGCGAGGGTTCCGCCCCGCTCGTCGCCGGCATCGTGCTCGGTGACATGGTGTGGCTGGCGGCGGCGGCTCTCGGACTTGCCGCGCTGGCAGCGACGCTCGGGTCGCTGTTCGTCGTTGTCCGCCTCGCCGCCGCGGCCTATCTCGTCTACCTCGCCTGGAAACTGTGGACGGCAACCGCCAGCGCCGCCGAGGTCGTGCCGATCCGCGAGTCGGATTCGCGCCTGGGTCTGTTCCTCACCGGGCTCGGCATGACGCTGGGCAACCCGAAGGCGATGGCCTTCTACCTCGCCTTGCTGCCGAGCATCGTCGACCTCAACCACCTGACGCTGATCGGCTTTGCCGAATTGTGCGGCGTCATCGCCGTGGTTCTGGTGGCGGTGTTCGCCACCTATGTGGCGCTCGCCCATCGCGCTCGCCGCTTCGTCGGCAGCCCCCGCGGGGTGAAGCTGATCAACCGCACCTGCGGCACCGCGATGGCCGGCGCCGCCGTGCTGGTAGCCACGAAATAACCGCGCGTTTGCGCTACAAAAGATCCTGTCAATTCAAACGATTCGCAGAGCTTGACCCATGGCCGATTCCGACAACGCCCAGCCCCCCGCACCGAACGGGGATGACTATGGCGCGCAGTCGATCCAGGTGCTTCGCGGTCTCGACGCGGTGCGCAAGCGTCCCGGCATGTATATCGGCGACACCGATGACGGCTCGGGCCTGCACCACATGGTCTATGAGGTAGTGGACAACGCCATCGACGAGGCGCTGGCGGGCTATGCCGACGAAGTGACCGTCACGCTGAACGCCGAAGGCTCGGTCACCGTGACCGACAATGGCCGCGGCATCCCCACCGACATCCACTCGGAGGAAGGCGTTTCGGCGGCCGAGGTCATCATGACCCAGCTGCACGCCGGCGGTAAGTTCAACCAGAACTCCTACAAGGTCTCCGGCGGCCTGCACGGCGTCGGCGTCTCGGTGGTGAACGCACTCTCCACCACGCTCGACCTCACCATCTGGCGCAACGGGCTGGAGCACCATATGCGCTTCCGCAACGGCGACGCCGAGGCGCCGCTGGCGGTGAAGGGACCGGCGCCGGAAGGCCAGCGCGGCACCATGGTCACCTTCGTGCCGAGCCCGAACACCTTCACCCATATCGAATTCGACTACGCCACGCTGGAGCACCGGCTGCGCGAGCTCGCCTTCCTCAATTCCGGCGTGCGCATCGTGCTGACCGATGCCCGCCATGCCGAGGTGAAGCGCGAGGAGATGATGTATGAGGGCGGCGTCGAGGCCTTCGTGCAGTATCTCGACCGCTCCAAGCAAGCGCTGCTGCCGAAGCCCATCGTCATCCGCGCCGAGCGCGACGGCATCATGGTGGAATGCGCGCTGTCATGGAACGACGGCTACCACGAGAACGTGCTCTGCTTCACCAACAACATCCCCCAGCGCGATCGCGGTACCCACTTCACCGGCTTCGCCGCCGCGCTGACGCGCCAAGTCATCGGCTATTCCGAGCGCACCGGCATCGCCAAGAAGGAGAAGGTCGACCCCACCGGCGAGGATTGCCGCGAAGGACTGACCGCCGTGCTTTCGGTCAAGGTGCCCGACCCGAAATTCTCCTCGCAGACCAAGGACAAGCTGGTCTCCTCCGAGGTACGCCCGGTGGTCGAGGCGCTGGTGAACGACGCGCTCGGCACCTGGCTGGAGGAGCATCCGGCTGAGGGCAAGGTGCTCGTCACCAAGGTGGTGGAGGCCGCCGCCGCGCGCGAGGCCGCCCGCAAGGCGCGCGAACTCACCCGCCGCAAGAACCCGCTCGACGTCGCCTCCCTGCCCGGCAAGCTCGCCGACTGCCAGGAGCGCGACCCGGCCAAGTCCGAACTATTCATCGTCGAGGGCGACTCGGCCGGCGGCTCCGCCAAGATGGGCCGCAACCGCGCCTTCCAGGCCATCCTGCCGCTACGCGGCAAGATCCTGAACGTGGAGCGCGCGCGCTTCGACAAGATGCTGTCGTCCGAGATGATCGGCACGCTGATCACCGCGCTCGGCACCGGCATCGGTCGCGACGACTTCAATGCCGAGAAGTTGCGTTACCACAAGATCATCATCATGACGGACGCGGACGTGGACGGCTCCCACATTCGCACCCTGCTGCTGACCTTCTTCTTCCGGCAAATGCCGGAGCTGCTGGAACGCGGCCATGTCTACATCGCCCAGCCGCCGCTCTATAAGGTTTCGCGCGGCAAGTCCGAGCAGTATCTGAAGGATGAGCGCTCGCTTGAGGACCACCTGATCAATCAGGGCCTCGAGGAGGCGGCGCTGCTGTTGCCCTCGGGCGAGGCACGCGCCGGCGGCGATCTGCATCAGGTGCTCGAGAACGCCCGCTCCTTCCGCCATGTGATGAACGGCCTGCACCCACGCTACAACCGCGCCGTGGTGGAACAGGCGGCCATCGCCGGCGCGCTGGCGCCGGGCCTGCTCATCGAGGAGGAGCGTGCCTCCGCGACCGCTGCCGCGGTAGCGGAGCGCCTCAACCTCATTGCCGAACAGACCGAGCGCGGCTGGACCGGCGAGGCGGACGGCTCCGGCTTCAAGTTCGTGCGCACCGTGCGTGGCGTGAAGGAAGTCGCAACGCTCGATGCCGCCTTCGTCGGCTCGGCGGAGGCGCGCCGGCTCGACAGCCTCGCCGCCGAACTGCAGGACGTCCACGCCGAGCCTGCCACGCTGCGCCGCAGAGGCGTCGAGACGGTGGTCTATGGCCCGATGGACCTGTTCGACGCCGTCACCGACGCCGGCCGCAAGGGCATTTCGCTGCAGCGCTACAAAGGCCTCGGCGAGATGAATGCCGAGCAGCTGTGGGAGACCACGCTCGACGTCAACGCCCGCTCGCTCCTGCAGGTGAAGGTGAAGGAGGTCGCCGACGCCGACGACCTGTTCAACCGCCTGATGGGCGACGTGGTCGAACCGCGCCGCGAGTTCATCCAGGACAACGCCCTGCGCGCCAGCGTCGACGTGTGACGCTGCGCGGCGCGTTCAGCGCGCCACGATCCGCTCGCCGATGCGGGCGGTGCCCGTGTCGCCATTGTCGCGCTGCCATGCCACCTGACCTTCGCCGATGCGGATCAGCGTGAAGCACATGGGCTTGCCGTCGTACCAGATAGCGAATTTCTGGCAGAGCCGGTCGTCGTCGATCCACCACCGGCCCTGATCCGTCGGCTGCGCCATGCGACCGAGGCCGACGGCGTCGCCATCGCCGTCCACGCGTCCGTCGGCATGGTAGTTGAGCGGAAATTCCCCGCCGAGCGGCACGGCGAGAAAGACCTGCCGGCCGACGATCTCGCGACGAATGTCTGCGGCGGAAAGTTCGGCGGCAGCGGCGTGCGTGGCGGGCAACAGCCCAGCCAGCGCGACGGAGCACAGCGTCGTCAATCGCATCAAACCTCCCCTCGTCGGAACGTTGGAGACGGCTGCGTCTCCGGTCCTGCTACGCAGCCGGCTGCCCGCCGGATCGCCGCTTGCGGAAAGTTGAGCGGCGCGAGGCTCGCCCTGGCGTGTCGGCGCGCCCATTATCCCCGGACTTCCGCAACGACAGGAGGCTCCCATGCGCGTCCCCACCCGGCAGATGATCGCCGCCTTCGGCGTCGGCATGCTTCTCGCCGCCGCCGCACCCGCGCTTGCCCATCACGGCTGGTCATGGGCTAACAGCGAGAAGATCACGCTGCAGGGCACCATCAAGACCATCTCCATGGCGCCGCCGCACCCCACGCTGCACGTCACCGCGCAGGACGGCACAGTGTGGCAGGTCGATCTCGGCAATCCACGCCAGACCGCCGCTTCTGGCTTCACCGGCAACACCGCCAAGCCGGGCGACGCCGTTACCGTGCTCGGCAACCGCAACCTCGATTCGGCCAAGGCCCATATGAAGGCAGTGCGGATCACCATCGCCGGCAGGAACTACGACATGTATCCGGAGCGGATCGACACCAACTGAGCGCCGCTGTGGAGACTCTGACACAGCTCGCGAGCGATCTCGGCGGCTGGCCCGGCGCGCAATGGCTGCGCGCCTCGTGGATCGCCTATCTCCTGGTGAACGCTGCGCACATCCTCGGCATAGCGCTGCTGGTCGGCCCGATCCTCATCCTGGATTTGAGGCTGATGGGCGTGTGGCCTCGCCTGCCGATGGCTCTAATTGCGCCGATGCTCTCGTCGGTTGCCGGTCTCGGGCTCGGCCTCGCCGTGATGACGGGAGCGTGGCTGTTCACCGTCCGCCCGACGGAATATCTCGCCAACCCGGCCTTCGGCTGGAAGCTGGTGTTCATTGCCCTCGCCCTCGCCAATATCGGCGTTCAACATGCCAATCCGGCCTATCGCCGGGCGCTTGCCACGGGCGTTGTGCCCACCAGTGTGAAGCTGTCGGCTGCCACCTCGGCGCTCATCTGGCTCGGCGTCCTCGTCGCCGGGCGCTGGATCGGATTTGCCTGAAGCGGGTGCGGGAATCCGTGAAAGGCCTACTCGCCTTGCCTGTTGCCGGGAACTAGAGTGCGCGCCTCGTCCCGTGACCTCGCCCCTGTGACGCTCATGACCCAGCCCACCTCCCCCGCTCCCCGCACCGGCGCCCGCATCCTCGTGGACGCACTCATTGCCAATGGTGTCGAGCGCGCCTTCGGCGTGCCCGGCGAAAGCTATCTCGACGTGCTCGACGCGCTTGCCGACACGGCGGTCGACTTCGTCATCTGCCGGCAGGAGAGCGGCGCGGCGATGATGGCGGAGGCGGTGGGCAAGCTGACCGGCAAGCCCGGCATCTGCTTCGTCACGCGCGGGCCGGGCGCGACCAATGCCAGCGCGGGCGTACATGTCGCCCAGCAGGATTCGACGCCGATGATCCTGTTCGTCGGGCAGATCTCGCGCTCCATGCGCGGGCGCGAGGCGTTCCAGGAGGTGGACTACCGCGCCGTGTTCGGCACGCTGGCGAAATGGGCGGTGGAGATCGACGAGGCGGCGCGCATCCCCGAGATCATCGCCCGCGCCTTCCGCGTCGCCATGCAAGGCCGGCCGGGGCCGGTGGTGATCGCGCTGCCGGAAGACGTGCTGAGCGAGATCGCCTCCGTTCCCGACGCGCCGCCGGTCGAGCCCGCCGAGACATGGCCCGGCCTGACCGACATGATGCGGCTGCAGAAAATGCTCTGGGCAGCCTCCAAGCCCGTCATGATCCTCGGCGGCGCCCGCTGGAACCCCAAGGCCATCGCCTCCGTCGTGCGCTTTGCCGAGCGTTTCGATCTGCCGGTCGCGGCCTCCTTCCGCCGGCAGATGCTGTTTCCGGCCGATCACCAGAGCTATGCCGGCGATGTCGGGCTCGGCATCAACCCGAAGCTGGTGGCGCGGCTGAGGGAGGCCGACCTCGTCATCGTCGCGGGCGGCCGGCTCGGCGAAGTGCCCTCGCAGGGCTACAGCCTCTACGGCATTCCCGATCCCGGCGTGACGCTGGTGCATGTGCATGCCGACCCGGACGAACTCGGCCGGGTCTACCAGCCCGCTCTCGCCATCAACGCCTCAGCATCCGCCTTCGCCGCCGCGCTGGAGGGCGTGCAGCCGCCCAACTCCATCGCGTGGGCCGGCTGGCGTGAGGCCGCGCGGGCGGACTATCTCGGCTGGACCGAGACGCCCCCGAGCAATCCCGGCGCGGTACAGATGGCAACGCTGGTGCGCTATCTCCGGGATTTGCCGAGGGATTCCATCATCTGCAACGGCGCCGGCAATTTCGCCATCTGGGTGCACCGCTTCCATCGCTTCCGCGCCTTCGGCACACAGCTGGCACCGACCTCGGGTTCGATGGGCTACGGCGTGCCAGCGGCGATCGCCGCCAAGCGCGCCGCGCCCGAGCGCACGGTGGTGGCGGTGGCGGGCGACGGCGATTTCCTGATGACGGGCCAAGAATTCGCCACCGCCGTCCAGTACGGCATCCCGGTGGTGGTGGTGCTGATCGACAACGGCATGTACGGCACCATCCGCATGCATCAGGAGCGCGAATATCCCGGCCGCGTCTACGGCACGACGCTGAAAAACCCCGACTTCGCCGCCTATGCCCGCGCCTTTGGCGGCTTCGGCATCACGGTGGAAACCGACGCCGAGTTCAAGCCGGCCTTGGACGCGGCCTTCGCCTCGGGCCAGCCCGCCATCGTGCATGTGAAGCTGGACCCGGAGGCGATCACCCCGACGACGACGCTCACGACGCTGCGCGAGAAGTCATTGGCGGCGAAGGCTTGAGGGCTTACGCTGCCGTTTCCTGCGCCGCCGCTTCCTGCGCCACCACCGTCACCGGAGCATGGGCAAGGCGGCGATAGAGCCGGCGCTCCTGCACCAGCGGCCACCAGTCGAACAGGAAGATCTCCATCGGACGCCAGTTGGCGACCCAGCCGAGGATGATGAGGCCCTCCATCACCACCTCGGCGAGGCGGGAATCCGGGAACAGGCCGACGAGGAACTGGCCGATCACCAGGCACAGGCCGAGCACGACGAGCCCTATCAGCAGCATCATGCGGCCGAGCGAGAACAGGCGCGACAGCTCGGTGCTGCGCCGCTCGGCCTGCCGCTCGAAATGCCCCTGCACGATGGCGGGCAGCCCCTGCGCCAGGTCGCCGGCGAGCCGAACGGCCGGCAGGTGAACGACGATGGCGAGCGGCTCGTCCGGCGCCATCTCGCCGGCACGCTCGCCGATATATTCATCGACATCCCCATCCAGCCCGCGCTCGCGGAAGGGAAACGGATCGAGCATATCGAGCAATTGCTCGGGATTATCGACCCTGAGGTCGATCCGCCCCTTGTGGCGTCTGGCCATATTTGCCGCCCTTCCGCGACCGCCGCCGGACCCTGGGGTCAGGCGGCTCCGCTTGCCAGTTCGCCAGCCAGCGCGCGGGCGATCAGCGCGCGCGTCTCCGGAATGCCGTAGGCGGCGACGAAGGAGCCGAAGCGCGGCCCTTCCTTCTCGCCCAGCAGCAATTCGTAGAGCGCGCTGAACCAGGCGAAGGTCACGCCGGGGCCGCCGGTCGGGCTCGTGCGCTTGTGGTCCTGGTAGCGCGGCTCGGCGCGGCCGACATCGAGCACCGCGTTCTGGATGGCGTCGCGATCCTCGCCATCGACCTGCGCCAGCGCGGCGTCGAGCGCGGCGAGCGCCTTGGCCTCCACCTCGTCCGGCAGGCGGAAGCTGCGGCGCGGCTTCACACGGTCGACGAAGTAGCGCACGGCATAGCCGGCGAGCTGGTCGAGCGTGGGATGCGTGTCCGGCGAGGTGCCGGGCGCGTAGCGCTCGATGAAGCGCCAGAGCACGCCCTTATCCTCGGCATTGGAGGCCGAGGCGAGCTTCAGCAGCAGGCCGAAGGTCAGCGGCAGCTCCTCCACCGGCGGGTTGCCGGAGTGGATGTGCCACACCGGATTGCCGAGGCGGTTCTTCCAGTCCTGCTGGGGATAGCGGGCGAGGAAGTTGAAATACTCGTCCACCGCCTTCGGGATGACGTCGAAATGCAGCTTCTTGGCCGAGCGCGGCGACTGGAACATGTACAGCGCCAGGCTCTCGGGGCTGGCATAGGTCAGCCACTCGTCGATGGTCAGGCCATTGCCCTTGGACTTCGAGATCTTCTGGCCGTTCTCGTCGAGGAACAGCTCATAAACGAAGTGTTCGGGCGCGACACCATCGAGTATCTCGCAGATCCGGTCATAGATCGGCGCGTTGGTCTGGTGGTCCTTGCCGAACATCTCGAAATCGACGTCGAGCGCCGCCCAGCGGGCGCCGAAATCCGGCTTCCACTGCAGCTTCACCTTACCGCCGGTCACGGGCAGGGTCTTGTCCACCCCGTCCTCGTCGGTGAAGGTGACGGTGCCGGCCTTGGCGTCGACGGCCAGCAGCGGCACGTAGAGCACGCGGCCGGAGACCGGCGAGATCGGCAGGAAGGGCGAATAGGTCGCCTGCCGCTCCTCGCCGAGCGTCGGCAGCATGACTTCCATGATGGCGTCGTACTTCTCCGCCGCCTTCAGCAGCACCGCATCGAGCTTGCCGGACTTGTAGTATTCCGTCGCGCTGGCGAACTCGTACTCGAAGCCGAACGTGTCGAGGAAGCGCCGCAGCATCGCGTTGTTGTGGTCGCCGAAGCTGGCATAGCCGCCACCGAACGGGTTCGGCACCACGGTCAGCGGCATCTGCAGATAGGGCTTCAACGCGGCGGGGTCCGGCACGTTGTCCGGAATCTTGCGCATGCCGTCCATGTCGTCGGAGAAGCACAGCAGGCGCGTGGGGATCTTGCCCTCGGTCAGCACATGGAAGGCGTGGCGCACCATGGTGGTGCGCGCCACCTCGCCGAACGTGCCGATATGGGGCAGGCCCGAGGGGCCGTAGCCGGTCTCGAACAGCACCTCATCCTTCGGTTTCCGCTTCAGACGCTCGACGATCTTGCGGGCCTCCTCGAACGGCCACGCGCCGGCATTCTCCGCCAGCGTGCGCAGTTCGGCTGCAAAATCCTCGACCGGAGCGGTCGCCGTCATGATGTGCCCTCCTGGGCTTTCTGCGGAAAAAGCGGAAAAAGGCGCCGCATGGGCGCCATCACGCATGCTCTAGGTAGTGTGGAGCCTTGCGTCAATAAACGCTGATGGGAAACCAGCGCAGATAGAGGTCGGTATAGACCCCTTCCTCCCAGAGCTGGGCCAGCGCGTAATTGAGCGATTGGCGCAGCGCGTCATTGCCGCGCTTGACGGCGATGCCCATGCCCTCGCCGAAATAAAGGCTCTCGGTGAATGGCCCCCCGACGAAGGCGCAGCAATTGTTCGACGCCGTGCCATTGAGCCAGAGGGCGAGTTGCACCCCGTCGCCGAAGACGAGGTCGATCTCGCCCTTCTGCAAGGCTTCGCGCGTCGCCTCGGGAGTCGGGAAGGAACGGATCGCGGTCTCGGAGAACAGGTCGCGCAAATAGGCTTCGTGCGCCGTGCCGGCGACGACACCCACTTTCCGGGAAGCAACGCCATCGGGTGTGATGCCGGCAATGTCGCTGCCGCGGCGCGCGGCGAAGCGGGCCGGCGAGCGAAAATAGCGGTCGGTGAAATCCACCGTCTGCCGCGTCGCGGGGGTGATGGCGATACCGGCGATGGCCGCGTCCGCCTTGCCCTCCTCCAGCGCCGCCACCAGCGCATCGAAGGGCAGCACCTGCAGCGTACACGTGACCGCGAATTCGTTGCAGATGGCGCGCGCAATATCGACATTGAAGCCGGAAGGCTGGCCCGCCGCGTCGCGGAAGCTGAAGGGCGGGTAGTCGTCAGTCGTCACGAAGCGGATCTGGGTCGGCAACCGTGTCACGTCCGGCCGCTCGGGCCGCCGCTTGGGGTCCCAGAACCCCGGCACGGCAACGCCTTGCACGGTCTGGGCAGCCGGTGGGCCGGCCGTCTGTGCACGCGCCGGCACAAAGCTCCACGCGAGCGAGGCAACACCAAGCACGGCAGCGAGTCGAAAGACTCGACGAGAATGACCGGAATACCTCAAACTGGCCTCGCACCTGCCACGGCCGGAACGCTTGCGCCGCACCACCTTCTAGCGCGACGCACGCCGTGAGGCGAGTGGTCGCGTGTTGCTTCGCTAGGGGGCTGGCGATGAAACCGAAGGCACATATGCAGAGCGGGCACGCGGGCAGCGCGGACCTGCCCGTCGAGATCGCCGGCGTCGTCGACCAGCTCACGGTCGGCGACCTCATCTACGCATTGCACCGCGCCCGTTTCGTCGGAGCCGGCGCCGATGAAGTTCTGCTCGCCAGCGGCGCACTCAGTGCCGATGCGCTGGCCCAGGCGGCCTCAAGGCATCTCGGCGTCGCCTTCGCGCCACTGGCCGGCGAAGCGCCCACCTCCGCAATGCCGCGTCCGGCCCATGCCGATCTCGCCGCGCTGCTGCGCACGGGTGTGATGCGCAGAACCGACGGCAAGCTGGTGGTCGCCGCGCGCGGCCAGAAGCTGCGGGGACTCGCCACCCGACTGGCCGCCACCCCATTGGCCGCCACTTGGCCGGACCTGCATTCCTCGATCCTGCTGACAACGCCCGAGCGCCTCAGCGCCTATGTCCGGCGACGCTTCGGCGGCATTCTCGCCGAGCACGCGGCCCTCTGGCTGCGACGGACGCAGCCGCGCGCCAGTGCCGGCACGTTAGGGGCGAGCCGCTTCATCTTCGCCGCGCTCGCCTTGCTGCTGGCGCTGATTCCCGTCGTCCTGAACGAGGCGCCGGGTCCGCTGGCGGTTGCCCTCGCGGCCATCGTCAGCTTGGTGCTGCTCGGCTGGACCATCCTGCGCCTCGGCGCATGCCTGGCCCCCTCGATCGAGGCCAGCCGGGCGCCGCTGCGGGACGATCGGCTGCTGCCGACCTATTCGCTCATCGTCGCACTCTACCAAGAGGCCCGCATCGTGCCCCAGCTGGTGGCGGCGCTTGAAGCGATCGACTATCCCCGGGAGAAGCTGCAGGTCCTGCTGGTCATCGAGGCGGACGATCCCGCCACGGCCGCCGCGCTGGCGCGCCACGCGCGTCATCCCTGCTTCGAGGTTATCACGGCTCCCGATATCGGGCCGCGCACCAAGCCGAAGGCGCTGAACGTCGCCCTGCCCTTCGCGCGGGGCGCTTATGTCGGCATCTATGACGCGGAGGACATTCCCGATCCCGATCAGCTCCGGCGCGCCTGCGCCGTGTTCCGCAGCCGCGCCGGGCGGGAGATCGGCTGCGTGCAGGCGCGACTGGCCATCGACAATGTGGACGACGGCTGGATCACGCGGCAGTTCGCCGCTGAATATGCCGGCCACTTCGACGTCCTGCTGCCCATGCTCGGCACTTGCCGGCTGCCCTTTCCTCTGGGTGGAACCTCGAACCATTTCCGCCGCGAGGCGCTCGACGCGGCCGGGGGATGGGATCCCTACAATGTGACCGAGGATGCCGATCTCGGTATCCGCCTGGCGCGGCATGGCTGGCGGGCCGCGGTCATCGCTTCGACGACCGACGAAGAGGCACCCCGGCACTGGCGGGCCTGGCTGCGCCAGCGCACGCGCTGGTACAAGGGCTGGATGCAGACCTTGCTGGTGCACGGGCGGCACCCGCTGGCACTGATGCGGGACGCCGGGCCGGGCAGCGGCGCCGCCTTCTTTCTCCTGGTCGGAGGGGGCGTGGCGGCCGCCATGATTCACCCCTTCTTCCTGTTCACCGTTTCCTGGAACCTGATGGTCGGCCGCCCTGCGCCACTCGAGACCGCCGCTATCGCCGTCGAAGGCATCGGTCTTGCCGTCTTCCTGGTCGGCTATTCCGGTGCCATCCTGTGCACGGCACTCGGCATGCGGCGCCGGCGCATTGCCGGCCTGTGGCGCGTCCTGCCGCTTATGCCGGTCTACTGGCTGATGATGTCGCTCGCCGCGTGGCGCGCGGTACTTCAACTGGTCTGCGCACCGCAGCTCTGGGAGAAGACCGACCACGGGCTGGCGCGCACCTCGCGCCGCCGCCTCCGGAAGGTCCGCCTCGTCCGCCCTACAAATAGCGGCGCAGATCGGCGGCGGCCTCGGACGGCGGACGCTTGAGGTTGAACGGGGCGATGAACTCGCCGTCCTTGCCCATCAGATACACGATGGCTGTGTGGTCCATGGTGTAGTCTCCGCCGCTGGTCGGCACCTTCTTGGCGTAGGCACGGTAGGCCTTGATCACCGCAGCAATCTGCGCAGGCGTGCCCGAAAGTCCCTGTATGCTAGGGTGGAAACTGCCGAGATAGGACTTCATCGCCTCGGGCGTGTCGCGCTCGGGGTCGACGGTGATGAACAGGCCGGTCGCATTGCGTGCGTCCGGGCCGAGCTCTTCAAAAAGCTGCGACATCTCGAACAGTGTGGTCGGGCAGATGTCGGGACAGTGGGTGAAACCGAAGAAGACGAGCGCCGGCTGGCTCAGGAAACTATCCTGGGTTACCTTTTGGCCGTCCTGATCCACCAGCTCGAACGGCCCGCCAATCGTGGTGGCGCTGGCGATCGGTGAACTCGCGCGGGGCAGCAGGGCGAGCGTGGCGCCGACAATCACCGCGGCACCGAGAACGAAGGCGGCGAGGAGAAGCAGGACACGGCGGTTGGGCATGCATCGGCACCTGTTTGAAGGCCATCCACGTGGTCCGGAACGCCACCTTTCCGGGCGAATGTTTCACCCGGTCGGAAGAGCCGTCCGCTCGCGCGGCCGCATGGCTGGATTCGGCTCAGAAGCAATAGGCGAAGCCAGCCGCCACCATGTCGAAGAAAACGGCAGCACCGTGACGCGCCCACAGACCGATCGCCGCAGCCAGCAGGACGGCAAGCCCGACGACCAGCCCCCATCGCGCTACCGTTCGCGAAACAGGGGAAACCTCTGCCATCGGACACCTCCGAATGTTTGCTTACGACCAAATTGTGTAAACCCTAGTGTCCCAAATTTAAACGAGTTTGTGAGAGCGACTTGCTCCCGGTAGAGAATAGTATTCAAATGCCGGCAATGTCGGAATTGCGGAAGCCGGCATCAAGTGCCGTGGAAAGTGGCGTTTCCTAGTCTTGAAACGCGAGACAGGGGGCGAAACGATGGGCGGGCCGATCGATAATGGTGAGAACCAGGCAAACTAAACGGCCGGGAGGTAGGCTGTTGACTGGTGAGAAGGCGGCGGACTTCGATGCCGGCGAACTGGCCGCGGCGCTCGACTCCTTGGGGGACGGCTTCGCCGTCTTCGACGACAAGGACCAGCTTATCATTCACAATCGCCGCTTCCTGGAGATGTTTCCTTTCCTTGAGCAGCTCGGCGACCTCCACGGTTTCACGTTCTTCGCCCTGGCCTCCGTCCCGAGCGGCGAGTGGGCGCGCATGTCCCAGCCCGAGGACTACGTCGCCGAGCGCATTCGACGCCATATGAGCGCGGATGGAGAACCTTTCGAGGTTCCGCTGGAGGGTGGCGGCTGGGCGCAGGTGCGCGAATGCCGAACCGACAATGGCGGCATCGTATGTAGCTGGAGCGACATTTCTCACCTGAAGGCGGCCGAGTCGAAGCTGCTGGAGGCGATCGACGGCATCGGCGAGTGCTTCGTGCTGCTCGGCCCGGATGGCCGTCTCCTTCTCGCCAATGCCTGCATGCGTCAGCTCTTCGCACGCGCTGGCATTACGATCATGCTGGGGCAGAGCCTGCCCGAACTCTTTGCTCAGGCTCAATTGAATGGCTTGTTCGCCGAGCAGGTGGACACGACCTTCATCTCCGAATGCCTCGACCAACTGAGTCAATCGTCGGACGAGCGCGTGGAAATTCCGCTGCGCGACGGCAGCTGGTTCCTGGCGGGCCACCGCCGCATGGACAATGGCTGTACGGTCGGCATCTGGACCGACGTAACGGCACAGAAGCGCCGCGAGAGCGAACTCATCGCCGTGCGCGAGCAGTTGCGCCAGCAATCCGAGGCACTGGCCGACTTCGCGCGCCTCGTGGCGCTCCAGGCCCGCAGCGATTTGCTCACCGGCCTACCCAACCGTTTCGCGCTGGAGGAACGTCTCGACCAGCTCCTGCGCGACGGCGAGCCACGCAATGTGTGGATCGGCATGATCGACATCGATCATTTCAAGGGGGTAAACGACGCGGTCGGCCATACGGCGGCGGACGAGCTGCTACGCGACGTGGCGCATTTTCTGCGCGCGCAGTTACGTGGCGACGACATGCTGGCGCGTTTCGGCGGCGACGAGTTCGCCATCGTACTGACCAATATCGACGAGCGCGACGCGCTGCGCATCGCCCGCCGGCTCAACACGGCCGTGCACAACAACCCGTTCCACATCGCCGGCCGCGCCTTCTCGCTCGGCCTCAGCATCGGCCTCGTTCGCGCGACTGGCAGCGGGCCGCAGACCGTTTCCAGCCTGATCGCCGCCGCCGACACGGCCTGCTACGTCGCCAAGGAATCCGGGCGTGACCGTGTCCAGCTCTACGATCTCGGCGACCCGAAGGTGAACAACACGCAGCAGCGGCTGAGCTGGGCCGAGCGGATCCAGATGGGTCTCGAGCTCGGCCGCTTTCACCTGCACCTTCAGGCCATCGTCGACCACGAGCACCGCGTACTCGGCTATGAGGCGCTGATCCGGCTGGTCGATGAGGAAGGCGCCTACTGCCAGCCCTCGCAATTCCTGCCCGCCGCGCAGCGGCTCGGGCTGATGGGGCGCATCGACGCCTGGGTCTGCCGCCATGCGATCGGCTACGCCATGCGGCTGATCAGCCGCGGCGTGCACCAATATGTTTCCATGAATGTCGGGGCGCATTCGCTGGCGGATACCGGCTTCCAGCGCAATCTGATGGATCTGCTCGACATGCATCCGGGCGTGGAGACCGCCCTCCGCCTCGAGGTGACGGAAACCGAGGGGGTGGAGGACATCGGCGAGATCGTCGGCTTCCTGCACGAGCTGCGCCAGCGCGGCATCCACGTCTATCTCGATGATTTCGGCAATGGCTACAATTCGTTCGAGGCGCTCAAGCGCCTGCCGGTCGACGGCATCAAGATCGACTGGACGGTGACGCGCGACCTGCTCAGCGACCCGATCGACAAGGCGCTGATGAAGGCGGCGATCTCCATCGCCCGCTCGCTCCAGCTCGAACTCGTCGCCGAGGGCGTCGAGGACCAGACCCAGCTGACCAAGCTGCAGGAGCTCGGGGCCACGATCTATCAGGGCTTCCTGTTCCACCGCCCGACCGACGCCGAGACGGTGCTGGCCTGACACCTCACGGCCGTCATCCCGGACGGCGGTGAGGCCCATCCGGAATCGCGAAAAATCGGGGAGCGATCCCGGCTCTGCGGCTTCGCCTTCGGCCGGGATGACGAGAAGAGGCCGTTCCCTCAGCCCGCCGGCAGCAGAACCGCCTGGCCGACGTCGAGCGCCAGTGTGATCGTCGTACCAACCGGGTGATCGCCGATGATCTCCGATCCGGTGACCCGGGTCTCAAGCGCGCCGATACCCTCGACCTGCACGCGGGTGATGGTGTGCGAGCCCTGATAGATGTGGGCCGTCACGACGCCGTTCACCGCATTGACGGCGGTGCCGCCGGCCCGCACGGGATGCACCTGTTCGGGTCGCAGAAAGGCATGCACGTCGCTGCCATGGGCGAAGCTCCACTCCGGCCGCCGCGCCGCGGCGAGCCGCCCGATGCCAGGCAGCACCAGCCCCGCCTCGTCCCCGGCGACTTCGTAACGTGCGGCGGGAAGCGCGTTGATCTCGCCGATGAACGAGGCGACGAAACCGTTGGCCGGCGTGCGGTATAGCTCGATCGGGGCCGCCACCTGCTGCACCTCGCCGCGATTCATCACCACGATGCGGTCGGAAAGGCTCAGCGCCTCGCCCTGGTCATGGGTGACAAAGATCGTGGTGAGGCCGGTCTTGCGGTGCAGGTCCGACAGCTCGACCTGCATCTGCGCGCGCAGGTTCTTGTCGAGCGCCGAGAGCGGCTCGTCGAGCAGCAGCACCTTGGGGCGGATGACGATGGCGCGGGCCAGCGCCACGCGCTGCTGCTGGCCGCCGGAAAGCTGGCGCACGCGCCGCTCCTCGAAGCCGCCCAGCTTCATCATGTCGATGGCGCGCCGCACCTCGGTCTCGATCTCCGCCTTGGGCAATTTGCGCATGCGCAGGCCGAAGGCGACGTTGTCGAACACGTTCATGTGCGGGAACAGCGCGTAGGATTGGAACACCATGCCGATATCGCGCCGGTAGGGCTCGACCTCGGTAAGGTCGATGCCGTCGACGACGATCTTGCCGGCGGTGGGCGTGACGAAGCCGGCAATCATGCCGAGCAGGGTGGACTTGCCGCAGCCGGAGGGGCCGAGCAGTGTCACGAACTCGCCCTTGCCGACGTTCAGCGACACATCGGCGACGCCGACCGCCCCGCCATAGTCCTTGCGGACGCGGACGATCTCGACGGCGGGCCGGGTGTCAGTCGTGGCGTTCATTTCTTCGGCTCTCCGGCACGTATCGTTCAATGGGTGTCGATCGCCAGCACGCGCCGCAGGCCAAAGGCGCGGTCGGCGATGAACATGATGATCGTGGTGGCGATGATGAGCATCGACGAAATCGCCGACACGGTCGGGTCGGCATATTCGCGGATGTAGTTGTACATGGCGACCGGCAGCGTCTGGGTGCGCGAGCCCGTCACATAGAGCGAGGCGGTGAACTCGGTCAGCGACAGCACGGCCGCGATCAGCCAGCCTCCCGCCATGCCGGGCAGCACCAGCGGCAGCTCGATGCGGGTCAGCACGTTGAACGGCGAGGCGCCGAGATTGGCCGCCGCCCGCGCCAGATTGGGATCGACATTGGACAGGCTGACATAGACCGCGCGGGTCACGAACGGCATCACCAGCACCATGTGGGCGAGCACGATCATCACATAGCCCTGCTGCAGCCCGAAGGCGCCGCCGAGCAGCAGGAAGCCGAAGCCGAGCGTGAAGTGCGGGATGATCAGCGGCGACCACAGCACCGCCTCCAACAGGCCGCGTCCCTTGAATTCATAGCGCTGCACCAGCCAGGCGAAGGCCGAACCGACGATGAGCGCCAGCGTCGAGGCGCAGCCTGTCACGATCAACCCGTTCCTGAAGGCGATCTGGAAGTCGGGATAGGTCAGCGCCTTCTCGTACCACTGAAAGGAAATCCCCTCCGGCGGGAAGGCGAGGATTTCGGTCGGGTTGACCGAGGTCATCAGCACCACGAGCGTCGGCAGCGTCATGTAGACGAGGATGGCGACGACCAGGCTCCAGAACGCGAAGCTGCGCATGTGCCCCTCCCTCAGTTGATGGCGAGGCGCTTCTCGACGCGCCCGGTCACGGTTTTCATCAAGGCGAGGCTGCCCAGCGCGGCGACGAGCGCGATCAGGCTCAGCGTGGCGGCGAAGGGCAGGTTCAGCACCGAAAATCCCTGGAGATAGGCAAGGTTGGAGATCATCAGCACCTTGCCGCCGCCGATCAGCTGCGGCGTCGAGAAAGCGCTCATGGTCCAGGCGAACACCACGACGATGCCCGACAATATGCCCGGCATGGTGAGCGGCAGCGTGATGCGCCAGAACACCGCGCCGGGGCTCGCGCCGAGATTGGCGGCGGCCTTCTCACAGTCGCGGTCGACATGGGAGATGGCAGTAGCAAGCAGGATGATCATCACCGGCATGGAGAACTGCACCAGCGCCACCACCACGCCAAAGCGCGTGTACATCAGCTGGAGCGGCATATCGATGATCGACAGCTTGCGCAGGATGGAATTGACGAAGCCGTCCGAGCCGAGGGTGAGCATCCAGGAGAAGGTGCGCACGATCTCGCCGGTGAACAGCGGCGTGATCGACAGCGAGACCAGCAGCGAGCGCACCCAGTCGCGCTTGGCACGCACCAGCGCGAAGGCGACGGGATAGCTCAGCAGCAGCGAGAAGATCGCGGTGAGCAGGCTGATGTAGAAGGTGTCCGCCAGCACCAGCCAGTAGATCGGCCGATTGATGCGGGTGAAATTGTCGAGCGTCAGGCCGCCGACGTCCAGCGAGCCGGGAATGAACTCACGCACGCTGTATTGCAGCACCTCGAAGATGGCGGCCGCGAGGATCACGGCCGTCAGCACGGCGGGCGCAAGGAAGGTGACGAAGAAGGGGCGGCGCTGGGTCATCGGGTCTCGGCCTGGTTCGCAATGAGCGGGCGATGCTGCGCCTTCAACGTCATCATCCCGGACGGCCGACCGGCCGATCCGGGATCGCTTCCGGAATGAAAGGCGACCCCGGCTCTCCGGCTGCGCCTCCGGCCGGGATGACGCCCATGCGCGGGAAGACGTGGATGGCCGGGACAAGCCCGGCCATGACGCCGCACCAATGGCATCGTCGCGGATGCGACCATGTTCCTCAGTGCATCATGTTCTCGGTGAACCAGGCCTTCCACACCGGCAGCAGCGTGGCATAGGTCTTGTCGTCAAGCACGATGGCGCCCTTGGTGATGGCTTCCTCGCTGGTGAAGATGCCAGGCAGCTTGGCGACTTCCGGATCGAGCTTGGCTTCGCCGCTCATCGGCGAGCACTTGTGGAAGTTGCACAGCTTGGCCAGCATTTCCGGCTCGAGCGCGATATTGAGGAACTGCTCGGCCAGCGCCTTCTTCTTGGAATTCGCGTTGATGCCCCACACATCGGTGCCGGCCACAGCGCCTTCCTTCGGCACGTCGATCTCGACGGGAATGCCGAGCTTCTGGATGTGGTAGCCGTTGATGTTGAGCAGCACCTGGACCGGGGTCTCACCCGTGCGGATCAGGTTCTGGCTGGTGGCGTCCGACTGGTAGAACGCCTTGATGCTCTTCTTGAGCTCCAACAGCTTCGGCTGCACCTTCTCCCACTCTTCCGGCTTCACGCCGGCGAGCTTGGTGGCGGCGATGATGACATGGGAGGGATCGAAATCGGGCAGGCCGAGCTTGCCGGCGACGTCCGCGCCCCACAGGTCTTCCCAGCTGTCGACCTTGAAGCCCTTGGGCATCAGGTCGGTACGGAAGGCCGGGGTGTAGACATAGACATAGTCCGCGACCGTGTAGTCCGAGCGCTTCGCCATCGGATAGAGCTTGGCGGCGTTCGGGATCTTCGACCAGTCAAGCTTCTCCATCAGACCGTCGGAATGATAGAGATAGCCGACATGGGCGGTGGTGTTGATGAGGTCGGATTCGGGGTTGGCCCGCGCGACCTTGGCCTTGGCCAGGCGATCCAGCGTGCCGCCGGTGATGTACTCCACCTCGACGCCGGTGCGCTTGGTGAACTCCTTGCCGACGATGGCGACGCCTTCCTTCCAGTTGCCGCCCCAGGTGCTGATGATCAGCTTCTCCTGGGCCGACGCTGTGCTGGCCATCATGACCAGCGCACCGAGTGCAATGCAAAGCTTCTTCAAGTTCCACCTCTTTGATTGGGGCGATCTGCGCCGCCCGGAAGTCTCGTCGCCCGCCGTGGCGGCTCAGTAGCCGCGGCCGGGATCCACCTCGTGCAGCGGCGCAAGCCCTTGCCGAACGCGTCTTATGCTCTCCGCCACGTCGCGCGCGGCCAGCTTCGGCACGGTGATGCTGGCGAGATGCGGCGTGATCAGCACGTTGTCGAGCGTCCAGAAGGGGTGGCCCGGCGGCAGCGGCTCGGTCTCGAACACGTCGAGCGTCGCCTCGCCGACATGGCCCGAGCGCAGCGCCGCGATCAGCGCCGCCTCGTCCACCACCGCTCCGCGCGAGGCGTTCACGAACTTGGCGCCTTTCGGCATCAGCGCCAGTTCGCGCGCCCCGAGAATGCCGCGCGATTCCGGGGTGAGCGGCAGCAGGCTGACGATGATCTCGTTGCCGGCCAGCACCCGCTCCAGCCCGTCGCGGCCGGTCTCGGAGCTGACGCCTTCAATGTCCTTCTTCGAGCGCGACCAGCCGGTGACGGTGAAGCCCATCGCGGCGAGGGTGCGCGCCGCCGGGCCGCCGAGTTCGCCGAGGCCGAGCACCGCCACCTTGATGTCCGACAGCGCGCGCGGATGCACATAGTCCCATTCGCCGCGCCGCTTGGCGCGCTCGAAGACCGGGATATCGCGGGCATAGCGGGTGACGGCGAAGACGACATAGCTCGTCATCATCGCCACCATGCCGGGGTCGTTGAGGCGGGAGAACTTCACCGGCACGAGATCGTCGCGGCGCACCAGCGCATCGACGCCGGCGCCGAGATTGGTGACGAGCTGGAGATTGGGAAAGCGGGCGAAGAAGCCCTTCGGCGGCACCCAGACGAGGGCGTAGCGGATATCGGCGGGATCGCCGACCTCCGGATCCACGCGGAAATCGAGGTCCGGCAGTTCCGCGGTCAGCGCCTCGCGCCAAGCCACCGGATCGTCGACCGGACTGTAGAACACCAATGCATCGCGACTCATGCTGCGTCCTTTCCAAGGGGAAAACCGCAGCATACCCGCGCGACCCGGCTCCACGATCCTGTGTGAGACCGCCTCATTCCATTCCGCTCTCTGGCCCGAAATTTTCTTGTCAGGAAATGTCGCGCCAGCGGACTGGATAGAAAAATACTTTTACCTGTTTCTTAAGATAGTCGCAGACGATGCAATCGGATCAGCGTGACCCGGTGGGCGACAGGAAGGCCACCACCGCCTCGCCGCTGGCATCGCAGCTGGCGCGCAGCGTGGATTCCTCGCGCGAGACCAGCGTCTCGCCGGGATGCACCAGCGCCGCACCCAGGCTGTGCCCGACCTGCCAGACCCCGGTGACGGCATGGAGAATGACCAGGCCGCCATCCGGTGCCGCCAGCAGCGGCTCCTTGCCGCCGCTCGCGGGCATGACCTGCGCATGCCAGCGCCCGCGCCGCGTCATCACATTGAGCACTCGCACCGCCCCGTCCGGCAGCTTCGAGACGGGCTGCTGCACGCTGTCGAAATAAAGCGGCTCCAGCCGCTTCAAACTGCGCGTCTCGCTGCCGAAGACGAGGTCAAGTGCCCCGGAACTGAGCAGGGTGATATGGCGGTCGATGCCGGGAAAGGACGAGAACGGCCCCTCGGTGACGATCGGCGCGAGGCTCAGCCGGATGTCGAAATTTTCCTGAGTGGAATCTTCCGGCAGCAGCAGGATGTCCTGCGTGACACCCCCGCCGTTCTTCCAGGGCGTCGTCTTGTAATCGGTGGCCTTGAGAACCCTCAGCCAACTCATCGCGTCACACTCGGCATCACATTCCGGCAAAGGGGGACGCCGGTTCACTCAAGGGAAAAACAGGGGCGGACAGTAGCGAGCCGGGAGGCCGGGCGGCAACGGCCAAGCCCCGGCACGGACAACAGTTTCACGATGCAGAAGATAGAGGCCGGCTATGGAGCGGACCGGACGATCCGTTTAGCGCACGGTGGTGCGCGGCGAGAGGGTGCCGGGCTCGAAAATGCCGCCCGGCGAGAAGCACGCCTTGAGATGGCGGGCAAAAACCTCCACCGCCGGGCGCGGCGCCTGCCGGCGCAGCTTGAGCGAGACGAGGCGCACCGGCTCCAGCCGGTCGGTCAGCGGCACGGCGGCAACCCGCCCGCCATCATGGGTGATCTGCGTGCGCGGCAGAACGTTCTGGATGGTGTAGCCCCGCCCATGCCCGACCAGGCCACGCGTCAGCTCATAGGCGCGCGAGCGGAAGGCGATGTGCGGCTCGACGCCGACCGCGCGGAACAAGCTCATGAAGTAGTCGCGCGAATGCGGCAGATCGAGCAGGATGAACGGCTCGTCGCGCAGTTCGGCAAGGCTGATGCGCTCGCGCTGGGCGAGCGGATGGTCGGGGTGCAGCACCACATAGGGCGGCAGCTCGGCCAGCGGCTCCGCCACCACCTCCTCCGGCCGGGCGAATTCATAGGACAGCGCCAGCTCGGTGCGGCCGGAGACGATGCCCTCCAGAATCTGCTGCTGGTCGCCCTCGTCGAGGCTCACCGTGATGCCCGGATGGGTCTCGGCGAAGCGCGAGAGCAGGCTCGGCATGAAATGGGTGGCGATGGTCCAGAAGCACCCCACGGCAATCTCGCCGCGCACCTCATCGGCCATGGCGCGGGCATTCTGCCCGAAATCGCGCGCATGATTGAGCAGCAGCCGCGCCTCGTTGACGATGCGAGTGCCGGCAATGGTGGTCGTCACGCCTTTTGCATGGTGACGGACGAACACCTGCACGCCGCACTCCGCCTCGAACTGGGCGATGGCCGCCGAGATCGAGGGCTGTGAGACGTTCAGATGCTTGGCCGCTTCGGTGAGGTTGCCGAAGTCGGCGGTGGCCACGACGTAGCGCAGGGCGCGGAGTGAGACGTTCATCGGATTTATCTATGTCGAGCAACGAATGAAAATATTTTACCGATCTATGAGGCAAGCGCAATATTTCCTCATAGGAAAAGGATGCACTTTATGATCCGCACAGGCGACGAGTATCGGCAGGGACTTCAGGACGGCCGCGAAATCTGGATGGACGGCGAGCGGGTGAAGGATGTCACCCAGCACCCGGCCTTCAAGCCCATCGTCGACGTCCGGGCCCGCATGTACGATATGGCGCATGAGGCGAAGTATCAGGATCGCCTCACCTATGTCGAAGACAACAAGCGCAATACGATTTTCTACAAGCCGCCGCGCGAGACCAAGGACTGGACCGACAAGGTCGAGGCCGTCGACGCGGTCATGCAGGACATTGGCGGCGTCGTAACCCGCGTCGGTGATGAGACGATCGGCGAAGTCTGGTCGCTCATCGACGGACGTGACGTGCTCGCGGAGTTCGACCCCCGCTTCGCCGACAACGTCGACAAACACGTCCAGAACATCTTCGACAATGACATCTTCCACATTTCGGCGAACACCGATCCCAAGGGCGACCGTTCCCTGCCGCCCCAGGAACAGGATCCCGACATGATGGTGCATGTCGTGAAGGAGACCGACGCGGGTATCATCATTCGCGGCGCCAAGTATGAGACGGCCGCGGCCTACGCCGACCAGGCCTTCCTCAAGCCGACCGTCGGCGCCTGGACCAACGAGACGCTGTCCGACTACGCGGTGGGCGGCATCATCCCGATGGGCGCGCCGGGCGTGAAGCAGATTTGCCGCTCCTCCTTCGCCGGCCGCACCAACCCGAAGGATTATCCGCTCGCCAACAAGTTCGACGAGGTCGAATCCCTCGTCATCTTCGACAATGTGCTGATTCCCTGGGAAAATGTGTTTTTCTACCGCCACACGAAGGCGGCCCAGTACATCCGCGCGACGCTGCACCGCTATTCGGCGTTTCCTTATGTACATCGCCTGCTCTACGTCGCCGACATGATGATCGGCGCGGCGATGTTCAACGCCAAGCAGACCGGCCTCGACAAGCTGCAGTCGGTGCGCGAGAAGCTCGCCGACCTCGTCTGCTACCGCGAGGGCATAAACGCCCACCTCACCGCCGCGATCACGCTGGCGGAAAAGAGCCCCGGCGGCCTGCTGATGCCGAACCAGTCGCTGCTCTATGCCGGGCGCGTGCATGCCTGCGCCAACCTGCCGGCGATGATGCACATCGCCCGCGAGCTGTGCGGCGGCCAGATCTGCGTCACGCCGAACTCGGCCGCCTTCGAGGCGGAAGGCTCCGGCGACTGGCTGAAGAAGTTCTACTCGCTGAACAAGCAGTGGGAATCGGAGGATCGGCGCAAGCTGCTCGCCTTCGCCCGCGACCTGCTGAATTCGGATTATGCTGGCCACCGGCTGACCTTCGTGCAGTTCGCCCAGGCACCGCACTTCAACCATCTGAACGCGGTCTACAATTCGTTCGACTTCTCCGGCCCGCTGGACTTCGTGCGCAAGGCGGCCGGCCTGTCGGACAAGGTGATGGGAACCGGAAAATGAGCGAGCCAGGAGCCGGCATCGACGTCGCCCTGTTCCGTCAGGCCATGGGGCTCACCGCCTCGGGCGTGACCGTCGTGACCACCGACGGCGAGGCCGGACGGGGCGGCGTGACCGTCTCCTCGCTCTGTTCGCTGTCGATGGAGCCGCCTTCGGTGCTGTTCTGCCTCAACAAGGGCAGCCGGGTGCTGCCGACGCTCACGGCCAACGGCGTGTTCGCGGCGAACATCCTCGCCCATGACCAGCACCGCGTGGCCGACAGCTTCGCCGGGCTGATCCCGGAACTGCGCGAGGATCGCTTCGCGGTGGCGCAATGGGACGCGCTGCACACCGGCGCTCCCGTGCTGCGCGGCGCGCTGTGCCGGTTCGACTGCCGGATCGCCAGCGTGTTCGAGTTCGGCACCCACCATATCATCGCCGGCGAGGTGCTGGCGGTGGAGAGCCTGGAGACCAAGCCGCTGGTCTATTCCAACCGCGGCTATCACAAGCTGCAGGCCGCGTGAGCGCATGAACGTACGGGCGACGGCCGGGAATGGCATATCGGCGGCGGAAACATCGCCGTCGCTCGACCGGACGCTCGACGTACTGAAGGACCTCATCGCCTTCGAGTCGGTGAGCGTTCGCTCCAATCTCGCCATCGCCGGCTATATCGTCGAGTTGCTGAAGGCGGAGGGCGTCAAAGCCCGCCTGATTCCGAACGCAGCCGGCGACAAGGCCTCTATCCTCGCCACCATCGGCCCGGCCGACCGGCCCGGCATCGCGCTGTCGGCCCATACCGACGTGGTGCCGGTGGAGGGACAGGACTGGTCGAGCGACCCGTTCCGCATGGAAATCCGCGACGGTCGTGTCTATGGCCGCGGCTCCACCGACATGAAAGGCTTCCTCGCCGTCGTGCTAGCGCATGTCGGCGCGTTCAAGGCGGCGGCGACCCATGCCCCCGTCCATCTCTGCTTCTCCTATGACGAGGAGCTGGGCTGCCTCGGCGCGCCGGACCTCGTGACGGAGGTGGCGAAGCTGCCCGCGCCGCCAGCGCTTTGCCTCGTCGGCGAGCCGACCTCGCTTAGGGTGGCCCGCGCCCACAAGGGCAAGTTCGCCCGCCGCCTCACCTTCATCGGCCGGGGCGGTCATTCAGCGCTGCTGCACCGCGCCGCCAATGCGGTCGAGGCCGCCGCCGAAGTCACGGTCGGTCTGTTCGCACTCGGCCGCGAGTTGCGCGAGGTGACGAACGAGGCCTTCGAGCCGCCCTTCACCAGCCTCCATGTCGGCTCGCTGCATGGCGGCACGGCGCTCAATCTGGTGCCGGATCGCGCGAGCCTCGAATTCGAGGCGCGCACCCTACCCGGCACCGACGTCGCCGCGCTCAATGCCCGCATCGACGCGGTCATCCATGAGGCCCACGCCCGGCTTGCCGCGCAGGCGCCGGAAGCCGGCATTTCGGTGGAGACGCTGAGCGACTATCCCGGCCTCGACACGCCGGCCGACAGCGCCGCCGTGCGGCTGGTCTCCGCTCTTGTCGGCTCCAACGAGGCCCCCGTCACCCTCGCCTTCGGCACCGAGGCGGGGCTCTATCACGCGGCCGGTATCCCCACAGTGGTGTGCGGACCGGGCGACATCGCCCGCGCCCACAAGGCGGACGAATGGATCGGCCTCGATGAGCTGGCATCCGCCTGCGCCCTGATGCAGCGGCTCGCCGCCCGGCTCGGCGCACCGCTCGACACCTTCAGCTGACGACCCTCCAGAAAAGAGTAGCCTCCATGCCCACGCACAAGCGCATCCGCCCGTTCAACACCAAGCAGACCTATCCGGAGCAGAAGCTCAACAACGACCTGTCACAGGGCGTGGTCGCGCGCGGCACCATGGTGTTCCTGCGCGGGCAGGTGGCGCAGGATCTCGACACCCGCGAGAGCCTGCATGTGGGCGACGCCGGCGCGCAGGCGGCCAAGGCGATGGCCAACATCAAGATGCTGCTGGAGGAAGCCGGCAGCGAGATGAGCCACATCTGCCGCATCGTCGTCTACCTCACCGACATTCGCTACCGCGAGGCGGTGTATCTCGAAATGGGCAAGTGGCTGGAAGGCGTGTTCCCCTGCTCCACCGGTCTCGTGGTGCCCGCGCTCGCCCGGCCGGAATGGCTGGTCGAGATCGAGGTCACCGCCGTCATCCCCGACGCCGCCTGATCGGGGGCGCGCGTGACCTTCTCCATCTCCGCGCGCTGCGCGCGCACCGGCATGTTCGGCATTGCCGTGTCGTCTTCCTCCCCGGCGGTGGCGGCGCGCTGCGCCCATGCCCGCGCCGGGGTCGGCGTGGTGGCGACGCAGAACATCACCGACCCGACACTCGGCCCCAAGGGGCTGGACCTGCTGGCGCAGGGCCTCTCGCCCGAGGACGTGCTGGCACGCTTCAGGGCCGAGGCGCCGTTCTTTGACTACCGGCAGGTCGTGGTGCTGGGTCGCGAGGGCAATGCCGCCGGCCACTCCGGGGCGAAGACGCTCGGCACCCACGCCATCGCCTATGGCCGGGACGTGGCGGCGGCGGGCAATCTGCTCGCCTCGCCGGATGTGCCCAACGCCATGGTCGCCGCCTTCGAGGCGAGCCCCAACGCGCCGCTGGGCGACCGGCTGGTTGCGGCCATGCAGGCGGCGGTGGCCGCGGGCGGCGAGGAAGGCCCCGTCCATTCGGTCGGCATGCTGATCGTCGACAAGGTCGCCTGGCCGGTGGCGGATCTGCGCATCGACTGGTCCGAGGGCGACGTGATGGCCGAATTCGCCGCGCTGTGGGAATTGTGGAAGCCGCAGATGGAGGCCTATGTCACCCGCGCCCTCGATCCCTCCACCGCGCCGTCCTATGGCGTGCCCGGCGACGCATAAGGATACCCGCCATGTCGATCACCCGCCCGGCCCTCAAGCTCACCCATGAGGGCGCGCTGAAGATGCTCGCCGCCGCCGTCGAGAAAGCGACCGCCATGGGCGTGCCGCAGAACATCAACATCGTCGACGAGGGCGGCAACCTGCTCGCCTTCGTCCGCATGGACGGCGCCAAGCTGCTGTCGCGCGAGACCTCGCTGTCCAAGGCGATCACCGCCGCCTCGCACCGCCAGCCCAGCGGCCGGCTCAAGCCGGTCGACGCGCCCTTCCTGCAGCACGCCGCCGGCCAGCGGCTCACCAACCTCATCGGCGGCCTGCCGATCGTCATCGAGGGTGTCTGCGTCGGCGGCATCGGCGTCGGCTCGGGCACGGGGGAACAGGATGTCGAGGTGGGGCGCGCCGCGCTGGCCGCCATCGGCGCACAGGACCAGACACCGTGAAGCTCCTCCACGCACCCACCTCCCCCTTCGTCCGCAAGGTGATGGCGGTCATCCGCGAACTCGGCCTCGCGGACCGCGTCGCGATCGAGTTCAACCCCGCGAGCCCGCTGCAGCGCGACCCCGCGCTTGTCGAACACAACCCGCTCGGCAAGATTCCCGCGCTCATCCTCGATGACGGCATCACGCTGTTCGACAGCCCGGTGATCTGCGAATACCTCGCCGCCACGGCCGGCGACGCCGCGCTGTTTCCGCCGGCGGGCCCGGCGCGCTGGGCGGCGCTGACCCAGCAGGCGCTCGGCGACGGCCTGCTCGATGCCGCCATCGCCAATCGCTACGAGACGGTGATGCGCCCGCAGGAATTGCGCTGGGCCGGCTGGACGGAGGCGCAACTCGCCAAGGTGCGCGGCGCGCTCGACCGCATCGAGGCGCTCGCGCCTTCGCTTCCCGCGACGCCGACCATCGGCACCATCACGCTCGGCTGCGCGCTCGGCTATCTCGACTTCCGCTATGCCGACCTGAACTGGCGCGAAGGCCGCCCCGCCGCCGCCGCATGGTTCGACGCCTTCGACGCGCGCCCCTCCATGGCCGAGACACGCCCGCGCGAGCGCGCCGCCTGATCCCTTCCGGAGCCTTCCCCGCATGACCGCGCCGACGCCGCTGCGCCTCTTCGTCCTCAACGGACCCAACACGAACCTGTACGGGCTCGACCCGAACGGGCCTTATGGCACGCTCACCATCGAGGACATCGCCGAGAGCTGCCGCGCCCGTGCGGAGAGCCTTGGCGCCAGCGTGGATTTCCGCCAGTCGAACCATGAGGGCGTGCTGATCGACTGGATCCAGGAGGCGCGCACGGCGGCGGACGGTATCGTCATCAATGCCGGCAGCCTGTCCTATGGCTCCATCGGCATACCCGACGCGCTCTCGGCCGTCGCCAAGCCGGCGATCCAGGTACATGTGAGCAATGTGTTCAAGCGCGAGAGCTTCCGCCATCACTCGCCGCTCTCCGCGGTGGTCACCGGCTGCATCATTGGGCTGGGCCCATCGGGCTATCCCGCCGCGGTCGAGGCGCTGATCGCGCAGATAAGACGAGGCTGATCCGCAGGTTCGCGTACCGGCGCGATGGAACATGCCCGGACGTCAGGGCCTTATTGCGGTAGGCTCCATCGCCAGCGTCGATGATGCGGAGCGTGCATGTCCAACACCGCCAGCCCTATCTCTCAGGTCAAGCTTACCCATCCCGACCGCGTCTACTGGCCGGAGAACGGCATCACCAAGCAGCGGCTCGCGGATTACTACGCCGAGGTCTGGCGCTTTATCGCCCCCTTCGTCATTGCCCGCCCGCTCGCTTTGCTGCGCTGCCCGGACGGGATCGCCGAGGCTTGCTTCTTCCAGAAGCACTCCTGGAAAGGGATCAACAAGGCGATCGGGATCCGCAAGGACAGGGATGGCGAGGAGCTGCTGTTCATCGACGATCTCGACGGGCTGATCGCCCTGGTGCAGGCCGGCACGCTGGAGATCCACCCCTGGGGCGCCCCGCTCGCCGACCTCGAAAAGCCGGACATGGTCATCTTCGACCTCGACCCCGGCGAGGGCGTGGGGTGGACGCAGGTGGTTGCCGGTGCGAAGGAAATTCGCGACCGTCTTGAGGCTGCGAGCTTGCCCTCCTTCGTCAAAACCTCGGGCGGCAAGGGCCTGCATGTCGTCATCCCTCTGAAACCGAAAGCGGATTGGGAGACGGCGAAGGACTTCGCCAGGGCGCTTGCCGACGCCATGGCCGCCGACAGCCCGGACCGCTATCTCGCCGTGGCCACCAAGGCGCGGCGCGAAGGGCACATCTTCATCGATTACCTGCGCAACGCACGCGGCGCCACCGCCGTCGCGGCCTATTGCACGCGGGCGCGGCCGGGAGCGGCGGTGTCGATGCCGGTGGCGTGGGAGGAACTTGACGACATCGCTGGCGCGGCGCAGTTCACCCTCGACAACACGCCGGTGCGGCTTGCCAATCTCGCGGCCGATCCGTGGGGCGGCTTCCGCGCGGCGGCGGTGCCGCTGGAGACAAAACCTCCGCACAAGCGTGGGCAGTGATGGGGGCGTTCGTGGACATTCTCTCGCCGCGGGATATCGAGGCGCTGCTGCGGCTGCTGGCGGCCGTCGTCTGCGGCATGCTGATCGGCCTGAACCGCGATCTGCGCGGCAAGCCCACCGGCATGCGCACGCTCGGGCTGGTCTGCATGGGCGCGGCGCTTATCTCGCTCACCGCCATGCGGGTCGACGGCATTCAGGGCCATCCCGATGCGACCAGCCGCGTGGTGCAGGGCATCGTGCAGGGCGTGATGACCGGCATCGGCTTCCTCGGCGCCGGCGTGGTGATGCACAGCCGGCACAAGCTCAGGGTCCATGGCCTGACGACGGCGGCGACGGTGTGGGTGACGGCGGCGCTCGGGGTCGCCTGCGCCCTCGCCTCCTGGCACCTCATCGTGCTGTCGCTGGTGGTCACGCTGGTTCTGCTGGTGCTGGTGCTGCCGCTGGACCGGCGGCTCGACCGGCGCCGTGCCCGCCACCGCGAAAAGGCACGTGCCGAGGAAAGCGCAGGGCCGGTCGAGCCGCCTCCGGTCAGCATGCCCTGACGCCTGCCCCGGCGGCGCCGAAACTTTTGTGACGAACAGTTGACAGCGACTTATACTCAGTCCTAGCATAAGCCTCGATCAGCCGGGCGCCACGCCCGGTCTTCTTTGGCCCAAATTATACTCATAACGAGCATAAGGGAGGAAGCGGTGCTGGATATGAATGTCGCCGTCCGCCAGGAAACAGACGCCCTCGCGCCGGAAGCCTTCGCCCCCGCCACGGCCCCCGCCCCTCTGGCACACCTCTATGCCCGCGTGTCGAAGCATGTGACGCCGGCCGAATGGCCGCTCATCGCGCGCGAAGTCGAAGCCATCGAGCGGCTGAAGCGCGAGCGCAACGCCGTGGTGCTCGGGCACAATTATCAGGCGCCGGAGATCTTCAACACGGTGGCGGACATCGTCGGCGACAGCCTCGCGCTCGCCCGCGAGGCTGTGACCGTAGACGCCGACGTCATCGTCATGGCCGGCGTGCACTTCATGGCCGAGACCGCCAAGCTGCTGAACCCCGGCAAGACCGTGCTGATGCCGGACATGCAGGCGGGCTGCTCGCTCGCCGAGAGCATTACCGCCGCCGACATCCGGCTGCTCAAGCAGCATTACCCCGGCGTTCCCGTCGTCACCTATGTCAACACCTCGGCCGAGGTGAAGGCCGAAAGCGACTATTGCTGCACCTCCGGCAACGCCGTGAAGGTGGTGCGCGCCGTGGCGAAAGAATGGGGCGTCAACCGCATCCTCATGCTGCCGGACGAGTTCCTTGCGCAGAACGTGCAGAAGGAAGTGCCGGAGATCGAGCTGATCGCCTGGAAGGGCCATTGCGAGGTGCATGAGCGCTTCACCCCGCAAGACATTCGCGACCTGCGCGAGAACCATCCCGGCGTCGTCGTGCTGGCGCATCCCGAATGCCCGCCCGAGGTCGTCGCCGAGGCCGATTATGCCGGCTCCACCGCCGGCATGGCGGATTATGTGCGCGACGAGAAGCCGGCCCGCGTGGTGCTGATCACCGAATGCTCCATGGCCGACAATGTCGCGGTGAACCACCCCGACATCGAGTTCGTGCGGCCGTGCAACCTCTGCCCGCATATGCGGCGCATCACCCTGCCGAGCATCCGCCGCGCGCTGGAGACGATGACCCACCAGGTCGAGATCGACCCGGCCATCGCCGATCGCGCCCGCCTCGCCGTCGAGCGCATGCTCGCCATACGCTGACGCCGGCTCCACGCCTCGATCTTCCGCCTCTCATGCCCGGAGGGCATTTCTCGTGAGCCATTCGCCTGAGAATGTCGTCGTCATCGGCGGTGGCGTCGCCGGCCTTGCGACCGCGCTGCGCCTTGCCCCGCTGCCGGTGACGCTTGTCGTCGCCGCTCCGCTCGGCGCGGAGGCCGCCACCGGCTGGGCGCAGGGCGGCATCGCCGCCGCCATGGGCGAGGACGACCGGCCCGACTACCACGCCATCGACACGCTGAAGGCCGGCGCCGGCCTGTCCGAAGCGCTCGTCGCGCGGCGCATCGCCGCCGCCGCGCCCAGCGCCATCGACTGGCTGGTCTCTATCGGCACGCCGTTCGACCGCCACGCGAATGGCAGCCTCGCGCTCGGGCTGGAAGCCGCACATTCCCGCCGGCGCATCGTCCATGCCGAGGGCGACGGCACCGGCCGTGTGGTGCTGGAGACGCTGGCGCGGGCGGCGCGCGCCTGCCCGACCATCCATGTCATCGAGGGCGTGCGCGCCTGCGAATTGCTGGCCGATGACGCTGGCGAGGTGCGCGGCGTCGCGCTGCGCGACCGCGAAGGGCGCGTCACCGCGCTCAATGCCCGCGCCGTGGTGCTGGCGACCGGTGGGCTCGGCGGGCTCTATGCCTCCACCACCAATCCGCTCGGCGCGGTCGGTTCGGGGCTGGCACTCGCCGCCCGTGCCGGCGCCGTGCTGCGCGACATGGAATTCGTGCAGTTCCACCCCACCGCCATGGCGGTCGGCGCCGACCCTATGCCTCTGGCCACCGAGGCGCTACGCGGCGAGGGCGCGAAGCTGTTCAACGAGCGCGGCGAACGCTTCATGATCGAGATGCCGGGCCAGGAACTCGCCCCGCGCGATGTCGTCGCCCGCGCCATCTTCGCCGAGATCGCCGCCGGCCGGCAGGTGGTGCTCGACGCGCGCTTGAAGGATGTCGAGCGGCGCTTTCCCGGCGTGGTCGCGCTCTGCCGCGCCCATGGGCTCGACCCGGCGCGCCAGCCCATTCCGGTGCGGCCGGCGGCGCATTACCACATGGGCGGCGTCGCGGTGAATGACGCCGGGCGCTCCAGCGTGCCGGGCCTGTGGGCCTGCGGCGAGGTCGCCTCCACCGGGCTGCACGGCGCCAACCGGCTCGCCAGCAACTCGCTGCTGGAAGCACTGGCCTATGCCGACTGGATCGCCGCCGATATTGCCGGCAGCGCGGCGCCTTCCGGTGCGGCGATGGCGGCGCCCGCCACCCTGCGAGGCCCCTCGCCGGCACGGGCGGAGATCCGCCTTTTGATGGATGCGCAGGTCGGCGTGGTGCGTGAGGCCTCGACGCTCGGGGCTGCCGCGCAACGCCTCGGCGAACTCCGCGAGCGCGACGGCGACGACCTCTCGCTTATCGCGCTTCTGGTGGCGGAGGCCGCGCTGACGCGCGAGGAGAGCCGCGGCGGCCATTTCCGCGCCGACTTCCCCACACCCGCGGCGATGGCCCGGCATTCGGAGACCCGCCTTGCCGAGACGGTGGCGGACGCCGTCGAGACGCGACAGGTGGCGTGAGGACAGCCCATTTCCCCTCGCCCGAACCACGTCATCCTGAGGCGCCCGGCATCGCCGGGCCTCGAAGGATGGCGCGCCTGGATCCCCATCCTTCGAGGCTCGCTCCGCTCGCACCTCAGGATGACGTCGCCCTAAAACGGATGAGTTGACCATGACCCTTACCCCCCTCCCCCGCCTGATGGTCGAGCCGATCGTGCGCGCCGCGCTGCTGGAAGACCTCGGCCGCGCCGGCGATGTGACGACGGACGCCTGCATCCCCCCGCAGGCCCGTTTCGAGGCGGTGATCGCCTCGCGCCAGCCGGGCGTGATCGCCGGCATCGATGCGGCGGTGATCGCCTTCGAGCTGATCGATCCGTCGCTCAAGGTAGCGGTCGAGCGCGGCGACGGCACGACGGTCGCGCCGGGCGACGTGGTGCTGCGGCTGTCTGGCTCGGCCCGGTCGATCCTCACCGCCGAGCGCGTGGCACTGAACATCGCCTGCCGCATGTCCGGCGTCGCCACCGCCACGGCCGGCCTGGTGGAAATCGCCCGCCAGCATGGCAAGGCGCATATCGTCTGCACCCGCAAGACCACGCCGGGACTGCGCGCGCTGGAAAAGCACGCGGTGCGCGCCGGCGGCGGCTCGAACCACCGCTTCGGCCTCGACGACGCGGTGCTGATCAAGGACAACCACATCGCCGTCGCGGGCGGCGTCGCCCCCGCCATCCGCGCCGCCAAGGCGCATGCCGGCCATCTCGTGAAGATCGAGGTGGAGGTCGACACGCTGGCCCAGCTCGACGAGGCGATGACTGAGGGGGTCGACGCGGTGCTGCTCGACAATATGGACCCGGCGACCTTGAGGCAGGCGGTGGCCATCGTCGGCGGGCGGGCGCTGACCGAAGCCTCGGGCCGCGTCTCGCGCGAGACGGTGGGACCGATCGCGGCGAGCGGGGTCGATCTCATCTCGGTCGGCTGGATCACCCACTCCGCGCCGATCCTCGACCTCGGGCTGGATGCGGCGAGCGTGTGAGGACTTCCCACGACCAAGGTCGCAGGTTCAAACCCGTGCGAACACCCTCTCTGCCCTTGAAACAAGCATGCTTTTGTGCGATGCATATAGCCGTCTGCTAATGTTCATGCGGGAGAGACCGACAGTCCTCCTCCCAGGACACGTGTCGGCGCCGACGGAGCAACCCCCCAGGAAACTCTCAGGCACCACGGACCGCATGATCAGGACGATCTGGAGAGAGGCGTCGGCGCCGGTCATTCAGCGCTAGGACGTCCACCGAAGGGGAAGCCCGGGATTTCCGGACGGCGCCGCCGTCCGTCTCGGGGCGAGCTCTCAGGTACCGCGACAGATGGGGACAGCCGGCCGGACGCCAAAGCGTTCGAGCCTCGTCGTCCTCAAGCGCGGGAGTTCCCCATGCGCCAGATTGCCGTTATCGGCGCCGGCATCACCGGCATCACCACCGCCTATGCTCTCAATGAGAAGGGCTACGACGTCACCGTCATCGATCGCCAGCGCTATGCGGCGATGGAGACCTCCTTCGCCAATGGCGGCCAGCTTTCGGCCTCCAACGCGGAAGTGTGGAACTCCTGGGCCACGGTGCTCAAGGGCATCAAGTGGATGTTCACGCCCGACGCGCCGCTGCTGATGAACCCGATGCCCTCCTGGCACAAATACAGCTGGATGGCCGAGTTCCTCGCCAACATCCCGAACTACAAGGCCAACACGGTCGAGACCACCCGCCTCGCCATCCAGGCTCGCAACTACATGTTCGACATCGCCCGCCGCGAGGGCATCGACTTCAACCACGAGACGCGCGGCATCCTGCACATCTACCGCGACAAGGCGGCCCAGGATGGCGCCCGTGCGATCTCCGCGCTCTATGCGGCCGGCGGCCTCGAGCGCCGCGAGGTGACGCCTTCCGAGATCCGCGCCATCGAGCCGACGCTGCACGGCACCTATTATGGCGGTTTCTTCACCCCGTCGGATTCGACCGGCGACATCCACAAATTCACCTTCGGCCTCGCCGAGGTCTGCCGGGCCAAGGGCGTGCGCTTCATCAACGAGGCGAGCGTCGATCGCGTGACCCATACCGGCAAGGGCCGGGACGGCACCGGCGTCGAGATCGCCCTCACCATCGCCCCCGACGCCGAGGATGCCGCGCCGACCCGCGAGACCTTCGCCTTCGACGCGGTGGTGGTGTGCGCCGGCATCGGTTCGCGCGCCATCGGCGCCCAGCTCGGCGACCGGGTGAACATCTATCCGGTGAAGGGCTATTCGATCACCGTCATGCTTGACGATGAGGAAAGCCATAACGCCGCGCCGTGGGTGAGCCTGCTGGACGACAAGACCAAGATCGTCACCTCACGCCTCGGCAAGGACCGCTTCCGCGTCGCCGGCACCGCCGAGTTCAACGGCGAGAACCGCGACATCCGCGCCGACCGCATCCGCCCGCTGACCGACTGGGTGCGCAAGTTGTTCCCCGGCGTCTCCACCGAGCGCGCCGTGCCGTGGGCTGGCCTCAGGCCGATGATGCCGAACATGATGCCGCGCGTCGATGCCGGCGCGAAGCCGGGCGTGTTCTACAACACCGGCCACGGGCATCTGGGCTGGACTCTCTCCTGCGCCACCGCCGAGATCATCGCCGCCAAGGTCGCCAGCGCGATGCCCGTCGAAGCGCCGGCGCCGATGCTGCGCATGGCCGCCGAGTAACCTTTTCCGAGACCCCGCCCCGGACCTGCCCCCGCCGGTCCGGGTCTTCGAGAGCCGCTCCCTTCCGGCTCCCGCCCCGCTCCCGGAGGATATCCGGGAGCGGGGTTTTCTTTTGGAGCTCAGAGCCTGTTTGAAATTCCTCATATCAACAGAACGACGTCATCCTGAGGTGCTCGGGCGGAGCCCGAGCCTCGAAGGATGCTCGTCCGGGCGCCCTGCTTCAGCATCCTTCGAGGCCCGGCCTGTGGCCGGGCACCTCAGGATGACGGCGATGACGAGTTTCCAAACAGGCTCTCAGAGCTTCGTCGCCCGCAGCCGCAGCGCGTTGCCGATGACGCTGACCGAGGACAGCGACATGGCGAGCGCGGCGATCATCGGCGAGAGCAGCAGGCCGAAGACGGGGTAGAGCACGCCCGCCGCGATCGGCACGCCGGCGCCGTTGTAGATGAAGGCGAAGAACAGGTTCTGGCGGATGTTGCGCATCGTCGCCTGCGACAGCCGCCGCGCTTTGACGATGCCACCGAGGTCGCCGCGCAGCAGCGTCACCCCCGCGCTCTCGATGGCGACATCGGTGCCCGAGCCCATGGCGATTCCGACATCGGCGCCGGCCAGCGCGGGCGCATCGTTCACGCCGTCGCCGGCCATGGCGACGATGCGGCCCTCCGCCTTCAGCCGCGCCACCACCGCCGCCTTCTGGTCGGGCGCGACCTCGGCCTCCACCTCGGTGATACCGAGCCGGCGCGCCACCGCCTCGGCCGTGGTGCGGTTGTCACCTGTGAGCATGACCACGCGGATGCCCTCGGCCGCCAGATCCTTCAGCGCCTGCGGCGTCGAGGCCTTGATCGGGTCGGCGATGGCGATGGCGGCCGCCGCCTTGCCGTTGATGCCGACGAGGATGGCGCTCGCGCCCTCGCGGCGCAACTCGTCCGCCGGCGCGGCCAGCGCCGCCGTGTCGATGCCGAGTTCCTTGAGGAACGCGGCGCTGCCGAGCGTCACCCGCTTGCCCTCGACGAGGCCATAGGCGCCCTTGCCGGCGGGTGAGTCGAAGCCGCGCACCTTGGGAATGTCGAGGTCGCGCGCCTGCCCCGCCATGACGATGGCGCGCGCCAGCGGGTGCTCGGAGGGCCGTTCGACGGCGGCGGCAAGCCGCAGCACCTCGGCCTCCTCGAAGCCTTCCGCCGGCACGATGGCGGTGACGGAAGGCTGCCCTTCCGTGAGCGTGCCGGTCTTGTCGACCACGAGCGTGTCGACCTTCTCCATCCGCTCCAGCGCCTCGGCATTCTTGATCAGCACGCCCATCTGCGCGCCGCGCCCGACGCCGACCATGATCGACATCGGCGTGGCGAGGCCGAGCGCGCAGGGACAGGCGATGATCAGCACCGCCACGGCGGCGATCAGCGCATGCGTCAGCTTGGGGTCGGGACCCCAGATGGTCCAGGCGATGAAGGCGAGGATGGCGCAGGCGACCACCAGCGGCACGAACCAGCCGGCGACCTGATCGGCCAGCCGCTGGATCGGCGCGCGCGAGCGCTGCGCTTCCGCCACCATCTGCACGATGCGCGCCAGCATGGTGTCGCGCCCGACCTTCTCGGCGACGATGATGAGCCCGCCCGAGCGGTTCAGCGTGCCGCCGATGACATGATCGCCCTCCACCTTGGTGACGGGCATCGATTCGCCGGTGACGAGCGATTCGTCCAGCGCCGAGCGGCCTTCCGCCACCTTGCCGTCGACCGGCACCTTCTCGCCGGGGCGCACGCGCAGGCGGTCGCCAACCGCGACCTGGTCGAGCGGGATCTCCTCCTCGCTCTCGTCGGCGTTGATGCGCAGCGCGGTCTTCGGCGCGAGGTCGAGCAGCGCCTTGATGGCGCCGGAGGTCTGCTCGCGGGCGCGCAGCTCCAGCACCTGGCCGAGCAGCACGAGCACGGTGATGACCGCCGCCGCTTCGAAATACACCGCGACGCTGCCGTCCATGCCACGGAAGGCCGGCGGGAAGATATCCGGCGCGAGAGCGGCAACCACGCTGTAGAGATAGGCGACGCCGGTGCCGATGGCGATCAGCGTGAACATGTTGAGGTTGCGCGTCGCCACCGACTGTCCGCCGCGCACGAAGAACGGCCAGCCGGCCCACAACACGACCGGCGTCGCCAGCACCAGCTGAATCCAGTTCGACAGGCTTGGGGACACGAGGTGGTGCAGCCCCGGAACGAGATGCGCGCCCATTTCCAGCGCGACGACCGGCACGGTGAGCACGAGGCCGATCCAGAACCGGCGGGTCATGTCGATCAGCTCGTGGTTCGGGCCGTTGTCGAGGCTGACCAGCAGCGGCTCCAGCGCCATGCCGCAGATCGGGCAGGTGCCGGGGCCGATCTGGCGGATCTCCGGGTGCATCGGGCAGGTGTACTCCGTGCCTTCCGGCACCGGCTCGGCGGGGGCCTCGTCGCCGAGATATTTTTCCGGGTTGGCGATGAACTTGCTGCGGCAGCCCGGCGCGCAGAAATAATAGGTGATGCCCTTGTGGTCGGCCCTCAAGGTCGCGGTGTGCGGATCGACATCCATGCCGCAGACCGGGTCCTTCGCCATATGGGAGGCGTGGGCGGCGTGGGAATGCTCCGCGTGCGAATGCCCTGCGTGCTCCTGCGTATGGTCATGCGCGTGAGCGGGAGCATCATGCGTGTGCCCTGCGTGAGCCCCGTGCCCGCCGCAGCAGGACCCGCCCGCCTTCTTCGGCTCGCGCTCGATTTCCGCCATGACCCCATCTCCTGCAATATACCCCATATGGGTATGTAGGACTTGCTATATATACCCCACGTGGGTATATGGCAAGAATGCAGAACGATACGCGCAATGCCTGTCTGAAACGCCTCAGCCGCATAGAGGGGCAGGTGCGTGGCCTCTCGCGCATGGTCGAGGACAACCGCTATTGCATCGACATCGTCACCCAGGTGGCGGCGGTGCGCGCCGCGCTGAAGAAGGTGGAGGAGGAAGTGCTGCGCGACCATGTCGCCCATTGCGTCGAGCACGCCATCCGCTCGGGCGATCCGGAGCAGCAGCGCGAGAAGGTGTCCGAGCTGATCGAGGTGCTGGGCAAGCTGAAAAGCTAGAGCTGATCCGATCAGGTTGAGACAACCTGATCGGTAAATCAGTCTCTAATCGACTAGTAGAGAACGCGTTATCCGATCAGATTGCGCTGCAATCTGATCGGCGCGTGCTCTAGAAATCCAGCGAGCGCTGCGCCGGCTCGGGCGGGGCGCGACGGACGCCTTCGAGCTCCAGCATATGCGCTTTGGTGTCGGCGCCGCCCGGCGCGGAGAAGCCGCCGAGTTTGCCGCCCGCCGCCAGCACGCGATGGCAGGGTATGATCAGCGGCACCGGATTGCGCGCCATCGCCTGCCCGACGTCGCGCGCCGCCTCGGACCCGGCACCGAGCTGTTTGGCCAGTGCGCCATAGGTCGTGGTCTCGCCCCAGCCGACCCGGCGGAGCGCGGCATAGATCTGCGCGAAGAACGGCCGCTGCGCGCCGAGATCGAGCCGCACCGACGAGAAGTCGACCGCCTCGCCGGTGAAGTAGCGCTGGACGGCGGCAATGGTCGCGGCGATCTCCGGCGTCGGCGTGCCCCGCCGCGCCTCCGGCACCCGGCGCAACAGATGGCGCTCGGCCGCGGCGGCGCTGGCGGTCGGCAACTGGAAGCGCGTGATGCCGGCCTGCCCCCAGGCGAGGCCGCAGAACCCCCGCGCGGTCTCGAACACCACGTAGTGCTGCATGAGCGGATCCATCAACGCTCTCCTACGGCGCTTCGAGCCCCAGCGAGGCGACATAGCCGCGATTGACGGTGGTGTTGGCGAATTTCGCGTTCTCGATATAGGCGGCGAGCGTCGCCGCCACCGCCTCACGCGAGGGCTTCGCCATGCCGTCCCATTGCGCGCGCGGCACCGAGCCGAAGGCGGCAATAGCGTCCCAGCCCTCGGGCTTGGTGATGGAGGAGACGGTCGAGCGGGAGTCGAGATTCTTGTAGGTCCAGAAGCTCCAGCCGATGTTGAAGCGCTCATTCATCGCGCGGTATTTGGCGTTCCACTCATCGGTGAGCTCGCCGGTCTCGCCGAGGAAGATCGGCACGCCCCAGCGATTGGCGAAGTTGACGTAGTCCTGCACCTCGCGCCGCTCCGGGCTCGCCCAGAACTTGTGGTAGGAGTAGCCGAGATTGTCCGCGAAGGGCGGGCCGAACACGCCGAAATTGGTGCTCCACTGCGCCGCCGCCAGAATGATCGGGTGGTTGGGATCGGCCTCGCGGATTGCAGCGGCGATCTCCTGATAGAGCGGTTCGAGGCGCGGATTCAGGTAATCGATGTCGTGATAGGGCGAGATCGGCTCGTTGAGCAGATCATAGGCCAGCACCGTCGTTTCGTCCTTGTAGCGTGCGGCGATGGCGCGCCACAGGGTGATGGTGCGCCTTTGATACTCCGGCACGTAGAAGGTCAGGGGGTAGCCGACCCCGTCGTCGTGGTTCACCCCGGTCTGCCCGCCGGGCGCGGCGTGGATGTCGAGGATCAGCTTGATGTCGTGCGCCTTCGCCCAGCGAACCGCCCGGTCGATCAGCGCCCAGCCTTCGCCATCGGGATCGACCTTGGAGGGGTTCTTCGGGTCGAGGAAGAACTTCCAGTGCAGCGGCACGCGCACCGTGGTGAAGCCGGCCGCCTGCAGGAAGGCGAAGTCGTCCTCACCGACATAGACGTCGCGGAACTCCCGCCAGAATTTCGCGGCCTCCTCGGGCCCGGCGAGATAGGAAATGACGTCCTCGATCTCGCGCGGCGAGCGCTGCACCTTGAACTTGAACATGTAGCCTTCCGGCAGCAGCCAGTTGCCGAAGCTCATGCCCTTGATCTTGTAGGTCGACCCGTCCGGCCGGACGAAGCGCGTGCCCTCCGCCCGCACGAAGCCGGGCGCCGGCTGGGCAAAAGCGGGGCCGGCGAGAAGCAGCAGCCCGGAGGCGAGGAGGAGAACGCGGCGCATCATGGTCCGGCAACCTAGTAAAGCCGCCGGCCGCCGGCAATGGCGAAGCGCCACGGTGACAGCGCCGCCGCCGCGCGCTAATCGATAAAAGAACCCGCCCCACCCTCGGCACTCCCGGAAAAAATGTCGCTCTATCAGGCCGCTTACTTTGCCGTCGCGCTGGTGCTGCTGGCGCTCGCCGTCCAGCGCGGGCGGGTCCAGCCCTTCCTGGCACTGCTCGTCGCCGCCATCGGCTTCGGCTATGCCGCGGGCATGTCGACCAGCCATGTCGGCAAGGCGTTCGGCCTCGGCTTCGCGCAGAGCGTGAACGCACTCGGGCTCACCGTGGTCGCGGCCGCGCTCATGGCGGAGATCGCCGACGCGACCGGCGCCACCGCCTGGCTGCAGCATGCCGCCGCCGGCCGACGCCGCCGCTCGCTGCCGCTGGCGCTCATCGGCCTCGTTGGCGGCCTCGCCTCCACGCCCGCCGCCGCCTTCGCGGTGCTGAACCCGCTGCGGCGGGGATTTGGCGGCGACAGTCCGCGCTCGGCACTGGTGCTCGGCCTGTCGCTCTCGGCGAGCCACGGCCTCATCATTCCCGCCCCGGTCATGCTGGCGAGCCTCACCATTCTCGCTGCCGACTGGACGCTCTCGGTCGCCTTCGGCCTGCCGGTCGCGGTGCTGTTGGCACTTGTCGGCCTCGGGCTGGCGCGGGCGACAACGAGCGGCGAAGCCCTGCCGGTCGACACCGCCGCCACCATCGCCGGCACCAGCCTGCACGCCCCCCGGCGCGGCGCCTGGGCGCTGTGGCTGGCGAGCGCGGTGCTGGTCGGCCTGCTCATCACCCAGTCGCTCGGCGACATCGCCTCTGAGCCGCTGGGCGGCGGCTCGAACCGCGAATTCCTCATCGCGCTCGGCCGACCGACCCTGCTGCTCATCGTCGGCACCGGCCTGCTCCTGCTGCTGAGCTGGCACTGGGAGCCGGGCGGGCTGACCGAGGAAGGTTGGGCCGGGCGGGCGATCCGCCGCTCCGCCGGGCTGGTGCTGCTCATCGGCGCCGCCGGCGGCCTCACCAAGATCGCGCAGGAAACCGGCATGCCGGAGATGAACGCCGAGCGCCTGCTCGGCATCGCGCCGTCCGGCGCGCTGGCACTCATCCTGCCCTTCGCCCTCGCCGCCATCGTCAAGACGCTGCAAGGCTCCTCGCTGGTTGCTTCGATCACCGCCGCCGGGATGATGATGGAGCTGGTCGGCCCGCTCGGCCTCGACGATCCGGCCGGGCGCACGCTGGCGGCGCTGGCCATCGGTGCCGGCGCGATGACCGTCTCGCATATAAATGACGGATTGTTCTGGCTGGTTGGGCAGGCCGCACGCCTGCCGGCCGGCTCGGTGCTCGCCCGGTTCTCGCTGGCAACGGCGGTACAGGGCATGGCCGCGCTCGCCGCGCTGATCGTGCTGCGCCTGTTCTTCCACTAGGCTGGACCCATGCCGATGCTTCGCCGCCGAGACTTCCTCGCTTCCGCCGCAGCCGCTGCAGCCCTGCCGGTGCTGCCGGCCGGCGTTTCAGCGCAGACCGCCGCTTCGCCCGCCGGCGCGCCGCGCATTCCGCCCGGCTTCGTCTGGGGGGCCTCGACCTCGGCCTACCAGATCGAGGGCGCGGTGAAGGAAGGCGGGCGGCTGCCCTCCATCTGGGACACCTTCTCGCACACGCCGGGCCGCATCGCCGACGGCACCAATGGTGACGTCGCCTGCGACCACTACAACCGCTATGCCGGCGACGTCGACCTGATGTCGCAGGCCGGCTTCCAGGCCTACCGCTTCTCCATCGCCTGGCCGCGCGTCATGCCGCAGGGCACCGGCCCGGTGAACCCGGCGGGGCTCGACTTCTACGACCGCCTCGTCGACAAGCTGCTGGCGCGCAACATCCTGCCCATGGCCTGCCTCTACCACTGGGACCTGCCGCAGGCGTTGCAGGACCGCGGCGGCTGGCACAATCGTGACATTGCGAACTGGTTCACCGACTATGCCCGCGCCACCGTTTCGCGCCTCGGCGACCGGGTGAAGCCGTGGGCGATGCTGAACGAGCCCTCGGTGCACGCCATCTTCGGCCATGGCTTCGGCAATCACGCGCCGGGGCTCACCGGCTGGGAGAGCTATGTGCGCGCCCAGCACCACCAGAACCTCGCGCAGGGCACGGCCATCACTGCCCTGCGCAGCGTGCGCAGCGACCTCAAGCTCGGCACGGTGTTCTCGCTGCAGCCGATCTTCCCCTCCTCGCCACAGCCGCAGGACGTGGCGGCGGCGAGCCGCTTCGACGCCTGCTGGAACACCATCAACCTCGACCCGCTGTTCCACGGCCGCTACCCCGCCGGCTTCGAGCAGGCCTTCGCGCCGCTGGTGCAGGCGAACGACATGGCGGCGATCCGCGTGCCGGTGGACTTCCTCGGGGTGAATTATTACGGCCCGTCCTGGATCAAGCACGACCCCGCTGCCTTCCTCGCGCAGGCCGGCTATGGCGCGGTGCCGGACGGCACGCCGCGCACGCTGCTCGGCTGGCCGATCAGCGCGCAGGGGCTGACGCAGGTGCTGGTGCGGCTGCGCGACGGCTATGGCAACCCCACCACCTTCATCACCGAGAACGGCGCCTGCTACGAAGACCCGGCCCCGGCGAACGGCGTGGTGAACGATCCCGAGCGCACCGCCTACATCCGCGCCCATCTCGACGCCTGCGCCGCCGCCATCAGCCAGGGCTGCGCGCTGAACGGCTATTTCGTCTGGTCGCTGCTCGACAATTTCGAGTGGGCCGAGGGCAAGCGGCGGCGCTTCGGCGTGACCCACGTCGATTTCGACACGCTGGCGCGCACGCCGAAAGCCTCGCTGCTCTACCTCTCGCAGCTCATGCGGGCGCAGGGCCGCGCCGCCACGCCGTAGCGAACGGTGCGCCCCTGCCACTGGCGTGACATGCGCCGGACACATATGTCGTTCATCTGACGCTGGTATTCGCGCGAACCTGGATTGTGCTACCAAGCGCGATGCGAGCGGACGTCATCCCGGCGGATGGCGGGCAAGAATGTCAGGCAAAAGGCCACGGCAGGAGTGCCGGGGCGAGAGTGAAAGTCGAGCGGACCATGCAGACAGACGATCCCGCCATTGCCGAAATCGTCGCCTTCATCGCTGGCGAAGTGGGCGTCGACGCAACGCTGCTGACCCCCGACACGCCGGTAGCGGAACTCGGCATCTCCTCGCTCGACCTGATCGAGACCATCTTCAAGCTGGAGAGCCGCTTCGGCATCGAGATTCCCAATGACGGCCCGCTGAACGGCAACGACGTTACGGTCGGCACGCTGGTCGAGCATGTCGCCGCCCTGCTCGCCGCGAAGAACGCCGCGTCCGCGTGATGGCAGCGCGCGTCGCGATCACCGGCCTCGGCTCGCTCTCCGCGCTCGGCAATGACGTGGCCGCGCATCTGGCGGGGCTGCGCGCCGGCACGGTCGGCATTGGCGAGACGCAGGGCGTCGACGTCTCCTCGATGAAGACGAAGATCTCCGCCGAGGTGCGCGGCTTCCGGCCGGAGGAGCATTTCGAGCCGCGCCAGCTCGGGCTGATCGACCGCACCTCGCAATTCGCCGTCGTCGTCGCCCGTCAGGCGCTGGCCGATGCCGGCCCGGCGCTGGAGGGCGTGGCACGCCACCGCGCCGGCGCCATCTTCGCCGCCTCGGTCGGCTTCCACGCCGTCGACGACAGCTACCACAAGCTCTATTTCGAGAAGGCGCCGCGCCCGCACCCCTTCACCGTGCCGCGCGCCATGCCCAGCGGCCAGGTGAGCCATATCACCATGGATCTCGGCATTCACGGCCCCTCCTTCTCCATCGCCTCGGCCTGCTCCTCGGCGTCGCATTCCGTCGGCACGGCCTTCCACATGATCCGTTCCGGCATGCTGGATGTCGCGGTCGCCGGCGGGGCGGAATCGCAGCTCACCTACGGCATGCTGAAGAGTTGGGAGGCGCTGCGGGTGCTCGCCACCGATGGCTGCCGGCCCTTCTCGAAGGATCGCGGCGGCCTCGTCGTCGGCGAGGGCGGCGGCGCCGTGGTGCTGGAGAACATGGAGCGCGCCATCGCCCGCGGCGCCACCATTCATGCCGAGATGATCGGCTTCGGCATGAGCGCCGACGGCCGGGACATCACCGCCCCCGACATGGAGAGCGCCGCCGCCTCGATGCGCTTCGCGCTGGAGGATGCCGGCCTTGCACCGGAGGCGGTCGATTATGTCAGCGCCCACGGCACCGCCACCGCGCTGAACGACAAGACCGAGACGGCGGCGCTGCGCCATCTGTTCGGCGCTCACCTGGCGAAGCTGCCGGTGTCGTCGTCGAAGTCGCAATATGGCCACACCATGAACGCCTCGGGCGCGCTGGACCTCGTGACCACGGTGCTCGCGCTGCGCGAGGGCTTCCTGCCGCCGACCATGGGTTTTCGCGAGTTCGATCCCGAGTGCGACCTCGATTGCGTGCCGAACGCCGCGCGCAACGCTGCGATCGGGACCGCCATCTCGTCGAGCTTCGCCTTTGGCGGGCTCAACGCCGTGCTGGCGCTGAAGCGCTACGAGGGCTGAAGACCCCTCACCCCTCCACCCTGAACTCCGCCGCCAGTTTCTCGCCGACCAGCGCCTGAATGGTGGGGATTTCCACCGCCAGCCGCGCCCGGCAGAAATCCGCGACGTCGCGCGGCAGGCGGCCGAGCTCCTGCCGGCGCGCGATCAGCGTCAGGTGCCGCGTCAGCCCCGGTCCGGGCAGCGGCCAGCAGGCCAGCCCGTCCAGCGCGAGCCCTGCCTCGATGAGGCAGAGCGGCGTGGTGATGGCGAAGCGCCCGCCGGCGGCGACGCTCGCGGTCACGCCGAACGGCGTGTCGAACTCCAGCGGACGCGGCAGATCGAGTCGCAGCCGGCGCAGATGCCGCTCCACCTCGATGCCGGTCTTGGAGCGGGCGGAAAACCGCACCAGCGGCACCTGCCGCGCCAGTTCTTCGAGGTCGGCGGCGCGCTGGGGGCGTGGCAGATGCGCCGGCATCAGCAGCACATAGGGCTCGGCAAGCAGCGGCCAGCGCTCCAGCCCCTCGATCTCCTCCAGTTCATCGGCGCCGACCAGCAGATCGAGCTGCCGGGTCAGCAGCGCCCCGGCATGCGAGGCGGTGAGGCCAGAGAGCAGCGAGACCTGCTCGGCCTTCTCGCCCAGCGCCTGCGCCAGCGGCGCCATCAGCACGCGCGAGAGCGAATCGACGAGGCCCGCGCGCAGCAGCGGCAGGCGCGCATGTTCCGCCTCGCGCAGCAGCGGTGCGATCTGCCGGGCTTCCGAGAGCAGCGCGCTCGCCCGCTGGCGCAGCGCGCCGCCCGCCGCCGTGAGGGCCAGCGGCCGGGCGGAGCGGTCGAACAGCGCGATGCCCATGCGCCGCTCCATCTCGGCGACGGCCTGCGAGATCGCCGGCTGGGTCAGCCCGAGCCGCCGCGCCGCCTGCGCCATGGTGCCGGCATCACAGACCGCGAGGAAAATCTCCAGCGCCCGCAGATCGAAGGGGAATGTGTCCGCCATAGGCCGCCACTCTATAATCAAAACTTATATTATCAGCACAAACAGTTCGTACTATAGCTCATTCAGTCATCTCGCAGGCGAGCTCATGCGCTATTCTTGGCTCAGCATTCTGAAGAACGGTCTCACCGGCCAGTCCGGCTGGACCCCCGCCTGGCGCGATGCCGCGCCCAAACCCGCTTATGACGTCATCATCGTCGGCGGCGGCGGGCATGGGCTGGCCACGGCCTACTACCTCGCCCGCGTCCACGGCATCCGCAATGTGGCCGTGATCGAGAAGGGCTATATCGGTTCCGGCAATGCGGGGCGGAACACCACCATCATCCGCTCCAACTACCTGCTGCCGGGCAACGAACCGTTCTACGAATGGTCGATGAAGCTGTGGGAAGGGCTGGAGCAGGAGCTGAACTACAACGCGATGGTCAGCCAGCGCGGCATCCTCAACCTCTACCACTCCGATGCCCAGCGCGACGCCTATGCAAGGCGCGGCAACGCCATGCGGCTGAACGGGGCGGACAGCGAGCTGCTCGACCGCGAGCAGGTGCGGGCCATGTACCCGTTCTTCGACTATGACAATGCGCGCTTCCCGATCCAGGGCGGGCTGATGCAGCGCCGCGCCGGCACCGCCCGCCACGACGCCGTGGTGTGGGGCTATGCCCGCGGCGCCGACCGGCTCGGCGTCGACATCGTCCAGAACTGCGAAGTCACCGGCTTCCTGCGCGAGGGCGAGCGGGTCATCGGCGTCGAGACCACGCGCGGCCCGATCCGAGCGGGCAAGGTCGGCATGGCGGTGGCGGGCTCGACGACGCGGGTCGCCTCGCAGGCCGGGCTGCGCCTGCCGATCGAGAGCCATGTGCTGCAAGCCTTCGTCTCCGAGGGGCTGAAGCCGACCATCGACGGCGTGGTGACCTTCGGCGCCGGGCACTTCTACATCAGCCAGTCCGACAAGGGCGGGCTGGTCTTCGGCGGCGATATCGACGGCTATAATTCCTATGCCCAGCGCGGGAACCTCCCCGTCATCGAGGATGTCGCCGAAGGCGGCATGGCCCTGATGCCGCGCATCGGCCGGGTGCGGCTCCTGCGCATGTGGGGCGGCATCATGGACATGTCGATGGACGGCTCGCCGATCATCGACAGGACGCCGCTGCCGGGGCTCTATCTCAATGCCGGCTGGTGCTATGGCGGCTTCAAGGCGACGCCGGCCTCGGGCTGGTGCTTCGCCCATCTGCTGGCCAAGGACGAGCCGCACGCGACTGGCGGCGCCTTCCGCCTTGATCGCTTCCGCACCGGCCATCTCATCGACGAGAAGGGAGTCGGCGCCCAGCCGAACCTGCACTGATGATGGCCGCGCGCACCTTCCCCCTCACCCCACCCCTCTCCACAGAACTCGGCTGTTGCCGAGTTCTGCCCGTCCAAAGATCAATCTCGGCAACAGCCGAGATTGATTCGGGGAGAGGGAGCCGGTCGCCCTTCACCTCTCCCCGTGGGGGAGAGGTCGGATCGCCCCGCGATCCGGGTGAGGGGCTTCTTCCCGGAGACCGCCTCTGATGCGCATCCCCTGTCCCTATTGTGGCGAGCGCGACGCCCATGAATTCAGCTATCTCGGCGACGCGACGCTGACCCGCCCCGACCCGGCCGCGCCCGCCGCCGAGGAGCGCTTCCACGATTATGTCTATCTCCGAGACAACCCGGCCGGCGCGCACAAGGAGTGGTGGTACCACGCCAATGGCTGCCGCCAGTGGGTGAAGGTCGAGCGCGACACCCGCAGCCATGCCATCGGCGGCGCCAGCCTCGCGAGGAGCGGATCATGAGTCGTCTCGCAAAGGGCGGCCTCATCGACCGCGCCCGCCCGCTCGCCTTCTCCTTCGACGGCAGGAGCTATCAGGGCTTTGCCGGCGACACCCTGGCCTCGGCGCTGCTCGCCAATGACGTGCGTCTGGTGGGCCGCTCGTTCAAATATCATCGCCCGCGCGGCATCCTCTCGGCCGGGCCGGAGGAGCCGAACGCGCTGGTCGAACTGCGCTCCGGCGCGCGGCGCGAGCCCAACACCCGCGCCACGGTCGCCGAGCTCTATGACGGGCTGGAGGCGACCAGCCAGAACCGCTGGCCCTCGCTGGATGTCGACCTGCTCAGCGTCAACCAGCTGTTCTCGGCCTTCCTCGGCGCCGGCTTCTACTACAAGACCTTCATGTGGCCGGCCAAGGCGTGGGAGAAATTCTACGAGCCGGTCATCCGCCGCGCGGCGGGCCTCGGGCGCGCGGCCGAGGAGGCCGACCCCGACCATTACGAGAAGGCCACGACCTTCTGCGACGTGCTGATCGTCGGCGCCGGCCCGGCCGGGCTGATGGCGGCGCTCGCGGCCGGGCGTTCCGGTGCGCGCGTCATCCTGGCGGATGAGGACTTCCTGCCCGGCGGGCGGCTGAACGCAGAAGCCCGCGAGATCGGCGGCCATGCCGGATCCGCCTTCGCCGCCCAAACCGCCGCCGAACTGGCCAGCCTGCCCAATGTGCGGGTAATGACCCGCACCACCGTGTTCGGTGTCTATGATTCCGGCACCTATGGCGCGCTGGAGCGCGTCGCCGACCATTTTCCGGTGCCGCCCGCCTTCCAACCCCGCCAGCGGCTGTGGCGCATCGTCGCCCGCCGCGCGGTGCTGGCCGCCGGCGCCACCGAGCGGCCGATCGTCTTCGCCGGCAATGACCGGCCGGGCGTGATGCTGGCGGGCGCGGTGCGCAGCTATATCAACCGCTTCGGCGTGGCGCCGGGCAGCCGTATCGCCGTCTTCGCCAATAATGACGACGCCTGGCGTGGCGCCTTCGAGATGAAGGCGGCCGGCGCGCATGTCGAGGCGATCGTCGACGTGCGCGGCGGCATTGCTCCCGCCCTCGCCGGCGAGGCGGCGACGCTCGGCATCCGCACCCTGCTCGATGGGCGCGTCACCGGCACCCATGGCAAGCTGCTCAGTGCCGTCGATGTCACCGCCGGCGGGCGCTCCGAGCGGCTTTATGTCGACACGCTGGCGGTCTCCGGCGGGTGGTCGCCCAATGTGCACCTCACCTGCCACCATGGCGGCAAGCCGGCATGGAACGAGACCCTCGCCGCCTTCGTGCCCGGCACCACGCCGCCCGGCCTGACGGTGGCCGGCGCGGCATTGGGGAGCTTTGCCCTCGGCCGCGCGCTGCAGGAAGGCGCGGTGAAGGGCACGGCGGCCGCCAGCGAACTCGGCTTTCCCGTGCCCCCGCTCGCCATTCCCGCCGTGGCGGAAGAGAGCGTCTCGGTCACGCCGTTCTGGCATGTGCAGGGCTCGAAGGGCCCGGCCTTTGTCGACTTCCAGAACGACGTCACCGCCAAGGACGTGACCATTGCCCACAAGGAGGGCTTCCGCTCGGTCGAGCACCTCAAGCGTTACACCACCTTGGGCATGGCGACCGACCAGGGCCGCACCTCCAACGTCACCGGCCTCGCCATCATGGCGAGCCTGACCGGCTCCACGATCCCCGAGACCGGCACCACCATCTTCCGCCCGCCCTACACCCCGGTTTCGCTCGGCGCGCTGGCCGGGCACCATCGCGGCAAGGACTTCCGGCCGATCCGCCTCACGCCGACGCACGAATGGGCGAAGGCGCAGGGCGCGGTCTTCATCGAGACCGGCGCGTGGCTGCGCGCGCAGTACTTCCCGCGCGCCGGCGAGACGGACTGGCTCACCACGGTGAACCGCGAAGTGAAGGCGGTTCGCTCCTCCGTCGGCCTGATCGACGTGTCGACCTTCGGCAAGATCGACCTGCAAGGCCCCGATGTCGGCGCCTTCCTCGACCGCGTCTACATCAACGGCTTTTCGACGCTGGCGGTGGGCAAGGCGCGCTATGGCGTCATGCTGCGCGAGGACGGCATGGTGATGGACGATGGCACCACGGCGCGGCTCGCTCCCGAGCACTATGTGATGACGACGACCACGGCCAACGCCGCCAAGGTCTTCCAGCACCTCGAATTCTGCCTGCAGGTGCTGTGGCCGGAGCTGGACGTGTCCATCGCCTCGGTGTCCGAGCAATGGGCGCAGATCGCGCTGGCCGGTCCAAAGGCGCGCGACGTGCTGGCCCGCGTGGTCGATGCCGACACCGACGTCTCCAATGAGCGCCTGCCCTTCATGGGGGCGATCGAGGCGCGCGTGATGGGCGGGGTGAAGGCCCGGCTGTTCCGCGTCTCCTTCTCCGGCGAGCTGGGCTACGAGATCGCGGTTCCCGCCCGGCAGGGCGCGGCGCTGGCGCAGGCGCTGATGAGCGCGGGCGCGGCGTTCGGCATCACGCCCTACGGCATCGAGGCGCTCGGCGTCATGCGCATCGAGAAGGGCCATGTCTCCGGCAACGAGCTGAGCGGCCAGACCACGGCGCGCGACCTCGGACTGGGGCGCATGGCCTCGACCAAGAAGGACTATATCGGCCGGGTGATGGCCGGCCGCACCGGCCTGACCGACCCCGATCGCCCGAGCCTTGTCGGCTTCCGGCCGGTGGACCGCAGCCAGCGCCTGCGCGCGGGGGCGCATTTCCTCAGCCCCGGCGCGGCGGCGAGCGTGGAGAATGACGAGGGCTACATGACCTCGGTCGCCTATTCTCCGCATCTCGGCCATTGGATCGGGCTCGGCCTTCTCAAGAACGGGCCGGAGCGCATCGGCTACCGCGTGCGGGCCTATGACCCGGTGCGCGGCGGAGATTTCGAGGTCGAGATCTGCGCACCCGGCTTCATCGATCCGGAAGGGGAGCGGCTCCGTGGCTGACCATCTCGACCATCCGCTCGCCGCCCTCGCCTTCGACACGGTGGCAACCGCCGGGCATTACGGCCTTGCCGGCACCACCGGCATCACCGCCACGCGGCTGGACGGCATCGCCATCGCCACGCTACAGGCCCGCAAGGGCGCGGGCGCGGCGCTGGTGGAGGCGCTGCGGCAGTCCCTTACCCCAGCCTTCGTCGACGCGCCGCGCGCGGTGGCGGCCGGTAATGCCGTGTTCGTCGGCACCGGCCCGGCGCGCTGGCTGGCGCTGTCGGACGAGGACGCGGAGCTTGCCGCGACGCTGAAAAACGCGGCCGGCCCGCTCGCCGCCGTGACCGAACAGAGTGCCGCCTACATCGTGTTCGAACTGTCCGGCCCGAAAGTGACGGACATCCTCGCCAAGGGCGCGCTGATCGATCTCGATCCGCGCGTATTCCAGATCGGCGACGCGGCAACCACCGTCATCGCCCATCTCGGCGTCACGCTCTGGCGCGCGAGCGAGGAGCGTTGGCGCCTGCTGGTTGGGCGCAGCTTCCACGCGGCGTTCTGCCGCTTCCTCATCGCCAGCGCCGCGGAGTATGGGCTTGAGCTCGATGGGCGAGGTTGAACGCGGCGCGACGCGCGCTTCACGGCAATCCGCTTCTCCCTTAAAAGCCGGTCGAGCGCGGCGCAGCGCCGCCGGCAGTCCGTTGAGAGTTCCGATGACCGAGACGACACCTCCCTACGTCCTCACCCTCTCCTGCCCCGATCGGCCCGGCATCGTCGCCGCGGTCGCGACCTTCCTGTTCGAGCGCGGCGGCAACATCCTCGAAGCGCAGCAGTTCGACGACACCGAGAGCGGCCGCTTCTTCATGCGCGTCATGTTCAGCCGCGCGGGCGATGCGGGTTCGCTGGAGACGCTGAAGGAAGAGTTCGAGGCGGTGGCGCAGCGCTTCTCCTTCAACTGGCGCCTGCGCCCGCGCGGCGCCAAGCGCAAGGTCATGCTGCTGGTCTCCAAGTTCGACCACTGCCTCGCCGACCTGCTCTATCGCTGGCGCATCGGCGAGATTCCGATGGAGATCGTCGGCATCATCGCCAACTATCCGCGTGAGACCTACGCCCATCTCGATTTCGACGGCATCCCGTTCCACTATCTGCCGATCACCAAGGAAACCAAGATGGAGCAGGAGGCCCAGCTGTGGGACCTGTTCCAGAAGTCCGGCGCCGAGATCGCCGTGCTGGCGCGCTATATGCAGGTGCTCTCGGACGGGCTCTCGGCCAAGCTGTCGGGCCGCTGCATCAACATCCACCACTCGTTCCTGCCCGGCTTCAAGGGTGCCAAGCCCTATCACCAGGCGCATGCGCGCGGCGTGAAGCTGATCGGCGCCACGGCGCATTACGTGACCTCCGACCTCGACGAGGGCCCGATCATCGAACAGGATGTCGAGCGCATCACCCATCAGGATTCGGCCGAGGATCTCGTGCGCAAGGGCCGCGACATCGAGCGCCGCGTGCTGGCGCGCGCGCTCGCCTGGCACCTCGACGACCGGGTGCTGACCAATGGCCACAAGACCGTCGTGTTCCGCGACTGAGGAGGCTGAGATGACCGAGACCCGCCTCATCGACGGAAAAGCCTTCGCCGAGAAGCTGCGCGCCCGCATTGCCGGCGAGGTCGCCGCCTTCGAGAGCACGACCGGCGTGAAGCCCGGCCTTGCCGTGGTGCTGGTCGGGGAAGACCCCGCCAGCGCGGTCTATGTGCGCAACAAGGGCAAGCAAACGAGCGAGGCCGGCATGGCCTCGTTCGAGCACAAGCTGCCGGCGGAAACGCCGCAGGACGAGGTGCTGGCGCTGGTGCGCGCACTCAACGCCGACCCGGCCGTGCACGGCATCCTCGTGCAGTTGCCGCTGCCCGGCCATATCGACGCGCAGGCGGTGCTCTCGACCATTGATCCGGCCAAGGATGTCGACGGCTTCCACGTGGTGAATGCCGGACGGCTCGCGGTCGGGCTCGACGCGCTTGTGCCCTGCACGCCGCTCGGCTGCGTGATGCTGCTCAAGGACACGCTCGGCAGCCTCGCCGGGCTGGAAGCGGTAGTGGTCGGGCGCTCCAACATCGTCGGCAAGCCGCTGGCGCAATTGCTGCTGCGCGAGGACTGCACCGTCACCATCGCCCATTCGCGCACCCGCGACCTGCCCGGCGTGTGCCGGCGCGCGGACATCCTCGTCGGCGCGGTCGGCCGCCCGGAGATGATCAAGGGCGACTGGATCAAGCCCGGCGCCACGGTGATCGATGTCGGCATCAACCGGGTGGCGGGAGCCGACGGCAAGAACCGGCTGGTCGGCGACGTGGTGTTCAACGAGGCACAGGGCATCGCTGGCGCCATCACCCCGGTCCCCGGCGGCGTCGGCCCGATGACCATCGCCTGCCTGCTCGCCAACACGCTCACGGCGGCAAAGCGGCTGGTGGGGGCCTAGCCGGCCCCCTCACACCCGGCTCATCCGGTTCCACGCATCGAGCCCGGCGATCTTGTAGGCTTCGGCCAGCGTCGGGTAGTTGAACGTGTTCTCGATGAAATAGTCGATCGTGCCCTTCAGGTTCAGCACCGCCTGACCGATGTGGATGAGTTCGGTCGCGCCTTCGCCGACGATGTGCACGCCGAGCAGCCGGCGGCTCTTGGTCGAGAAGATCATCTTCATCATCCCGTTGTTCAGCCCCATGATGTGGCCGCGCGAGGTCTCGCGGAAGCGGGCGATGCCGCACTCGTACGGGATCTCGCGCTTGCGCACCTCCTCCTCGCTCATGCCGACGGTGGACATTTCCGGCACCGAATAGATGCCATAGGGGAAGAATTCCGGCGGCGGCGGCGGTTGCAGGCCGAAGGCGTGGCAGGCGGCGACGCGGCCCTGCTCCATCGAGGTGGAGGCAAGGCTGGGGAAGCCGATCACGTCGCCCGCCGCGTAGATATGCGGCACGGCGGTTTGCAAAGTCTTCGGCTCGACCACGATGCGCCCGCGATGGTCGACCGCAAGGCCCGCCGCCTCCAGATTCAGCCTGTCGGTGGCACCCACGCGCCCGGCGGCGAACAGCAGCATGTCGGACTGCACGGTGCGCCCGTCGGCCAGCTTGCAGACCGGCCGCTCATCCGGCCCCAGCGTGATCGAGGCGACGGCGGAACCCAGCCGCAGCCCGACATTGCGGTCGCGCAGCTCGTGGATGAATTCCTCGATCAGTTCCTTGTCGATGAAGTCGAGGAAGCTCGCGCGGGGTTCTATGAGCGTCACCGCCACGTCGAGCGCCGAGAAGATCGAGGCGTATTCGACGCCGATCACCCCGGCGCCGATGACCGCGAGGCTGCGCGGCAGCTTGGGCAGATCGACGATCTCGTCGCTGTCGAACACGCTCATGCCGTTGAACGGCACATAATCCGGGCGGAACGGGCGGGTGCCGACCGCGATCAGCACATGCGCGCCGGTGACCTTGATGATGTCACCATTGTCTTCCGTGATCTCGATGGTGTGCGGATCGACGAAACGCGCCTCGCCGCGTGCGGTCTTCACCCCGTTGCGGGCGAACTGATGCTCCAGCACCTCGACCTCATGGTCGAGCGTCTTGTGCAGCCGCGCCATCAGGTCACCGGCACAGATGTCCTGCTTCACCCGGTAGGAGCGGCCGTAGAACCCGCGCTCGCGCCAGCCGGAGAGGTTGAGCACCGTCTCGCGCAGGGTTTTGGAGGGGATGGTGCCGGTATGGACCGACACCCCGCCGACGCGCCGTCCCTTCTCGATGACGAGCACGGACTTGCCGATCTTGGCGGACTGAACGGCGGCGCGCCGGCCCGAAGGGCCGCTGCCGATGACGATCATGTCGAAGTCGTACATGGAATGGCGGGCCCGCTCGCTGGCAGGGAGGGAGGGAATAAGTACTCCTGCCAATGCACGATGAATGCCAAGACGGGATGACAATTATGACGGATGATGACGCCGAAATCCGTCCGGGGGCTTGGCTTTTGCGAAGGATCGGGCTCCCATCGGGCAGGTAGCGCGAGGGGAATCGGGCATTGGGCGACGACAGGAACAAGCAGGGCAAGGCCGCCGAGGCCCTCATCGACGAACTGAGCACGGGCTCCGGGGCACCCAGCGCCAATGAACGCACGCTCGAACAGGCACTCGGCCTTCAGGTGCGCGCGATCCGCCGCGATCTCGACCTCACCGTTTCCGATCTCGCCAGCGCGGCGGGGATCTCGGTCGGCATGCTGTCGAAGATCGAGAACGGGCTGATCTCGCCCTCGCTCTCAACGCTTCAGTCCATCTCCAACGTGCTGAACGTGCCGATCTCGACGCTGTTCTCCGGCTTCGAGGAGAAGCGCGACTGCTCCTTCGTGCCGGCCGGACAGGGCGTGCATATCGAGCGGCGCGGCACCAAGGTCGGCCACCAATACGAGCTGCTCGGCCATGCGCTGGGCGGCGAGGTGGCGGTGGAGCCCTACCTCATCACGCTGAGCGAGGAGGCGGTGCCCTATACCGGCTTCCGCCATGCCGGGGTGGAGTTCATCCACATGCTCTCCGGCGAGGTGGTCTATCGCCATGGCGACCGCAACTATCACCTGCGGCCCGGCGATTCGCTGCTGTTCGACAGCGCCGCCACCCATGGCCCGGAGGAACTGCTGGTCCGGCCGATGACATACCTTTCGATCATCATCTACCCGCGCGAGCCGCGCTGAACCTCACCCCTCCCGCACCGAGAACGGCACGATGCCGCGCCGGTCGGGATCGAGCACGATCTCGCGGTCGAGCGGGGGAAAGGCGCGCTCCGGGCAGCTGGCGCGCGGGCAGATGCGGCAGTTGACGCCCAGCGGCGCCACGCTCGCCGCGCGCAGATCCAGCCCGTCGGAATAGACCAGCTCGCCGGCATAGGAAATCTCGCAGCCGAGCCCCAGCGCGAAGCGCCGCTCTCGCTGGCCATGGCGGATCGGCGGGCGCGAGGCGACGCGCGCGAGGCAGAGATAGCGCACGCTGTCGGGCATCTCGCCGACCTGCACCAGCGTGCGCGCCGGCTGCTCGAACGCCTCGTGCACGTTCCACACCGGGCAGGCGCCGCCATAGCGGGCGAACTGGAAGCGCGTGGCGCTGTGGCGCTTGATGACGTTGCCGGCGCGGTCGACCTTCAGGAAATAGAACGGCACGCCCTTTTCGCCCGGACGTTGCAGCGTGGAGAGCCGGTGGCAGACCTGTTCCAGGCTCGCCCCGGTCATGGCGGAAAGCAGATCGAGGTCGTGCCGCTTCTCGCGGGCGAGCCGGGCGAAGCGGCGATAGGGCAGGATCAGCGCGCCGGCATAGTAGTTCTGCAACGACAGCCGACAGACCTCGCGCGCGGTGTTGCTGCGGAAGCCGGCATCGAGCACATGCTGGTCGATGAGCTCGCTCTGCTCGAAGCGGGCGATCAGCGCCGCGAGGCGGAAGGCCTGCCCGGCGCGGTCGAGCGTGCGCGATAGCGACGCGGCGCGACGGTGCCGGTCATAGGTCAGCAGCGGCGCGTCGAGGTCGTCAGCCGGCGCGACATCGACCATGATGTCGTGGTGCTGACGCAGATGCTGCACCAGCACCTCCACCGCGTCCGTGCGGGCGAACAGGTCGAGTGCGGCGCTGCGCTCCTCACCCGCGCGGTCGAGGCCGTCGACATAATTGTCGATGTAGTGGAAATGGTCGCGCACCTCCTCATAAGGCGCGAGGTTGCGGGCCTCCTCGGGCGCCGCGCCGCCATCCACCTCGCGGGCGACGGAGACCACCGCATCGTCATGCGCGGCGCGGCGCTCCTCCAGCCGGCGCATGGCGCCGTGCAGGCGCAGGAAGGCATGCGCGAAGGCGGGGGCGTGGGTGGTGGCGTTCTTCAGGTCCTGCAAGCTGGGCTCCAGCCCGCGGAACACCGGGTCGGCCAGGGCTTCGCGCAGATCCGCAACGATACGGTCGAGATCGTCGGCGCCGAAGCGTGTAATGTCGACGTCGAAGGTGCGGCTGATCGCGAGCAGCACCGCGGCCGTCACCGGGCGCTGGTTGCTTTCGATCTGGTTGATGTAGCTCGGCGACAGCGAGAGCCGCCGGGAGAAATCGATCTGGGTCAGGCCGAGCCGCTCGCGCACATTGCGCACGGCATGCCCGGCGAACACTTTCTTCGACATGGTCTGCCTCCAGCGGACCGATCTACGGAGCACCGTCATCCTGAGGTGCGAGCGAAGCGAGCCTCGAAGGATGGACCTTGAGCGCGCCAGGGCGAGTATCCTTCGAGGCCCGGCCGCTGGCCGGGCGCCTCAGGATGATGGCGCGCAGGAGGAAAGCCCGCTCAGCCAGCGCCGTCGATTTTGTGAATTTTTTACAGTTTTACGATCCGCATTTTCACATCTTATGTTTTGTCCCGCAAGGGCCTAGAAGCAAAGCGAGTGGCCGCGAGGCGACCGAAGGTCCGAGGAAACGCCAAGGGAAGCGCCCGATGAAGCACATTCTCGATGAGCTCGAACAGCGCCGCGCCGGCGCCCGCCTCGGCGGCGGCGAAAAGCGCATCAATGCCCAGCACAAGCGCGGCAAGCTCACCGCCCGCGAGCGCATCGAGCTCCTGCTCGACACCGGCTCCTTCGAGGAGTTCGACACCTTCGTGCAGCACCGCTGCGCCGATTTCGGCATGGACAAGGCCGAGAAGATTCCCGGCGACGGCGTCGTCACCGGCTGGGGTACGGTGAACGGGCGCCGGGTCTTCGTCTTCGCCAAGGACTTCACCGTGTTCGGCGGCTCGCTGTCGGAGGCGCATGCGGCCAAGATCACCAAGATCCAGGATCTCGCGCTGAAGACCCGCGCGCCGATCATCGGCCTGTTCGACGCCGGCGGGGCGCGCATCCAGGAGGGTGTCGCCGCGCTCGGCGGCTATGGCGAGGTGTTCAAGCGCAACGTGCTGGCCTCCGGCGTCATCCCGCAGATCTCCGTCATCATGGGCCCCTGCGCCGGCGGCGACGTCTATTCGCCCGCCATGACCGACTTCATCTTCATGGTGCGGGACACGAGCTACATGTTCGTCACCGGCCCGGAGGTGGTGAAGACCGTCACCAACGAGACCGTCACCTCCGAGGAACTGGGCGGCGCCAAGGTACACACCACCAAGTCCTCGGTGGCCGACGGCGCCTATGAGAACGACGTCGAGTGCCTGCTGCAGATCCGCCGGCTGATCGACTTCCTGCCGGCCAACAACCAGTCCGGCGTGCCGGAATGGCCGAGCTTCGACGATGGCGAGCGCATCGACGCCTCGCTCGACACGCTGGTGCCGGACAACCCGAACAAGCCCTACGACATGAAGGAGCTGATCGGAAAGCTGGCCGATGAGGGCGATTTCTTCGAGATCCAGCAGGGCTTCGCCGCCAACATCATCACCGGCTTCGGCCGCATCGAGGGGCGCACGGTCGGCTTCGTCGCCAACCAGCCCATGGTGCTGGCCGGCGTGCTGGATTCCGATGCCTCGCGCAAGGCGGCGCGCTTCGTGCGCTTCTGCGACGCCTTCGAGATCCCCATCGTCACGCTGGTCGACGTGCCCGGCTTCCTGCCCGGCACGGCGCAGGAATATGGCGGGCTGATCAAGCACGGCGCCAAGCTCTTGTTCGCCTACTCGCAGGCCACCGTGCCGCTGGTGACGGTAATCACCCGCAAGGCGTTCGGCGGCGCCTATGACGTCATGGCCTCCAAGCATGTCGGCGGCGACGTCAACTATGCCTGGCCGACCGCGCAGATCGCGGTGATGGGCGCCAAGGGGGCGGTGGAGATCATCTTCCGCGCCGACATCGACGATCCCGCCAAGATCGCCGAACGGACGAAGGAATATGAGCAGCGCTTCCTCTCGCCGTTTGTCGCCGCCGAGCGCGGCTATATCGACGAGGTGATCACACCCCGCTCGACCCGCAAACGCCTCGCCCGCGCCCTCGCCATGCTGGCCTCGAAGAAGATCGAGGCCCCGGCGAAGAAGCACGACAACCTGCCGCTCTGAGGTTCAGCCATGTTCAAGAAGATCCTCATAGCCAATCGCGGCGAGATCGCCTGCCGCGTCATCAAGACCGCGCGCCGTATGGGCATCAAGACGGTCGCCGTCTTCTCCGATGCCGACAAGGACGCGCTGCATGTCGAGATGGCGGACGAGGCGGTGCATATCGGCGCCGCCCCGGCCGCGCAGTCCTACCTCATCGCCGAAAAGATCATCGAGGCCGCCAAGCTCACCGGCGCCGAGGCGGTGCATCCCGGCTACGGCTTCCTGTCCGAGCGCGCCAGCTTCGCGCAGGCGTTGAAGGATGCCGGCATCGTCTTCATCGGCCCCAATCCGGGGGCCATTGAGGCGATGGGCGACAAGATCGAGTCGAAGAAGGCGGCGGCGGCGGCGAATGTCTCCACCGTGCCCGGCTATCTCGGCGTGATCGAGGATGCCGAGCACGCGGCGAAGATCGCCGACGAGATCGGCTATCCCGTGATGATCAAGGCCTCCGCCGGCGGCGGCGGCAAGGGCATGCGCATCGCCCATTCCCGCGACGAGGTGCAGGACGGTTTCGACCGTGCGCGCTCGGAGGCGAAGTCCTCCTTCGGCGACGACCGGGTGTTCGTCGAGAAGTTCATCGTCGAGCCGCGCCACATCGAGATCCAGGTGCTGGGCGACAAGCACGGCAACGTCATCTATCTCGGCGAGCGCGAATGCTCGATCCAGCGCCGCAACCAGAAAGTGGTCGAGGAAGCGCCCTCCCCGCTCCTGGACGAGGCCACCCGCAAGCGCATGGGTGAGCAGGCGGTCGCGCTGGCAAAGGCGGTGAATTATGACAGCGCCGGCACGGTGGAGTTCGTCGCCGGGCAGGACAAGTCGTTCTACTTCCTGGAGATGAACACCCGCCTACAGGTCGAGCACCCCGTCACCGAGCTGGTCACCGGCATCGATCTCGTGGAGCAGATGATCCGCGTCGCGGCCGGCGAGCCCCTGTCGATCACGCAGAACGAGGTGAAGCTCAAGGGCTGGGCGGTCGAGTCCCGCGTCTATGCCGAGGACCCCTACCGCTCCTTCCTGCCCTCCATCGGCCGGCTGACCCGCTATCGCCCGCCGGCGGAAGGCGTGAAGAACGCCGTCACCACCCGCAACGACACCGGCGTCTATGAGGGCGGGGAAATCTCGCTCTATTACGACCCGATGATCGCCAAGCTGATCACCCACGCGCCGACGCGCGAGGAGGCGATCGAGGCGCAGGCCGACGCGCTCGACGCCTTCGCCATTGACGGCATCCAGCACAACATCCCGTTCCTCGCCGCGCTGATGGCGCATGAGCGCTGGCGCAAGGGCCATCTCTCCACCGGCTTCATCGCCGAGGAATATCCCGACGGCTTCCACCCCACCGCGCCGACCCCGGCGCTGGCGCGCAAGCTGGCGGCGGTGGCGGCGGTGATCGACAATGTCGGCAATGCGAGGAAGCGCCGGATCTCCGGCCAGCTCGCCGGCCGGCCGGTGGTGTTCGAGCATCAGCGCGTGGTCGATCTCGGTGGGCTGCACCTGCCCTGCGAGGTCGACCGCGCGGCGGGTGGCTTCATCGTCACCTTCCTCGACGCGGATGGCCGGCCCGATGGCACGCATGAGCTGCGTGCGGGCTGGCAGCCGGGCGAACCGGTGTGGAGCGGCGTGTTCGACGACGAGGCGATCAGCGTACAGGTGCGCCCGCGCCTCAACGGCGTGGCGCTGGCCCATCGCGGCGTCGCTGTGAGCGCCACCGTCTATACAAGACGCGAGGCGGAGCTTGCCGCGCTGATGCCGGAGAAGCTCGACACCGGCAGCGGCAAGCAGTTGCTCTGCCCGATGCCTGGCCTGGTGGTTTCCATCGCGGTCTCGGAAGGGCAGGAAGTGAAGGCGGGCGAGGCGCTCGCCGTGGTCGAGGCGATGAAGATGGAGAATGTGCTGCGCGCCGAGCGCGACGCGACGGTCGCCAGGATCATCGCCAAGGCCGGCGACAGCCTCGCGGTCGATGCCGTCATCCTCGAATTCGCCTGAGACGGGGGGAGCGGACATGGACCAGACCGCCCTGGATCTCGACCTCGCTTCCTTCCCCACTGCCTCGCGCGAGGACTGGCTGAAGCTGGTCGAGGGCGTATTGAAGGGCGCGCCTTACGATAAGCGCATGCTGACGCGCACGGCCGACGGCTACACCCTCGACGCGCTGCCCGAGCGACGGCGCGCGGCGGGGGTGATCGCCGGGCGCCCGGCCGGCGCACCGTGGAAGATCATCGCGCGCATCGACCATGACGACGCCGCGCTGGCAAACGACCAGTTGCTGGAAGACCTGAACGGCGGGGCCGACGGCGCCACGCTGGTCTTCGCCTCGGCGCCTTCCGCCGGCGGCTTCGGCCTGCCGGTCCGGCACGAGGAACTCGTCCGGGTGCTCCACGGCGTGATGCCGGAACTGGTCACGCTGCGCGTCGAGGCGGGGCGCTATCAGGGTCGTGACATCGCGCTGCTGCTGGCCCGCCAGTTCGAGGCGTTCGATCCGGCCCGGCTCGACATCCGCTTCGGGCTCGATCCCATTGGCGACTTCGCCGCGCTCGGCGCCGCGCCCATCGAATGGGACGCGCTGTCGGCCCGGCTCGGCCAGACCGTGGCGACGCTGCGCGCGCGCGGGCTCGCCGCGCCGATGGTGCGGGCGGACGGTCGGCTGCACCACGCCGCCGGGGCTACCGATGCGCAGGAACTTGCCGCCGTGCTCGCAACGGCCACCGCTTATCTGCGCACGCTGGAAGCCGCCGGCCTCGCGCTGGAAGATGCTGCGGCCGCCATCGAGGTGGCGCTCACCGCCGATGTCGACCAGTTCGCCACGCAGGCCAAGCCGCGCGCCTTCCGCCAGCTCTGGGCGGCGGCGCTCGGCGCCTGCGGCGTGGAGGCCAGGCCCGTCGCCCTCCACATGGAGACGGCATGGCGTTCGCTGACCCGGCGCGACCCGTATGTGAACCTGTTGCGCGGCACCGTCGCCGCCTTCGCTGCGGGCGTCGGCGGGGCGGACAGCCTTGCCGTGCTGCCGTTCACTCAAGGACTCGGCCTGCCGGACAGCGCCGCCCGCCGGCTGGCGCGCAACACGCAGATCATCCTGATCGAGGAATCCAACATCCATCGCGTCGCCGATCCGAATGCGGGTGCCGGCGCCATCGAGGAACGCACGGAGAAGCTGGCGTCCACCGCCTGGGAGCTGTTCCGCCAGATCGAGCGCGAGGGCGGCATGGTGGAGAGCCTCAGCTCGGGCGCCTGGCAGCACCGGATCGCGGCGGCGCGCGCGACCCGCGCGAAGGACGTCGCCGCCCGACGGCTGCCACTGACCGGCACGTCGGAATTCCCGCTGGTCGGCGAGAGCGTACCCTCCGTGCTGGCGCCGGCCCGCCACGCCGCCGCCGCGCTGCCGGCGGAAGGCGCGCTGTTGTGCGAGCCGCTGGCGGCCGGGCGCCTCGCCGCGCCGTTTGAGAGGTTGCGCGAGGCGGCCGAGGCCGCGAACCCGGCGCCGCTTGCGTTCCTCGCCGGCCTCGGCACGCCGGCGGACTTCACCGCCCGCGCCGGCTTCGCCAGAACCTTCCTCGAGGCGGGCGGCATCGAAGCGCCGCCCAATGACGGCTTCGCCGATCCGGCGGCACTGGCGGAAGCCTTCCGCGCCTCCGGTGCCCGGCTCGCCTGCCTGTGCTCCTCGGACGCGGTCTATGCCACGCAAGCCGTGACGGCGGCCCAGACACTGAAGCAGGCGGGTGCCGAACTCGTCTTGCTTGCCGGCAAGCCAGGCGAGCAGGAGACCGCCTGGCGCGCAGCGGGCATGGACGGCTTCCTCTTCGCCGGTGCGGATCTGCTTGAGGTGCTCGGCGACCTGCATGCACGGCTCGGCATCGCCGGGAAGCGGATCGATATGGCCGTGGGGCCGTTATCCCCATGAGCCAACTTCATCGAAAGGAAAGTGCCATGACCTTTCCATTGCAGACGTCGATCATCATCGCGGTGCTCGCCATCGTTGCCAACAGCGCACCCGCCTTCGCCCGTACCGATCGGCATGACGGCATCTGGACCGTGACCACCTCCGCCGAGGACGGTTCCTGCGGCACCAATTACGACTTCAAGATGCGCGTCCGGGCCGGCGAGGTCACCTATGCCGGTATGTGGCCTGTGAAGGCGACGGGCGGCATCAACGCGGCCGGGCTGATCCGCATGGACCTCGCTCATGGCGGGCGTCATGTGAAGGCGACCGGCCTGGTGCGTGGAGATACCGCCTCGGGTGACTGGACGTCGCCGAAGCCGGCCTGCACCGGATCGTGGGTCGCGAAGAAGGCCTGAGCGTGAACGGGGTCCGAAGGACCCGGAAGGGGCGTCCGCCGAGGCGGGGGCCAGATGCGAGGAAGGCACGATGAGCCGCATTCCGAACTTCGCCGCGATCGACTGGGCGAGCCCCGCGCCGGGCGTGCCCTCCATCGCCGCCGAGCCGTGGACCACGCCGGAGCGCATCGCGGTGAAGCCGCTCTACGGGGCGGAGGACATTGCCGGCCTGTCGGTCGTCGACAGCTATCCCGGCATCGCACCCTTCCTGCGCGGACCGTACCCGACCATGTACGCCACCCAGCCCTGGACCATCCGGCAATATGCCGGCTTCTCCACGGCGGAGGATTCCAATGCGTTCTACCGGCGCAACCTCGCCGCCGGGCAGAAGGGCCTCTCGGTCGCCTTCGACCTCGCCACCCATCGCGGCTATGACAGCGACCATCCGCGCGTCGCCGGCGATGTCGGCATGGCGGGCGTCGCCATCGACTCGATCTTCGACATGCGCACGCTGTTTTCCGGCATTCCGCTGGATCAGATGAGCGTGTCCATGACCATGAACGGCGCGGTGCTGCCGATCCTCGCGCTCTATGTCGTGGCCGCCGAAGAGCAGGGCGTGAGCCCGGCGCAGCTCTCCGGCACCATCCAGAACGACATCCTCAAGGAGTTCATGGTCCGCAACACCTACATCTACCCGCCGACACCCTCGATGCGCATCATCTCCGACATTTTCGCCTTTACGTCCAAGGAGATGCCACGCTTCAACTCGATCTCGATCTCCGGCTATCACATGCAGGAGGCTGGCGCGACGCAGGACCTGGAACTCGCCTACACGCTGGCCGACGGGCTGGAATATGCCCGCGCCGGCGTCGCCGCCGGCCTGCCCATCGACGCCTTCGCGCCGCGCCTGTCGTTCTTCTGGGCGATCGGCATGAACTTCTTCATGGAGGTCGCCAAGCTGCGCGCCGCCCGGCTGATCTGGGCGAAGCTGATGCAGGACATCGGCGCGCAGAACCCGAAGTCGCTGCCGCTGCGCACTCATTCGCAGACTTCGGGCTGGAGCCTGACCGCGCAGGACGTGTTCAACAACGTCATGCGCACCATGGTCGAAGCCATGGCGGCGACACAGGGCCACACCCAGTCGCTGCACACCAACGCGCTCGACGAGGCCCTCGCTTTGCCGACCGACTTCTCAGCCCGCATCGCCCGCAACACGCAGATCCTGCTGCAACAGGAGAGCGGCACGACGCGCGCCATCGATCCCTGGGGCGGCTCGTTCTATGTCGAGCGCCTCACCGCCGATCTCGCCGCCAAGGCGCTGGCGCACATCGCCGAGGTCGAGGAGCTGGGTGGCATGGCCAAGGCGATCGAGGCCGGCATTCCCAAGCTGCGCATCGAGGAAGCCGCAGCGACCACGCAGGCGCGCATCGATTCCGGCGCGCAGACCGTTGTCGGCGTGAACAAGTACAAGCCCGAGCGCGAGACGCCGATCGACGTGCTCCGCGTCGACAATTCGGCCGTGCGCGCGGCGCAGCTGGAAAAGCTGGCGCGCCTCAGGGCCGAGCGCGACCCGAAGGCGGTGGAAGCTGCGCTGACCGCCTTGCAGAACGGCGCGGCGGGACATGGTAATCTGCTTGCGCTCGCCATCGACGCCGCCCGCGCCAAGGCGACGGTGGGCGAGATATCGGACGCGCTGGAGCGCGTGTTCGGCCGGCACCGGGCGGAAATCCGCGCGGTTTCGGGCGTCTACAAGCGGGAGGCGGGAGCGATGAGCGACAGGGTGGCCCGCGTGCGCGAGCGTGTCGAAGCCTTCGAGCACGAGGAAGGCCGGCGCCCACGCATCCTCGTCGCCAAGGTCGGGCAGGACGGGCATGACCGAGGCCAGAAGGTCATCGCCTCCGCCTTCGCCGACCTCGGCTTCGACGTCGACATCGGGCCGCTCTTCGCCACGCCGCAGGAGGCAGCGCGGCAGGCGGTGGAGAACGACGTGCATGTCATCGGCATCTCCTCGCTCGCCGCCGGCCATCTCACGCTGGTGCCGCAGGTCAAGGCGGCGCTTGCCGCCGAGGGGCGGCCGGACATCATGGTGGTGGTCGGCGGCGTGGTGCCGCCGCAGGATTACGAGGCCGTGCACGCCGCCGGTGCCGAGGCGATCTATCCGCCCGGCACGGTGATCGCGGAAGCCGCCGAGGGGCTGCTGGACAAGCTGGGCGAGCGGCTCGGGCACAAGCGTGCGGCGGCGGAGTAGCCTGCATCCCCGCGACCCCGGCGCCTAGATACCGGGCGAAGCTGACCAAAGATGCAGCACGGCGGCTCGGCAGGGGCCGGCCTGCCGCCGCCTGCCCCGGTCGCCGCGGCCGGAGATCGGCACGACGCCCTGCTGGATGCGGGCGCAGTCTACCCCGATTGAAACAAGTCGTTCTGGCGACTGCCGGAATCCGTCATTTTGCGGAGGGGAGACAGCCGCCGCGCCGGCACGGCGGGCGAAGCCGCCGATCTCACCGAACGTCATTGGCACGCTGATTGCTTACCAGCTTGTATACAAGTTTGTAGGCAAGCGTGATGAACCCAGCCACCGCCAATATCGAGGAAGCGATCCTCTCCGCCATCCTCGCCGGGCGCATCAATCCGGGCACGAGGCTCGGCGAGCAGAAGCTCGCGGACCTGTTCGGCGTGTCGCGCACCCGTGTGCGCGAGGCGATGATGCGGCTGGAGACGCGCGGCGTCGTGCAGGTCAGCGCCCGGCGCGGCTGGTTCGTCGTCGAGCCCTCGGCGGACGAGGCGCGCGAGGCCTTCCAGACCCGGCGGGTCATCGAGACCGGCCTGCTGCAGACCCTGAAAGAGGTTCCGCCCGATGTGGTGAGAAGCCTCAAGGAGCATGTCGCCATTGAGCGCGAGGCCATCGAGACGGGCGACGTGTCGTCCCGCGCCTGCCTGCTCGGCGATTTTCACATCCATCTCGCCGACGCGCTCGGCAACCGGCTGCTGACCGAGATCATCCGCGACCTCACCGCCCGCACCACGCTGATCTCGATGCTCTACCAGCCGACCGAGAAGGCGGAGGAATCCAGCCACGACCATGAGGACATCGTCGCCGCCATGGAAGCCGGCGACCTGGCGCTGGCCGCCCGGCTGATGGACGAGCACATCGGCAAGGTAGAGGCCGGGCTCGACCTCACCGCCAAGCCCGATCCGCTCGCGGCGCTTCGCGAACTGCTGTCGCCGTCGACCTTTGCCGGCAACGCCCCCTCCGTGCCGCATGTGCATGCCCACACCCATTCCCCGTCTCACGAAAGAGAGGACTGACCGCATGAACCGCCGCACCCTTCTCGCGCTCGCCGCCGGCGCGCTCCTCATCGCCGCGCAGGCGCCCCTCCCCGCGAAGGCCGACGCCCTCGCCACCATCGAGGCGGGCAAGGTGATCCGCATCGCCGTGCCGCAGGATTTCGCGCCCTTCGGCAGCGTCGGCGCCGACATGCAGCCCAAGGGCTACGACGTCGATGTCGCCAAACTGATCGCCGACAAGCTCGGCGTGAAGCTGGAACTGGTGCCTGTCACCAGCGCCAACCGCATCCCCTATCTCCAGACCAACAAGGTCGACCTCGTCATCTCCTCGCTCGGCAAGAATGCCGAGCGCGAGAAGGTCATCGACTTCTCGGTCGCCTATGCGCCCTTCTTCTCCGGCGTGTTCGGCCCGGCCGACATCAAGGTTTCCGAGGTGAAGGAACTGTCCGGCAAGACCGTCGGCGTCACCCGCGGCGCCATGGAAGACCTGGAGCTGACCAAGCTGGCGCCGGCCGACGTCACCATCAAGCGCTATGAGGACAATAACGGCACCATCTCCGCCTTCCTCTCCGGCCAGGTCGACCTCGTCACGACGGGCAATGTGGTCGCCGCCGCGATCATCGAGCGCAACCCGCCGAAGAAGCCGGAGCTGAAGTTCCTCATCAAGAACTCGCCCTGCTACATCGGCCTCAACAAGAACGAGCCGGCCCTGCTCGCCAAGGTCGACGCGATCATCGCCGCCGCCAAGAAGGACGGCGCGCTCGAGGCCATCTCGCAGAAGTGGCTCGGGGCCAAGCTGCCGGCTGATCTGTGAGCGACATCTGTCCCGGCCCGACGCCAGCATAGCCGAAGCGCCGAGCCGGGCCCCGGCGCAGGTATCCGCCAAAAGGCAGCACCCGCTTTTCCTCTCCCCAGTGGGGAGAGGTGGCCCGCGAAGCGGGTCGGTGAGGGGGCTCTAGCGATGGCGAAGCGTTGAAGACCCCTCACCCCAACCCTCTCCCCGATGGGGAGAGGGAGTTCCCCCTCACCTCGCCAGCGGGAGTTCACCGGCATGAACTACGCGTTCGATTTCGGCTGGATCTTCGATTACTGGCCGGTTCTCCTCAGGGGTATCGGCATCACCGTCGAGCTCACGCTGGTGGGCGGCGTGATGGGCGTGTCGCTTGGCATCGCCTGCGCCTGGGCGCGGGCACTGGGGCCGCGCTGGCTCGGCCGGCTGGTCGCCGCCTATGTCGAATTGATCCGCAACACGCCGTTCCTGATCCAATTGTTCTTCATCTTCTTCGGCCTGCCGGCGCTCGGCCTGCGCATGGGCGAGCTGGAAGCGGCCAACCTCGCCATGGTGATCAACCTCGGCGCCTATGGCTGCGAGATCATCCGCGCCGGCATCCAGGCGACGCCGAAAGGCCAGTTCGAGGCTGGGGCGAGCCTCGGCATGAGCCGCCTCCAGACCTTCTGGTACGTGGTGCTGATCCCGGCGCTGCAACGCATCTGGCCGGCACTGTCGTCGCAGATCGTCATCGTCATGCTGGGCTCGGCGGCGGTGTCGCAGATCGCGGCGGAGGACCTCACCTTCGCGGCGAACTTCATCCAGTCGCGCACCTTCCGGGCGTTCGAGACCTATTTCGCCGCGACGCTGATCTATCTCGCCCTCGCCATCGCGCTGCGCCAGCTGCTGCGCGGCCTCGGCTGGACCCTGTTCCCCAAGCGCAGCGCCCGGTGAGGAGGCAAGCATGAGCGACTTCACCACTTGGGACATATTGCGCAACCTGCTGCTGGCCGCGCGCTGGACGGTGCTTTTGTCCATCGTCTCCTTCATCGGCGGCAGCCTCGTCGGCGCCGCCCTGCTGTTCGCCCGTATCGGTAAGAACAAGGCCGGACAGATCTTCGTGAAGACCTATGTTGAGCTGTTCCAGGGTACGCCGCTGCTGATGCAGCTGTTCCTCGCCTTCTTCGGGCTCGGCCTGTTCGGCATCGACGTGCCGGCCTGGCTGGCGGCGGGGGTGGCGCTGATCCTGTGGTCGGCAGCATTCCTCACCGAGATCTGGCGCGGCTGCGTCGAATCCATCACCAGGGGCCAGTGGGAGGCCTCCTCCAGCCTCGGCATGGGCTATGTGCAGCAGATGCGTTGGGTGATCCTGCCGCAGGCGCTGCGCATCGCCGTGCCGCCCACGGTCGGCTTTTCCGTGCAGGTGGTGAAGGGCACGGCGCTGACCTCGATCATCGGCTTTGTCGAACTGTCGAAAGCCGGGACGATGGTGACCAACGCCACCTTCGAGCCCTTCACCGTCTACGGCTTCGTCGCGCTGATCTATTTCTGCCTGTGCTGGCCGCTGTCCAAGTCTTCCCAGATCCTCGAGAGGAAGCTCAATGTCGCTCATCGAAATCACTGAAGTGAAGAAGCGCTTCGGCGACAACGAAGTGCTCAAGGGTATCAATATCGACGTCGAGCCCGGCGAGGTCATCGCCATCATCGGCAAGTCGGGCTCGGGCAAGTCCACCCTGCTGCGCTGCATAAACGGGCTTGAAAACATTGATGAAGGCTCGATCTCCGTCGCCGGCGCCCAGCTGCTGCCGGACGAACTCCACCTCAAGGCGCTGCGCCTCAAGGTCGGTATGATCTTCCAGAGCTTCAACCTGTTCCCGCACCTCACCGCGGGGCGCAACGTCATGCTCTCGCAGATGGTGGTGAAGAAGACGCCGAAGGCCGAGGCTGAGACGATGGCCAAGAAGATGCTGGAGCGGGTCGGGCTCGGCCACAAGTTCGACGCCTATCCCGACCAGCTCTCCGGCGGCCAGCAACAGCGCGTGGCGATCGCCCGCGCGCTGGCCATGCAGCCCATCGCCCTGCTGTGCGACGAGATCACCTCGGCGCTCGACCCGGAGTTGGTCAACGAGGTGCTCGCCGTGGTGAAGGAACTGGCCGCGGAAGGCATGACGCTCATGATGGTGACGCACGAGATGCGCTTCGCCCGCGACGTGTGCTCGCGCGTCGTGTTCATGCATCAGGGCCGCGTGCATGAGATCGGGCCGCCGGGGGAGGTGTTCGCCAACCCGAAGACGGCCGAACTCAAGCAGTTCCTCGGCGTCATCCACTGACGCCGGGCTCATTGATCATGAGCAGCGAGGCGGCCCGCCGGCGGTAGGCGCCGCCGGTGGAGAACAGTTCGGCGACCCAGTCGACGAAAACGCGCAGCCTGTTGGATAGGTGACGGTTCGGCGCATAGACGACATGCAGCACGATGGGCGCACTGTGCCAGTCGGGCAGCACGCGCACCAGCCGGCCGGCCTCGATATAGGGCAGCACCATGGGCTCGATGGACTGGGTGATGCCGAGGCCGGCAAGGCCGGCGGCGAGATAGGCGGTGGAATCGTTCACCGCCACGAAGTACGGCAGATCGAGCTCGTAGCTCTCCTCGCCCCGCACCACGTCGAACGCCACGCGCCGGCCGGTGCGGGCGGAGAAATAGCCGATGACGCAGTGCCCGCTCTCCAGCTCGCGCGGGTGCTGCGGCATGCCGTATTGCTGGATGTAGCCCGGCGCGGCGCACAGTGTGAGCTGCACCTGGCCGATGCGGCGGGCGATCAGCGTCGGGTCGACCAGGTCGCCGCCACGAATGGCGCAGTCGACATTCTCCGCCAGCAGGTCGACCGGCCGGTCGGAAACGCCGAGATCGAGCTGGATGTCGGGGTAGCGGGCGAAGAAATCCGGCAGAGCGGGAATGAGCGCATAGAGGGCGAGCGAGGACGGCACGTCGATGCGCAGCCGGCCGGAGGGCGTCGCCTGCGAGCGCGTCATTGAGCCGTCGAGCTCATCTAGATCGGACAGCAACGCCACCGCCCGCTCGTAATAGGCGGCGCCGTCCGGCGTCACCCCGACGCGGCGTGTCGTGCGGTTGAGCAATTTGGTGCGCAGATGTGATTCCAGCTGCTGGATCAGCTTGGTTACGGTGGGCTTCGGCATATCCAGCAGGTCGGCGGCGCGGGTGAAGTTCCCCGCCTCGACCACGCGGGCGAAGGCCCGCATCGCGGCGATCTGGTCCATGCTGCCAATGGCTGATTGTTTCCTAATGTGAATAATGAAATCCCAAATCCGGTATTTTTTCAATGAGGACGCCGCACTAAGTTTCGCTGCGTTGCAATAAGGGAAATCGGGTGGTTGCGGCGCTCCCCATTTCCGAAGGTGGGCGCAATGTCGGCACTATGGACGGAAGACCGGTTGGAACTGGACGGGACGGCGTTGCCGGTCCGCGTCTACCACACCGCGTCCGTCCTGCGGCCGACGCCGCTGGTGCTGCACCTGCATGGCGGCACCTTCACCTGCGGCGACCTCGACTGCAGCGCGTATATCTGCCGTTCCATGGCGGAAGCCGGCGCGGTCGTCATCTCGCTCGACTATCCGCTGGCGCCGGAGCATCCGTTCCCGGCGGCGCTCAACGTCTCGTTCGCGGCGCTCGAACTGCTGCACCGCCAGCGCGCCAAATGGGCCGGTCGCGGCGCCCGGCTGTTCGTCGCCGGCGAGGAAGCCGGCGCCAACATTGCCACCGCGCTGACATTGATGGCGCGCGACCAGAACCATCCGCCGGTTGCCGGGCAGATCCTGCTCTCGCCCATGCTCGACCCCTGCCTTGCCTCGAAGTCGATCCATGCCGCCGAGGCTGGCCAGGCGGGATGCAAATGGGCGGATGGCTGGCATTTCTATCTCGGCACGGCGGACAAGGCTGCGCACCCCTATGCCGCCCCGCTCGGCTCACGCCGGCTCGGGGGGATCGCACCGGCGCTGATCATCACCTCGGATGACTGCCCGATGCACGATGAGAGCCTCGCCTATGGCCGACGCCTCGCCGATTGCGGCGTGCCGGTCGAAAGCCATGTCGTCGCCGAGACCGAAGACGCCGACGACGGCGCCCCGGATGCCGCCAGCCTGCCGCCCTGGGCGCGCGAGCTGGTGCCGCTGTTCACGCAATTCCTGGCGGCCCCCGAAGCGGCCGCCCTTCGTAAAATTCAGGCCTGAGGCCAGGAGATCGTCCATGACCGAAGATCGCGTTCGCAACCATGTCGCCGTTCCTGAGATCGTACGCGCCGAAATCGCCCGCGATCTGCCCAGCACTCCCCACCGCCGCGGCTGGCGCGACGCCGGCCTCGCGCTAAGCCTCGCCACGGTCGCCACGGCGGCCGCCGTGTGGTTCGCCTGGCCGATCAGCTCCGCTCTCGCCACCGATCCGGCACCGGCGCAGGCCCAGGCACCGCAGGGCATTCCTGTGTCGGTGGCGGTGCTCAAATCCCGCGACACCATGAAGTGGGACGAATTCTCGGGCCGCCTCCAGGCGGTCGAGCGCGTCGAGGTCCGCCCGCGCGTCACCGGGGCGGTGAAGGCCATCCATTTCCGCGAGGGCGCGCTGGTGAAACAGGGCGACATGCTCGTCACCATCGATCCCGAGCCCTACCAGGCGGCGCTCGACCGCGCCGAAGCCATGCGCCAGGCCGCCGAGGCGCAGGTCGACTTCACCAAGAACGAGGTGGATCGCGGCAAGCAGCTTGTCGACAACCGCGTCGTCTCCGTGCGCGACCTCGACCAGCGCACCAATGCCTATCGCGAGGCGGAGGCCAATCTGCGCGCTGCCGAGGCCGCGCTACAGACCGCCAAGCTTGATCTTGGCTATACCGAGGTGCGCGCCCCGGTGGACGGTCGTGTCGGCCGCATCGACGTGACGGTGGGCAATCTCGTCGCCGCCGGCCCGACCTCGCCGGTGCTGACCACCCTCGTCTCGGTCGACCCGATCTATGTCGGCTTCGCCGCCGATGAGAGCGCGGTCGGCGAGGCGCTCGCCACGCTCGGCGCCGGCGACGTGCTGGGCCAGATCGACCGCATCCCGGTCGAGATCACCACCGCGACGACCGGCGGCAAGCCGACCGCCGGCCATCTCCAGCTCGTCGACAACCAGGTCGATGCGACCACCGGCACGTTCCGCCTGCGCGCCGTGTTCGACAACAAGGACGGCCGCCTCGTGCCGGGCCAGTTCGCCCGCGTCCGCATGGGCCGCGCCCAGACCGAGCCGGCGCTGGTGATCAACGAGCGCGCGGTCGGCACCGACCAGGACAAGAAGTTCGTCTTCGTGGTCGATGGCGAGGGCAAGGCGACCTATCGCGAAATCAAGCTCGGCGCGCCCGCCGAGGGGCTGCGCGTCGTTGCCAGCGGCCTCAAGGAAGGCGAGCGCGTCGTCGTCAACGGCCTGCAGCGGGTGCGCCCCGGCGCGCTGCTCGCGCCCGAGATCGTGCCCATGGAAACCGCTTCCGCCGCCAAGGCGACGGATAACTCCACCTCCGTCGCCGCGCGCTGAGACCTGAATCCAGCGTAGCCCGGCAACGCCTCCTTGGGGGGAGGACGCTATGAATCTGTCCAAATTCTTCATCGACCGGCCCATCTTCGCCGGCGTGCTCTCGGTGCTCATCTTCGTCGCCGGCCTGCTGGCGCTGCGCGTGATGCCGATCTCGGAATATCCCGAGGTCGTCCCGCCGCAGGTCATCGTGCGCGCGCAATATCCCGGTGCCAGCCCGAAGGTCATCGCCGCCACCGTGGCGACGCCGATCGAGGAGCAGATCAACGGTGTCGAGGACATGCTCTACATGTCCTCGCAGGCGACGACGGACGGCGTGATGACGCTGACCGTCACCTTCAAGCTCGGCACTGACCCCGACAAGGCGACACAGCTGGTGCAGAACCGCGTCGCGCAGGCGGAACCGCGCCTGCCGGAAGAGGTGCGCAGCCTCGGCATCACCACGGCGAAGAGTTCGCCGAACTTCATCATGGTGGTGCACCTCGTCTCGCCCAATGACCGCTACGACATCACCTATCTGCGCAACTACGCAGTACTCAACGTGAAGGACCGGCTGGCGCGCATTTCCGGCGTCGGCCAGATCGACATTTTCGGCGCCGGCGACTACTCGATGCGCGTCTGGCTCGACCCGCAGAAGATCGCCGAGCACGGCCTCTCCGCCGGCGACGTGGTGAACGAGATCCGCGCCCAGAACGTGCAGGCCGCCGCCGGCATCGTCGGCGCCTCGCCGGCCGCGCAGGGTGTCGAGCTCCAGCTCTCCGTCAACGCGCAGGGCCGCCTGGAGACCGAGGACGAATTCGGCGACATCGTGGTGAAGACCGGCACGGACGGACAGATCGTGCGTCTGCGCGACGTCGCCCGCATCGAGCTGGGCGCCGCCGACTACGCGCTGCGCTCGCTGCTCGACAACAAGCAGGCGGTCGGCATCGGCGTGTTCCAGGCGCCGGGCTCCAACGCGCTGGAAATCGCCGCCACCGTCAAGGCGACGATGGAAGAGGTGAAGAAGACGATGCCGGAAGGCGTCGACTACGACATCGTCTACGACACGACCGAGTTCGTGCGTGCTTCCATCGAGGCGGTGGTGCACACGCTGTTCGAAGCCGTGCTGCTCGTCGTCATCGTCGTCGTGGTGTTCCTTCAGACCTGGCGCGCCTCGATCATCCCGCTGCTCGCCGTGCCGGTGTCCATCGTCGGCACCTTCGCGGTGATGTATGTGTTCGGCTTCTCGATCAACGCACTGAGCCTGTTCGGTCTGGTGCTCGCCATCGGCATCGTCGTCGACGACGCCATCGTCGTGGTGGAGAATGTCGAGCGCAACATCGAGAACGGGCTGACACCGCGCGAGGCTTCCTATCGCGCCATGGCCGAGGTGTCGGGGCCGATCATCGCCATCGCCCTGGTGCTGGTCGCGGTGTTCGTGCCGCTGGCCTTCATCTCCGGCCTGTCGGGGCAGTTCTACCGGCAGTTCGCACTCACCGTCGCCATCTCGACCGTGATCTCCGCGATCAATTCGCTCACCCTATCGCCGGCGCTAGCGGCGCTCCTGCTCAAGGGCCACCATGCCGAGCCCGACCGGCTGCAGCGCATCATCAACGCGCTGTTCGGCTGGTTCTTCCGCGGCTTCAACTGGGCGTTCTCGCGCGGTTCCACCGGCTATGGCGGCGGCGTGCGTGGCGTGCTGAAGGTCAAGAGCCTGGTGATGGTGTTCTACGCCGTCATGCTGGGCGCCACCTGGTGGCTGTTCCAGGCGGTGCCGGGCGGCTTCGTGCCGGCGCAGGACAAGCAGTACCTCGTCGGCTTCGCCCAGCTGCCGGACGGCGCCACACTGGACCGCACCGAGGAAGTCATCCGCCGCATGACGGAGATCACCCTGGCCGAGCCCGGCGTCGCCAGCGCGGTCGCCTTCCCCGGCCTGTCGATCGCCGGCTTCTCCAACTCCTCGAATGCCGGCATCGTCTTCTCGACGCTGAAGCCATTCGAGGAGCGCAAGGATCCCTCGCTGTCAGCCGGCGCCATCGCCATGTCGCTGAACCAGAAATACGGCGCGATCCAGGACGCCTTCATCGCCATGTTCCCGCCCCCGCCGGTGCAGGGGCTGGGCGTGGTCGGCGGCTTCAAGATGCAGATCGAGGACCGGGCGGGCCGTGGCTACGAGGAGTTGGCGAACGTCACCAACGCCTTCATGGCCAAGGCGATGCAGGCGCCGGAGCTGACCGGCCAGTTCACCACCTTCCAGGTGAACGTGCCGCAGCTCTTCGCCAATGTCGACCGCACCAAGGCTCGCCAGCTCGGCGTGCCGATCCAGTCGGTGTTCGAGACGCTGCAGGTCTATCTCGGCTCGCTCTATGTGAACGACTTCAACAAGTTCGGCCGCACCTACTCGGTGCGAGCGCAGGCCGACGCGCCGTTCCGCGCCAAGCCGGAGGATATCGGCCAGTTGAAGGTGCGGGCGAACAACGGCGAGATGATCCCGCTCGCCGCTCTGCTGAAGGTCGAGATGACGGCGGGCCCGGAGCGCGCCATGCGCTACAACGGCTTCCTCACCGCCGACGTCAACGCCTCTCCCGCGCCAGGCTTCTCTTCCGGCCAGGCGCAGGCGGCAGCCGCGCGCATCGCGGCCGAGGTGCTGCCGCCGGGCTTCGACTATGAATGGACCGACCTCACCTATCAGGAGATCCTCGCCGGCAATTCCGCGGTGCTGGTGTTCCCGCTCGCCTTGCTGCTCGTCTTCCTCGTGCTGGCGGCGCAATATGAGAGCCTGACTCTGCCCATCGCGATCATCATGATCGTGCCCATGGGCATATTGGCAGCGCTGTTCGGCGTGTGGCTGGGCGGGGGTGACAACAACATCTTCACCCAGATCGGCCTGGTGGTGCTGGTGGGCCTCTCCGCCAAGAACGCCATCCTGATCGTCGAGTTCGCCCGCGAGCTGGAGTTCCAGGGCCGTACCCCGGTCGAGGCTGCGATCGAAGCCAGCAGGCTGCGCCTGCGGCCGATCCTGATGACGTCCTTCGCCTTCATCATGGGCGTGCTGCCGCTGGTGCTCTCCACCGGCGCGGGCGCCGAGATGCGCCATGCCATGGGCATCGCGGTCTTCGCCGGCATGCTCGGCGTGACCTTCTTCGGGCTGTTCCTCACGCCCGTCTTCTATGTGCTGCTGCGCAGGCTCACGGGTAACCGCAAGCTGCGCCAGCACGGCGAGGTGCTCCCCGCCCTTCACCCGGCGGAGTGAGCCGAGGCCGGCTGGAAAGAAAGGCTCAGGGTGCCGTCCCGCCCCCCACTCGGCACTCGGGGTTCGCAGCTTTCCAGCCGGCCGTTCCATTGCCTACGTCGACAAGCGGCCTCCGCGATGCCACATGCAGCGCGGAGGCCTTTTCACGCATGAAGCCCATCAAGTCCGACTGGACCGACATCGTGCTCGTCTGCCGCAAATGCGCGAAGAAGCTCAAGGGCGGCTTCGGTGCCGACGGCCGTGACAGCCTGCCCAAGGCGCTGAAGGCGGAGATCGCCCGGCGCGAGGGCGGCAAACCGATGAAGAAGCCGCGCCGCAAGGGCGCCCGGATTGCCATCGTCGAGGTCGACTGCCTCGACATCTGCCCGAAGAATGCCGCCGTCATCATCCCCGCCGGCGCGCCGGAACGGTGGCTGAGCGTGCCGCGCGGCGCCGACATCCCCGCGCTTGTCGGGACCATCGCGCCGGCCCGCAAGGTCTGATCCCGAGACGACGGCCGATGACCAGACGGCGACAGTGATCTACGAGGTCATTGCAGCCGATGCCGGCTGCGGCGGTTTCGGCGGATTCAGTGCCCAGACCAGCACGGTCATGATGCTCACGCCGATGATGATGCCGACCAGCCGGTCGATCGGCGGCTCCAGCGTGGTCGGCGGGCCGAGGCTGACCAGCGTCACCAGATAGGCGATGGCCGACTGCGTGCCGATATAGGCATTGGGCGACTTCGACAGATGCAGCCGCGAGAAGGTGAACACGCCGAGGAACAGCGCCGCGGTCCACCACCATTGGTCGGCCGCGTCGATCAGCACCACGAGGATGCCCGCCGTGCCGCCGATGATACAGCCGAAGATGCGCTGCGCGCCGCGATGGCGCGTCGCCAGCGGGTCGGCGTCGAGCACGACGAGGCTGGAAATCAGCACCTGCGGCAGTTGCGGCAGGTCGAACAGCGCCCAGGTGACGATGATGGTCAGCGCGCCGAGTCCGGCGATGAAGGACTGGCGCCGCGCATTGTCCCGCGTCGTGGTGGCGGCCTGCGCTAATATATGCGCCGGCAGTTCCCCCGCCCGCGGCCCCAGCGCCCAGTTCGCCAGCGTGCCGCAGAGCACGCCGATGAGGATCTCGTAGGTGCGGTAGTGGGCGAAGGCGTAGAGGTCCTGCGGTTGCACCATGGTGTAGAGGATCAGCAGGGCGAAGCTCAATCCCCCGTAGAACCAGGCATAGCCATAGGCGCTGCGCTGGCGGCCATAGGTGCCGACCGCCGCCGCGATCATGACGGAGGCGGCCTGCATCGACTGCATGCCCTCCATCCACTGGCCCATGACGTAGCCGCTCGTCACGCCGACCAGCGTGCCGACGATGCGCAGCAGCCCCTTGGTGAACAGCGCGTCGCGGTCGACATTGGCGATGATCATCACGCTCAGTGCCGCCCAGTAAGGGTCCTGCAAATCCATCCAGAGCGCCATATAGACTGCAGCGAGCACCCCCGAAGCCGTCGCGAATGCCTGGCGGGTGACGTCGTCCATGCCCTAGAACCAGATCAGTACGCGGGCATCCGCGCCGTTGAACAGGCCGAGCCCCGCCGGCCAGTCGTCGAGCGTCACCTCGATGGGAAAGCGGCGCGGCAGCCGCACCCAGTCGGTGGTCGGCTCGACATAGGGCACGACCTCCGGATTCTTGGCCGAGCGCGCCACGCCGGCGGCGATGCCGCTGACCCGGCCGGTATGAATCACCCAGGGGTCGGAGCCGAGCGTCAACCAGACCCGCTGGCCGGGGCGGATGCGGGCGAGATGGCGCTCGAACACGTTGGCCACCACGCGCCGGCGATTGTCCGTCACCACCGCGAGCACCTGCGTGCCGCGCTCGAGATAGTCGCCCTGGCGGATAGTGAAGGGGGCGATGCGCCCCGCCTCCGGCGCCGACATGACGGTCTTGGAGAAGTCGTACTGCGCCCGGGCGAGGTCCGCCTGTGCCGAGGCGATGATGGCCGCCGCCACCGCGACGCGGCGGTTGGCGACATCGAGTGCGGCCTGCGCCGTCTGCACATTGGCGGTGGCGGTGGCGACATCGCGGGTGGCGACATCGAGGCTCGCCTCGGTAGAGAAGCCCTCGGTGGAAAGCGACTTCACCCGGCCGAGCTGGGCGTCCGCATTGGTCAGCACCGCCTGCGCCGAGGCGACGCCGGCCTTGGCCGAGTTCACCTCGTCCCTGGCGAGATCGAGGTCGGCCTGCGCCTGCGTCAATGCCGCCTGCGTCTGCTGCACCTTGAGCAGATAGGGCGTCTTCTCGATCTCGAACAGCAGCTGGCCTGCGGTCACGTCCTGGTTGTTTTGCACGGCAAGCCGGGATACTGGCCCCTCGATCTCGGAGGAGATGACGACGATGTCGCTCATCACATAAGCGTCCGCCGTGTAGGCGAAGAAGCGCACGCTGACTTCATAGAGGGCGAACAGCCCTGCCAGCACGCCAACGATCAGCAGCACGGGGTGACGCAGCAGGCGGGCAAGCATGGACCGTCGAATCTCCGGCGCCGCTCCGGCGGCGGCCGGCGCATCATCACGACTTTGTCCGCGAGGCTCAATCCGTCTCACGGCAGTTAGGGAGAAGCGGTGGTGGCAGGCGATCGCCAACTTTCCCGAAACTTTGGCGCGATATGTCCGCTCATGGTCTGCTGCGTGTCTTTCCCGGTATAGGATGACGCTTATCATGGCCGCACCCCCTCGCCATGGAGATGCAGAAATGTCCGCCGACACCGTCCTTCTCGTCATCGACGCCCAGGAATCCTTCCGCCATCGCGCCTATTTCCGCAATGACGAGCTGGAGCCCTATCTCGAGCGCCAGCAGGCGCTGATCGATGGCGCGAAAGCAGCCGGCATCCCGGTCGTGCAGGTGTTCCATGTCGATCCCACCGGCCCGTTCTCGGAAGCCTCGGGCTTCGTGCGCACGCTCGCCCCGCTGCGGATCGCGCCGGACGCGGTGTTCCGCAAGACCCGGCACAGCGCGCTGATCGGCAGCGGCCTCGACGTCTGGCTGAACCAGAACGGCATCCGCCGCGTCATCGTCTCCGGTATCCGCACCGAGCAGTGCTGCGAGACCACCACGCGCCATGCCTCCGATCTCGGCTACGCCGTCGATTATGTCGGCGAGGCGACGCTGACCTTCCCGATGACCGACGCGCACGGGCGCGAATGGAGCGCAGCCGAGATCCGCGCGCGCACCGAATTGGTGCTCGCCGGCCGCTTCGCCCGCATCGCCACGGTCGACGAGGCGCTGGCCGGCCTTGAGCGCAAGGCCGCCGCATGAGTGCACGGGCGCCGCAGCGGACGATCCGCGTCTTCGTGGTGGTGCCGCCGCGCGCCCTGCTGCTCGATATCGCCGGCCCGATGGAAGTGCTGCGCAAGGCCAATCTGGTGCAGGATGCCGTGCGGTTCGAGGTCGCCTATGTCGGCCCCTCGACGGATGTGCGCAGTTCCATCGGGCTCGGCCTTTCCGGCATCGAGAAGCTGCCCGGCACGGTGCCGGCCGGGGCGATGATCATCGTCTCCGGCGCGGCGGACGAGCCGCTCGGCGCGCTGGCGGACAGCCGGCCGCAGGACGCGCCCGACGAGGCGGCCATCGTGGAATGGCTGGCCCACGCGGTGTGTCCCGGAATCCGCCTGGTGACGATCTGCTCCGGTGCGCTGCTCGCCGCCCGCGCCGGCCTGCTCGACGGCCATGAATGCACCACCCATCACGGCACGATCGACGAACTGGTGCGGCTCGCCCCGCGGGCGCGGGTGCGCGAGAACCGGCTCTATGTCGAGGATGGCGAGCGCCTGACCAGCGCCGGCATCACCGCCGGCATCGACCTGATGCTCGCGCTGGTCGCACGCGAGGCGGGCCCACCGACCGCCGTCGAGGTCGCGCGCTATCTCGTGGTCTATCTCCGGCGTGCCGGCGCCGATCCGCAGCTCTCGCCCTGGCTGGAAGGGCGCAACCATATCCACCCGGCGATCCACCGCGCGCAGGACGCCGTCGCCGGCGATCCGGCGCGGGACTGGTCGGTGGAAGCGCTGGCGAAGATCGCCGCCACCAGCCCGCGCCATCTCTCTCGCCTGTTCAACGAGCATGCCGGCATGAGCGTCACCGATTTCGTCAACCGCATGCGGGTGGCGCTGGCGCACGAACTGGTCGTGGGATCGAAGCTCGACATGGAGCAGGTGGCGGAGCGCGCCGGCTTTTCCTCGGCGCGCCAGCTTCGGCGGGCCTGGAGCCGGCTGCACGCCCAGGCGCCGAGCCATGCCCGAGACGCCGCCGCCACGCACTGATCCAGCGGGCTACCCGGCCTCCCCCGTCGCCATGGGAAACGTCACATGCTGGCTCAACCCGCCCTGCGGACGATTCTTCAATTCGAGCACGCCGTCATTGCTCGAAATGATCTCGTAGGCAATGGCAAGGCCAAGGCCGGCGCCGGGAATAGGAGCCCCGCGCGCGGGATCCACGCGGAAGAACGGCTCGAAGACGCGCGCGATGAGTGGCTCAGGGATGCCGGGCCCCTCGTCGTCGATGAAGAGAGTGACCGCGTCCCCGGAGGCCTCGACGCGGAGTTCGGCCTTCACACCATGGGTCGCAGCATTGATGGCGAGGTTGCGGATCGCCCGGCGCAGTGCGAGCGGCCGCGCCACCACCCGTGCGGGGTCGGCGTGGGTGAGCGTCACGTCCATGCCGATCTCGCGCAGCTCGCCGACCACGTCCTTCACCAGTTGGTCCAGCTGCAGGCAGCTCTTCGACGAGCCGTCGACCTCCTCGCGGACCAGCCTTATGGCGCTGTCGGCGATGCGGTCGAGTTCGTCGAGGTCGGCGATCCAGTTCGGCCGCTCCTCGTCGTTGAGGAACTCCGCCCGCAGCCGCATCCGCGTCATCGGGGTGCGCAAGTCGTGGCCGGCGGCGGCGACGAGGCGGATGCGGCTTTCCATAGCCTGCTTGAGCCGCGAGGACAGCCGGTTGATCGCGCGCGCCGCCGCCCGCACCTCGGTCGGCCCCTCCTCGTCGAGCGGCTGCAGTTCGCCGTCCGGCCCCAGCGTGGCAACTGTGCGTTCCAACAGGGCGAGAGGTTCCGTCAGCCGGCGCACCGCGACGACGATGACCAGGGTGATTCCGAGCGCGACGATCAGCACCCAGCGTGCCAGAGCCCAAAAGCCATTTGGCGGTTCCGGCGGCATCGTCAGCGGCATGACCAGCCAGCGCCCGTCCGACAGGCGCCCGGCGATGACCGGCCACGGCGCGTCCACCACGCCGTGCACCGCGATCCGTTCCGGCCTCCCCAGGCGCGCCAGCGCCGCGTTGATGCCCTCGGTCGGCATATGCATGATCTCGCCGACCGGCTCGTCGGCGCGGACACCGAGATAGCCGGCGCCCGCAGTCTGCATGGCACCGGCGGGAATGAGGTCCACCAGCAGCACCCACTGCGCCGCCAGCGCATCGTCGACCCGCTCGAAGTGCGGCGGTGACAGAAGCAGGAAGGACAGGCCGGTCGCCAGCAGGACGACCAGCAGCACCGCGCCGACCAGCAGCGCGGTGATTTTCGCACGCAGCGTGCTCATGGCGTCTCCGGCGGAAGGGCGGGCGCCTGCATCGTCTCCACCGGAACGGTCAGCTGATAGCCGCCATTGCGCAGGGTCTTGAAGATGCGGAAATTACCGGCATCCCCCAGCTTGCGCCGCACCCGGCTGAGCAGCACGTCGATCGAGCGGTCGAAGGAGGCCGCGCTGCGCCCCTGGGTGATGTCGAGCAACTGGTCCCGGGTGAGCAGCCGGCCCGGCCGCTGAAGGAAGGCAAGCAGCAACTCGAACTCCGCCCCTGTCAGCGGCACTTCCGCGCTCGCGGCGTCGAGCACCCGGCGCGTCGCGGGATAGGCGGTGAACCCTGCGAAGTGGAAGGTCTGCTGCGCCGGGGCCGGCGGCGGCGCCTCGCGGGCGCTGGTTCGCCGCAGCACGGCGCGAATGCGCGCCAGCAGCTCGCGCGGGTTGAAGGGCTTGCCGAGATAGTCGTCCGCGCCGACCTCAAGACCGATGATGCGGTCGACATCCTCCTTGAGCGCGGTGAGCAGGATCACCGGCACGTCCGAACGGCCCCGCAGCGTGCGGCACAGTTCGAGCCCGGAAGTGTCCGGCAGCATCAGGTCGAGCACGACGAGGTCGATGCGATTGGAAGCGAGCGCCTCCTCGGCATGGCGCCCGTCCTGGACAAGAGTCACGCGGAAGCCCTGCCCCTGGAGATAGCGGCCGAGGAGCTTGCGGATCTCCTGGTCGTCATCGACGACGAGGATATGAGGGCTGCTTTCCAACAATCGGCTCCAAAACCACAGATACGCGGTTTTCCATCGGCGGACGGCGCCTGCAGTTCAACGTCGAAATGGCAACTGAAGATTGCCCGACCGCCTACAGCAATATCGGGAAACAAAAACGGCGTCCGCATCAATATCGGGCAACATGCGGACCTTCACGGGAAACCAAGCGCCGCCATGGTCACGGCATCGACAACTGGCGAGGTCTCGATGCCGCTACACCCATCGTCGCCGATCGCAGCGCCGCCGCGCCGCGCGTCCGACAGACCTCGCACATGTCTCCCTATTCTTCTTCCGGCCCTGCCCAGGTCGGTAGAACCGGGAGCCGATCTCCGCCCCTAACCTGATCGGCTTTCGGGGGAAGGCGGGTGCACCTCGCGGTGCGCCCGCCGTCCCTTCACATGGCGGTTCCCAGCGGCTGCGCCTGTCCGCGACGTCAGCACGGGGCCGGTCCGTTCAACGATCGAAGGCCTATGCACTCTCTCTCCCGCCTGTTCTTCCGTTTCCGTCCGATGCTCGCGGCGGCCGTGCTCGCCGCCCTGGCCGTCGGGTGGCTGCTGCGCGGCGACCTGTTTGCCGCCGGTCCGCCGGCCTACATCACCGCGCCGGTCGTACGTGGCGATGTCGAGCGCACCGTGCTCGCCACCGGCACGCTGAAACCGACCAAGCTCGTCGCGGTCGGCGCGCAGGCGTCCGGTCGCATCACTTCGGTCAAGGTGGCGCTGGGCGACCGGGTGCGCGCCGGCGACCTGGTGGCCGAGATCGACTCGATCACCCAGCAGAACGATCTGCGCACGGCAAAGGCGCAACTGGCCAAGGCCCGCGCCCAGCTGGCGGAGAAGCAGGCAACGCTGGTGCTGAACGAGAAGACGCTCGACCGTCAAAGCCAGCTGGTCGAGACCAAGGCCGTCTCGCGCACCAGCTTCGACGAGGCGGTCGCCGACGCGGACGTCACCCGCGCCCAGATCGAGGCGCTGAAGGCCGAGATCGAGGAAGCGGAGGTATCGGTCGCCACCGCCGAGGCCAATCTCGGCTACACCCGCATCACGGCGCCGATCGACGGCACGGTGCTCGCCATCGTCAGCCAGGAGGGGCAGACGGTCAATGCGAGCCAGTCCGCCCCGACCATCATCGTGCTCGGCCAGCTCGACACCATGATGATCCGGGCGGAGATCTCCGAGGCCGACGTCGTTCACGTCGAGCCCGGACAATCGGCCTATTTCACCATTCTCGGCGAGCCGAACCGGCGCTATGAGGCGAGCCTCGGCTTCATCGAGCCGGCACCGGAATCGGTACGCAACGATTCCAGCTTCAGTTCGTCCTCCACGTCCTCCAGCTCCAGCTCCACGAGTTCGAGCTCGTCCGACGCGATCTACTACAACGGCATCTTCAACGTTCCGAACCCGGATGGCCGGTTGCGCACCTATATGACCGCCGAGGTACATATCGTGCTGGGCAGCGCGCGCGGCGTGCTCACCATCCCTTCTTCCGCGCTGGTCGGCCAAGCCGTCGACGGCAAGGCCCGCGTGCGCATACTGGGCAGCGATGGCCGGGCAAGCGAGCGCGAGATCGAGATCGGGCTCGACAACCGCATGACCGTGGAAGTGCGTTCCGGCCTCAGTGAAACCGATCGGGTGGTGCTGCAGGAGGCGAGCGCGACGCCTGCGGCGTCCAGCTCAGGCGGCCCGCCGCCGCCGATGGGGTTCTAGACCATGGGCGAGCCATTGCTGTCGCTCTCGGGCGTCCGGCGCGATTATGCCGCTGGCGAGGAGCATCTGTCGGCACTGAGCGGCATCGACCTCACCATCGAGGCCGGCGACATGGTCGCCATCATGGGCGCGTCCGGCTCCGGCAAGTCGACGCTGATGAACATACTGGGCTGCCTCGACCGGCCGACCGGCGGCAGCTACCGCATCGCCGGCCGCGAGACCGCCGAACTCGACGCCAACGAGCTGGCAGCGCTGCGGCGCGAGCATTTCGGCTTCATCTTCCAGCGCTACCATCTGCTCGGCGAATTGTCGGCACGCGGCAATGTCGAGGTGCCGGCGGTCTATGCGGGAACCTCGCCGCGCCAGCGGCACGCACGGGCGGACAGCCTGCTGGCGCGGCTCGGCCTCGGGCCCCGCCGCGACCATCGGCCGGGACAGCTTTCCGGCGGCCAGCAGCAACGCGTCTCGATCGCACGGGCGCTGATGAACGATGCCGACGTGATCCTCGCCGACGAGCCGACCGGCGCGCTGGACCGCACCAGCGGCGAGGAGGTGCTGCGCATCCTCGAGGAACTCAACGCCGAAGGGCGCACCGTCGTCATCGTCACGCATGACCCCGCGGTGGCGAAACGCGCGCGGCGCATCATCGAGATCAGCGACGGCGCGATCATCGCCGACCGCCGCAGCGACGCGCCGCCGGCAGTCGCGCCGCCGGGTCTCCAACCCCGTCCCGCCGCCGGTGGAACGACTCTCCACGCGGATTCCCTCCGCACACGAACGGCCCGCACGCTGGGGCGCACCCGCGAGGCGCTCCGCATGGCGCTGCTCGCCATGAACGCGCACCGGATGCGCGCGCTGCTCACCATGCTCGGCATCATCATCGGCATCGCCTCCGTGGTGTGCGTGGTCGCGCTGGGCGAAGGCTCGCGCCAGCGCGTGCTCACCAACATCTCCAGTCTCGGCACCAACACGCTGGAGGTCTTCGCTGGCCGCAGCTTCGGTGACGTGCGCTCCGCCAAGATCAGCACGCTCGTGGTCGCCGATGCCGACACGCTCTCCGGGCAGCCCTATGTCGCAGCCGTCACGCCGACCGTGTCGAGCTCGGTGGTGGTCCGTCACGGCGCGAAGGAGGCGAACGCGCTGGTGAACGGCGTCAGCGAGCAGTATTTCGCTGCCAAGGGCACGAAGATCGCCGAGGGACGCTTCTTCGGCACGGATGCGGTGAGCGGACGCGCGCAGGAAGCAGTGATCGACGAGAACACCCGCAAGACATTGTTTGCTGGCACGCCGGGCGGCGCCGTCGGGCAGGTCATCCTCATCGGCAAGGTGCCCGCCCGCGTCGTCGGAGTGACGCAGACGCAGCAGGGCGGCTTCGGCTCCAGCCAGAACCTGTCGGTCTACCTGCCCTACACCACGGTTCAGGCGCGGCTGCTCGGCTCGACTTCGCTGCGCAGCATCACGGTGAAGGTGGCGGACGATGTCTCCACCAGCCTCGCCGAGCAGGCGGTGACGCGATTGCTCACCCAGCGCCACGGCACCAAGGACTTCTTCATCCTCAACACCGACGACATCCGCCGCACCATCACCTCGACGACGCAGACCATGACGCTGCTGATCGCCGTCATCGCGGTGATCTCGCTGGTGGTCGGCGGCATCGGCGTGATGAACATCATGCTGGTGTCGGTCTCCGAGCGGGTGTCGGAAATCGGCGTGCGCATGGCGGTGGGGGCGCGGCGCAGCGACATCCTCCAGCAGTTCCTGATCGAGGCCGTGCTGGTGTGCCTGCTCGGCGGCGTGCTCGGCATCGCGCTGGCACTCGGCTTCGGCATCGCCTTCGCCTGGTTCAGCACCAGCTTCAGCCTGATCTATTCGACCACGTCCATCGTCGCGGCGGTGCTGTGCTCGACGGTGATCGGGATCGTGTTCGGCTACCTGCCTGCCCGCAACGCCTCCCGCCTCGATCCGGTAGCGGCGCTGGCCATGGGCTGAAGAGAAACGCTCCAGTTCATCCTTGTTCCGGAACGGAAACCACCGAAGACAGTTGCTTCCTCAAAACAGGGAGGAAACACATGGTCGAGATCGCGCTGGCACTGGTGGCCCTGGGCTTCCTCGCGATGATTGCCGTTGAGGCGGAGCGGACGATGAATGATGTCGCCAGCCTGCGCCATCAGATCATCCGCGACAGCAAGGAACCGGCGCGGCCCGGACGCCACAGCTGACCGCCCCTCCCTCACGGCCTAGATCAACGCGGCGAGCACGAGGAAGAAGGCCGTGTGGGCCATGGCGAAGACGATAATTCCGGTCGCGCTGAGCATCTTCATGCCGGCGAAGCCCTGGCCGAGGGCTGGCAGCACGAGGGCGGCATTGATCAGCCAGACCAGCAGCGCATAGACCAGCCCCTTTTCGAGAGCGGGCCCCGGCAGCAGCGGCTGTATCCCGAGATAGATCATCGCCATAACGAGACCGACGACGACCTTGAAGCCGGTCGTGAAGAGCGGGCCGCTCGGATCGGGAAGATCGAGCGCGGCCCAGCCGCGATCGACGCCAAGGGCGCCTAGCGCGGGCCCGGTCCACAGCTTCACCAGGCGTTGGAAGCCGCCGCGGGCGGTCACGATCCCCAGCCGGTCGGCGAGACCCAGGAGGAGGAAGTTGACGACGAGCCCGGCCGCCCCGGCGAGCAGCGCTCTCAGATAGGCGGCAAGCATGGTGACCGCCTCATACTCAGGCCTCGCTGCGGATCTGGCGGCGCACTTCGTCCGCCAGCGGATGCAGCCTGTCGGATGCCACGCCTCCGACGAGGCTGTAGCCGAGGCCGTTGTCGGCCCAGGCGAAGCCGTTCAGGCTTCCCTGCACATGCGGCGACATCGGCATGTCCGGCTCGGCCCTCATGGGACGCGCCAGCATGACGAGGCGGGTGCCGTGATCGTCGTCATACATGAACAGGGCGGCGGGTCCGTGCTCGGTCGGCACGACACGCCCGCCCATGAGGCGATAACCCGCCCTCGTCAGATCGGGAATGCCGATCGGACGGCCGATACGCTTGGCGGTCCAGGCCGCGAGCACGTCGCGATCGCTCGCGCGGATCTCGACCGGCCGCACCTGATCGGGTGCGTAGGTCGCATAGCTCGCCGCCGCCTCGCGGGCGAGGGCCTGAACACCCTCGTTGGGCGCGGGCGCCATGCCGCGCAGCGACCAGCCGCCCGCGCCTCCGAGCGAAAGCAGCAACACTGCCGCGGCCGCCATCGCCCAGCGCGGCATTTGGCTCGGGCGGCGGCGCTCATCGATCATACGGGCCAGGTCGAGTTCCGTGGGCACCGGCTCATCGATCACCGGCGCAAAGGCGGCGCGCAGCATGTCGCTCTGCTCGCCATAGAGGGCGACGCGCTGTGCGATATCCGGGTGGGCGTCGAGATAGGCGCTCACCTCCGCGTGACGGGCCGGATCGAGCGTACGATCCACGAAGCCGTTGAGGTCGTCTTCGGAAATGGGGCGGGAGTTCATTTCACGCTCCGGAGGTAAGGCGTGGAGATCGTCGCGCGCGGCTCGGCGGACATCAGCCGGGCCAAGCGCTCGCGGGCGCGCGACAGGCGCGACATGACGGTCCCGATCGGCACGTCGAGCACCCGCGCCGCTTCGGCATAGGAGAGTTCCTCGACCGTGACCAGCAGCAGCACGGAGCGCTGCTCCTCGGGCAGTTGCGCCAGCGCCGCGAGCAGCTCGCGGTGGCGCAGACCGTCCTCCTGCGACGCCGCCACGGAAAGTCCGGTCGCATCGGTCTCATCGAGGCCGACATGGACGGGGCGCCGCGCCGAACGGCGCAGCCGCGTCATGGCGAGATTGTGCAGGATGGTGAAGATCCATGCCCGCGCGTCGTAATCCTCGCGCCGCTGGTGCCAGCGGCTGATGGCGCGCTCCAGGCAGTCCTGCACCAGATCGTCAGCCGCCGCACGATCCCGCAGCAGCGCGCGCGCATAGCGCCGCAGCGCCGGAATAAGCGGCCTGATCAGATGCACCATCTCGTGGGTCATGGCGTCTCCTTCCGGGAGCGGCGGAATGCCGGCAAGGGCGCTCCGCCGTGGATCGCCGCCCCGAAGGGCGGCAACGGCATGTCAATCTAGCGTCTGGCGCTGCACCACGGCGCCGGGCTGCGCACTCGTGCCTTCGGCGATAACGAGATAACGCCGCAAGCCCTTCGTCTCATTCTTCACGATCTGGCGGATCGGGCCGGCGGCGTTGACGATGGCTGAGCCGGCCGGGTTGGTCATGAAGGCGGAGAGCGGCTCCAGCGTGCCCTTGCCGTCCGGTTCACTGGCCAGCGCCAGCACGTAGGGCTTCTTCGGCGCCAACCCGGTGACGGAAGCCTGAAGTATCTGTATCAGCCCCTGGTCGAACAGCGAGACACTGGTCGGCGCCTTGTCCGCGGCCTTGCCGTCGCCAGTGAGGCCGAGATGGGCCGCCTGTCCGGCAATGCCGAGCGGCTGAAGGTTCGAGGTGCCGTCGCCCTCCGGCACCGCGCCTGGCACGTAGTTGACCGCCTGCGGTGCCTGACCGATCGGGATGGTCGCAACCACCTTGTTGGCCAACGTATCGATGGCGGCGAGAGCGTCGGCATTCTCCAGGCCGACATAGACGCGCGAGCCGTCGCCCGAGGGCCAGATGCCATGCGGCAGCTTGCCGACCGGGATGGTTGCGACCTGCGAGAAATCGTCGGTGCGGAACACCTTCACCTCGTTCAGTCCGCCAATGGTGACATAGGCGAAGGTGCCGTTGGCATTGCGCGCGAAATTGACGTGATTGGTGATCGGCCCGGTGTCGATCGTCCGGATGACATCGAAGGGGGGCTGGGCCTTGAACACCTGCGTCTTGCCGATGTCCTTCAGCGTGAACCACACCTGCTTGCCGTCCGGCGTCGCGGCGATGTTCGGACAGAACGGGCTTTCCTGCTTCACATGGCCGACGATCGTGTGGTCGGCGACCGAGACCACCACCGTCTCCGGCATGAAGGAGGAGCAGACATAGCCGTATTTGCCGTCGGGCGAGAAGATTTGCATGCCCGGACCGTTCGGCACCTTGATGCGCGCCGTCTCCTCATAGGTCGTCCCGTCCAGCACGGCGATGTAATCCTCGCCGCGCACCGTCACCCACACCTCCTTGCCGTCGGGCGTGAAGAACGCCTCGTGCGGCGAGCGGCCGACATAGGTGGTGTGCTTCACCATGTTGCTCGCGGTGTCGATGAATGTCACCGAGTTCGAGCCGATCGATACCACGGCGAGGGTCTTGGCGTCGGGGGAGAAGCCCATGCCGTGCACCAGCACCTGCCCCTTGTAGAGCGGGCTGAAGTTCATCGGCTGCGGATCGCCCAGCCGAATGACGCCGACCAGCTTGTTGGTGGCGGGATCGGTGACGGAAATGGTGTTGGAGAACTGCTCGGCGGCATAGACGCGGTCGCGGCTGCTCAGCGGAATGTCCGGGGTAGCGGCGGCGAAGGGCGCCTGTCCGGCGAAGGCGGGCGCCGCGCAGGCGAGCATGGCGCTGGCGAGCGCGCCGGTCAGGAAGGGCTTTTTCATCGGTCGGTTCCTACTTCGTCGGCATCGGCATGGCCGGCATTGTCATGCTGTCGGCGGACATGCTGCTGTGAGACATGGCGGAATGGTCGTGGAGGGGTGCGGCACCGGGCTGCGTCGGCACCGGCGCGGAAGGCGGCAGGGGCTGGCCGAGCGCGAGACGCATCGCGGCGATTTCCTGCTGCTGCTCGACGACGATCTCCTGCGCGAGCCGCCGCAATTGCGGGTTCGTGCCGTAGCGCAGATAGGCGACCGCCATGTCGATCGCGCCCTGATGGTGCGGGATCATCATCGCCGTGAAGTCGGCGTCGATATCACCCGTCGGCTTCACCTCCATGTCCGCCATCATCTTGTCCATGGCGGCGGCATTCTCGGTGAGGAAGGGCGTCTCGTCGCTCGGGGCGGAGACGACCGCGCCGTCATGGCCATGGTCGTGCGCCTCGGCCGCGCTGCCGGCGAGGCACGCGGCCAGCACGAGACCGACACGAGACAGCTGTCTTTGTCGCATGGGCTTTTCTCCTTCCGGCGCGATGCGCCTTCGGAAGGTTGGACGCCGGGCCGTCCCGATTATTCCGGCCCGGCACGGATTTTTCTCCGGTTCTTCGCCCTGGCCCGTCCGGCACCTCCATACAGCACGGCGCGAAAATTTCGGAACGCCAGCTCCGCCGGACGGAATAAACCGGCGCGGCGGGCGTCTTCCCGTGTGCAGGCCACATTTGGAGACACCCGCCATGCGCCTTTCTACTCTCGCCGCTGCCTTCCTCCTCGTCGCCGCGTCCGGCTCGGCCACGCTGGCGGGCCCCGCCGAAGACCTCGCACGGTCCCGCATCAATGCCATTGCCGGCGGCGATCTCGCCACTGTCACCGCCGCTTACAGTCCCGCCGCAACGCTGCACTGGGTCGGCGGCCCGCTCGACGGCACCTACAGCCAGCCCGACAAGATCAAGGAGGTCTGGTCGAAATTCTTCACTGCCCAGGGCGCCCAGAAGGCCAACATCGCGACGGCAACGGAGGCGGCCAATCCCAAGGGTGGCACCGTGACAATCGACGCCACCTTCGCCGGCAAGAACACCGTCAAGGTGCGCTACGTGCTGCTCTACCGCGATGGCAAGCTGGTCGACGAGATCTGGCAGGTCAATCCCGCCGCGACCTACTGAAACCGGTCCCGCCCCTCTTAACGATCCGCGTGGTCGCGCATCGGCGAGGCATTTTCGCCGCCGATGCGCGACGGTCGCCCTGAAGCACCGGGCGCGCCCCCGCATCGCTCGCGGGCGATCGCGTTATTCGCTGATAGTGCGATCTTCACCGAAGACCGGCACGCGCGCATGTGAATGCTCGCGATCCGACAACGGCCCGGCATGACCGCGTCCGCGACAACCCACCCTCGGTACCGCTCCTTCCCCGCTGGAACCGCAGCGAGGAACGTCGATGGCCCCACAAGCCAATTGCCAGACATTCGATAAACATCTAATATGTTACATGTCGGTAGCTAATGGATGATTGCCATGAAGATTTATCGTGGAGACAGAACCATCGATGGCGTTTCGGTGACGGTGGACGGCGTCCTTTTGCCGGAACGCACCGATATCAGGGAGATCAGCCGCGACGGTTTCGAATGGAGCTACGAGGGCATCGCCCCAGCCCAGCTCGCCCTTGCCATACTGGCCGACCATTTCGGCGCGCCCGGACCGGCCCTGCAGAACTATGAGCGCTTCATGCGTAGCGTGGTCGCCAATTTCGGCAATGAATGGGAATTCACCAGCGCCGACATAGAGGCTTCCCTCACCGCCCGCGCGGCGTGAGGCCTTTCATGACCGCGTTCACCACCGAGTTCGTCGCCACCCCCGACGGCGCCCTGGAATGCCTGTGCGTCAACAGGCAGGCCGATCCGGCGCGCGGGGCCTTCGTACTGCTGCACGGCATTCAGGGCACCGCCTCGGCATGGAGCGAGGTCGCGCCTCGGCTCGGTGGGGAGCGCACCGTTCTCATGCCCAACATGCGCGGACGCGGGCGCTCGCCGGCTCCGGAAGATCCGGGCGCCTACACGCTCGAACATTTCGCCGCCGACCTTCATGCGGTGATCGCGGCCGTGCCGGGTCCGGTGACGCTGGTGGGCTGGAGCATGGGCGTGCTGGTTGCGCTGACCCTTCTCGCCCGCCACGGCGCGCACGGGCTGGACGGCCTGGTACTGGCCAGCGGAACGGCACGGCCGGCGGGCGAGGCGGTCTGGTTCCATGCCATGTCCGCCGCGGACATTGCCGAGGAGGCCCGTGATCGTGCCACCCGGCTGGGACTGGTCGCCTGCGCCGCGCCCGTCGCCGTCGCCGGCGCCTGGGCATCCGTCCGCATGGCGGATCTGCGCCCGGCACTGGCCGGCATCCGCCTTCCGACCCTGGTGCTGCACGGCGAACAGGACGACCAGTGCCCGCTGGCCCATGGCCGGCTCATCGCCGCCGCGATTCCCGATGCGGCGCTGGAGATCTGGCCGGACACCGGCCACAATCCGATGGCGCGCGATCCCCAGCGCTTCGCGCAGGCCGTGCTGCGCCTTTATGGCGCCACGCGACCAGATATTGTAAGTGCGATTCACTGATATGCCAGCCTGACGCCGCCTCTCGCCGTTCCCACCGGAGCCCCCCATGCCGCCAGCAGGCACCAAACGCGCCGCCGATCCGGACATCCGCAAGACCAGCGGCTCGCGCGCGCGCCGAGCGGACAAGAGCAAGGAGCCGGACGACCTCACGCTGACGGATCGCGCCTATCGCCAGCTTGAGGAGCTGATCTCCACGCTTCAGCTCCCGCCCGGCACCGTGCTCTCCGAGCTGACGCTGGCGCAGAGGCTCGATATCGGGCGCACGCCCATCCGCGAGGCGTTGCAGCGCCTGGCCCGCGACGGGCTGGTGGTGGTGCTGCCGCGGCGCGGTGTGCTGGTCTCGGAGATCAACCTGCGCACCCAGCTTCGCCTGCTGGAGACGCGGCGCGTGCTGGAGCGACTGATGGCCGAGCTCGCCGCCGAGCGGGCAAGCGACGAGGAATGCGAGCAGTTCGCCCGGATCGCCGAGGGCATGCGCTCCGCCGCCGAGCGGGCGGACGGCATCGAGTTCATGCGGCTGGACCGCAAGCTCAACACTCTGGTATCCGAGGCCGCGCGCAACGAATTCGCCAGCCGCTCCATGGGGCTGATGCACGCGCTCTCGCGCCGCTTCTGGTACCAGCACTACAAGCGCGTCGCCGACCTGCCGCTCGCAGCCCATCTGCACGCGGAACTCGCGGCGGCGATCGCGCGCCGCGACCGCAAGGCGGCGGCCGCCGCGTCGGACAAGCTGATCGACTACATCGAATCCTTCGCCCGCAAGACGCTGGACGACTGACATCGCAGGCCTGACGTGAGCCGGGCGCCGCGCCGAGGGCGGGCGCCCGGTCGGTATCAGCCGTGCTCGACCTCGATCTCGCCGGCGATCACGCGCATCACCGCGCGGTCGGCACGCGCCTGCGCCAGCGTGCCAGAGAAGATCATCTCGCCGCGCTCCACCACATAGAGCCGGTCGACATATTCGGGCAGGTGATGGACGTTGGATTCCGCCATCAGCACCGCCTCGCCCATCGCCCGGATCGAGGCTATGCCTTCCGAAATGATCGGAATGATCGCCGGCGACAGCCCCTCGAACGGCTCATCGAGCAGCAGCAGGCTGGGGTCGAGCGCCAGTGCGCGGGCGACCGACACCATCTTGCGTTCGCCGCCGGACAACTGGGCGCCGCCGCGCGCCAGATATTGCCGGAGCTTGGGAAAGACCTTCAGCGAGCGCTCCACCCGCTCCTCTTCCGAGAGTGGAGAAGCCCGCGTCCAGGTCGGCAGCGCGATGTTCTCCGCCACGGTGAGATCGGCATAGACGTCGGATTCCTCCGGCGAATAGCCGATGCCGAGCTGGGCGATCCTGTAGGTCGGCAGATCGACGAGGCTCTGACCCTTGAAGGTGATCGAGCCCGCTGCCGGCTGGCGATGGCCCATGATGGTGCGGAAGGTCGTGGTCTTGCCGGCGCCATTGCGGCCGATCAGGCAGACCAGTTCGCCCGGCTCCACGGTGAGGTCGAGCCCGTTGAGAATGCGGCTGCCCGCAATGTCGACCTTGAGACCGGAGATGTTCAGCATGCGGCGCTCCCGTGGTTTGCGGCGCCCAGACCGACGGACCGGTGCACGGGCGCAAAGGCGGCGGTGTCCGCGGCGGTCTTGGTCTTCATCTGCGGCGGTCTTGTGCCGACCACGGCGGCGATCAGCGCCGGGTCCCTGAAGAAGGCTTCCGGCTTCTCGTCGGCCAGTACCCGACCGGCCTGCAGCGCGACGATGCGGTCGGAATAGCGCGCGACCAGATCCATGTCGTGCTCCACCTGGATGATGGCCCGCACCCCGGCCTTGCGGCAGGCGGCGATCAGCAGCTCCATGATGGAATGCTTGTCGCCGGTGGAGACGCCCGAGGTCGGCTCGTCGATCAGGATGAGTTCCGGCTTGAGGGCGAAGGCGCTTGCCACGTCGAGCAGCTTCTTCTCGCCCTGCGACAGCGCGCGGGCGCGCTGGTCGAGGCGGGGGCGAAGGTGGAAGATGTCCGCCACCTCCTCGACCGCCTCGCTCACCTCGCGGTCGCGGACGAGGCTGCGCAGCGGGTTGGCGATGCGCTTCAGCCGCGACGAGGCCGCCACTGCCAGGGTTTCGCGCACGGTCAGCTCGGGGAAGATGTTCACCAGCTGGAAGCCGCGCGCCATGCCGCGGCGCGCCAGCTCTACCGGCCCGATGCCGCCGATGTCGGTGCCGCGAAACGAGACGCGGCCCGAGGTCGGCTTGAGCAGGCCGGTGAGCACGTTGACGAGCGTGCTCTTGCCCGCGCCATTGGGCCCGACGATGGAGATGAACTCGCCATCGGCGATGGAGATCGAGACATCGGTCAGCGCGTGGAAGGGACCGTAGCTCTTGCAGACCGTATTGGCTTCGAGAAGGGCCGTCATGGCTCAGCTCCCGCGCTTGAAGCGATTGAGGAGGCTACCGGCAATGCCGGACAGGCCACCGGGGAAGAACACCACCAGCAGGATCAGCACCGCGCCCATGACGAAGCGCCAGTACTGGGTCACGGACATCACCGTGTCCTGCAGCAGCACGAAGGCCAGCGAGCCGACGACCGGCCCGACAAAGGCGCCGGAGCCGCCGAGCACCGCCATGAAGACGAGGTTGCCAGACTGGGTCCAGTACACGATCTCGGGGTCGGCAAGGCCGATGGTGATGGCGAGGATCGCCCCGCCGATGCCGCCATAGACGCCGGAGATGACATAGGCGGCGAGCCGCATGCGCGTGACCTGCACGCCGAGATAGGAGGCCTTCTGGGCGTTCTCGCGGATCGCTTGCAAATGCAGCCCGAAGGGCGAGCGCACGATCCGCCACATGACGAGGCCGAGCAGGCCGAGCAGGCCGAGTGCGTAGTAATAGAACGCCCCGGTGAGAAACGCCGTCTTGCCGCCCTCGACTTCCATGCCGAACAGCAGCGGGCGCAGCACCCGCATGCCCTGGTCGCCGCCGGTAAGACCGTAGAACTTGTACAGCACCGAGTGGAACAGCATGCCGAAGGCCAGCGTCAGCATGCCGAAGAAGATACGGGTGTAGCGCACGCACAGGAAGCCGACCGGCACCGCGATGATCGCCGAGGCCAGGATCGATACCAGCAGGATGAGCTCGAAGGACAGGATGCCGAGCTTCGAGGTCATCACCGCCGCGGTATAGGCGCCGATGCCGAGGAACATGGCATGGCCGAAGGAGAGCAGTCCGGTGTAGCCGAACAACAGGTTGAACCCCAGCAGCGCGATGGCCAGCGCGAAGAACGGCACCATCAGCGTCAGCGTGTAGGTGGAGGCGAAGAACGGCAGCGCCGCCATCGCCGCCAGTATCACCAGGAAGGCCCACAGGCCGGAGACCCGCGACGCCTCGGAAGGGGGACGCGCCACGACCGCGCTCTCGACGATATGGGGAGCACTCATGCCATCGCCCTTCCGAACAGGCCGGCCGGGCGCAGGATGAGCGCCGCGATGACGACCAGATAGATGGAGAGAATTTCGGCCTCCGGCAGCACCATGATGGCGACCGCGCGGATGAGGCCGACAATGAGCGCGCCGGCGATCGCCCCGCGCATCGAGCCCAGTCCGCCGATGACCACCACCGCGAAGGCTTCGACAACCAGCTCGACCGACATTTCCAGCGAGGCGGCGGAGGCTGGCACCACCAGCGCGCCGCCGACCGTGCCGAGCATGCAGCCGACCGTGAACACGGCGGCGAAGACACGGTTGGAATTGACCCCGAGCCCTTCCGACATCTCACGGTTCTCCGCCGTGGCGCGGATGATGCGACCGGTGCGCGTGCGCTGGAGGAACAGGCCGAGTCCGACGGCGATGGCGATGCTGGCGGCGATGACGAGGAGATTATAGGTCGGCACCCGGACGCCGGCGATCTCCGCCGTGCCATAGGCGAGATAGGCGTTGTCGAGCGTCAGCGGCGTCGCACCCCAGAGGAAGCGCATCACGTCCTGGAACACCAGGAGCAGGCCGAAGGTCAGCAGCAGCTGGTGGCTCTCGTCCCGCCGGTACACGGTCCGCAGCAGGCGCTCGACCAGCAGGCCCACCAGCCCGATGAGCAGGCCGGCCAGCAGCAGGACCGGCAGCACGGCGTAGCCGGGCAGGCCGAGCGCAGTGGCGGCGGCGACGGCGGTAATGCCGAAATAGGCCCCCAGCGCGTAGAACGAGCCGCAGGCGAGGTTGACGATTTTCTGCACGCCGAACACCAGCTGGAGCCCGGCGGCCACGAGGAACAGGACGGCGGCGTGAAACACGCCGCCGAGGATCATGTCGACGAAGGTGCTCATCGTGGGGCCTCAGACCGGGAGTTTCGCGGTCTTGAGCCAATCCCAGAAGTCGACGCCGGGCGGCTTCTGGAGCTGGTCGGCCGAGAAGGCGTTCACCGTCCGCAGCGTGGGGAAGTCGAACGCGTTGTCGTTGGTCGAAAGCCCCTGATAGAACACCTGCTCGGCGATCTTGTCGGCGCGGAAGCGACCGGGCCCGCCGAGGCTCTGCACCTCCTGTTTCGGGATCGAATCGATGATCTCGTCCAGCTTGGGCCAACGTCCGGTCGCTTTGGCGGCGGCTTCGGTGCCGGCCTTGTAGGCGGCGAGCGCGAAATAGGCGCGGTCCGCTTCCCAGTGCGGGGCTTCCTTGTAGCGGCCCATATAGTCGTCGACGAAAGCCTTCTGCAGCGGCGAGGCATCGGGCAGCGCGAAATAGAGCGTGTTGTGCCCGAAGATGATGTTCTCCGGCATGAAGCTCTTCTTGAGCTGGTTGAGCTGCCAGCCCGCCGCCGGAAGCGCAAGGTTCACGCCCTCGAACAGGCCGGCGGCGCTGCCCTGTTTCATGAACACCGGCAGGTCGGCGAACAGCATGGACGAGAAGATGAAATCGGGCTTGGCGGCCTTCAGCGCGGCGATGTGCGAAGTGAGATCCATGGTGCCGACCTTGGGCCACTGCTCGGCCACCACCTCGTACTCGACGCCGGCCCGCGTCAGGATCTGCCGGAAGGCTTCCCAGTTGTTGCGCCCATAGGAATAGTCCGGGTTGATGCCGGCGACGCGCTTGATCTTGCCGCCGAAATACTTGACCGACAGCAATGAGGCCATCACCGCCTCGCATTCATTGTCGGTGGAGCGGAACACGTAGCGCGCGTTGGGCATCGCCTCCTTCACGCCGTCCTGGGTGGTGCCGTCCCACATGATGAGCAGCGCCTGCTCCTCCTCGGCGATCGGGGCGACGCCCATGGAGACGCCGGTGGAGATGAGGCCCTGCACGCAGTCCACCTTCTCCTGCAGCACCAGGCGGCGGAAACGCTCGATCGTGTCCTTCGGCGAGGTCTCCTCCTCGAAGACCAGCTCGATCGGGCGGCCGGCGATGCCGCCCTCCTTGTTCATGCGCTCGGCGGCCCATTGCACCGCGCGAATGCCGCATTCGCCGACCGTGCCCATGGCGCCGGAGCGCGGGGCCAGGATGCCGATGCGGACGGGTTTGGACTGGGCGATGGCCGGCGCGAAGACGCCCGGCGCAGAGGCGGCGAGACCGGCAGCACCGATCCCCCGCAGCAGTGAGCGGCGGCTGAGATTCATCTGGTTTCCTCCCTTGCGGGTCTGACGCCCGTCCTAGGTCTGACATATCATAAATATGCAAACTGAATGTCTGCAACAGCTAATTTTGACCTAGATCAATTTGTGATTGGCGGGTGTCATCCGGCGGCACGCGCAAACCGGTATGCCGCTTCGGTTTGAGCCGTATGGTCCGGCGGCGCGGATTGCGTCCGGCGGCCAGCGATCTGATATATGTTTGACATATTTTATGCTTTGGCAGCTTTACGCGGCGCGGCCGGCGCGTGCAGGATGAAGCTCCAGCCAGGGAGGCCGCCATGATCGCCGTCATATTCGAAGTCTGGCCCGCGGAGGGCGCACGCCAGTCCTATCTCGACCTCGCCGCGGCGCTGCGCGCCGATCTCGTCCAGATCGACGGCTTCATCTCGGTCGAACGGTTCCAGAGCCTCACCGATCCCGACAAGATGCTCTCGCTGTCGTTCTGGCGCGACGAGGAGGCGATCCGGCAATGGCGCAACCTGCCGAACCACCGCCAGGCGCAGGGCAAGGGCCGCGGCAACGAAGGCCGGGACGGCATATTCAGCGACTATCGCCTGCGCATTGCCGAGGTCACGCGTGACTACGGCTTGACCGAGCGCGCACAGGCGCCGGGAGACAGCCGGCAGGCGCACCCATCCACCGGCCTGTCTATATAAGCCGGCGAATGATCAGAAGATCACGACGCTGCGGATCGCCTCGCCGCGCTTCAGCGCGTCGAAGCCGGCATTGATCTCGTCCAGCGCGATCCGCCGGGTGATCAGTTCGTCGAGCATCAGCCGCCCGTCGAGATAAGCCTGCGCCAGCAGCGGAAAATCGCGCGGCGGATGCGCGCCGCCATAGGAGGAGCGACGAATCCGCTTCTCGCCCATCAGCGAGCCCCAGCGGAGGGCGATGTCCTTTGTCACGTCGATCTTACCCAGCCAGATCACCTCGCCGCCCGGCCGCACGGCTTCCGCGCTGACACGGAAGCCGGCTGGGCTGCCGGCCGATTCCAGCACCACGTCGGCGCCCCGCCCCCGGGTCGCGGCGCGCGCCGCCTCCGCCGCATCCTGCCGCGCGGCGTTCACCTGCGTGGTCGCGCCCATCCTTGCCGCAAGGGCGAGCTTTTCGTCGCTGAGGTCCACCGCGATGATGTCCGCGGCTCCCGCCATCCGCGCGCCCTGCACCGCGGCCAGCCCGACCGCCCCGCAACCGATGACCATCACCGTGTCGCCCGGCCGGATCGAGGCGACGTTCAGCGCCGCACCGACCCCGGTCATCACCCCGCAGCCGATGAGGCAGGCCCGGTCGAACGGGATCTCGCGCGGCACCGGGATCGCCTGCTGTTCCGGCACGATGCAATATTCACCGAACGCGCCGAGGAACATCAGCTGGCGCACCGCCCGCCCGTCGCGCAGCCGGGCGCGCGGCGCGCCGTCGAACGCCATCGCCTCCGGTCCCTGCGCCAGATAGCCCTCACACAGGATCGGCAGGCTGCGGTCGCAATAGAAGCAACTGCCGCAACGCGGGTTCCAGGACAGCACCACATGGTCGCCCGGCGCCACGCCGCGCACCTCGCTCCCCACCTCCTCGACCACACCTGCCGCCTCGTGCCCAAGCACGATGGGCATGGGATAGCGCAGGCCACCCTCGATCACCTCGAGATCGGTGTGGCACAGCCCCGCCGCCCGGATGCGCACCCGCACATCGCCCGGCTGCAAAGGCTCCGCCGCTACGGTCTCGATGACGAGCGGTCGGTGCGCTTCATGCAGCACCGCCGCCCTGTAACTCACGTTCATTTCCCTCTCCCGGAAGACGCCTCCACCGCGCGACGGTAGGCGCGCGGCCGGCCCCTGAAAGGCTTGAACGGCATTGCTTCGCCGGCTTTGCCGGCCCGCGCGATCAAGCCACTTGCCAACTAATGTAACACTGATATGTTAGATGCATTCTTGTCGTAGGGCAATGAGCACGCGCCGTGCCGCCCGAAGGAATGCCCGCCCCGAGGAGGAAAACATGGAACTCTCAGTCAGCCCGATGACCGAGCGCCAGAGGAAATACCGCGCCACATATCGCGAGCGCGTCGCCGGCTGGTACAATGGATGGCTGCATATCGCGGTCATCTACACGATCGGGTTCACCGCGCTTTACGTCTATGTGTCGAACCTGCACGACATCGCGTGGTGGGAGTGGCTCACCGTCCCGGTGGTGTTCCTGTTCTGCAATTTCTTCGAATGGGCGCTGCATCGCTATGTGATGCACCGGCCCTCGCGCATCCCGCTGCTGCGCGCGGTCTATAACCGCCACACGTTGATGCACCACCAGTTCTTCACCGAGGAGGAGATGCGCTTCGCCGATCATCACGATTGGCGCGTCACCTTCTTCCCGCCCTATGCGCTGGTGACGTTCACGCTGATGTCGATCCCCGGCGCCGTGGTCCTGTCCTGGCTGATCTCGCCCAATGTCGGCTGGCTGTTCATCACCACCACGACCTCGGTCTACCTGCTCTACGAATTCATGCACTTCACCACGCATATCGACGAAAACTGGTTCGTGCGGAACGTGCCGTTCATCAACACGAACCGGCGGCATCACGCGGCCCATCACAACCAGTCGATCATGATGGAGAGGAACATGAACCTCACCTTCCCGATCATGGACTGGCTGTTCGGCACGTCCGATCTCGATCGCGGCCTCGTCGGTCATCTCTTCAACGGCTACGAGACGCGCTACGTGAAGCAGGACATGCGCAAGACCTCGCGCACGCCCCGGCCCGCCGGCTTCCCATCCCCGGCGCCCGCGGCCCAGCAGCCCGCCGAATAGCCGGCCGCTCCTCCCCTCACGCCGCAAAGGAACCCGTCATGGCCGCCATCGAGCCGAACATCGCCGCTCTGATCTGGTTCGCCCTCTTCTCGACGCTCTGCTGCATCGGCTTCCTCGTCCTCTCCGGCTCGTTCCCGCTGAAGGTGGCGAGGGAGCGGGGGCAAGCCTCCAGCGCTGCGCTCGCCTTGTTCAACGGCGCGCTGATGCTGGTTTTCGTTGGACTCACGCTGGCTTTCGGCCTGGCGGAATTGCGCATCACCAGCGTGATCGTCGTGGCCGGTCTTGCCTTCCTGCTCGCGCCGGCCTCGTTCGAGATCTGGCCGGAGCGCTGGAAGGACGGGCGCACCGTGCTGGCCATCATGGCGCTCGCGCAGCTCGGCGCCATCACTGCCCTCTATGGGGTCGGGGGCGGCTCGCTCGCCCCTCTGGTGTAGCCCCGAGCGAGGGGAGGAAACGAACCATGCCCCCATCAGATCCGACACGCCAGGAAGACGGAGCCCAGCATGCCCACCCTTGTGAAACTCACCATCTCGCTGATCGTGATCCTTGCCGCGGCTGCGGGCTATGCCCTGCAGGCGCATCTGGGGCAGGCCGGCCCGAAATACGCCGTGCTGTTCCTCGGACTCTTCATGGTGATCGCCATGTGGCTGTTTCCGGAGGTCAACCGTAAGGAAATCCGCAAATGATTCCCCGGCATCCCGACTGCTGATCGCCGCGCGCCCGGCCTGATCCGTCAGGCCGGGCGCATTCGTCGGAGGTCGCTGCCGCGCCTTGGCCAAGATCGAGCCAAGACGACGATTAGAGATGCCGCTCCAACGGCGTGCCGCCATTGTGTTTGCGCATGGCCACCGCCTCGTCGAGAATCCACGATCGGAAGACCTGCACCCGCGGATCGTCCAGCCGCGATTCATGGATGAGAAGGTAGTATTCGCCGGCGCTCGCGATCTCGCTTGAATACGGGACGCAAAGCCCCCGCGCGCCCTCGTCCTGCGCCAGCAGGATATCGGGCACCAGCGCGATGCCCCGCCCCTGCCGCGCGGCATCGAGCGCCATGAAGAAATGCCCGAACTGCAAATGCGGATCGCTCTCCGCCTCGTAGCGCACGCCATTGGCCCGCAGCCAGTCGGGCCAGGCATAGCGCCGCGTCGTGGTGTGGATCAGCGGATAGGCGAGAAGATCGGCCGCCTCGCGCACATCGCCGTTCAACAGCGCCGGCGCGCAGACCGGCACGAGACGATCCGGAAACAGTTCATCCGCGTGCACGCCGTCCCAGCGGGTGACCATCGGCAGTTCGATGCGCGGCTGGCTGCGCTCGTAGCGCCGGCCGGGCAGCCGACCGACCCGGATGGCGATGTCGGCATCATGGGCGAGAAGGTCCGCCGCCTCGATCGAGGAGACGATGCGGGCCTCGATCTCCGGATGACGGGCGACCAGCAGGTGCAGCCGGGGCATCAGCCAGACGGTGGCGATGGTCGGCAGCGCGCTGATGGTGATGGCGGGATCGCTGCGCTGGCGCGTCAGGCGCAGGGTGGCGCGCTCCAGTTCGTCGAAGACCCCTTCCACCACGCGGTAGAACTGCTCGCCTTCCGCGGTGAGCTCGATGCGCCGCGTATGGCGCACGAACAGGTCCTGACCCAGCTCGACCTCGAGTTCCTTCACCTGCCGGCTGACCGCGCTCTGCGTGAGATTCAGTTCGTCGGCCGCGCGGGTGAAGGAGAGATGGCGCGCCGCGGCCTCGAACCCCTTCAACGCATTCAAAGGCGGCAGTCGCCTCTTTCTCATCCAGCACCTCCGCCATGCATGACCGTAGATCATGCATGAGTGCCGAACAAATCGTTTGTGACAGGTCCTTCCCCCCGGCATCGTAGCGGCACCCGATCTCCGCCGGTCAGCCATCCGTCGTCGCACTCACCCCCGGACCGCCAGCGTCCGGGCGAGGATTCCCATGCCCGCATCCGATGAAGCGCTCCTCGCCACCGGCATCGCCAAGACCTATGGCGCGACCTGCGCGCTGCGCGATGCACGCCTCGCCCTGCGGCGGGGGCGCGTGCACGCGCTGCTCGGCGAGAACGGCGCGGGCAAGTCGACACTGGTGAAGATCCTCGTCGGCGCGGTGACGCCCGATTCCGGCCGGCTCGAGCTGGACGGCGTATCCGCCAGTTTCGGCTCGGTGACGCAGGCGATCCGCGCCGGCATCGTGCCGATCCACCAGCATCTCAGCCTGTTCCCGGAACTGAGCGTGCACGAGAATCTGTCGGCCTTCGCGCTTGCCGGCGGCGGCGGGCTGTGGGCGGGGCGGCGTCTCGTCGATCCCTCCCGCGCTCGCGGATGGCTTGCCGAGGTCGGGCTCGATGTCGATCTCGCCGCGCCGCTCGGCACATTGTCGCTCGGCGAGCGCCAGCTGGTCGAAGTGGCCCGCGCGCTCAGCCTCGATTGCCGCGTGCTGGTGCTCGACGAGCCGACCGCCGTCCTCAACGCCGGCGAGGCCGACCGGCTGTTCGCCGTGGTGCGCCGGCTCTGCGCGAACGGCACGGCCGCCCTGTTCATCTCCCACCGCTTCGACGAGATCGAGGCGCTTGCCGACGATGTCACCGTGCTGCGCGACGGCCGCACGGTGATCGACGCCGCGCCCATTGGCCGCCACAGCCGCGAGGAGCTGACCCACGCCATGCTCGGCGCGGGCGTCGAGGCCGGGCCGCAGCGCCTTTGCACGCGTGCCGAGCCGGTGCTGGTCGGACGCGGCTTTGCCGGCCGTAGCGACACCGACGTCACCGTCCATGCCGGCGAGATCATCGGCCTCACCGGCCTCATCGGCTCCGGCGCGCTCGCCCTCGCCGCCTGGCTGGCCGGCGCGCGGGCCGGGGCGGGCGAGCTTTCGGTAGCGGGCCACGGCTTCGCGCCTGGTGATCGCAAACGGGCGGTGGCTCTCGGCATCGCCTATGTCCCCGCCGACCGCCATGTCGAGGGCCTGTTCGCGCCGCTCTCGGCGCGGCGCAACGTCTCGGTCTCGGCGCTTGGCCGTCTGGCGCGTCTCGGCTGGCTGCGCGCGTCCGAGGAGGCGGAGCGGATCGACCCGCTGCTGCGGCGGCTGAAGCTGCACCCCTCGCATCCCGAGGCGGAAGCGGCGAACTTCAGCGGCGGCAACCAGCAGAAGCTGCTCATCGGCCGCGGCCTCGCATTGCCGGGACTGAAGGCGATGGTTCTCTTGGAGCCGACGCGCGGCGTCGACGTCGCCGCGCGCGGCGTCATCCATGACGCCATCCGCGAAGCCGCCGCCTCCGGGGTCGCGGTGCTGGTCGCCACCAGCGACCTCGACGAACTCATGGTTCTCGCCCACCGCTATCTCGTGGTGCGCGACAACCGGCTCGCCGCCGAGCTGCCGCAGGACGCCCCGCGCGCGGCGCTGCTGTCGGCGCTGTCGGGGAGCATCGCGGCATGATGACCAAGCATCTGCCAGGCAAGCGCCTGCCGGGCCCCCCCTCCTCCCTATGGCTGGCCCGCCCGCCGGCGGTGGCGCTGGTCTGCCTCGGCCTGTTCCTGCTGTGCTGCCTGTTCGTGCCGCGCTTCGCCAGCGTCGGCAATCTGGAGAATGTGCTGCGCGTTGCCGCCATTCTCTGCATCGTCGCCTGCGGGCAGGCGATCGTCATCATCCTCGGCGGTATCGAGTTCTCGTTCGGCGCTTCCGTGGCGCTGGCCAGCGTCGTGACCGTAATGACGCTGCCCACTGCGGGGCCGATCGGCGGCCTCATGGCGGGCGGCGCGACCGTCATCGGCGTCGGGGCGATGAATGGCTGGCTGGTCGGGCGCATGGGGTTGCCGCCGGTCATCGTCACCCTCGGCACGCTGATGATGGCTTCCGGCACCGCTGCCTGGCTGGTCGGCGGCCTGCCGCTCGACGCGCCGCCCTCCGCCGCCTTTTCCTGGCCGGCGCGCGGGCGCGTCCTCGGCATTCCCGTGCCGATCCTCGCCGCCATGCTCGCCTGCGTCGTACTGCATGCGCTGCTGGCCCATGGGCGGCTCGGCCGGCTCTGGTATCATGTCGGCGCCAACCCGCTGGCGGCGCGGCTCGCCGGGATCGATGTCGCCCGCGTCACCCTGCTCGGCTACGCGGTCGCCGGCGTCTTCTGCGCCGTCGGGGCGATCATCCTGACCAGCCGTGTGGCCTCGGGCCAGCCGGCCTTGGCGCCGAATCTGCCTTTCGAGACCATCGCGGCCTGCGCCATCGGCGGTCTGCCGCTGTCGGGCGGGCGGGGGCATGTGCTGCAGGTCGTGTTCGGCGTGCTCACCGTCGCCATGCTCAACAACGCCGTGGTGCTCATCAACCTGCCGGTCGCCTGGCAGCTGGTGCTGCTCGGCCTCGCGGTGCTGGCCGCGGTCGGCCTGCAGAAGGACTGGGCGGTATTGAAGCGCCTCGCCGGGAGGAACCTCCGGTGAAGCACCTCAGCGACAGCGGCGCCCGTTTCCTCGTCGCGCCGGCCTCCATTCTCGTGGCGATGGTGCTGTTCGGCCTCGCCACACCTGGCTTCCTGACGCTCGACAACGGGCTCAGCATTGCCGGCCAGATCTGGATCCTCGCCCTGCTGGCGGTCGGGCAGATGTTCGCCATCACCGTACGCGGTTTCGACATCTCGGTCGGTGCGGTCGCCGCACTGTCGGGGACGCTGGGAGCGATGGCGGCCAACGCCTTCGGCCTGCCGGCGCTACTCCTCGCCGTGCCGGTCGGCCTCGCCTGCGGAACCGTGAATGGCTGGCTGGTGGGCCGCGCCGGCTTCCAGCCGATCGTCGCCACGCTCGGCACGCTGCTGGCGGTGAAGGGCCTTGCCCTCCTCATCACCAGTGACGGGCAGGCGGTGCCGCTCCAGTCGGGCGACACGGCCGGACTGGCCTTCGACGCGGTGCTCGGCCTGCCGCCGCTCGGCTGGGCGGCGCTCGCCTGCATCGTCCTCGCCCATGTCGTGCTGCGCCATCTCGTCCTCGGCCGGCGCCTCCTGATGCTCGGCTCGAATCCGGAGGCGGTGGCGCTGGTCGGCGGGTCGCGCTGGCGCATCGAGATGAGCGCCTACCAGCTCTGCGGCGCCTTTGCCGGGCTCGCCGGCGCGCTGATGACGGTCCGCGCCGGGGCCGGACTGCCGACCGAAGGCGCGGGCATGGAGCTGCAATCCATCGCCGCGGCGGTGATCGGCGGCACCGCGCTGGCGGGCGGCCGCGCCAATGTGTGGGCAGTGCTCGCCGGCGCCGCCTTCGTGCAGGTGGTGCTCACCGGGCTCAACCTCTCCGGCGTCTCGCCCTTCTTCGCCCAGATCGCCGTCGGCGCCGTGATCATCGCCTCCGGGCTGATGGATACGGGCCTGCGCTTCCTTGTCTCCCGCCTTTCCAGAACCTTCCAACAAAAAGGGACATTCCAATGAAGCTGTTCCGTGCCGCCTCCCTCGCCGCCCTGCTCCTGTCCACGGCTCTCGCGCCGGCCCTCGCCGCCGAACCGATCATCGGGGTCTCGGTGCCCAATCTCGGCTCGTCCTTCTGGATTTCCGTACTGTACGGCGTCGACAGCGCCGCCAAGGCTGACAAGGCGAAGCTCGTCACGCTGAGCGCCGGCGGCGACGCCAATTCGAGCCAGCAGATCTCGCAGATCCAGGACCTGATCCAGCGCAAGGTCGACGCCATCATCGTCGGCGCCACCAATGGCGACGCGGTGAAGGCGATCGTCGAGCGGGCGGTTGCCGCCGGCATTCCCGTGGTCGGCATCTCCTCGCCACCCAACACCGACAAGCTCGCCGCCATGGTCAGCGCCGACCATTACGACATGGGCAAGCTCCAGGCCGAGTGCCTGGCCAAGGCGATGGGCGGCAAGGGCGAGGTGGCGATGATGGCCGGTCCGAGCGGGCAGGCCTGGTCCGACCTGCGCGCGCAGGGCTTCAGGGACACCCTCGCCAAGGTGGCCCCGAACGTGAAGATCGTCGCGGAGTCGCGCCTCGCCGACAATCGCAATGCCGCGCTGACCACCGCCGACGACTGGATCCAGCGCTTCCCGGACCTTTCCGGCGTCTACAGCGCCACCGACGACATGGCGGCCGGCGTGGTCTCCGCGCTCAAGAGCGCCGGCAAGGGCTCGGTGAAGGTCTCCGCCTCCAACCTCTCGCCCACCGCCCAGCAGATGCTGAAGGACGGAGATCTCGCCTGCACCTCGATCCAGCAGATCGTCGCGCAGGGCAAGGCGGCGCTCACCCAGGCGGTTGCCGCCGCGACCAAGGGCAAGGTGGAAGCGAAGGTGGTGACGCCCGCCGTGCTTGTCACGCCGAACAATGTCGGCAGCATCGACCTCAGCCTCGTCGTTGCCCCCGCCGACTATCGGCCCTGATCGCCTGGAGTCCTTTCATGCTGCCGTCCCATGACCGCTTCGCCTATTCGCCCATCACCGCCCGGCCGGACTTCTCCTGGCCGAACGGCAAGCGCCTCGCCGTCTATGTCGCGCTGTGCGTGGAGCATTTCTCCTATGGCTCCGGGCTCGGGCTCGCCTATTCGCCGGGGCTCAGCCATCCCAATTCCTACAATTGGGGCTGGCGCGAATATGGCAACCGCGTCGGCGGCTGGCGGCTGATCGAGCTGTTCGAGGAGTACGGCCTGCCGCTGACCGTGCTGCTCAACAGCGCCTGCTACGACCATTGCCCGGAACTCGTCGCCGCTCATCGCAAGCGCGGCGACGAGATCGTCGCCCATGGCCGCACCAATTCCGAGCACCAGAACGGCATGGACGAGGCGAGCGAGCGCGCCATCATCGCCGAGGTGACGGCCCGTATCCGCGAGGCCGAGGGCGCGCCCCCCACCGGCTGGATGAGCCCCGGCGCGCACCCCAGCGCGCGCACCGAGGACCTGCTGGCGCAGGCCGGCTACGGCTACACGCTGGACTGGCCGATCGACGACCAGCCGGTGTGGATGAAGACGGCCAGCGGCCCGCTGCTCGCCATGCCCTATCCGCATGAGGTCAACGACGTGCCCATGGTGGTGCTGCATGACGGCACCGCCACCGCCTTCGCCGACATGGCGATCGACAATCTCGAGGAGATGCTGGCGCAGTCCGAGCGCCAGCCGCTCGTCTACGGCATCACCATCCACAGCTTCATCGTCGGCCAGCCCTTCCGCCTCCGGCAGTTCCGCCGGGTGATGGAGGCGCTTGCCCGCCATCGCGACCGCATCTGGTTCACCACCGCCGGCGCCTGCGCGCAGCATTACGCGACGCTGTTCCCCGCACCCGGCGATCTTTCCACGCAAGGCACGCAGTCATGAATTCTCCCTACACCGAGCCGGAACTTGGGCCGGCACCCACGCCGGCCACGCCCGATCACAGCAGAGCCGTGCTTCGCGTCGCCATCGCCGGCCTCGGCGCCGTCGGCCTGCGCGTCGCTCACGCCCTCGACGAGGGCCTGCCCGGCTGCGAACTCGTCGCCGTCTCCGCCCATGACCGCGTCCGCGCTGCCGAGCGGCTGGCGCATCTGCGGCGCCCAGTGCCCGTGGTGCCGGTCGAGGAGTTGGAGGCCCTTGCCGACGTCGTCGTCGAATGCGCGCCCGCGGCGCTGCTGCCGGCCATCGCCGCGCCCTTCCTCCGGGCCGGCAAGACGGTGATCGTGCTCTCCTCCGGGGCGATCCTCGCGCATCAGGAACTGGTGGAACTCGCCCGCACCCATGGCGGGCAGATCGTGGTGCCGACCGGCGCCCTGCTGGGGCTCGATGCCGTGACGGCGGCGGCAGAGGGCGACATCCGCTCGGTGCGCATGATCACCCGCAAGCCGGTGAAGGGCCTGGTCGGGGCGCCCTACCTGGTCGAGCACCACATTGCCATCGACGACATCACCGAACCGCTGCGCATCTTCGACGGCACCCCGCGCGAGGCGGCGATCGGTTTTCCCGCCAATCTCAACGTCGCCGTGGCTCTGGCGCTCGCCGGCATCGGGCCGGACCGTACCCGGCTGGAGATCTGGGCCGATCCCGCGCTCACCCGCAACACCCACACCATCGAGGTCGACGCGGATTCGGCGAGCTTCACCATGTCGATCGCCAATATCCCCACCGACAATCCCAAGACCGGGCGCATCACCGCGCTCTCGGTCATTTCCTACCTGCGCAAGCTGAATGCACCGCTGCGGGTCGGGTCGTAGAAAGTCATCCCCATGGATCTGGAACTCAACGGACGCACGGCGCTGGTCCTCGGCGCCGGCGGCGGGCTCGGCCGCGCCATCGCCCGGACGCTGGCGACGGAAGGGGCGAGGGTCGCCCTCGCCGACATCGACGCCGAGGCACTGGCGGCCACCGAAGCCGCCATAGAAGCCACGGGCGGGGTTGCATTGCCGCTCGTCTGGAACCTCGCCGACATCGACGCCTGCGACGGCCATGTGGCGGCCATCGAGGCGGCGCTGGGGCCGGTCGACATCCTCGTCAACAACACCGGCGGCCCGCCGCCGAGCACGGCCCACGGCGTGGCGCCGGCGAGCTGGGACGCGCAGTTCCGCGCCATGGTGCTGTCGGTGATCCATCTCACCGACCGCGTGCTCCCAAGCATGCGGGCGCGCAAATGGGGCCGCATCGTCACCTCCACCTCCTCGGGCGTGGTGGCGCCGATCCCCAATCTCGGCGTCTCCAACGCGCTGCGCTCCACCCTTGTCGGCTGGTCGAAGACGCTGGCGCGGGAAGTGGCGGCGGACGGCATCACCGCCAACGTCATTCTCCCCGGCCGCATCGCCACCGCCCGCATCCGCTTCCTCGACGAGCAGAAGGCCAAGCGCGAGGGGCGCCCGGTCGACGACATCATCGCCGAGAGCACGGGTTCCATCCCCGTGGGGCGCTACGGCACGCCGGAGGAATATGCCGACGCCGTTGCCTTTCTCGCCAGTGCCCGCGCCGCCTACATCACCGGCTCGGTGATTCGCGTCGACGGCGGCTATCTGCCGAACATCTGACCTCAGGGAGACACCCCGATGACCACCACGGACAACACGCCGGCCCTTACCCCGGAGCAGAAGGCCGATATCCGCCGCCGCTACCTCGCCGTCGACACCTCGAACGTCGCCGATGTGCTCGACACGCTGGGCTTCATGGACCAGAGCCTTGCCGGCGACTTCGCGCCCTATCCCGCACACAACAACCGTATCGCCGGCTGGGCCTACACGATCCGCGGCCAGAAGACGCCCTACCCGCTCGGCGGCGACGCCGAGAAGATGAAGGCGTGCCACGGCGTCGGCCCGGACGAGATCACCGTGTGGAGCGGCGACGGCGAAGGCGTGTGCTATTTCGGCGAGCTGATCGCGTTGGGCATGAAGGAGCGCGGCTGCGTCGGCGCGGTGATCGACGGCGGCATCCGCGACATTCGCTGGATCGGCGAACACGGCTTTCCGGTCTTCGCCCGCTACCGCACACCGACCCAGTCGATCGGCCGCTGGAAAGTCAATGCCTGGCAGGTGCCAGTGGTCATGCGCGGCGCCACCAGCCGCACCGTCGAAGTTTCGCCGGGCGACTTCCTGCTCGGCGACGAGGACGGCGTGATCGTCATTCCCGCCGGCGTGGTCGAGACCGTGCTTGTCGAGGCCGAGCGCCTCACCCGCACCGAGGTCGCCATCCGCGCCGAACTGGCCAGCGGCCTCTCGCTCGCCGACGCGCTGGCGAAGTACGGTCACGTCTGACACACAGGAGACCGCTCCCGGCCGGCGCACCCGATCGCTGGGCGGGAGCCTCCCTCGACGCCGGAGCCGATCATGTCCGAGAGCCTCGACGACCTCGCCGCCGATCTCGCCACCGGCCGGACCGATCCGGTCCAGCTGGTCGAGCGCGCGCTTGAGCGGGCGCGGGCGTCCGACGCCGTGTTCATCACGCTGATGGAGGAGGCAGCGCTCGCCGAGGCCCATGCCGCCCGCCGGCGCCGGGCGGCGGGCCTGCCGCTCGGTCGCCATGACGGCATTCCGATCGCGTGGAAGGACTTGTTCGACATCGCCGGCACGCGCACCAGCGCCGGTTCGCGCACCCGCGACGATGCGGCGCCGGCAACGGTCGACGCGCCTGTGGTCGCAGCGACACGGCGGCTCGGCTTCATCCCGATCGGCAAGACCAATCTCAGCGAATTCGCCTTTTCCGGCCTCGGCGCCAACCCGCATTTCGGCACGCCGACCGCCGACCTGCCGGGAAACGAGCCGCGCATGCCGGGCGGCTCCTCCAGCGGCTCGGCGGTCGCCGTGCAGCGCGGCATCGTGCCGGGCGCCATCGGCACCGACACGGCCGGCTCGGTGCGGGTGCCCGCCGCCTTCACCGGCTGCGTCGGCTATAAGGCCTCGCAGGCGCGCTACGATATGGCGGGCGTGTTTCCTCTCGCAAAAAGTCTCGACAGCCTCGGGTCGCTCGCCGGCAGCGTCGCCGATTGCGTCACCATGGACGCGGCGATGCACGGCCTCGCGCCAACCCCTCGGACGCAGATGCCGGCACAACTCGTCATCGACGACGCCATACTCGACGATCCGGCGGTCACCGCGCCGGTACGGGCTCACTTCGAGGACGTTCTGGCTCGACTGTCCCGGCATGTGCCGATCCGCCGGCAGCGCGTCGAGGCCTGGCACCGGGCACGCGAGGCCATCGCGACACTCGGCTGGCTCGGTGCCTACGAGGCGCGCCAGCTGCATCTCGACACACTGACCGGCCCGAAGCGGACCCTTGTCGATGCCCGCGTGCTGAGCCGGCTCGATGGCGCCGCCCGCATCTCCGCCGAGGCGGCAGCGGAACTCATCTCGACCCGCGCGCGGGAAATGCAGCGCCTACGCGCCGAGCTCGACGGCGCGGTGCTGATCCTGCCGACGGTCAAGCATGTCCCGCCGCTACTGGCGCCGCTGGAGGCGGATCCCGCGCGCTTCGCCGAGGTCAATGTCGCGACACTGGCGCTGACGATGATCGCCAGCTTCCTCGACATGCCGGGCGTTGCCCTGCCGAGCGGATCCACCGCCGAGGGATTGCCGCTTTCGACGCTGCTTTGCGCGGCCTCCGGAGCCGACGACCTCTTGCTCGCACAGGCGAGCTGGGCCGAGCGCGTGCTCCGCGCCTGAACGGCCAGCCGCTCGTCCGAGCAGCCGAGCGCACAGATTGAATCACCGAACGACCGTCACCGGTTTCGCTCGCGATACCGGGCCGGCGGCGTGCCGATTTCCCCGCGAAAGCCACCGCCGGACAGCCGTCCGGCGCGATGCGGAACTCCCGAGTCTCCGGCGGGGTCGCGATGCCCGAGCGAGAGGCAGGCGGAGCCCAAAATTAGCGCACGACTAAGTCACTTTGATGATTGAGTAAAATATGCAAAGTCGTATGGTTACATAGCACACCATACCATCTGGCGGCGTTCCGTCGCTCGCCGGATGTCCTGCGCGTAAACGCCCCAATGAGCCGGGCGCGTCCCTTTTCCCACGAGCACAGGAGCTGGCATATGTTCGAACGAGATCTCCGCCGCCCGACTAACGCCTCACACCGCTCCGGCCTGCTGGCGGCCACGCTCCTCCTCGCGCTGGCGGGAACCGCTTCGTCGGCCTCGGCGCAGGAGACGATCAAGATCGGCGCGCCGCTCGCGCTGACCGGCGGCCTCGCCGACGAGGGCAAGAAGCAGGATCTCGTCTGGAAGATGTGGGTCGAGAAGATCAACGCCGCCGGCGGCATCGCGGTCGGCGACAAGAAGCTGAAGGTCGAGCTGATCGAGTACGACTACCAGTCCGAAGGACAGCGCGCGAGCCAGCTCGCCGAGAAACTCATCAACGACGACAAGGTGCAGTTCCTGTTCGCGCCGTTCGGCTCGGGCCATACCAAGATCGTCGCGGGCGTCGGCGAGCGCTACCAGATCCCGACCATCGCCTGCGTCGCCTCTTCCGAAAGCGTGTTCGACCAGACGCTGAAATATCTCTTCGGCACGCTCTCGCCGAATGGCGGCATGACCACGGCGATGGTGAAGTTCTTCAAGGAGAAGTTCCCGGAAACCAAGTCGATCGCCGTGCTCGGCCGCGACGACGTGTTTCCCAAATCCATGGCCGAAGGCATCGCCAAGGCCGCGGCCGCCGAGGGCCTGACCGTCTCCTATAAGGAACTCTATCCGGTCGGCACCATGGACCACGCGGCGGCGCTCTCCTCGATCAAGGCGGCCAAGCCGGACTGGATCTACGTCACCGGCTACACGCAGGACCTGATCCTCGCCCGCAAGCAGATGCAGGATCTCGGCGTCACCGCGCCGATCGTCACCATGGTCACCGGTCCGTCCTACAAGGAATTCACCGAGGGCCTCGGCAAGCTGGCCAACGGCATTTCGTCATCGAGCTGGTGGCACCACGCCACCAACTATTCCGGGCAGGGCGTGTGGCCGACGACGGCGGATTTCTACAAGGACTTCCAGGCGAAGACCAACGGCGCCGACCCGGACTATGTGCACGGCTCGTGCGCGGCGGCCGGCGAGGTCATCGCCGACGCGCTCAAGCGCACCGGCTCGCTGGACAAGGCGAAGCTGCGCGACGCCATCGCCGGCACCGACATCGCCACCTTCTACGGCCCGATCAAGTTCGGCCCCAACGGCATGAACCTCACCCGCGAACTGCCGATCATCCAGGTGCAGGACGAAACGATCAAGGTTCTGGCGCCGGCAAGCATCAAGAACGCCGACATGGTCGCCATGCCCAAGTGATCGACCGATCAGGCGGCGGGGAAGGAAAGCCTTTCCCGCCGGATGCACCGACAACCAGGACGCACGTCCAGTCTGCGCGGCGAAAGGGCCCATGGCCATCTATCTTCAGACCTTGACCAACGGCCTGATGCTCGGCGCGCTCTATGCCTGCCTTGCCGTCGGCTTCTCGCTGGTATGGGGCGTGCTGAACGTCATCAACATGCTCCACGGCTCATTCATCGTGCTGGGGGGGTATCTGACCTATTTCGCCTGGCATCTCTACGGGATCCACCCTCTCGTGATGCTGCCCGTCGTGGCGGCTCTCATGTTCGTGCTTGGCTTCACGCTGCAGCGCGGCGTGATCAACAAGGTCGTCAGCGCCCCGGTGCTCACCACTCTGACGCTGACCTTCGGGCTGGACATGATCCTGTACAACCTGATGACCTATTTCTTCACGGCGACGCCGCGACGCATCACGCTGGACCTCGGCGCCATCAGCCTCGGCCCGGTGACACTGCCGGTCGATCGCCTCTTCGGCACCGCGCTCGCCTTGCTGCTGACGCTGATGCTCTATGCGGTGATGCGCGGCTCCAGCATCGGCCGGGCGATCGTGGCCGTTCGCATGGACCGTACCGCCGCCGAGCTGATGGGCATCCGCACCGACCGGATCTACGCGATCACCTTCGGCATCGGCGCCGTGATGGCGGGGGTCGCGGGGGTGGTTTTCGCCACCGTCTTTCCCATCACCACCAACGTCACCGGCATCTGGCTCGGCAAGGCCTTCGTGGTCTGCGTGGTCGGCGGCCTCGGCTCGGTGCCCGGCGCGCTGGTCGGCGGGCTGGTTCTCGGCCTGGTGGAGAGCTTCGCGGGGCATTGGTTCGGCCCGCAGCAGGCTATGACCGCCGGCTTCCTGCTCATGCTGGTGCTGCTGCTGACACGTCCCACCGGCCTTGTCGGGGTGAAGGGGTACGAATGAGACGGCTTCCGCTCTACCTCTCGATCCTCGCCGGCCTGGCGGTCCTCGCCGCGACGCCGCTCTACGGCGACAACTACGTGGTGCGCACCGCCGCCATCGTCGCCATGTATGGCGCGCTGGCGACATCGTGGAACTTCATCGGCGGCTTCACCGGCTACCCCTCGTTCTCGACCGCGGCGTTCTTCGGGCTCGGCGCCTATGTCGGCGCGCTGTGCCAGCGGCAGGGCATTCCCATGATCGTCGCCTGGGGCATCGCCACGGTGGCGGTCGCCGCCTTCGCCGCCGTGCTCGGCGGCATCATCCTCCGGCTGCGCGGGCATTATTTCGCCATCGGCTCGATTGCCGTCGTCGAACTGTGCCGGCTTATCGTCTCGTCCTGGTCGAGCCTCACGGGCGGTGGCGACGGGCTGAACCTTCCCCTGCTCCAGGGTTCCCCCGAACAGATCATGCGCTTCTTCCTGTTCGTGATGCTCGCCATCCTTGCCGCGAGCCTCGTCGTGACCATCATCGTCGACCGCTCCCGGCTCGGCTTCGGCCTGCGGTGCATTCACCAGAACGAGGATGCGGCCGCCATGGTCGGCGTCGACACCACCCTCTACAAGGTCGCCGCCTACACGCTCTCCGCCGTGTTCTGCGCCATGGCCGGCGCCGCCTACGCCTCGTGGACCGGCTACATCGATCCGACCGACTCGTTCCAGATCGTCATGACCGTCAAGGTCGCCGTCATGGCGATTCTCGGCGGCGCGGGCACCATCGTCGGACCGGCGCTTGGCGCGGCCGCCTTCGTGATGCTGGAAGAGTTCTTCTGGGCGAACTTCATCGACTGGAACCGCGCCATTCTCGGTGTCGTCATCGTGCTGCTGATCTTCTTCCTGCCCGGCGGGCTGCTCAGCCTGAACGGCCTGCGGCGCCTCCGCCGTACGGGAGGCGCGGCGTGAGCGAGCCCATTCTCCGCCTCGACGCCGTCTGCAAGCATTTCGGCGGGCTGAAGGCGCTCACCGATGTCTCCTTCTCGCTCGATGAAGGAGAGGTGGTTGGCCTGATCGGGCCGAACGGGGCCGGCAAGACGACCCTGGTCAACGTCGTCACCGGCAATCTGCGGCGCTCCTCCGGCCGCATCCTGTTCGAGAGCGAGGATGTGGGGCTGCAGAAGCCCCATCAGGCCGCCCGCCGCGGGCTCGCCCGCACCTTCCAGATCGTGCAGCCGTTTCCGGCCATGTCGGTGCTCGACAACGTCACCGCCGGGGCACTGTTCGGCGGCGCCGCCGCGTCGGTCGGCGACGCGCGCGACAAGGCGATGCAGAGCCTCGAGTTCGTCGGGCTCGCCCCGCTCGCCGACCGGCCCGCCGCCAATCTGGCCCTTGCCGCGCGCAAGCGGCTGGAACTCGCCAAGAGCCTGGCGATGGATCCCAAGGTGCTGATGCTCGACGAGGTGAATGCCGGCCTCAACTCATCCGAGATCGACGATGCGCTGGCCCTCATCCGCAAGATCGCCGAGCGCGGCGTCTCCGTGCTCATCATCGAGCATCTGATGAAGGTGGTGCTGACGCTCTCCAAGCGCCTCCTGGTGCTGCATCACGGGCAGCTTATCGCCGACGGCCCGAGTGCGGAAATCGTCGCCGACGAGCGCGTCATCGAGGCCTATCTCGGCCAGAAATTCGCCGCCCGCCTGAAGGAGCGCCACCATGGCTGAGCCTTTGCTCGCATTGCAGGGGGTCACCTCGGGCTACGGCCAGATACAGGTGCTGTGGGGCATGGACCTCGTTGTCCAGCCCGGCGAGGTGGTGGCCCTGGTCGGCTCCAACGGCGCCGGCAAGAGCACGCTTCTGCGCACCATCTCGGGACAACTCGGCCCGCGCTCAGGATCCATCCGCTTCGACGGTGCCGAGATCGGAGGTGCCAGGCCCGACGTCGTTCTCGCGGCGGGCATCGCCCATGTACCGGAGGGACGTCGCCTGTTTCGTGGCCTGACGGTCCGCGACAATCTGCTCCTCGGCGCGTATCTGCGCACGGACAAGAAGGCGGTGGCGGACGACCTCGAATGGGTGCTCGAGCTGTTTCCCATTCTGCGTGAGCGCCAGCGGCAGGATGCCACCACGCTTTCCGGCGGCGAGCAGCAGATGTGCGCCGTCGGCCGGGGCATCATGTCCCGCCCGCGGCTGCTGATGATCGACGAACTCTCGCTCGGCCTGTCGCCGCGCATGGTGGAACATCTCGGAGACGCCCTGACCGCGCTCAACAAGGTGGGCCAGACCATTCTGCTGGTCGAGCAGGATGTGATGACCGCCTTCGAGCTGTCCCACCGGGCCTATATCATCGAGAACGGCCGCGTCACGCGGAGCGGGGCGTCGACGGAGCTGGCGCAGGATCCCGCCATCAGCGAGGCGTATCTGTCCATCTGACGGATGTTGCCGTTCACGAGCGCGAACGCCGCCCGCCCGCAAGGCGCGAACGGGGGACGGAGGGCCGGCTCGCGGGAAGGAAGAACAGCGCCCGCCCCTCGACCAGGAACGCGATGCCGAGCCGCGCGCCGAGTATCATGCCCACAACCGCGAGCGGGAAGGACAAGGCGAGCAGCGAGCCGGCGGTGATCCCCTGCCCGATGGTGCAGCCCCCGCACAGCACGCCGCCTGCCCCCATCAGCACCGCTCCCAGCAGATGCCGCTTCATCTCGCGCGCATCGTCGAAGGCCTCCCAGCGGAATTCGTCGCCCGCGCGGGCCGCGGCGAAGGCCCCGAGGATGACGCCGACGATCGAGCCCGTGCCGAAATTCACCAGCGTCGCGCCGTCGACAAGCAGCCCGTGCAGCGTGATCGCCACAGGCGAGACGAAGGTTAGGCTCTGCGGCCGCGCTGCCTGCACGAATTCATCGACCAGATACTGCGTCGCCAGCCACCCGCCGACCACCCCGGCACCGAGCACGACACCGGCCGCAAGCAGGCGCCGCGCCTTGCGCAGGCGCATATCGGCCACGGCGAGGGCAATGAGGATGGCGGCAATGCCGGCCGCGAGAAGGGCACGGCTCGACAGGCCGAGAAAGGGCTCAATCAGGCCCGGCAGGTCGGCCTGGCCGGAGTGGGCCATGGCGAGAGCCCAGGCCTCGCCAAAGGCGATCCTGTAGGTCGCCAGCGTTCCGCGCAGCATGACATAGGCGGTCACGCCAAAGACCAGAAGCACGATGAGGCTGCGCAGATCGCCCGAGCCGAGCCTGACGCAGCTTCCAAACGCGCAGGTGCCGACCAGCGCCATGCCAAGGCCGAACATGACGCCGCCGAGCGCGATGCCGATCCACGGCAGCGCGCCGGGGACATAGGAGGTGGCCTGCGGATCGAGCAGGCCCGTCAGGACAAGGAACTGCGTGCCGGCAATGGCGATACCCAGCGCCAGGCCAAAGACGCGCAGCCGGCGGGTATCGGAGCCCACCAGCGCGTCCTCGACCGCACCGAAGCTGCACAGGCGGGCGCGGCGGGTGGCGAAGCCGACGGCCGCGCCGATGACAAGGCCGGCGAGCGCGGCCCACCACGCATTGAGGTCGTTCATTGCGCCCGGTCCTCCCGTACCATGGCTCCCGCGGGCATTGTTGCCCGTCCGGCCGGCGCTTATGCGGCTCAGTCTTCCTTGGTTCCGCAGAAGATGTCGTAGATCACCCCGATGAGCCGCCGCACGTCTTCGTCGGCGAGGCTGTAATAGACCGTCTTGCCGTCCCGGCGGGTGGTGACGAGGTCGTCCAGCCGCAGCCGGGCGAGCTGCTGCGACACGGTCGGTTGGCGCAGCGACAGAATGTTCTCAAGCTCAGTGACGGAGCGCTCGCGCTCCGCCAGCAGGCACAGCAGCAGCAGGCGGTTCTCATGCGAGACCGCCTTGAGGAAGTCGCTCGCCTCCCGGGCATTGCGCATGAGGCGGTCGAGCTCGGGCGAAACCTCGGGCCCGTTGCGCAGTTCGTCCTCTATGCGTTTCGAAACGATTCCGGTCATCATCACGTCGCTTTCACCTCCAGCCTATCGGACTCGCCCCGCCTGCAAAAGCGTCATGGCGTCCGCGGCAATTTCTTCGTCAATTCCGCGAGCAGTCCCCAGAAGGCGTCCTCGCCGGCATAGCCGGGTATCCGCCCCACCTCGCGCCCATCCTCGACCAGCACGAAGGTAGGGGTGTAGCGCACGGGCGCGGCCAGAGTGGCCAGCGCGGCATCCTCGTCGCCGAGATCGAGCCGGCGCAGCGGCGCCAGACGCCCCTCCTCGGTCTTGGGATAGATGGGAGCGATCTCGCGGTCGAAGCGCTGGCACCAGACGCAGCCCGGCTGCTCGAACACCAAAAGTTCGGCCGCCCACAGAGGCGAGGCGCCCGACAGGGAAGCGAGCGCGAAGACACCGGCAAGGCCGGTAAGGCGGCATTTCCCGTTCATCTTCATGTGAAACCGGCCTTCCCAGACTTCCGCCCGATGACGTCGCATCGCATTCGTTATATAAACGCATTCGAATATGAATTCGATGGTCAATCCGCCGCAGAGCGGGGGCGACCTTGGGGAAATGCCGTGTCGCTGGATATCACGCTTCCGGGGGCCTTCGGGGCCGGCCTCCTGTCCTTCGCCTCACCCTGCGTGCTGCCGCTCGTGCCGGCCTATCTCGGCTTCCTGGGCGGTGCCGGTCGCGGCGTCACCAGTGCGGGCGCGACGCGCGCGCGGCTGGTCTACCTCTCCATGGCATTCGTCGCCGGCTTTTCGAGCGTCTTCATCCTGCTCGGCGCCACGGCCTCGCAGTTCGGCCGGTGGCTTGCCCTGCACGCGCCGGCCTTGACCATCGTCGCCGGGGCCATGCTGATCCTGTTCGGCCTGCATTTTCTCGGGGCGCTGCGCATTTCACTGCTCTACCGACGGGTGGCGCCGAATGTCGCGCGCGCGCCGGCGGGTCTTGCCGGGGCTTATCTCGTCGGCCTCGCCTTCGGCTTTGGCTGGACGCCGTGCGTCGGACCGATCCTGTCGATGATCCTGATCATCGCCGGAACCGAGGATTCGCTGGCCAAGGGCGTGCTGCTGCTTACCGCCTACGCGGCCGGGATCGGCCTGCCCTTCATTGCCGCGGCGGCCTTTTCGACGGGATTCCTGCGCTGGTCGGCGGCGATGCGCTCACGGCTCGGTCTGGTCGAGAAGGCGTCCGGCGTGCTGCTGGTCGCCACCGGCCTCGTCTTTATCGTCGGATGGATGCCGCAACTGTCCGCCTGGCTGCTCGACGCCTTCCCCACCCTCGGCGCGATCGGATGAGCGCGCCCGCGATGGAGCCGATCATGGATGTCCGCCTGACCCGCCGTTCGCTCCCCCTCGGCGCGGGAGCGCTCCTGCTGGCGCCCGCCCTTGCTCGCGCAGCGCCACGCCTCGGCGATGACGGGCTCTATGTGCAGGACTGGTACGTGGAGAGCTTTCTCGACCTGCGCGAGGATGAGGAAGCCGCAAAGGCGAAGGGAAAGGGCTTCGCCCTGCAATGGAGCCAGCGCGGCTGCCCGCTCTGCAAGCGGCTGCACACCGAATATTTCGCCGATCCGGCCATCGAGGCTTATGTGCGCGATCATTTCGACGTCGTGCATATCGACATCTACGGATCGCGCGAGGTGACGGGTTTCGACGGCGCGGTGCTGACGGAGAAGGCGCTGGCCGGCGCTTACGCCGTGCGCGCCACGCCGACCTTCCAGTTCTTCGGCCGCCGCAACGGCCAAGTCGCCGAGGTCGCCCGCCTGCCGGGCCTGCTGCCCAAGCCCGAATTCCTGGCCATGTTCAGATATGTCGAAGCCGGCGCCTATGAAAGCACCGGCTTCGAAGCCTGGATGGCGGCGCAGAAGGCGCCGTAGGTGGTCGGCTATTTGTTGACCGGCGAATTCGGATCGAACAGATACGCCACCACGTCCTTGATCTGCTGCTCGGTCAGCACCCCGTTGACGCCGAAGCGCGGCATGCTCGAACAGGCGAGCGAGGCCTGCGCGTCATAGACCTTGGCGAAGGTCGCCTTCGCGTCGGCCAGATCGTAATTGCGGTCGCGGCCATAGCCGGCAAGGCTCGGGCCGAGCGTGCCGTAGCTCACCTCCTTGGGATCGAGCTGATGGCAGGCATAGCAATTGCCCCCACTTACCGTGCCGGGCGGATCGCTGAACTGCCCGCCCCGGCCATTCTGCGCGACCTTGGCCCCCTCCTTCCAGTCGCCGAGGACCGAGTCCGCGGGGAAGATGACCCGCACCTCCTCACTCTTCATGATCGCGGCTGCCTGATCCGGCGAGGGATTGTTGCGCGTGAGCGAGCAGATGCGCTGCGTCTCGTCCTGCTGGAGACGGGGCCCCCACCCCTCCGGCAGTTTGGTGAAGCCCGCCTTGACCACCGCGTCGACGCGGGCCGCATCGATGGTGGGCGCCTCCTGGGCGGGAGCGGCCAGCGGCAGAAGGGCGACGACGCCAGCCAATGCCGCGCGCTTCAGGAACGTGTGAACTCTCATCTTCGCCTCCCTCACCGCTTGATCGACGGCACTTTGAGCTCACCGCCCTCGGCCTGTTTCGTCAGGTAGAGAGTGAGCGCGGTCACGACGTCCGAACCGTAGTCGGGCGGCGGCATGCGCATCTGCCGGTAACAGTCCCACATGCGGTGCTGCATGGTGCGCAGCGCGCTCTGCGAGACGCGGTAGGTCGGCCATGTGCTCATGGTCAGCTGCGCATCCTTGCCGGGGACGTCGAGCTGCGGCAGCGCCTGCAATCGGATGCGCTTGCCGGCAGCGCCGTGGCAGGTGGAGCAGGAGAAGTCGTTGATCGAGGAGCGCCGGAAGAAGAGCGCCTCGCCGATCGCGTACATCTCCTTTTCCTGCGGCGTCGCCAGTGCGACATGGATTTCCATGCCATCGGACTTGTTGGCGATGAAGGCGACCAGGTCCTCCATGTCCGAGGTACGCCCCGGTCCGGAGAACGGCTTGGCCATGATCGGCTTGGTATCCAGCCCCTGGATCGTCTGCATGCACCAGAGCAGGCGCTGCTCGACATCCATCACCTTGTCGGTATCGGCGAAATAGCGCGGCAGGTGAGCATAGGCGCCCTCCAGCTTGCCGGGGCCCTCCCCGAGATCGCAGCTTTCCAGCGAGACATTCTTGGTGCCGCGCGGCTCGCTCCACAGCACTTCGCCCCGGTCGACATTGAGGTAGCCCGGATTGGCCATCGGGTCTTCGATCATCTGCCGGTAGCGTTCGATCTCTTTCTCGCTCTCGTCCTCGGCGCCCTGCGCGGTGGTCAGGATGAAGGGCAGCGCGAGGAGGGCGAGGGCCAGGCACCCGGCGATGAAGCGCCGTGTCGGTTGGGCGTGTTCCTTGGGTCGTATCTGTTCCTTGGGCATGTGCTTCCCCAGCTGTTGAGCCGCGGCCTCACCCTTCTTGCGAGAGTGTTGAAGCGGTCTCCGTGGCGAGCGATGATAAGCTTTGGCGATCGCTCGATAGCCCACTTTACATTCAAAAAATTTAATATCACAATATGTATGTTCGTCACCGGCAAAAATGATCGCTGACGATACAATCAAAGCAAAAACAAAGAGTTGGCGCTCGACGCCAGCAGGAGGACGCCTGATGCAACTTCGCAGTTGGACTCCGTCGCGACGGGAAACCATGGGGCTTGGCCTGACCGCCATGCTGGCGGCGGCGCTCGCCCCGCACCTCGTCATGGCGACCGAGGAAGCAACCGCGGCCGAGCTCAAGAAGCTCTATGGCGACAAGCCGATGGCGCCGGGCAAGATCAAGCTGGATCTGCCCGAAATCGCCGAAAACGGCCTCGTCGTGCCGCTCAACATCGACGTGGAAAGCCCAATGACGGAGCAGGACTACGTCAAGGCCGTCCATGTCTTCGCCGACGGCAACCCGCTGCCCCAGGTCGTGACCTACAAGTTCACACCCCAGTCCGGGAAGGCGGCGGCCTCGGTCCGCATGCGCCTTGCCCAGACGCAGAACGTCGTCGCAGTGGCCGAGATGTCGAACGGCGCGCTCTTCACCGCCAAGGCGCAGGTGAAGGTCACCATCGGCGGCTGCGGCGGCTGAGCGGCGCGTCCGGCCCGGAGGGCCGCGCGCAACGACACCTGGGGAAACGACAAGGAAACGCCAACATGGCCATCAAGTCCAAGCCGCGCGTCAAGGCGCCTTCCGAAGCGAAGGCCGGTGAGATCATCGAGATCAAGACCCTCATCTCGCATGAGATGGAAAGCGGGCAGCGCAAGGATTCCACCGGCAAGCCCATTCCGCGCGCCATCATCAACAAGTTCACCGCGGCCTTCAACGGCAAGACCTTCTTCGAGGCGGACTGGTTCACCTCCATCTCGGCGAACCCGTATCAGGCCTTCTTCTACAAGGCGTCTGAATCGGGCGAGTTCACCTTCACCTGGAAGGACGACGACGGCTCCGAACAGACGGCGAGCGCCAAGCTCACCGTCGCCTGATCCGTCCGCCGCATCACGGGCCGGCGTCCGACAAGGATGGCCTGCCAGCAGGGACTTGCCACATGATCTCACGCCGCGATTTCGTGATCGCCGCGATGGCTGCCGGGATGCTCGCATCCGGCGCCCGCGGTGCCTTCGCCCAGGCGGCCCGCGCGGGAAAGATGACGCAGGACGACATACTGCGCTTCGATCCCGTGGGCACGCTGACCATCCTGCACACCACCGACCTGCACGCGCAGCTCGCGCCGATCTACTTCCGCGAGCCGTCGGTCAACATCGGTGTCGGCGAGGCGCGCGGCCTGCCGCCGCATCTCGTCGACGAAGCCCTCCTCGCCTACTACAAACTCGCCGCCGGCGGGCCGGAAGCCTATTCCCTCACCAGCCTCGATTTCGATGCGCTGGCCGGGACCTATGGGCGCATGGGCGGCGTCGACCGCATCGCCACGCTGGTGAAGGCCATCCGCGCCGCGCGCGGGGAAAGCAACGTCCTGCTGCTCGACGGCGGCGATGGGCTTCAGGGCAGTTGGAGCTCGCTGCAGACCAAGGGCGAGGACATGGTGCGCGTCTTCGGTGCGCTTGGCACCGACGCCATGGTCGGCCATTGGGAATTCACCTACGGCGCCGATCGCGTGAAAGAGATCGCCGACAAGGCTCCCTTCGCCTTCCTGGCGCAGAACATCCGCAGTGTCGAATGGCAGGAGCCGGTCTTCGAGGGTCGCAAGATGTTCGAGCGCGGCGGCGCCAAGGTCGCGGTCATCGGCCAGGCCTTTCCGCGCACGCCGATCTCCAACCCGCGCTGGATGATCCCCGACTGGGAGTTCGGCCTGCGCGAGGAAGACCTGCAGAAACAGGTGGACGAGGCCCGCGCCGCCGGCGCCGACGTGGTCGTGCTGCTCTCGCACAACGGCTTCGATGTCGATCGCAAGCTCGCCGGGCGGGTGAAGGGCATCGACGTCATTCTCACCGGCCATACTCATGACGCGCTGCCGGCGCCGGTCATGGTCGGCTCGACGCTGCTGATCGCCACCGGCTCGCATGGCAAGTTCATCTCCCGGCTCGATCTCGACGTGAAGGACGGCAAGGTCGCCGGCTTCCGCTACGGGCTGCTGCCGGTGTTCTCTGACGCCATCGCACCCGACCCGGACATGGCGGCGCTGGTGAAGGAACTGCGCGCGCCCTACGCCGCGGATCTCGGACGCGTGGTCGGGCAGGCGGGAAGCCTTCTCTACCGGCGCGGCAACTTCAACGGCACCTTCGACGACATGATCTGCCGGGCCATGCTGACCGAGCGTGACGCCGAGATCGCCCTCTCGCCGGGCTTCCGCTGGGGCGGCACCCTGCGGCCGGGCGATCCGATCACTTTCGAGGCGATTTCCAACGCCACGGCGATCACCTATCCGGCCTGCTACCGCAACATGATGACCGGTCAGCAGCTCAAGGACGTGCTGGAGGACGTCGCCGACAACATCTTCACGCCCGACCCATACTTCCAGGGCGGCGGCGACATGGTGCGCGTGGGCGGCCTCGGCTACGCGATCGATGTCGGCCAGCCCATGGGCAAGCGCATCACCTCTCTCGTCCACCTCAAGACCGGCCAACCACTCGACCTCGCCAAGACCTATGCGGTCGCCGGCTGGGCCAGCGTGAACGAGAATGTGGAAGGCCCGCCCATCTGGGAGCTGCTCGAGCGCTATGTCGCCGCGAGCAAGACGGTGAACATCGCTCCGAGTTCCTTCGTCAAGGTGTCCGGCGCCTGAAACCGCCATGGAAGATTTGATGCACGCTCAACTCATTCATAAATTCGAATTTGAATATCCGTCCGGGAGGATGCGATGAGCCAGACCAAGCCGGAGCCGCGGGTCGACCGCCGCCGCTTCCTCACGCTCGCCGGCCTTGCCGGTGCGGGAGCGGCCGCCGGCGTGCGGCCCGCCGCCGCTGAGACGACGCCAGATCCCAACATCGTCAACATTCCCGAATGGACGCAGTCCCTCGGAGCCGGGGTCAACAACCATCCCTATGGCACCCCCTCGCCCTTCGAGAAGGACGTCGTCCGCCGCGAGGTCACCTGGCTCACCGCCAGCAGCGAGAGCTCGGTGAGCTTCACCCCGCTCTACGCGCTCGATGGCATCATCACGCCGAACGGGCTGTGCTTCGTCCGCCATCATGGCGGCGAGGCGGAGATCGACCCGGCCCGCCATCGCTTCATGATCCACGGCCTGGTCGCCAAGCCGCTGGTGTTTACCATGGAGGACATCAAGCGCATGCCGGGGCGGACCAACCGCGTCTACTTCCTTGAATGCGCCGCCAATAGCGGCATGGAATGGCGCGGCGCCCAGCTCAATGGCTGCCAGTACACCCACGGCATGATCCACAACGTCGTCTATACCGGCGTGCCGCTGCGGGCCTTCCTCGAAGCCGCCGGAGTAAAACCGAAGGGCAAGTGGGTGCTCGCCGAGGGCGCCGACGCCTCGGCCATGACGCGCTCGATTCCGATCGAGAAGGCGATGGATGACTGCCTCGTCGCCTGGGCGATGAACGGCGAGGCGCTGCGCCCCGAGCAGGGCTATCCGCTGCGCCTGGTCGTGCCCGGCTGGGAAGGCAATATGTGGATTAAATGGCTGCGGCGGATCGAGGTCGGCGACCAGCCCTGGGGCCAGCGCGAGGAGACGTCGAAATATACCGACCTGCTGGCCGATGGACGCTCGCGCCGCTTCACCTTCATCATGGACGCCAAGTCCGTCGTCACGAATCCCAGCCCGCAGGCGCCGCTGCGCGCCAAGGGGCCGAACGTGGTGTCCGGCGTCGCCTGGTCGGGACGCGGCACCATCACCCGCGTCGACGTCACCCTGGACGGCGGCAAGAACTGGACGACGGCCCGCATCGAGGGCCCGGCGCTGCCGCGCGCGATGACGCGCTTCTACCTCGATTTCGACTGGAACGGCGAGGAACTGCTGCTGCAATCGCGCGCCATGGACGACACCGGCTATCTGCAACCGACCAAGGCCGAACTGCGCGCGGTGCGTGGCCAGAACTCGATCTACCACAATAACGGCATCCAGACCTGGCTGGTGCGCAGCAACGGGGAGGCGGAGAATGTCGAGGTCAGCTAGGTCCTGCGTCGTCGCAGGCGCGTTCCTCTTCGCCTTCATCGGCGCCGGCACCGCCGAGACGGTCAAGCTCGGCCGGCCCGCCTTGCCGGAGGAGATCAAGGCGTGGGACATCGACGTGCGTCCCGACGGCCTCGGCCTGCCCGAAGGCAAGGGCTCGGTATCGCAGGGCGAGGCGCTGTTCCAGAGCAACTGCGCCGCATGCCATGGCGAATTCGGCGAGGGCGCCGGACGCTGGCCGGTGCTGGCCGGCGGACAGGGCACGCTGAAGTCGGAGCGGCCGGAGAAGACCATCGGCTCGTTCTGGCCAAACACCTCGACGGTCTACGACTACGTGCATCGGGCCATGCCGTTCGGCGCCGCGCAGACGCTGCAGCCGGACGAGGTCTATGCCATTGTCGCCTACCTTCTCTACCTCAACGACGTCGTCCCGGACGACTATGTCCTGTCAAAGGAGAACTTCCCCACCGTCCAGCTGCCCAATGAGGCCAATTTCTACGACGACGATCGCGAGACCACGGAAAAGGCGTTCTGGAACGCCAATCCGTGCATGAAGCAGTGTAAGCCGAAGGTCGAGATCACCAGCCATGCGGCGGTGCTCGACGTTACGCCCGACGCCGGGAAGGACGGCGACAAGCCGACCGGCGGGGTGGAGTGACAGCTCGGCCGCCACACAATCAAAACAACCGGAGGGAGGAACGACATGCCGAGGAACGAGACGCCCAGGCTTGAGATCAGCCGCCGGTCGGTCATGGCCGGGCTGGCGGCCGGCGGGGCGGCGCTGACGGTCGAGAACGCCGCCGCCGCGCCCGCCCAGGTGAAGCTCGACGACATCAAGAAGGACGCCGAGGTCGCCTGCCTCTATCACTGCGACTATGGCGATCCCGACCGCTTCGCCCAGACGCTGAACAATATCGGCAACCACTACTCCGTCTATGGCGCCGATCCCTTCGCCCTGCAGATCGTGCTGGTGGTGCATGCCGGCGGCATCAAGTTCTTCCTCGACAATCTGGACGGCACGATGTGGGCCGGCGAGAAGCTGCCGCCGGAACTGTTCGCGCGAGCCGAGGCGATCTCCAAGAACGGGCTCAAGGTCTATCTCTGCGAGATCACCTTCAAGCGGAACCAGCTCGACCTGTCGCGGGCAAGGCAGGCCGACTTCGTCTCCTTCGTGCCCTCCGGCGTCGCCACCTGCGCGGCGCTCCAGGGCAAGGGCTTCGCCTATATGAAGGTCGGCTGAGCGATGGCGGCGGCACTTGGCCGTCGCGCCGTGCTGGGTGGTCTCGCGCTCGGCGCCCTTGCCAAGCCCGGCCTCGCCCTCCCGACGGTGGCGCGCGCGGCGCGACCGAAGGTGGCAATCGTCGGGGCCGGCTTCGGCGGCGGCGCGCTCGCCGCCGAAGTGGCGGCCTGGGCGGACGCCCCGCTCGACATCGTGCTGATCGAACCGGAGCCCGGCTATTTCGCCCTCTGCCGCTCAAATCTCGTGCTGGGCGGGATGAAGACGCGCCCGTCCATCTGGTTCAGCTATGAGGCGCTTGCTCGTCGAGCCGGCCTGCGCCTCGTGCGGGGCCGTGCCGAGCGGGTGGATCCGGCGCGCCGGACGATCCGGCTGGAGGACGGCACGGCCCTGCCCTTCGACGCCGCCGTGCTCGCACCCGGAATCGGGCTCGATTATGCGAGCGTGCCCGGCTGGAGCCTGGCAGCGAGCGAGCGGATGCCGCATGGCTGGATCGGCCGCGCCCAGTTCGACCTGCTCAACCGGCAATTGGCGGCCGTACCCGATGGCGGCACGATCGTCATCCTGCCACCGCCTGATCCCTCGCGCTGCCCGCCGGCACCTTATGAGCGGGCTTCGATGATGGCCCATCGCCTGCGCACCACCGGACGCGGCGGTTGCCGGATCATCATCCTCGATTGCAAGGAGCGCTTCGCCAAGATGGCGCTCTTCCTCGACGGCTGGGAGCGGTACTATCCCGGCATGATCGAATGGCTGCCGCCCTCGATCCATGAGGGGATCGAGGAGGTCGATCCCGCCACCCTGACGGTGCGGACGGGTTTCGGCGTCTATCGCGACTGCGCGCTCGTCAATGTGATCCCCGCCCAGACTGCTGGAGCCGTCGCCCTGGAGTCCGGCCTCACCGACCGGACCGGCTTCTGCCCCGTTCGGCCCGACGACATGAGTTCGACGCTCGCCCGCGCCATCTACGTGCTCGGCGATGCCGCGCAGGCCAGCCCCATCCCGAAAGCGGCCTCGGCCGCCGTCAGCCAGTCCGTCGCGGTGGCCGCCGCGCTGCGGGCGCAGCTGCTCGGCGCCGCGCCCGCCGCCGCATCCTATTCCAGCCAGTGCTGGAGCCTTCTCTCTCCCGGCGACAGCGTCACCACGACCGGCGACTATGCCGCGGTGAACGGCACCATGAAGGAAGTGAAAGGCTCGGTGTCCGCCCTTTCGGAGCCGGCGGCATTACGACAGAGAAACGCGCGGGAAAGCGATGTGTGGTTTCAAGACGCCATGACCCGCATCGTCGGCGCGCCGGAAGGGCCGCAAGGATCCACGCCCTGATGCCGGGGCGATGAGATCGCCGACTTCCGTGCGGATGCGGCAGGCGGCCGGCGCTCACCCGCAGCCCACCAGCACCGTGCGCGCCGCCGCGCGAACCGCCTCCGTCAGCCCGCGCAGCGACCCGGCATGGAGCCGGGCCGCCGTCCAGTAAAGCGCGACATCCACCCGATGAGCCGGTGCCAGCTCGACGAGGCGGCCGGCGGCGATGTGGTCTTCGACCATCACCCAGGGGTGCAGGCCCCAGCCCAGCCCGAGCAGTGTCATGTCGAGGAAGCCATGCGTCGACGGCACCCAGTGGACCGGGCCGACAAGTTCCACAGCATGGCCCTCGCGCGCCCAGCGCGCCTGGAGAAGATCCCGCCGGTCGAAGCGCAGATACGGGGCGCGGCCGAGCGTTTCGGCGTTGATGCCGCCAGCAAAGTGGAGCCCCGCGAAATCCGGGCTCGCGCAGGCGGCATAGCGCAGCGCGCCCAGCGGGATGGTCCGGCATCCCTGAACCGGCGCGTGTTCGGCGGTCACCGCGGCCAGCACTTCGCCGGAACGTAGCCTTTCGGCAGTATGCGCCTCATCGTCTAGGGCGAGGTCCAGCGACACATCCGCCATCCGCCCGAAGGCCGCGGCTGCCGATGGAAACCAGGTGGCGAGGCTGTCGGCATTCACCGCCACCGGCAGCGTCAACCGCTCCCCCGTCCTGGCGCCGATGCCGCCGAGCATCGGCGCGAGATCGTGCTCAAGCAGGCGCACACGATCGAGATGGGCGCAGAGGGTGCGGCCGAGTTCGGTCGCCTCGCAAGGCTGGCCGCGGACGATAAGGACCGCGCCGAGGCGCTCCTCCAGCCCCCGCACCCGCTGCGAGACGGCGGAAGGCGTGATCCCGAGCGCGGCCGCCGCGCGCTCGAACGTACCCTCCCGCACCACGGCGGCGACGGCGGCAAGCGAGGGATAGTCCAGCATGGATGAAGCTCTCCTTCATTAGCTTTAGCATAATAAGTTTTACTTTCCCGTCGAGGTGACGCAGGAAGACCGCATGACGCACGCCCTCATGCCCCTTCTCACCGGCTTCTTGCTCTCCGCCGCGCTGATCATGGCCATCGGCGCGCAAAATCTCTTCGTGCTGCGGCAGGGACTGCGGCGGGAGCATGTGGGCGCTATCGTGCTGTTCTGCGGGGCAGCCGACGCGCTGCTCATCATGGCGGGCGTCGCGGGGGTCGGCGCCTTCCTCGCCGCCGTGCCCCAGCTTGCCACGTTGCTCGCCCTGGCGGGCTCCGCCTTTCTCGCATGGTACGGAATCCGGGCCTTGCGGCGGATCACGGTGTCGGAGGCGATGGCGGTCATCGAGACCCGCGGCATTACGCTGACGCGTGCGCTCATGGCCACGGCGGGCTTCACGCTGCTCAATCCGCACGTTTATCTCGACACGGTCCTGCTGATGGGAGCCGCGGGCTCGTCTCAGCCCGAGGCGCTTCGGCCATTTTTCGTCGTGGGGGCCGCGGCAGCGAGCTTCGCCTGGTTCGCCGCCCTAGGCTATGGCGCACGGCTGCTGCGTCCGCACTTTACCAGGCAGGTGGCGTGGCGCGTCCTCGATGCCTTTGTCGGGATCGTAATGCTGACCCTCGCGGCCTCGCTCGCGGCACGCGCACTGGGCTAACCGCCGGACCGCGATCGCCACCGCCGCTTCCGGGTAGCTTCGACGCCGCCCGGCGTCAGAACTTGACGGCGAACTTCAGGCTGCCGGTCTGGCTGACGGTGGTGTCGCCCCATGCGCCCTCATAGAGCAGGCGCAATTCATAAGCCTTCCAGTCGATCGCAGTGCTGAGCGCGAACGTGCCCATCACATCGTCCCGTTCGAGAGCGAGCGGCACGCTGGCTGCCGGGTTGGGGCCATTCACCAGCGAGACGTCGACCGAGCCCTCATTCAGCGCGAACAGGGCGCCCGCCTCGATATAGCTGGTGATGAAGGCCTCACCGATCCGCGTCGTCCCGCCGATGCGCAATGCCGGCCGCAGATCGAACAGCACGTTGTTGGACGGAGCGACGGCGAGGGAGAGGTCGTCGAGCCCCTGTTCGGTATAACCACGGTCGAAGATGCCCAGCATGTCGAAATCGACCAGCGGCATCAACTCCAGTTCACCGAACTTGAACACATAGCCGGCGCGCAGCCGGCCGGTCAGGGCCCATGTCTCCTGGTCCGAACTGGCGAGGCCGGCGACCCATGGCAGGGTGGAATAGCGCGACCCGTCCGCCCAGCCATAACTGCCGACCACCGACGCCGAGGTGTAGAACGGCCCGTCGATATATTTGGCGATGCCGCCGAGGCTGATGCGGTCGCCATCGCTGGAGCTGCCGATACCGTCGAAGCTCGTCGATTCATAGGCGAAGCTGGCGCCGACATAGACCTTGTCGTTCACCTCGCCCTGCCGCCCGAGGCTGACGCCCGCCGAGGTGTCCCGCTGGTCGCCGTCGCGCAGCGTGGTCACGCTGTAGATCGCCTTGCCCCAGTTGCACTGGCTCTGGTCGATCAGCGAATAGAGGCCGACCGGGTCGCCGCAGCTCTGCATGCCGGTATGGGCGGCGCTGGCCGCAGCCGCGCTCTGCTGCACCGAGGCGTAGCCGGCGGTCGCGTCGAGGCTCAGGAGATATTGCGCCAACTGGGTGCCGGTCGTCGCATTGGCAGCGTTGACGAGCAGCGTGTAGAGCGCGGTGGGGGAAGCGGGCGCGTCGCTCGGCCAGCCGGTGAGATGGCTGTTGGCCAGCGCCGCCAATTGCTGCGTGTTGCCGGAAAAGCCGCCACGGGTGAAGTCGATCGACACGCCGGTGATCGACGCGGTGGTCTGGGTGAAGGCATAGCTGTACTGCGTCGCTACGGAGCCGCTGGACAGTCCATAGGCCATCTCGCCCTGGTCTGCCGGCAAGGGCGTGAGGTCCGTCCCTCCCCCGAGGACGATAATGCGCGTCGCCGCCACGCTGCCGTTCGGCAGCGCGATCAGCACGGGACTGATGCTGTCGGCCGGCACCTGCAACTGCTGCACCGAAATGGAGTCGCTTCCCAGCGTGGCAGTCGGGTCGAAACGCAGGAAATGAGCGCCACCGAAGATCGAGTAGTTCGCGACGCCGGACACCGAGCCGGTTATCGCGCCGGCGTTGCCGACGTCGAAGTTCGCGCCGGTCGCCACGATGTCGCCGATGACCACGCCGCCCGTATGGACATTCAGCCCGCCGCTGGCATTGGTCTGAAGCGCGATGCCGTCGGGGGCGCTGACCGTTCCCGCGATGTCCGCGGAGACGATGCCGTTCCAGTCGGCCATGTTGATGGCGCCGGCGGCGCTGCCGGTGGCGCTGACCGTGCCGCCGGCCACGACGCGCACGCTGGTCGTCAGCTCTGAGGTGGCAGGCACGTCGAGGCCAGACTGCCCGTTGGTGGTGTAGATGCCCCAAGCCTGCCCGCCGGAAACACGGATCGAGCCGTCCACCTCCACGACCGGCATGCCGCCCGCGCCATTGGTGGTGTTCATGTAGGTGGCGATGCCGTGCGCGCCGCTGCCGCTGGTCGCGATGGAACCTTGTAGCAGCACCCGGACCGACCCCTGCCGCGACGGTGTCGGCTCCTGCACGATCTCGATGCCGTCCGTGCCGAACAGGACCGTGGCATTGGTCAGGCTCTGGGCGACGATGCCATAGGCATTCGCACCGGATGTCGCGACGCTGCCGTTCAGCATGACCTGAACGTCGCCGCCGCTGCCGCTCGGGCTTCCGCCCTCCGTACGGGTGATGTCGAACTGCACCGTGGGCTGGTCGATGACCAGCGCCGCGCCGCCGCCGCCGATGGATTGCGCCACGATGCCGTGGGCGCCGTCCCCGGTGGTGGTGATGGCGACAACGTCCTGCGGGTCGTCACCGGCGATCACCGTGCCGCCGTCGCCCGCCCCGCCAAGCTGTGATGCCATGATCGGGATAGGGCCGCCGACCACCGTCGCATTGTCGGCCTGGATGAGCCCGCCGCCACCGCCGATCGACTGGGCGAAGATACCCATCGAGACGGCTCCCGAGGTCTGGATTGTACCGGTCCACCGGACGCCAACCTGACCACCCTGCCCCGCCACTCCGCCATCCCCGCCCAGGCTGAGGTGCAGGCCCGCATCCATTCCGAGAAAGGTCGCCGTAGAGATGCCGCCGGCGCCGCCGCCGGCACCGATGGATTGGGCGATGATACCGGCGCTTGCCGCACCGGACGTTGCCAGCGTCGAATCGCCCTCGATGTTGACTTCGCGGCCATCGCCGCCGCCGCCGCCGGAACCTCCCAGGCTCAGGCTGATCAGGCCGGTCGCGGAACTGCCGCCGGCGAGCCCGCCGCCGCCACCGATGGACTGCGCGAGGATCGCCGCGGAGCCGCCACCCGAGGTCGCGATGTTCGGGGCTCCCGTCACGGTGACACCGCCGCCCTCGCCCTGCGCCCCGCCATTGCCCCCGAGCGCGAACTGCAGCGATTTCTTGCTGAGGCCGGGCACGCTGTAACTTGTGCTGTCGGCACTGGCGCCGGCACCACCGCCGCCGCCGACCGACTGGGCGAGGATGCCGGGGGATTGCTGACCGCTGGTCGCGATGCCGACCGTCGTGCCGTCGGGACCGCTGCCGGCGACCAGCACCTCGCCGCCATCATTGCCGTTTCCGCCATTGCCGCCGAGGCTGAGTTGCAGCCCATATTCGCCGAAGCCGGCGAATCCGTTGCTGTTGGCGATGGCGCCGATGCCGCCGCCACCGCCAACCGACTGGGCGTGCAGGCCCGCCGAATGTCCGCCGCTTGTCTGGACGGAGATTCCGGATGCGAGATTGACCGCGACGTCGCCGCCCATGCCGGCCACGCCACCGCTGCCGCCGACGCTGACGGAGGCCTCCAGGCCACTCTTGTACTGACCGTCCGGCTCGCCGGAGTCGGACTTCTTGTCGAAGATCTTCTGCGCCATCACCATCCATTGGGCGATCTGGTCGATCAGGCGCTGCGGACTGGTCGGCACCGGCGTCGAGACGGCGAAGCTGTGGGCGACGCCGCCGGCGCCGCCACCGCCACCGACGGATTGGGCGACGACGGCCGCGGCATGTTCACCCGTGGTCGCAATCGTGGTGCCGGACTGGAGATTGACGGTGACGGGGCCACCCATATTGCCGGCGCCGCCGTTCCCGCCCACCGAGATCGCCGCCGAGATGTCGCGTCCGCCCAGCGCGTTGCCCTGAGCATCCTTGGCGTCGAGCGACGCCGCCACCGACAGTTCGAAGACCGATCCGCCGATGCCGCCGCCGCCACCGACCGACTGCGCGAACAGGCCGGTCGCGTGATCGCCTGCCGTGGTGATCGAACCGGCTTGCGAGACGGTGACCGCATCGGCGCCGCCGCCGATCCCTCCATTGCCACCGACGCCGATGTCCGCGCTCGCCGCCAGACCGCTGCCATTGATGGCGGAGATGGCGTAGCTGTTGACCGAGCCGCCATTGCCGCCGCCGCTGCCGATGGACTGGGCGAGGATGCCGTCCGAGTAATGGCCGAGGGTCGCGATGGAACTGCCGGCATCGGTGGTCACCGACACGGTGCCGCCCGTTCCACCACCGCCGCCTGAGCCGCCAAGGACAACGCCGAGATTGACGGCGTTGTTACCGACCGCCGCGTCGACGTCCAAGATGTTTCCGCCGCTGCCGCCGCCCCCGCCGACGGACTGGGCGAGAATGCCGCGCGACTGGCTGGAATAGGTGATGATGGCGCCGCCGAGTTCGGCCGACACCGCACCGCCGTCGCCGCCGCTGCCGCCCGTGCCACCCAGCGCGACCGACAGATTGCCGGCATATTCGCCAACGGAAGCGTCCACGTTGATGGCGGTGCCGCCCTTGCCCCCGCCACCGCCGATTGACTGGGCGAGGATGCCGTCCGCGAGGCGCGCATGGGTGGTGATCGCCCCGTCCGAGGAGACGGTGACCGCGCCGCCATTGCCGCCGGAACCGCCGGAGCCACCCAGCGCCACGCCGAGCGACAGGTCGGCATAGCCGGCGGAGGCGGCGACGCTGATCGTCTGGGCGCCATGACCGCCGCCGCCGCCGAGCGACTGCGCGAGGATGCCGCTGGCATGATCGCCGGGAATGGGTGTGTTGCCGGGATCCTGCGGCGTGTCGTCGGACGGGACGCCCGTGAAGATGCTGCCACCCACCTGGTTGGTCACGTTCACCACGCTGCCGGTGCCGCCCATGCCGCCGCTGCCGCCGAAGGAGAAGTTCCAGGCGAGGCTCAGGCCATAGGTGATGTCGGTGACGGCGTTCGCGTCGCCTCCGCCGCCGCCGATGGAGGAAGCCACGATGCCCTTGGCATTGGTGCCGGCCGCAACGATGCTGCCCGCGTTGGTGACAGTGACATTGCCGGAATCGCCACCCCCGCCGCCGGAGCCGCCGATGGCGACACCGATGAACTCGCCTGCGGTCAGTGCCGAGCCGCCATGGCCGCCGCCGCCGCCGATCGAATAGGCGTCCACCGCGTCGGCATGGTCGCCCTGGGTCTGGATGGTGCCGCTATTGGTGAAGTCGATGTCGCGGCCATTGCCGCCATTGCCGCCGCCGCCACCCTGCGAATAGAACGCGCCCTGCCCGCCGCCGCCGTCCCCGCCATTGCCACCGACGCTCTGCAGCACGATCGCGGCGGAATTGTCGGCGCTGGTACTGGCGGTTCCGGCATTGGTCGCGGTGACATCGGCGCCGGAATTGCCGCCGACGCCACCCGAGCCGCCATTGCCGAAGAAGCTCTGGGCCGGAGCCCCCGCGCCGCCCGCCCCGCCGTCGCTATGGGCGAAGATGGCCGAGCTGTAGGTGCCGCTGGTGCTCAGCGCGCCATTGTTGACGATGCTGATGTCGCCGCCATTGCCGCCCGGCCCGCCATTGCCGTCGCCAAGGCCGCCATCGACGTCCGCTCCGCCCTGGCCGCCGACGCCGCCGCTACTGATGGCAAAGACGGCGTCGGCATTATAACCGGTCGTGCTCACCGAAGCGTCGGCGTCGATGGTGACCGTGATGACGCCGCCGTCGCCGCCGCTGCCGCCGTCGCCGGCATGACGAAAGTCCGCGTCATGCCCGCCGGTGCCACCGGTCCCGCCGGTGCTGCTGAAATAGAGGCCGTTGCCACCGTTGGCCGATTGGATCAGCAGCGCCCCGGAGGACAATTCGAGGGTCAGGGCGGGGCCGACCACGCCCGGTCCGCCATCCGTCGCGCTCTCGAACAGATCGGCGCCCGATCCACCCGGCCCGGTCGCGCCGGTGCCGGTGAGACCGATCAGGCTCGACGAACTTCCCTGGCAGTTGCCCGCGAAACTGAATGTACCGTTCGGACCGGGAGTTGCCGCACAAATGCCGGTCTGGCTTTGCCCCAGCGCCAGCGACGGCGCTATCAGAGCCGAGACCGCGAGAAGCCGGGCGAGGCATATGCCGAGCAAGCGGCCACGCCCCGGCCGCATATGACAGCTCATCGCCCCACCCCGCACGCGGCCGCCCCGCCGCAGCCAAGGCCGTCATGGCCTTTGCCTCAGTTGCGACTATTGGGAACCCAATACCTTACGTCAAGCATCTCAGGGCGAGCCGCGCCGGCCGCTCCTCACTGCGGACCCATGACATAGTCGGGCAGCCAGGTGGCGATCTCCGGGAAGATGCCCAGGATGACGATGCCGAGCAGCATGAGCAGCACATAGGGCAGCGCCCCGCTCAGTACCGTCTGGGCCGGCACCTGCGGCGCGATGGCCTTGACCACGAAGAGGTTCAGCCCGACCGGCGGGGTGATGAGGCCGATCTCCATGTTGATCGTCAGGATCACCGCGAACCAGTAGGGGTCAAAGCCCGAGGAAACGATGATGGGGTAGAGCAGCGGCGCCGACATGACGATGATGGCGACCGGCGGCAGGAACATACCGGACACCAGCAGGAACAGGTTGATCAGCCCCATCAGCACCCAGCGGTTGACCTCCAGCGACGCGATCGCGGCGGCAACGGTCTGAGTGATGAAGAGCGAGGAAAGCGCGAAGGCGAAGAGCTCGGCCGAAGCCATGATCATCATGATCATGACGCTTTCGCGCAGCGTGGAGGAGAAGATCTCGAAGATCGGCTTCGGCCGGAACAGCCGGTACATCACGATGACGACGCCGAGGGTCAGGAAGGCGCCGGCGCCCGCCGCTTCCGAGGGCGTCGCGACGCCGCCATAGAGCACGTAGAGCGTGCCGAGGATGATCAGCAGGAAGGGCGTGACCTTGGGGAGCGCCGCGAGCTTCTGACCGAAGCTGAATCGCCGGCCGCTCACGTCGAAGTCAAAATTCTTCCGGCGGCAATCATAGAGCGCCCAGGCCATGAACATCGCCGTCAGCATGAGACCGGGCATCACGCCGGCCAGGAACAGGCGGCCGATCGAGGTTTCCGTGGCGATGCCGTAGACGATCATCGTCACCGACGGCGGAATAAGGATGCCGAGCGTCCCGCCCGCGCAGATGGAGCCGGTCGCGACCGAGGCGGGGTAGCCGCGCTTGAGCATTTCGGGAATGCCCATCTTGCCGATCGCCGCGCAGGTTGCCGGGCTGGAGCCCGTCATGCCGGCGAAGACGGCGCAGGCGCCGATGTTCGACAGCACCAGCCCTCCGGGGACGCGGTTGAGCCAGCGGTCCAGCGCCTCATAGAGATCGCGGCCCGCCGGAGTGGCGGCGACCGCCGCGCCCATGAGCACGAACATGGGGATCGACACATAGGCAAGGTTGGCGATGCCCGCGAACATGGTTTCGGCCAGCACCTCGAAGACGCCGATGCCGTTGGCGATCAGCAGTCCGCCGATCGCGGTCAGGCCCAGGGCGAAGGCGATGGGCATGCCGGTGGCCAGCAGCACGAAGAGCAGGCCGATGATCATCAGGCCCGAGGAGGTGGGGGAGAGGCTCATCATGCGTGACCTTCCGCTTCATCCGCGCCGCAGCAGCGGCGGATAAGTTCGGCGACGTATTGCAGCGACAGCAGGCCGAAGCTGATCGGCAGCGGCAGGAGGGGAATCCAGAGGGTGATCGCGGCCACCGTCGAGGTGCGCCATTCGTTGACATAGGCCTCGTGGAAGAAGATCACGCTGGCGAACGTCATCAGCACGGCGAAGAGCAGGCCGAGCACGGCGCCGATAATGCCGAGCGCGCGCCGCGGACCGGGCGCCAGCGCGATCTCGATCACGTCCACCCCGACATGGCCCCGTGTCTTCAGCACATAGGGCGCGCCCAGGAACATGGCGGCAGTGGCGGAGAACACGACGAAATCCGTCTGCCAGATCGTCGGTGCGCGAAACACGTAGCGCAGGAAGATCATCTCGCAGATCACCAGCATCGCGGCGATGAGCATCAGCCCGGCAATGACCGCGGCAATTCGGGAGACGAGATCGACCGCTCGCAGGAACAGGCTGACCATGGGTGGCTTTCATTTACCGGAAGGAACGGGAGGCGGCGGACCGTCGTCCTCTCCGCTGCGGGAAGTGTTCACGCCGCCGATCCCAGCTCGTCGCAGGCGCCCGCGCCCCCACGGAGGGAGCGCGGGGCGGATGCGTTCACTGGACGGTCAGCGCCTTCTTGATCAGTTCATCGCCGCCCTTCACCTTCTCGGCGAAGTTCTTGTAGGAGCTCTCCTGCGCGACCTTGAGCCAGGCGTCGTAATCGGCAGCGGACATCTCCACCACCTCGACTCCGGCCTTCTTGTAGGTGTCGATCAGCTTCTGGTCGCCCTTGCGCACTTCCTTGGAGAACCAGGCCTGCGCCTTCTTGCCCGCCTCCAGCACCGCCTTCTGCTGTGCCGGGTTGAGCCGGTCGAACGACTGCTTGGACATCAGGACGGGCTCGTACATGAACCACAAGGCGTTTGCGCCCGGCGCCGTCAGGCACTTCACCTGCTCATAAAGGCGATAGGAGACGAAGCTCTCCGAGGAGGTGTTGGTGGCGTCGAGCACGCCCGTCTGCATGCCCGAATAGATTTCCGACGAGGGCATGGAGGCGATGGAGGCGCCCGCCGCCGCCAGCATCTGCTCGAAGGCGGGGCCGGCCGCGCGCGTGACCTGCCCCTTGATGCTGCCGGGGCCGGTGATGCACGCCTTCTTGGACGCGAAGGCGCCCGAAAGCCAGGCGTCGGCGATGACGATGGCGCCGTTCTTCTCGATGATCGCCTTGATTTCCTGCATGAAGGGCGAGTCGTTGAGACGTTCCGCGCGGTCGAAGTTGCGGACCAGGCCCGGCATCAGCGTGACGGAGAATTGCGGCACGCGGCCCGAGGCGTAATCGAGCGGGAAGGAGGTGAGGTCGAGCTGGCCCTTGGTGATCGCGCCCCACTGCTCATTGGCCTTGAACAGCGACGAGCCCGGGAAGACCTGGATCTTCAGGCCGACATTCGCCGCTTCAACGTCGCGGGCGATCATCTGCACCATCTCGTCGCGGGGGTCGCCCTTTCCGCCCGGAAACTGGTGCGAGGCGCGCAGCGTGATGTCCTGCGCGAACGCAGAGGTGGCGAAGGCGAGTGCGCAACCCAGTGTCAGGGCGCGCGCGATCTGTCGCGTACCGTTCATGCTTTCCTCCATGTCGCCGCCTTCCGGCGGACTGTTGGCGTTTCCTCAGTGACTTCTTGCCGGGCGGTTGATCCGCCCGCTTATTCGGTCGTCCGGCGCCGCCTTTGTCCTAGGCGCTCCGCCGGTAGATGTCCTTGTAGCTGTCGCGCAGGACATTCTTCTGCACCTTGCCCATCGTATTGCGCGGCAGCTCCCCGACGAAGAACACGCGCTTGGGCTGCTTGAACTTCGCCAGCCGGCCTTCAAGGGCGTGAAGGACGGATTGCTCGGTCAGATTCGCGCCTTTGGCGGGCACCACCACGGCGGTAACGCCCTCGCCGAAATCGGGATGAGGCACGCCGATGACGGCGCTTTCCAGCACGCCGTCAATGGCATCGATCTCGCCTTCGACTTCCTTGGGATAGACGTTGAAGCCGCCGGTTATGACGAGATCCTTGCCGCGCCCGACGATGCTGAGATAGCCGCGTTCATCGATCCTGCCGAGATCGCCGGTGATGAAGTAACCGTCATGGAACTCGCTCGCCGTCTTCTCGGGCATGCGCCAATAGCCCTTCGTCACGTTCGGGCCCTTCACCTCCACCATCCCGATCTCTCCCATGGAGAGTTCCGCGCCCGAGGCCGGATCGGTGATGCGGATGGACACGCCCGGCAAGGGGAAGCCGACCGTCCCCGCAATGCGCTCGCCCTCATAGGGATTCGAGGTGTTCATGCAGGTCTCGGTCATGCCGTAGCGTTCCAGGATGGCATGGCCGGTCCGCTCGCGGAACGCGCGGTGGGTCTCCGCCAGAAGCGGCGCGGAGCCGGAGATGAAGAGGCGCATATGCGCGGTGGCCGCGCGCGTCAGCTCCGGCTGGTCGAGCAGCCGGGTGTAGAAGGTGGGCACGCCCATCAGGCAGGTGGCCCGGTCCATCAGTTCGATCGTCTCGCGCGGATCGAACTTCGCCCGGAAGAACATCGAAGCCCCGCTCAGCAGGACGATGTTGACCGCCACGAACAGGCCATGGGTGTGGAACAGCGGCAGCGCGTGGATCAGCACGTCGTCGGCGGTGAAGCGCCAGCACTCCCTCAGCGCCCGTGCATTTGAGAGCAGGTTGCCGTGGCTCAGCATGGCGCCCTTGGCGCGGCCGGTGGTGCCCGAGGTGTAGAGAATGGCGGCGAGGTCGTCCGGCCCGCGCGCCACGTCGTCGAAATCCGGCGCGAACGTCGCCGCGGCGTCGGTGAGCGAGCCGGTGCCGTCGGCGCCCAGCGTCTCCAGGCGGGGCACGCCGAGTTCATTCGCCAGCGCGCGGGCTTCGACCGCGACCTCGGGCCGGCAGACGAACAAGGTGGGCTCGGCGTCGCCGAGGAAATAGCGCACCTCGTTCAGCGTGTAGCCGGTGTTGAGCGGCAGATAGACCGCCCCGGCGCGCAGCGTCGCCAGATAGAGCGCGAGGCAGGGCCACGACTTCTCGGCCTGCACCGCGACGCGATCGCCCGGCTTCACACCCCGCGCTACGAGCAGCCCGGCGATTTGCCCGGAAAGCGCGAGCATCTCGCCATAAGTCACGACCGACCCGTCCGCCAGCAGGGCCAGCGGCTTGTCGGGGGAAGGGACGGCGGCGCGGATGGCGGCAAACAGATGATTTTCGGACATGATGGCTTTTCAGGTGACAGGAACAAGGGCACGGGAAGCCGGATCGGCCTTGAGCAGCTTTCGCACCTGCGCGCTCGCGACGATCTCGCCTTTCCCGGCAAAGGCTTCGTGGTTCTTTTCGATGTCGGCCGGCACGTAGCGGTAGTTCACCATCAGCCCGGCGGCCTGGGCGATGCCTTTCGCCGACAGGTCGCCCATGAGGTTGATGCGCTCCAGCCGCGCCCCATTGCCGAGATGGAACCGCGCGACCGGATCGACCGGCGCGCCCTTCGGCGTGCGTGCGGCGAGGAAGTAGTAGGCGGCTATCGGTGCGAGCACGCTCGCTACCTCCTCGCGCAGGTCCGGCCGCTCGCCCCAGTCCGGCGCGTCCAGCCTCTCCAGCACCTTGCGGTCGGCCGTCGACAGAACGGCGCTTTGCTCCGCCCGGCGCTCGGCTTCCAGCCATTTGCGGAATCCCGGCACCGGAGAGAGCGTGACGAAGGTCGTGAGGTTGGGCAGTTCGCGCGAGATTTCCTCCAGCACCTGCTTGATGAGGAAATTGCCGAAGGAGACCCCGGCCAAACCCTTCTGACAGTTCGAGATCGAATAGAAGACGGCCGTCGTGGCGGCCTGCGGGCGAAGCTGCTTGCGGGCCGGGTCGAGGATCGGCGCGATCGCTCCCGGCACCTCCTGCATCAGCGCCACCTCGACGAAGATCAGCGGCTCGTCGACCAGTGCCGGATGAAAGAAGGCGTAGCAGCGCCGGTCGGACGAATCGACGCGGGCGCGCAGGTCGTCCCAGTCCCGGATGGCATGGACGGCCTCGTAGCGGATGATCTTCTCCAGCACATTGGCCGGCGTCGACCAGTCGATGCGCTTGAGCACGAGAAATCCCCGATTGAACCAGGACGAGAACAGATGCGCGAAATCGCGGTCGACCTCGGCGAGGTCGCGCCGGCGCACCATGGCGTCCATGAGCTGCTCGCGCATGCGCACGAGCGAGAGCGTGCCGCCCGGCGCGAGGTTGAAGCGGCGGAAAAGCTCCTGCCGCCGCGGCTCGCTGGCGCGGTGCAGGTCGACGGCGGCCGCCGCGCCGTTGCGCCCATAGGCTTCGACTGCCGCGGCGAGCCGTTTGGCATCCGGCCCGAACTTCTCCGCCAGCACCTCGAAGAAGGCGATGCTTTCGCCGGTTTTCATATGCGCGTAGCGGTCGAGGATGTCGGTGGCGAGGGCGACGCCGGAGGCTTCGCCACGTCCGGAGAGCAGGGTTTCACAGCGCTCGGCAAGCGTCTCCACCCGCGTCGCCCCGCTGACACGGGCGGAGCGGTCGAGCAGGGTGCGACCGCGCTCGGCGATGGAGGTCAGAAGGTCCGCCACAAACGAGGTGTTCGATCCCATGGCCATCCCGAAATTGCGTGTGAACGGCGGTTATGCGGAAGGCGCGGAGTCCGGTCGCGTCGGGTCGGACGACACGCCGGTTTGTATCGAGTGAAGATCAGCGTGCATTGAAAGTCAATCATCAAGTATACAAGGCGTCGCCTCTTGCATTGCAGCACGTGACATGGCTTTCTGCGTGCGGAGGTATGCCGTGCGTGGTGAACAGACCCCAAGGCTTCGCGAAGCACTTGAAGAGGATATCGTCGCCGGCCGGCTGCGGCCCGGGCAGCGGCTCGACGAAGCGAGCCTTGCCGAGCGGTTCGGCGTGTCGCGCACGCCCATTCGCGAGGCGCTGATCCAGCTCTCCGCCTCCGGCCTCATCGACATGCGCCCCCGGCGGGGTGCCTATGTCGCGCTGCTCGGTCCCCGTGAACTCGTCGAATCCTTCGAGCTCATGGCGGAGATCGAGGCCTCCTGCGCACGACTTGCCGCGCAGCGGCTCGGGGACGCTGACCGTGCCGCGATCAACCAGGCGCACATCGCCTGCTGCACGGCGGCCGCCGCCGGGGACGACGACGCCTATTACCCCGCCAATGCCCAGTTCCATGCCGCGATCTACAGCGCGACCGGAAATCGCGTGCTGCGGGCCGAGGCCATAAGGCTGCAAACCGCACTGCAACCCTATCGGCGCCTGCAGCTGAAAGTGCCCCGGCGCATTGCCGCCTCGCTGGCCGAACACGAAGCCATTCTGCAAGCCATCCTCGCGGGAGACGGCGCCAGCGCGGCGGAACGGATTCGCGCCCATGTGCTGGTGCAGGGCGAGCGATTCATGTCGTTGCTGGCCGCCCTCCAGCACGAGGCTGAAACGGTGGACTGACCGGGCGCCTTGCTGTGCCGTGGAGGAGACAGCCGCCTGAAGCGAGACGGCCCTACGGCGCAGTCTGGATCACCGATTGCGACCAGTCTTCAAGGAATCGCTTTCGGCGCGCCGCATCCTGCACCGCCAGAAGGGTCGGCCCGACGGCGATCGGACGGGCGATGCCGGACGTCACGACATCCGGCCCCTCGATGCCGGGAGGAGCCGCCCCGTCCAACCCGAAGAAAAAGGACTGGCTCCGCCCGACCGACTGCCCCCGCTCGGACAGTAAATAGTCGACGAAACGCGCAGCGAGGCCCGGCTGCCGTGCATGGGCCGGGACCATGGCGCCCCGGCTCAGTACGAGCGTGTAGTCGGCTGGCATGACGATGCCGATAGGTTGGCCGCGCCGCACCCGGTCATAGGCGTAGGAGCCGAGCATGTTGTAGCCGATCAGCAGCCGCCCGGCCGCCACCTCGTCCAGTATCTCCGACGTGCAGCAGCGCACCACGACCTGAGCGCGGCCGAGGCTTTCCAGCAGGCGGCCATAGGTCGTCGTGGTTTGCCGGGCGTCGTTGAAGGCGAGCAGATAGCCGATGCCGGAAAGCCGTATATCGTAGGTGCCCACCCGACCCCGGTAGCGGTCGGCCTCGCGCCTCAGCAGTTCGGCCAGTTCCAGATGGGTGCGCGGAACGTCGTCCGCCGGAACGCTGTCGCGGTTATAGACCATGACGATGGGCTCGAAGGTGAAGCCGAACACCTCGTCCCGCCAGTTCGCCCAGCGCGGCGCACGCCGGAGATCCGGCCCTTCGATGGGCTGGGCACAGCCATCATTGGCCAGCTTCACCAGTTGGTCGACGGAGGAGGACAGATAGACGTCGCCCAGCGAGCGTCCCTCCGCGCACGCCTTGGCGGCAGCCGAGAACAGGTCATTGGTCACATATTCCACGATCTCGACCATGGTGCCCGGCGAGAGCTCCTGAAAGTCCTGGATCAGCGGCGCCAGGGCATAGAGGTCGGTCGCGGCATGGATCGACAGTGTGTCGACCTGGGCTCCGACGGCCGGAAACCGCGTCATGGTCTGGGCGTGCGCACCGAGACACCCGGCGAGCACCACGGTGAGGACGCCCGCGACCGCACGGGTGAGCCTGTGGGCAAGTCGCGCGGGGGAATCTGTCATGCGAGTTCCCGCCCTTTCACCGACAGCGACATCACCACGACGAAGCCGAAGGCCCCCTTCTCCACGAAGGACAGCGCTCCGCCATGGGCGGCCAGAACCTCGGCGGCGATCGACAGGCCCAGCCCCGACCCCTTGCCATCGGACGACGGCGCGCCAAAACGCTGGACGACCCGCAGCCACTGGCCGGCCGGAATGCCGGGGCCGTCATCTTCCACCTCGACCACGACCATATCCAGTCGCCTCGTCAGCCGAACCGTGATCCGCCCCGGCGCGCCATGCCGCACCGCGTTGTCGAGAATGTTCTTGATCGCCTCCGCGAGGTTCACCGGATCGCCGCTCACGATCAGCGGCTCGGGCGGCGCGTGCAAAGTGACGAGGAGGTCGCGTTCCAGCGTATCGGGTATCGCCTCGTCGAGCGCCCGCCGGGTCAATTCCGTGAGATCGACCGGCGCGTTCGCCACCGCCCGTTCGCGGTGAGCCACCATGGCGTGGCTGAGCAGCTGGTTGGCGAGACGGGACAATTGCCGCGTGCGGGCGCGGATGCGCTCAAGATGCTTGCCTCCCGCAGGCGTCACCTCGTCGTTCGACAGCAGGTCGACCTGCCCCTCCAGCGCCGCCAAGGGGGTACGAAGCTGGTGCGCGGCATCGGCGATGAACTGCTGCATCAGCTCGACCCTTCCCCGCAGCCGCTCGATGAAGCCATTGATCTCAGCCACGAAGGGGGCCAATTCACGCGGTGTCGACACGTTGACAAGGGTCAGATCGAGCGGATCGCGCTGCCGGATGGCGACCTCCAGCCGGCCGATCGGCGCCAGTGCCCGGCGTACCGCGAAGATCGTGCCGCCAATGGCGATGGCGCCCATGACGCCCACCAATATGAACGAGCGGAGGGTAAGGTCCCGCGCAAGTGCCCGGCGCGCTTCAACGGTCTGGGCGACGAGCACGACCGCGTCGCCCCGCATCTGGGGGTCGTCGAAGCGGCGCGACACCCGCGCCACGCGTACGATCTCGCCGTCGAAGCGCGCATTCTCGACCAGCGCCCTGCCGGACGCCGGCGCCTCGTCGGCCGGAACGTCCAGCCCCTCATAGCCTGTCATCGTGTGGCCGGCGGGGTCCAGCACGCGGTAGAAGATGCGATCCCGATCCGACAGGGCGAGCAGTTCGAAGGCAGAGACGGGAAGCTCAATCTCGGGCTTGCCGTCCTGCACCTGGATGGCGTCGGCGATCTGATAGGCGGCGCCCAGCAGCAGCCGGTCATAGGCTTCGTCGGCCGCCTCGCGCGCCGAGTACCAGGCGGCGGTCATGAGCACGGCGGCGCCGAACACGAGCACCAGCGACATGAGAGCGAACAGGCGGATGAACAGAGAGGGCTCACGCCGGGCCATCGATCACCATCTGGTAGCCGAAGCCGCGGACGGTAACGATCTGCGCCCGCGCGCCCTCGATCTTGCGGCGCAGGCGGCCGATATAGAGCTCGACAGCATTGGCGCCGGGCGCCTCGTCATGGCCGAACATGCGGTCGAGTAATTCGTCCTTGCCGAAGACGCGGCCGGGCCGCGACGACAGGATTTCGAGCAGCGTGAGTTCGCGCCGCTTGAGATGAACCTCGCAGTCGCCCACCCGCACCATCCGCGTCAGCCGGTCGATGCTGATGTCGCCGCAGCGCAGCACATTGGTCGCCTCGCCGCCATTGCGCCGGATAAGCGCCCGCACGCGCGCCTCCAGCTCGCGGAAGTCGAACGGCTTCACCAGATAGTCGTCGGCGCCGATGTCGAGCGCGTCGACGCGGTCCTCCACGCGCGAGCGCGCCGTAAGGATAAGCACCGGGGTCATCGAGCCGCGGGCGCGCAATTGCGCGAGAATGCTGAAACCGTCGAGGCCGGGCAGCATGACGTCGAGGATGACGAGATCATAATTGGTGCGACCCAGCACCTCCATGCCGGCGGTGCCATCCAGTTCCCAGTCGACGGCATGACCGATACGGGTGAGACGACCGATGATCGCTTCACCGACATCCCTCGTGTCTTCGACCAGCAGTATTCGCATGAATCATGTCCTGCGGCGCCCTGCCCAAAGACAGCTCTATGACAGGAATCCGCTCTAGCAAAGCATCCTGAAGCGCCGCGCAGACGGTGCCACAAGATGTGGAGGAATGCCCGGCCGGCGCAGGCCATCGCCAGCGCTCGACGTCTCAACTCCGCTCATCGATCGATCCGCACCAGCCATGGTGCGGAAACGACCTTGCACAGAGTCTTCGGAGGAACGACACCATGAACGCCACTTTCACGAAATTCGCCCTGGTCGGCATGGTGAGCGCCATGCTCACAGGCGGCGCCTTCGCGCTCCCGCAAAAGACCGAATGCCTGGCCGGCGCCAAGCCCGGCGGCGGCTTCGACGTCACCTGCCGCCTCGCCGCCAACTCGCTTCTCGCCGCCAAGCTCATCGAGCAGCCGATGGTGGTCACCTACATGGAAGGCGGCGTCGGCGCCATTGCCTATAACCACGTCGTCGGCAAGCGCGCCGCCGACCCCAGCCTCATCGTCGCGGCCTCCACCGGCTCGGCGCTGCTGCTCGCCCAGGGCAAGTTCGGCAGCCATGACGAGAACGCCGTCCGCTGGATCGGCGCGCTGGGCGCGGATTACGGCGTCATCGTCGTCAATGCCGATTCGCCCTTCAAGACGCTGAAGGAACTGTCCGACGCCTATGCGGCCAACCCGGCCAGCTTCCCGATCGGCGGCGGCGGCGCCATCGGCAGCCAGGACTGGATGAAAGCCGCGCTCATCGCCAAGGGTGCCGGGCAGGATCCCAAGAAGATGCGCTATGTCGCGCTTGAAGGCGGCGGCGCCGTACTGACCTCGCTCGAGGGTGGCCACATCAAGATCGGCGCCGGCGATGCCTCGGAGATGGTCAAGCACCATCTGGCCGGCAAGGTCCGCATCCTCGCCGTCATGTCGCCCGAGCGACTGCCCGGCGACCTTGCCGCGATCCCGACCACCCGCGAACAGGGCTATGATTTCGACTGGGTGATCTGGCGCGGCTACTACACCGGCGGCAAGGTGAGCGACGCCGACTACGCGGCCTGGACCGACACCTTCAAGAAGCTGGTGCAGACGCCCGAGTTCAAATCGGAACTCGCGGCGCGCGGGCTGTTTCCCTACACCGTCATCGGCGCGGATTTCGACGCCAAGGTGAAGAGCGACGTGCAGCGTTTCAAGACGCTCGCCAAGGAAGCCGGCCTCTGATTTCGACCGACGCTCCAGCGGCCTCGCCTGCGGGCGGGGCCGCTCCCTTGTCGCTTGCCAGGATCGCTCCATGGACGCCAATCAACGCCCTCTTCCGGGCACGCTCAGCAATCGCATAGCCGCTCTCGCGCTGCTGGCGTTCAGCCTCCTCTACGGATTTGCCGGCAGCGGGATCGAGTACGCCTTCTCGTCGGATCCGCTGGGCCCGCGCGTATTTCCAGTGCTGCTCGCGGCGATCCTCGCCCTGCTGTCGCTGATCTACCTCTTCGTGCCGGGGCACGCGGAAGAATGGCCGCAGGGCACGGTGCTGATGCGCTGCATCGCGCTGCCGGCGCTCGTGCTCATCGCCGCGCTGCTGTTCGAGCCGATCGGCTTTGCCGGCGCGATGTTCGTCATGACGACCGGGGTCGGGCGGATCTTCGGCGCGTCCTGGAAAGCCTCCCTCATCGGCGGGCTCGTGCAGGCGGCACTCTGGTATCTCGTCTTCGGCTATCTGCTCGAGGTCTATCTGCCGACCGGCGAGCTTTTCACCGCATCGCGTCGAGGCTAGGCCACACATGAACTTCGATTATCTCTGGACCGGGTTCGCCGTTGCGCTGAGCTGGCAGAACCTGCTCATCGGCCTCGTCGGCTGCTTCCTCGGCACCGTCATCGGCGCGCTTCCCGCCATCGGCCCGATCAACGGCATCGCCCTGCTGCTGCCGATCGCCTACACGCTCGGCCTGCCGCCGGAGAGCACGATGATCCTGCTCGCCGCCATCTATACCGGCTCCGAATATGGCGGGCGCATCTCCTCCATCCTGCTCAACGTTCCTGGAGACGCCGGCGCGGTGATGACCGCGCTCGACGGCAACCCGCTGGCGCGGCAGGGGCGCGCGGGCGAAGCCCTGATGATCAGCGGCCTATCTTCCTTCGTCGGCGGAATCATCGGCGTCGTGGGTCTGACGCTGTTCGCCCCCTTCCTCGCCAGCCTCGCCATCGGCTTTGGCCCCGCCGAATATTTCGTGCTGATGGTGTTCGCCTTCGCCACGCTCGGCTCGATGGTTGGCAGCCAGCCGGTGAAGACGCTGATCGGCTGCGTGCTCGGCCTGATGCTGGCCACCGTCGGCCTCGACCCGACATCGGGGGCCTACCGTTTCACCTTCGACAGCCCGGAACTCGGCGACGGCATCGACTTCGTGGTGCTGGTGATCGGCCTGTTCTCGATTTCCGAAGCCATGCTGATGTTGGAGAGCCATGCGATGGGCGGCCCCGTCATCGGCAAGGTCGGGCGCAGCTTCGTGCGCTTCAAGGACATCGTCTTCACCACGGGAGCCACGCTGCGCGGCTCGATCATCGGCTTCGTCGTCGGCGTCCTGCCGGGCACGGGCGCCTCGGTCGCGAGCGCCGTTTCCTACACGCTGGAGAAGCGCGTCTCCGATCGCCATGGCACCTTCGGCAAGGGCGACATGCGCGGCCTCGCTTCACCCGAGGCGGCAAACAATTCCTGCGCGGCCGGCGCCTTCGTGCCCATGCTCACCCTCGGCGTGCCCGGCAGCGGCACCACTGCCGTCATGCTCGGCGCGCTGATGCTCTACAATATCCAGCCCGGTCCCCAGCTCTTCGCCGAGCGCCCCGAGATCGTCGGCGGGCTGATTGCGTCGCTCTATATTGGCAACGTCCTGCTGCTGCTGCTCAACATCCCGTTCGTCGGCATCTTCTCACGCTTGCTGCTGCTGCCGAACTGGATCCTGGTTCCCGGAATCCTCGTTCTGTCGGTGGTCGGCGTCTACTCGACCCACGCCAGCGTCGAATCCGTGCTCCTGATGCTGGGCGTCGGCTGCATGGGCTGGCTTCTGCGCAAGCTCGGCTTCGACATGGCGCCGATCATCCTCGGCTTCGTGCTCGGCAAGGTAATGGAAGTGAACCTTCGCAATGCGCTGGCCATCAGTGGCGGCGAGCTGGGCATTCTCTTCCAGAGCAACATATCCATCATCCTGTGGGTACTGGCGGGCCTTGTTGCCGTCGGGCCGTGGGCATTGCACCGCTGGTCTCACCGGCACGCCGCGCCGCGCGGGGCCGAGTGAAGCGTGGAGGCCTCGGTTGGTTCTGCCGGGGCTTCCAACTCGGAACGGGTGCCTTGGTCCGATGCGCCGCTGCGATGTGTGCGGACCGCTCACGCTCGCCTGTAGCAGATTTAAACGCCATCCCGGTTCACGCCGGGATCATGTCCCCGCGCCATGCGGAAGCACCAGATTGTCGTCCCACGCCGGCAGGATATGGGGGAAGGCGAGTTCCGGATGGCGGCCGAGCAGCAGAGCGAGGACGCGGGGCGGCGTCAGCGGCAGTTCCTGCACGCGCCTTCCGGTGGCGTTGGCCACCGCACAGGCCACCGTCGCCCCCACATTGAGGATCGGCACCTCGCCCGCACCCTTGACGCCGAGCGGTCCGAGGGAAGGCGCGCCCTCGAACAGGTCGATCTCGACCGGCACCACATCGCCGGCGAGCGGCACGCGGTAGGTCTCGAAACCTGACTGTCGGACACGACCATGGGCGTCGATCGACACCTCCTCGTGCAACGCATAGCCGAGCCCCTGCACGACACCGCCCTGGATCTGGCCGCCAATGGCGCTGCGGTTGAGCGCCCGCCCAACATCCTGCACGACGCGATAGCTCAACACCTCGACATGACCGGTGTCGGGATCGACCGCGACCTCGCAGTCGTGGACGGCGAAGACCGGAATATCGAGCGCGTCGATGAAGTGACCGGCGACGCAGCCCGGCATGGCGGGGACGCCCTTGCGGGTGGAACTGCCGGTGCCGCCGACCGGTCCCTGCAGGGCCTGGGCCCGCGCCGTCACCTCGGCAATGCTGAAGCCAGCGCCGTTGGGGCCGGCGATCTCGATGCGCCCATTCTGCATCACGAGGTCGTCGGGGGTCGCGTCCAGCATCTGCGCCGCGACGGCCAGGAGCTTGCCGCGCACCTCCTGCGCCGCCGCGAGGCTCGCCGCACCCAATGAGACGGTCTGCCGACCGCCGCCGACGCCGACGTCATAGCCCGAGGCATCGGTGTCGGCCTGGCGCACCACCACCTCCTCCGGGCGGATGCCCAGCGCACCGGCGACGATCTGCGGCAGGCTCTGCATCATCGAGCCGGAGCCGATCTCGACGCCGGAGGTGACGAGGGTGGCGCTGCCATCGGCATTCATGTTCACCGTCGCCGCCGAGGGACCGGTAAAGACGAACCAGGTACCGACCGTCGTCGCGCGACCGTAGAGGCGCCCATCCTCGGCGATCCGCGGTTCGCTCCGCACCCGCAGCGCCTCCATGCGTGCCAGCATGGGACGCAATACCTCGCCCTCGAAGACCTGCCCGGTAGCCCCCAGGTCGCCATCGCCCAGCACGTTCGCCCGGCGGAATTCGAGCGGATCCATACCGATCGCAGCAGCGATCTCGTCAGTGTGCCGTTCCAGCGCGAAGGTATTGTAGACACCGTTGCAGGCCCGGAAGGCGCCGTTGGGCGGGGTGTTGGTGTAGACCGCACGCGAGGCGAGGCGGACCGCGCCGAGCCGGTAATTGCCGCCCAGCGTGTGGGCGGTCATGGTGGTGAGGAAGATCTGCTCGCCGCCATGGGCGCCGCAATCCATCAGCACCACCGCCTCGCGCCCGGCGATCTCGCCCTCGCGGGTCACCGCCGAGCGGATGCGGATCTCGGCATTCTCGCGGAACAGGCAGGTGAGCATCTCCTCCTCGCGCGAATTGACCAACCGCACCGACCGGCCGCTCATCTTCGCCAGCAGCGCGGCGAAGGGTTCGATGGCGACGTCGAATTTGAGCCCGAAGGCGCCGCCCACCGGCGGCACCGTTACCCGCACCTGCGCGGCCGGAACGCCGAGGAAACGCGCCGTGGCGTTGCGCACCGTCCACGGCACCTGCGTGGAGGTCTCGATATGAAAGCGGCCTTCCTCGTAACGTGCCACCGCCGCCCGCGGCTCGAACGCCATGTGGTTCTGCCGGCCGACGCGGAACGCGCTCTCCACGATGGTCACATCCGGCCGGACGAAGGCCGCATCGACATCGCCGCGCACGACAGTCGCCTCCCAGGCGACATTGCCGGCGCGCGCACCGCCCTCCAGCAGCACCTCGTAGCCTTGCCACGCCGGATGCACGAGCGGGGCGCCGGGTGCCAGCGCCTCCTCCATGGTGACGAGCGCCGGCAGCGGCTCGATCATCACCTCGATCGCCGCCAGCGCCGCCTGCGCCTGCTCGATTGTGTCGGCAGCCACGGCGGCCAGCGGTTCGCCGACATAACGCACCAGGTCCTCGGCGAAGAGCGAGTGATCGGCGACGCCGATACCGATGCGACCGGGCGCGTCGGCGGCGGTCGCTATGGCGCGCACGCCCGGCAGGGTGGCGGCCTTCGAGGTGTCTAGCTTCACGAGACGCCCGGACGCCACCGGTGCGCGCAGCACGGCGGCGTGCAGCATGCCCGGCCCGGCGCGGTCGATGGTGTAGCGGGTACGCCCCATCAGCTTGTCGCGGGCGTCGCGGCGGCGAAACTCCATCACGGCATCGACGGTCATGGGCGGATCTCCGCGTGGGCGCCGGCGACCGCCAGCGCCGCCTCGACGATGCGCTCATAGCCGGTGCAGCGGCAGATATTGCCGGTGAGGGCGGCGCGAACATCCTCCCGGCTCGGCCGCGGCATGCGTTCGAGGAAATGCGTCAGCGTCAGCACCATGCCGGGAAAGCACATGCCGCACTGCACGGCATCGTGCTGTTCCAGCTTCGCCTGAACCTCGTTGAGACGGCCGCCGGCTGAGACGCCCTCGATGGTGACGACATCGCAGCCCTCGACCAGCGCGACGGGGGTCAGGCAGGAAGCGGTCGGCGCGCCGTCCACCAGCACGGTGCAGGCGCCGCAAAACCCTTCGCGACAGACAGGCTTGGCCCCGGTGAGGTGGAACTCGTCCCGCAGCACATTGATCAGCGGGGTCAGCGGGTCACAGGCGGAACGTCTCGCCTCGCCGTTCACCGCCATGTCGATCGCCATCGGGACCTCCTGTCGTGATCAGTGAAGCGCTGCCACGGCGCGCCGTACCAGCGCCGGCAGCACGCTGACGCGGTACCAGCCCGGCACATCGATGCCCTCGCGCCCGTCAAATTCACCGGCGAGTTCCGTCGCCGCGCGGTGGGCCGAGGCGGCGTCCAGCGGGGAGTCGATCAGCGCGCCCTCGAGGCGTGGCCAGCGGCGCGCGACCGCTTCCACCGCGCCGACAGCAACACGCACCTGCGTGACGCATCCTGCCTCGTCACGCTCCACCGACAGGCTGAGAATGGCGGTCGGATAGTCCCCCGCCTTACGCAGGGGGAGACGGGCATGCACGCTGCGGGCAAGCGAGCGAGGGACGCGCACACTCGTCAGCAGATGCCCCGGCTCGATCGAGTGGCGAAGGGCGAGAAACCTCTCCAGCGTCAGGCGCTCCACGCCGTCGCGCGAGGCTATGTCGACTTCGGCATCGAGGCACAGCAATGCGGGAACAAGATCGGCCGCCGGGAAGTCGGCCGTGCACAGATTGCCGCCCAGCGTCGCCGCCCGGCGCACCGCTGGGTTGGCCGAGCGCCCGGCGGCTTCGGTGAGCACCCGCAGATCCGGCAGATCGCGCAGTGCCTCGGCAATGTGGGCATGGGTGACGCCGGCGCCGAGGACGACATGGTCGTCGCTCCGTTCGATACGGCTCAACTCCGCGATGCGGCCGACGCCGACGTAGGCGGGACTGAGCCGCTCGTGGCGCACCGGTGCGCGCATGATCCAGGTCCCGCCGGCGAAGGGAGCGCCCTCGGCGCCACGCTCGGCAAGCGCATCGAGGGCGGAGTCAAGTGAGCGGGCGACATAGAGCGAGGGATGGGCCGGTGACACCATCAACTCGGCTTCCCGGCCGTTCTCATGCATCAGCGTCGCTCCAGCCGCAGCCGGTCGAGCACGACGCCGGCGATGACGATGGCGCCGAGCACCACCATCTGCACATAGCCGTCGATCCGGGCGAGGTTCATACCGTTCGACAGGATGGTGACGAACAGCGCGCCGACCACCGCCGTGCCGACCCCGCCGCGTCCCCCGGCAAGGCTGGTGCCGCCGACCACCGCCGCCGCGATGGCCTGCAGCGACAGCGAGCCGCCGAGATTGGGCTCCCCCGAGCCGGTACGCGCCGTCATCATCAGCGCCCCGAGCGCGGCCAGCGTCGAGCACAGCACATAGGTGGCGACCAGCAGGCGCTTCACTGGCAGGCCGGCCACCGCGGCGGCACGGGGATTGGTGCCGATGATATAGAGCGCGCGGCCATAGACGGTACGCGTCAGCAGGAGATGGAGGCCGACACCGACCAGCACCGCGATGACGATCGCCGCCGGCACACCGAACAGGCCGCCACCATAGAGCAGCCGCGAGAACAGGTCCGGCACGCCCTGCACCGGCCGGCCGGCCGAGAGAGTGGTGGCGACGCCGATGGCGATGTTGTAGCTGCCGAGCGTCGCGACGAAGGGGCTGACCCCGAGCCAGGCGACAACCACGCCGTTGAAGAGGCCGCAGGCGGCGCCGAGTGCGAAGCCCGCCGCCAACCCCATCAGCAGGACAGTGCCAGGCGCCTGCCCGCCGGCGACCCCCGCCGCCATGGCCAGCGCGGAGCCGACGCTGACCATCGACACGGTCGGCCCCAGGGCAAGGTCGAAGCCGCGAGTAAGGATCACCACCGTCTGCGCCATGGCGAACAGGGCGAGATAGCTCGCCTGCTGCGCGATGTTGACAAGGTTGCCCAAGGTGAGCACGGCGGAATCCACCGCCGCGAAGCCGAGCAGCAGCACGACGAGAGCGATCGGCAGCGCTGCTTGCCACAGCAGCGACATGAGGGCGGCGCGGCGCTCGGCCGACGCCGGTGCAGTGGGGGCGGAGAGGTCAGACACGGGACTTCCTCCGCCGGCCAAGCTCGTCCAGCGCCACCGCCGCCACCATGATGACGCCGAGGAACACCGGCTGCAGGCGTGAATCGATGTGGAGCAAGTTGAGGGCGTTGCCGAGAATGGTGAGGAACAGCGCGCTGACCGCGACGATCTCCACCCGCCCGATGCCACCGCGCAGGCTGACCCCGCCGATGACGGCGGCGGCGATCGATTGCAGCATCATGCGATCGCCGCCGAAGCTGGCCTGACCGGAGCCGACCTGGGCGGTAAGCAGGATGCCGGTGAGCGCGGCGAGCACGCCGGACAGCACATAGGTGCCGACGAGATGACGACGGATGCCGACGCCGGAGACGATGGCGGCGTCGGCATTGCCTCCGATGGCATAGACATAGCGGCCGAACAGGGTGCGCCGCTGCACGAACACCACCGCCGCCAGCACGAGGAGCGCGACATAGATCGCAGTCGGCAGGCCGAGGAACTGGGCGCGGCCGAACTCCTTCACGAAGCTCTGCGGCATGCCGTAAACCGGGATGCCCGAGGTGATCATCAGCGCGACGCCGGCGGTGGCCGACATGGTGCCGAGCGTGACCACGAAGCCGGAGACCTTCAGCCGGGCGACGCACAGACCGTTGACAATGCCCACCGCCGCGCCGCTGCCGAGCCCGGCGCCGACGCCGCAGGCGACGGCGAGCGCGTCGTTGCCGGGAAAGGCGGCGGCAACCAGGGCCATGGTCTTCGCCGTCACCACGCTGGCCAGCGCCACCACCGCGCCGACCGACAGGTCGAAGCCGCCGCCGATGATCACCAGCGCCTGCCCGCAGGCGACGATGGTGAGAAAGGCGGCGTTGCGCAGGATGTTCAGGATGTTGAGCGGCCCGTAGAATTGCGGGTCGGTCGCCGACATGCCGACCACCACCAGCACGAGGAGCGCCGGCAGGAAGCCGATGCGGCCGAGAAGACTGCGGCCATAGGGGGTGGCGACGCCGGGACGGGCAGCGAGGGAGGCTGAAGCGTGTGCGCTCATGCCGCCTCCGTCGCCAGATGTTCCCTAAAGAAGGAAGCCAGCACGTTCTGCTCGGTCTTGTCCGCACCTGCCAGCTCGGCGGCGATGCGACCGTGATGCATCACATAGAGCCGGTTGGAGAGCGCCAGCACCTCCGGCAGTTCGGAGGAAACGACGATCACCGCCGCACCCTCGCTCACCAGCTGCTTCATGAATTCATAGACCTCGAGCTTGGCACCGACATCGATGCCGACGCTCGGTTCGTCGAACAGGAAGACCTTGAGGTCGCGGGTCAGCGCCCGGCCCAGCATCACCTTCTGGCGGTTGCCGCCGGACAGCGCGCCAGCCGGCCGCTCGATATTGGGCGGACGTAGCTTCAGCCGCTCCATCGCCGCGGCGACGAGGCTGCGCTCGGCACCCGGCCGCAGCAGGCCGAAGCGGGCGAAGGCGGGCAGGTCGAGCGCCGTCATCGACGCGTTCTCCCGTATGGGGCGTGAGAGGGCGAGGCCCTCCGCCACCCGATTGGCCGGGAAATAGGCGATGCCGCGCGTCAGGCTCTCGCGCGGGACAGGGGAGTCATAGGGCGTACCAGCGATGCGCAGCGTGCCGCCGACGATCGGCTCCAGCCCGTAGATCGCCCGCACCAGCTCTGACTTGCCGCAGCCGACCAGGCCGGCAATGCCGGTGATCTCGCCGGCGCGGGCATAAAAATTCACCTCCCGCACGGAGCCGTCGGCCAGGGTGAGGTTCTCGACATCCACCGCCACCTCGGCGGGGGCGTGGGGGATGGTGGGAAACAGCACGTCTATGCGCCGGCCGGTCATCAGCTCGACCAGCTCGCCATCGGTCACCGTCGCCGCGTCGAGGGTGCGGATGTGGCGCCCGTCACGCAGCACCGTCACACGGTCGGCCAAGGCCCGGATCTCGCGCATGCGGTGCGAGACATAGATGAGGCCAACGCCCTGCGCCTTCAGCCGGGCGATCAGCTCGAACAGGCGGCCGGTCTCGCGCTCGGTGAGCGAGGCGGTCGGCTCGTCGAGGATCAGCAGGCGCACCTTGCCGAGCAGGGCCTTGGCGATTTCCGCCATCTGCTGGTGGGCGCGCGACAGGTTGTCGACCCGCTTGCCGGGATCGAGGTCGAAGCCCAGTTCGTCGATCAGCGCGCGGGCCTTCTTGCGCATCGCGCCGGCGCGCAACACGCCACCCGTCGAAATCTCGCGGCCAAGGAACAGGTTCTCCTCCACCGTGAGGCTCGGCACCAGCGAGAACTCCTGGAACACCGGGCTAATGCCGATGGCGCGGGCCCGCTGCGGGGAAAGATGGCGGATCTCCTCGCCGTCGAAGCGGAAGCAGCCGTCGTCCGGCGGGAACGTGCCGGCGATGACGTTGATCAGCGTCGACTTGCCGGCACCGTTCTCGCCGAACAGCACGTGCAGTTCGCCAGCGCGGACATCGAGGTCGACGTGATCGAGGGCGCGCACGCCGGTGAAGCGTTTCGAGATGCCCTTGAGCTCCAGCAAGGGCGCGCCAGCCGGCGCCGTCGGCGGGCGTTCTGCGCTCAATGGCTCTACGCTGATATCCATATGCTCTCCCGCGGTCCCGATACGCGGGACCGATGCAGTTCCGGGGCCACGCGGGATCTGTGCGGTGCAAGGTCCGCACAGATCCTCGGCGCAGTGCTGAAGCCCGTGGGGGGCTACTTCGCCTTGACGGAGTAGACCGGGCTCCAGCTTGCCGGCGCGAGCACGAGGTCCATCTGCAGGTTCGGCACCGTGCTCTTGTCGATCACCGCCGCCACCGGCTGCACCAGGCTCATCACCGGCTTCTTCTCGATCAGCCGCACCGCCTGGTCGATGGCGATAGCGCCTTCGCCAACCGGGTACTGGGTAGCGAAGGCGAGGATGTCTCCGCGGTTGAGCGCGTCGAGCATCGCCTGGTTCTCATAGGAGGAGATGACCTTGATGTCCGAGCGGCCGGCCTCGGCGACGGCGCCGATGGCGGCCTCGGCGGTGGGGGCGGTACCCCAGATCACGTTCATGTTCGGATAGGCCTGAAGCGCGTCCTGGATCAGCTGGAGCTGCACGGCCACGCCGGAATCGCCGAACTTCTCGCCGAGGATCTTGGCCTTCGGGTTCTTGGCCACCGCCTTCTTGAAGCCCTCGTTGAAGGATTCCGCCCAGCCCGAGCCGGCCGGTCCGGGGAAGGTGACGATATTGAGCTCCTCGTCCGGCTTGGACTGCGCGAGCAGGCCCTCGCCGGTGACTTCTCCCATGGCGACGAAGTCGACATAGTTGGCGGCCGGCAGCGCATTCGGCGGCAGCGGATTGGTGACCCCGACCACGGGAATGCCCTTGGCCTTGGCCTCCTCGAACTTCTTCATCAGGCCGGCGCCGGAGATGGCGCCGACGACGATGGCGTCGGCCTTCGCCGCCATGCAGTCGTCGAACTGCGAGAGCTGCTTGGGCAGGTTCTCGTAGCCGCCGGCCTCGTAGAGATTCATGTTCACGTTCGAGGCCTCAGCCTGCTTCACGATGCCGTAGGCGACGGCGACCCAGAAGCTGTCCTTCATGTGCGGGAACAGGACGCAGATGTTGTAGGGCTTTTCGGCCTTCGCGAGCGGCGTGTACTCCGCCGGCTTCGGCGCGCCCGAAGAGGCATCGTAGATCTTCATCGGGAACCACTTCGTCTCCGCCGCCGCCGGGGAGAGCGCGGCGGAGGAGAATGCGAGGAGCGCGGCGCCGGCCAGGGCGCGGCGCCTCAGGCGGGAGACGGCGGGACTGCGGATGGCGGTGGTGGACATGTTTCTTTTTCCTCTGGTTGGTTTTGGCGGAAAGGGACGAACGAACCTGCACACCCCTTCCGAAAGCACAGTCCGCCGCGCGAGGCGGCGTTGAGGATCAGTTCCTCCAGTTGGCAAGGGAACGGCGCTCGAACACCTCACGGAACTGGCGGGTGGATTCGGGCAGCAGGTCGCCGGTGCCCCAGTCGAGGATCACCGCATGGCGGCGGATGGCGTCGAGCGCGTCGATCTCCCCGGCCCGGTAGCGCGCGGCCACCGCTTCCGGATCGAGGCGGACCTCGGCGACGCGCGCACCCCGCTGGGCGGCGCGCAGCGTCTCCGTCGCCGGTGCGTCCACCTCGTACTCACACAGCTCGGCGTCGATGGTGCGGATGACGACGCCGTAGTCCTTGGCGGCGCGCTCGGCCGACACGTAGTCGTCCTTCACATCCTCCAGCACCAAAGCGGGATCGCGCTCGAGCGGATCGCCGAAGCCGCCGCCGCCGGCCGTGGGACGGGAGAACACGTCGCCCTCACCAATCGGCACGTCGGAGAAGATCGAGCCGAGCCGCTCCTCCTTGTCCGCTCCCGCGCGCTTCAGCGTGAGCCCGTGCGGCATGGAGGGCAGGCCGCCCTCGATGCCCCAGACCACCGCGCGCTCGCGGTCGCAGATGTAGGAGATGACGGTCCTCTCCGCCGCCAGCATCAGCGAGGTCTTCACCACGCCGGCGCCGCCGCGCCATTTGCCGGGACCGGGCGAATCCGTGAGGATCTCGCATTCGGTGGTCAGGATCGGATTGGCCCGCTCCTGGCCCTCCACGGGCTGCGCCATCATGCCGGTGCCGAAGCAGGCGGTGGTGACATTGGCGCCGTCCTTGCCGTTGCGCCCGCCCCAGCCGCCCGGCAGCCAGTCGTAGAACATGAAGATCGGCTTGTCGGGCGTGCGCGCATCACGTCCGCCGGTGAGCAGGTATTCGAGGTTGAACGCACAGGCGAGCGCCCGCTCGGGCATCAGCTTCGACCACATCTCGTAGATTGAGTTCATGATCTTCTCGAACGGCATCAGGAAGCCTGTCACCGCCACCGGCCATTGCGCGTCGACGATGGAGCCTTCGGGAACGATGATCTCGAAGCAGCGGTAGAAGCCGGAATTGAGCGGTAGGTCGGGGAAGAACGTCTTCATCCCGGCCGCCACCGCCGAGAAGGTGGTGCCGAAGGCGGAATTGTAGATCGAGCCGATCACGGGATGGCTGCCGGTGAAATCGTAGATCGCCTTATCACCCTTGATGGTGAGCTTGATGCGGATCGGTATCATGCCCTCCCCGCCCGCCGGATCGCGGTCGATGAAGTCGACCGTCTCCCACTCGCCATCCGGCAGCGCGGCGATGCGCGCGCGCGCCGAGCGCTCGACATAGTCCTGCACAGCGGCAAGGCCGGTCTCGACCGTCTCGCGGCCATATTTGCCGACAAGGCGCAGGATTTCGCGCTGGCACACGGCGGTCGCCTCAGCCTGCGCCTGGATGTCGCCGATGATCGAGGCCGGGTCGCGGGTGTTGGAGGCGATGAGGTGGGCGACGTCCTTGACGAAGCGGCCCTTGTCGAACAGCCGCACCGGGGTGATGCGCAGGCCCTCCTTGAACATCTCCTTGGCGGAGACATCGAATGAGCCCGGCACCGAGCCGCCGACATCCGACCAGTGGCCGTTGGACTGCGAGAAGGCGATGATCTTGCCGTCGGCGAAGATCGGCCGGATGAGACGCACGTCGGAAAAATGCGTGCCGCCGGCGTAAGGGTCGTTGACGGCGTAGACGTCACCCTCGTGCATGTCGCCGGCAAAGTGGCGCATCACTTCCTTGCAGGTGAAATGCAGCGTGCCGACATGGACCGCGATGTCGGCATTGCCCTGGGCGGCGCATTCGCCGTTCGCGTCGTGCAGCGCGCTGGAGAAGTCGTGATTGTAGATCACGAAGGAGTAGCAGGTCCGCAGGATCTGCTCGCCCATCTGGTCGACGCTGGTGATGAAGGAGTTCTTGAGGACCTCGAAGGTCACGGGGTCGAGCTCGGCCATCGTCTCAGCCCTTCACGCGGATGATGATGTTGAGGAACTTGTCGACCTCGGCGCGGGCACCGGGCGGAACGACGGTGGTGGAATCGAGCTGCTCGACGATGGCCGGTCCCTCGAAGACGAAGCCGCAGGGCAGTTCGTCGCGGTTGTAGACCGGGGTATCGAGCCCTTCCCCGTCGAACCAGACGCGGCGACGGGAGTCCGGCACGGGCGTGGCGCCGGTGGGGGCATGTACGGCCAGCTCGGCCTTCGGCACCACGCCGATCGCCTTAAGGTTGAGCCGGAAGAAGCTCACCGGCGCGTCGTCGCGGCGGAAATTGTATTCGCGCTTGTGCTCGGCGTGGAAGCTGCCGACCAGATCGGCGATGGCGCCGATCGGACGCGGCGCATTCACCGCCAGCGAGCGCCACTGGCCGCGATACATCATGTCGATGGAGCGCTGCAGCACGATGTCGGCTTCAGCGACGCCCTCATGCGTCAGCCGCGCCATCGCCTCCCGCTCCAGTTCGGCGAACTGCGCCTCGATAGCGGCGGGATCGGCCTCGTCGGCTGCGACCATGCAGCTCTGCGAGAAATCGTGCTGCATGTCGACGAGAAGGCAGCCCAGCGCCGAGGTGACGCCGGGATTGGGCGGCACGATCACCACGGGGATGGAGAGCTCGCGGGCGACGTCGACCCCGTGCAGCGCACCGGCGCCGCCGAAGGCGACGAGGGCGAAGTCGCGCGGATCATAGCCGCGCGAGATGGAGATCAGCCGCACCGCATCCGACATGTTGGCATTGGCGACCCTGACGATGGCGTCCGCCGCCTCGTGCAGGCCAAGGCCGAACGGCTTGGCAACGCCTTCCTCCACCGCGCTGCGGGCAAGCTCCGGGTCGAGCTGCACCTTGCCGCCGGCCAGCGAGGTGCCGAGACGGCCGAGGGTGATGTTGGCGTCGGTGTTGGTGGGCTGCGTGTTGCCATTGCCGTAGCAGGCCGGGCCGGGGTAGGCGCCGGCCGATTGCGGTCCGTTGCGCAGGCCGCCGGCCGGATCGGTCCAGGCGAGCGAGCCGCCGCCGGCGCCGATGGTCAGCACCTCGATGGAGGAAAAGCGGATCGGGTAGCCGAACTCGATGTGCCAGTCCTTGGTGACGCGCGACTGGCCGTCATAGGCGAGCGACACGTCGGTCGAGGTGCCGCCCATGTCGAGGCCGATGGAGTTGGGGAAGCCGCACAGCCCGGCGATATAGCGGCTGGCGATGGCGCCCGCAGCGATGCCCGACCCCGCGAGGCGGGCGGCAAAGTCCTTCACGCTGGCCGGCGTCATCACGCCGCCGCCGGTGTGCAGCAGCAGCAGATCGCGGGTATAGCCGCCATCGGCCAGCCGCTCGCCGAGCCTTGTGGTGTAGTCGACCACGACGGGGCTCACCACGGCGTTGGCCACGGTGGTGGAGAAGCGCTCGTGCTCGAAGATCTCGGGCAGCACCTGCGAGGAGATGGACACCGGAATATCCGGCATCGCCTCCTTCAGAATCTCGCGCATGCGCTGCTCGTTGGCGCCGTTGAGATAGGCGTTCATGAAGCACACCGCGATGGTGGCGACGCCGCGCTTCTTCAGGATGCGGGCGACGTCGCGGGCGGCCTCCTCGTCCAGCGCCTCGACGATCCGGCCGGCCGCGTCGACGCGCTCCGGCACGGTGAGCCGGTCGCGGCGCGGCACATAGGGCGGCACCACGTCCTTGTAGACGTCCCAGAGGTCTTCCTTGTTGGCGCGGCGGATCTCGATGACGTCGCGAAAGCCCTTGGTCGAGACCACGGCGGCACGCGGCAGGCGGCGGGTGATCAGCGCATTGGTCGCCACCGTGGTGCCGTGCGAGAACAGCGCCACCTGCGAGAGGTCGATGCCGGCTTTCTCGACACCGCTCATGATCCCGTCGATGGGATCGCGGGTGGACGAGGTCTTCTCGATCCGGATGAGACCGGTCGCCTCGTCCATGATGCAGATGTCGGTGAAGGTGCCGCCGACATCGACGGCCACGCGGAGATTCTGCACGGCAGCGCTTCCTTTCGCACGCGCTCCTCCACCCGCACGCACCACCCCTTTGAGCGAGCGGCCGGATCGGAGATCCAGGCCCTCGTCCCCAGTCGGCCGGCGGCGGAATGTCGGAGCAGTCGAAAGGATTAGACGTGCTTTGCGACGGCTGTTCTTGACGCTGAGTGCAGAAAGATTTGCGCCACAGAGCGCAGGGAGACCATTTTCCGGGCGCTCGCCGGGCCTGCCTTGCGATTGGGCACTATCATGTGGTTCGAAGCGCATGGCGACACACCGCAGCGAGGGAATCCAGGACGAGCGCAGGGCCCCGCCGCCCCGTCGGGCGGCAGATGGAAGCGTCCCTGACGGACGCCGTCGAACCGTGGCAGGCCGCGCCCCTTGCGGAGATCAGGCGTCCGGCATGCCGGCTTCGACCCAGTTGGTGACGTCGTCGAGCGTGAGCTTGAACCGCCTCAGCATCTCGTCGATTTCGGCTTCGGTGATGATCATCGGCGGGCAGAAGGCGATGGAGTCGCCGATGGCGCGGATGATCAGGCCGTGGTCATGCGCGCGGTCGAACAGCCGCAGGCCCACCTTGCCGACGGGATCGAAGCGCGCCTTGGTCTCTTTGTCCGCCACCAGCTCGACCGCGGCGATGAGGCCCATGCCGCGCACCTCGCCCACCAGCGGATGGTCGGAGAAGCGCGCAAGGCCGGCGCGCATATAGTCGCCCATGGCGGCAGCGCGGGCGACGAGGCCGCGCTCCTCGATGATGGCGAGGTTCTCCAGCGCCACCGCCGTCGCCACCGGGTGGGCGCCCGTAGTGTAGCCATGGCCGAACACGCCGAGCTTCTCGGAATAGTCGGCGATGGGCTGGTAGATGGAATCCTTCATCAGGATGGCCGCGAGCGGCTGGTAGGAAGAGGTGATCTGCTTGGAGCAGACCAGAATGTCCGGCGCGATGCCGAGCGCTTCGCTGCCGAACATCGTGCCAAGCCGGCCGAAGCCGTTGATCACCTCGTCGGCTATGACGAGGACGTCATATTTCCGGCAGATCTCCTGCACCTTCTGCCAGTAGCCCTCGGGCGGCACGATGACCCCGCCCGCGCCCATCAGCGGCTCGCCGATGAAGGCGGCGACCGTCTCCGGCCCCTCGGCAAGGATCATGTCCTCGAGTTCCTGCCCCAATCGCTCGACGAAGGCGGCTTCGCTCTCGCCCGGCAGGGCGTTGCGGTAATAATGCGGGCGCGAGACGTGCCGGGCGAAGGGGAGCGGGAGGTCGAAGCCTTTCTGGTTGCCGGTCAGGCCGGTGAGGCTGGCCGCGGCGATGGTGATGCCGTGATAGGCACCCTCGCGGGAAATGAACTTCTTCTTCTCCGGCCGGCCCAAAGCGTTATTATAGTACCAGACAAACTTGATGACGGTGTCGTTGGCCTCGCCGCCGGAGTTGGTGAAGAAGACGCGGGTCAGGCCGGTGGGGGCGAGTTCCGCGAGCTTGCTGGCGAGCAGCGCCGAGGGAGCGTGCGCCTTCTGCGAGAACACGTGGTAATAAGGCAGCTTCTCCATCTGCCTTGTCGCCGCCGCGACGAGGCGGGGCTCGCCGAATCCGACGCCGACGCTCCATAGCCCCGCCATCGCCTCGATATATTCGCGCCCCTCGTCGTCATAGACATAGATGCCCGCGCCGCGGTCGATGACGATCGGCCCCTGGCGCTCATGCCGGCGCATATTGGTGACGGGATGGATGTGGTGGGCGACGTCCAGACTGTGCAGCGAGTTGGGAAGCATGCTCGGAACCTTGGGGGTGAGGAAAGCCCTCGCGATCAATTTGCGGGGGAACGGGAAGCGGCGCGCGCCTCGCTCGGCGTGCAGCCGAAACGGGCGCGATAACTTCGGCTGAACTGAGCCTGGTCGCCGAAGCCCCATTCATAGGCGATTTCAGAGATGGACTTGCGGCAGTAAGGATCGCGCAACATCGCCTCGCTGGCGAGCAGGCGCTGGTTGCGGATATAGGCGCCGACGGTGATGCCTTCGGCCTCGAAGATCTGGTGCAGGTAGCGCACCGAGATGCCGCAGCCTTCGGCCACCATCTGTGGCGAAAGCCGCATGTCGCCCAGCCGCGCGCGGACAAAATGCTCGCAGCGGTGCAGATGCGCGTTGCGTACCGTGGAAGAATTGCCGGCGAGCACCCGCTCGTCCGCCTCGATCGCCATGGCAAGCAGGTCGACGAGCTGCTTGCCGAGCAGCGCACGGGCCGGCTCGTTCATTTCGTCGATGCGCGCCCCGGTCAGGCGCAGCATGTCGACGAACATGGCGCCGACCGCGCGGCGGGCATCGAACTGCAATGTGGCGAGGCGTTCGGGCCGGGCGATGCGGGCCCGCAGCACGGCGCTCGGCACCTTCATGACCCACAGCGCCGCCGGATCCCTATGGCTGAACTCGTAGGGCAGATGGCTGCGCTCGATGAGAAAAGCGCCCGGCCGGCAATGCACCTGCCGCCCGTCCTGCTCGAAGCGGATCTCGGCAAGCTCGGGAACGGTGATGAGATAGCTTTCCTCGCGCTCGGCGACGAGATGGCGTTCATGGCGGCGGTAGAGCAAGCCGTCCGACACGTTGCGCGACACCGAGACCGGGCCCAGCGACCAGGCGCCGAGGTTGCCGGAGAAGCTGTCGCCCGAAGCGAAGCGCAGGTCGAGAGGGAAATAGGTGCTGGAGACGGCGTCCTTCCAGAACTGGCGCCTCTGCATCGGCGCCGCCTGATCGGTCGAGTAGCTGGCACGCATGTCACGCTCCTCCGATCCAAATGCGGGACGTCCGCGGGACGTCCCCGAGGCCGGCACGCTCGCGCATCTGCGACGCACCGGCGCGGCTTCAACAGGCACGTTACAGGCCGAACGCGGCTCGCGGCATGCCCGCAGGTGCCGGCGGTCCTGCCGGACCTCGGCCTCAACGGCCGGCGATCAGGCAAGCCAGGGCCGCACCGCCTCTTTCAAGACACGAGCCAACTCTACCGCGTTCGGCGTATCGGAGTGGATGCAAATCGTGTCGGCCTTCATGTCGAAGTCCCGGCCGTCAATGGTCGTCGCCTTGCCCTCAGCGAGCATCCGCACCGCCCGGCGCGCCGCCTCCACGGGATCGCGCGCCGCATGCTCGCGGGTAATCAGCAGCGCGCCCGCGGGATCGTAGTCGAGATCGGCATAATATTCCGAGACGAAGGTGAGGCCGCGGCTGCGATAGACTTCTTCGTGCAGCGTGCCGGCCATGCCGATCACCGGCACGCCATAAACCAGGGCGGCATCGGCGACGGCTTGCGCCACCTCCTCGCGGCGCATCGCGGCACCGTAGAGAGCCCCGTGCGGCTTCACATGATTCAGCGGGAGGCCGGCATCGTCGAGGAACGCCTTCAGGGCGCCGATCTGGTAGAGCACGCAGGCAGCGAGTTCCGCACGCGTCATCGCCATGTCGCGCCGGCCGAAGCCCTGCAGGTCCGGAAAGGAAGGATGGGCGCCCACTGCCACGCCGCATTCGACCGCAAGACGCACCGTCTCGCGCATCACCATCGGGTCGGAAGCATGGAAGCCACAGGCGACGTTGCCGATATCGATATGCGGCATGATGCCGGCGTCGTCGCCGCAGCGATATAGGCCGAACCCCTCGCCCATGTCGCAATTGATGACGACACCCATGCCCGCTCTCCACTTGCCCGATGACGGGACGAAGCGTGGCGAAGCGAGGCGGCAAGCGTCAAATCGTATTAAGCGGAAGCCGATATCTCAATTTTCGATGTCCCCGTGATGCTGCTCCCCGGCGACGGGCCGCGGCTCCCCAGCGGCGGCAGGGCGCCCGCCAGTGTGGCCGGCCACCGCGAAACGCAGGAAGTCGCAAAAGGCTTGCACGGCAGGGGTAAAGCCGACGTCGCGCTTCCAGGCAAGCCCGACATCCATGCTCGGCACGTCGTCGGCAACGTCCCGCACCTCGATGCGCTGCCCCTCCAGCGACCAGGGTCGGTAGACGAGATCGGACAGGATGGTCACGCCCATGCCACCCCCCACCGTGGAACGAACCGCCTCCACCGAGGAGGTGCGGAAGATGGTGCGTGGCTCCAGCCCCTGCGCGCTCCAGTAGCGCAGCGCCGTGTGCTTGGCCTCGTCGACGGTGAGCATGACATAGGGGTAGCGCGCCACATCGGCGAGGCTCACGCGCTCCGGCCGGGTGAGCGGATGCGAGGGAGCCAGCCACAGCCGGCGCGCCGAGCGCAGCAGCAGCTGGCTGGCGAGATCCTCGCTGTTCTTCAGATTGGAGACCAGCAGCACCGCCACATCCAACACCCCATCGACCAGAGCCTGCTCTACTACCGAGCGCGGCGCCTCGAACAATTCGATGGTGATGCCGGGAAAGCTCGACTGGAAGCGCATCTGGTGGCGCGGCAGAAAATAGCCGGACACCGTGTAGGTGACACCGACGCGTACCGTGCCGGAGATCGGGTCGGTCGAGTGGCGGGCGTCGCGCACCGCCTCGGCGACCGCGGTGAGGATCTGCCGGCCCTGGGACAGGAAGCGGCTGCCTTCCAGCGTCACACTCACGCCCGTCGGGGTGCGGTCGAGCAGCCGCGCGCCGAGCATCGCCTCCAGCTGCTGGATGGCGGCGGTGACCGCCGATTGCGAGACATTTAGCTCAACGGCCGCCTGGCTGATCCGCCCGGTCTCGGCGGCGGCGACGAAGTAGCGGATCTGCTTGAGCGAAATCGACATGGCGGTCCTCGGAGCCGGTCGGCGAGGTAGGGTCCCGTCATGCTATCTGATTTCCTGATGTCCCGAATTCCTTAATGCTATTTCTCGATCGAGGCGTCTTTTGCAACTCTTGCCGCAACGATGAACCGCAGCTTCGATGGAGGCAACGCGATGGCGAAGACGATACAGGCCCCGCTTCCCGGCACCTTCTACCGGGCGGCCGCGCCCGGCGAGCCGCCCTTCAAGCTGGAAGGCGATGCGATTGCCGTTGGCGACACGATCGGCCTGATCGAGGTGATGAAGTCCTTCACGCCGGTCGTCGCCGAGGAAGCGGGCACGCTCGCCGCCTTCCACGTGGAAAACGAGGACGCGGTGATGGCGGGCCAGCCGCTCTACGATCTCGACGCCTGACCATGGGCGTCTCGACGATCTTCATCGCCAACCGCGGCGAGATCGCGGTGCGCATCATCCGCGCGGCTCGTGAGCTGGGGCTGAGAACGGTGCAGGCGGTGAGCGCGGCCGATGGCGACATGCTCGCCGCCAGGCTTGCCGATGCCCTCGCCAACGTCGGCCCCGCCCACGCCACCAAGTCCTATCTCAACAAGGAAGCCGTGGTGCGCGCGGCGCTGGAGAGTGGCTGCGACGCGGTGCATCCAGGCTATGGCTTCCTGTCCGAGAATGCCGATTTCGCGCAGCAGGTGGAGGAGGCCGGTCTCGTCTTCATCGGCCCGAAGCCGGAAACGATCCGCCAGATGGGCGACAAGGCGCGCGCCCGTCAGGAGGCACAGGCCGCCGGCGTGCCGACCGTGCCCGGCACGGAGGGCGTGGTCGCCGATCTCGATACGGCGAAGCTGGAGGCCGCACGCATCGGCTATCCCGTGATGATCAAGGCCGCGGCCGGCGGCGGCGGGCGCGGCATTCGCGTCGCCCGCGACGAAGCGGAACTCGCGGTCCAGTTCCCGCAGGCGAGCGGCGAGGCACGTGCCGCCTTCGGCGATGGCGGGCTCTATCTCGAACGCTTCATCGGCCGCGCCCGGCATATCGAAGTGCAGGTGCTCGGCGACGGGACGCGCGCGGTGCATCTTTTTGAGCGCGAATGCTCGCTGCAGCGCCGCCGCCAGAAGGTGTGGGAGGAGGCACCCGCCGCCTGCCTGACACCCGCGCAGCGCGCCGCTCTCTGTTCCTCGGCGGTGCGTCTTGCCGAGCGCGTCGGCTATCGCGGCGCCGGCACGCTGGAATACCTGTTCGACGACGCCACCGGCGAGTTCTTCTTCATCGAGATGAACACGCGCATTCAGGTGGAGCATCCCGTCACGGAGATGGTGACGGGCGTCGATCTGGTGCGGGCGATGATCCGCATCGCCATGGGCGAACCTCTGGCGCTGCGCCAGCAGGATATCGCGCTGAAGGGGCACGCGATCGAGGCACGCATCTGCGCCGAGGATCCGGCCGCCGACTTCCGGCCCTCGCCCGGCACGGTGAGCGCGCTTGCCGTGCCGGGCGGCCTGGGCGTGCGCTTCGATACGCTGCTCTATGCCGGCTACACCGTGCCGCCCTTCTACGACTCGCTGCTCGGCAAGCTGATCGCCCATGATGAGAGCCGCACGGCTGCGATCGCCCGGCTCGACCGTGCGCTCGGCGAGTTGACGATAGAGGGGCTGCCGACCACCGCGCCGCTGCACCGCGCGCTGGCCGCAGATCCGACGGTGCGGGCAGGCACGGTCCATACGCGCTGGCTGGAAGAGTGGCTCGCCAGCGCGCCATTGGCCGCCGCCCCGGCCGCGCTACCCGCCGTGCCTGCCTCGCCCATCAATGCCACTCCAGCCTGAGGGATCGACCGGGATGCAGACGCGCTATTCATTCGGCGGCGACGAGCACATCTTCGTCGAGGTCGACGAGGAGATGTCGCTGGAGGCCTTCTTCAAGAGCCTGTCCATGACCAACGCGGTGCGCGAGGCGAACATCGCCGGCGTCACCGAGATCTGCCCGGCCAACGCCTCGTTCCAGATCAAGTTCAACCCCGACCTCATCGCCCCGCAGGATCTCATGGCGGAGCTGAAAAGCTTCGAGGCGGCGGCGGAGAGCACTGAAAAGACCATCGCCACCCGCATCATCGAGATTCCGGTGCTCTACGACGATCCGTGGACCAACGAGACGCTGATGCGTTTCCGCGAACGTCACCAGGACCCGAATTCGACCGACCTGCAATATGCGGCGCGGATGAACAATTTCGAGGATGTGGCCAGCTTCATCGCGGCGCACGCCGCCGCCCCGTGGTTTGTTTCCATGGTCGGCTTCGTCGCCGGCCTGCCCTTCACCTACCAGCTGGTGGAGCGGGCCAAGCAGATCGAGGTGCCGAAATATCTGCGCCCCCGCACCGACACGCCGCGCCTCACCATCGGCCATGGCGGCTGCTTCGGCTGCATCTATTCGGTGCGCGGCGCCGGCGGCTACCAGATGTTCGGCGTCACCCCGATGCCGATCTACGACCCCTCGGGAAAGATCAGCTACCTCAAGGATCTGATGATCTTCCGCCCCGGCGACATCATCAAGTTCCGCGCCATCGAGCGCGCGGAGTACGACGCCACCGTTGCAGTGATCGACGAGGGGCGTTTCGAGCCGAAGATCGTGTCCGTGCCCTTCTCGCTCGACGCCTTCACCGCCGATCCCGCCGGCACCAACGCCAAGCTGCTGGAGGCCCTCAATGGCTGAGCGCTCCTTCGAGGTCGTCAAGCCCGGCCTTGCCACCACCGTGCAGGATCTCGGCCGGCCGGGCTACTATCATCTCGGTCTGCCTCTCTCCGGCGCGATGGACCGCTTCGCGCTGATCGCCGCCAACCGCCTGGTCGGCAATCCCGACGGCGCGGCCGGACTGGAGGCAGTGTTCCTCGGCCCGGAACTGCGGTTCTCCGCCGACGCACTCGTCGCCATCACCGGCGCCGAGCTGCCGTCCAGGCTCGACGGCGTCGAGCAGCCGCTGTGGACCACCTTCGCGGTAAAGGCTGGGCAGGTGCTGTCCTTCGCCTTCCTCAAGGCCGGCGCGCGGGCCTATATCGCCATCAATGGCGGCATCGACGTGCCGGAGGTGCTCGGCTCGCGTTCGACTTATGCGCTCGGCGCCTTGGGCGGCTTCGAGGGCCGCGCGCTGAAGGCGGGCGATGTTGTGCCACTGGGGGCGCCGACGGCCACCGGGCGCGAGGGCGCGACACTGCCGGCGTCGGGCCGCCGTCCCGTGCAGGCAAGCGGCATGGAAATCCGGGTGGTGCCGGGCCTCTATTGGCACCGCATCACCGAAGGGGCGCAGGTCGGCTTCTTCGAGGATACGTGGAAGGTGGCGCCAGAGGCGGATCGCATCGGCTACCGCTTCCGCGGTGGCAAGAAGCTCGACTTCGTGCCGCGGAAACAGCCCTTCGGCGCCGGCTCCGACCCCTCCAACATCGTCGACAGCTGCTATCCCTACGGCTCGATCCAGGTGCCGGGCGGCACCGAGCCGATCGTGCTGCACCGCGACGCGGTGTCGGGTGGCGGCTATTTCATGATCGGCACGGTGATCTCGGCCGACATGGACCTGATCGGGCAGTTGCAGCCGCACCAGCCCGTGCGCTTCACCGCCGTGACGCTGGAGGAAGCGCTCAAGGCGCGGGCGGTGGAAACCGCGCGGGTCGAGAAACTGAAACTGTCACTATAGCGCCGATGACCCATGCGGCAGGCAGTCCCTATATCCCGTGAGGGGAGAATGCCGGGTCGCCTTGGTGCGCTGGCCGACATGACGCCACGACCGCGGATGCCATTGAACCGGTCGGCCTGCGGGCATTGCTATGAAGACTGGGCCGCAGAGGTGAAGACCGGCATAGCTTCGGTGCCGGCCGCGCCATTGGACCTCAGTTGCCCGATACGGGCGTCGACCGTAGAGCCTTCGTCGGGCCGCGACATCAGCCGGGCGGACAGCAGACGTCGCGTATACGGATCGCGGACTTGCACCAGATCCAGTTCCTCCGATCGGCAGCTCTCGACGATGCGCCCCTGATGCATCACGAGCACCTCATCGGAAATCCAGCGCACCGCCTCGATGTCGTGGCCGACGAACAGCATGGCAAAGCCGCGTTCCGCCTGTAGCCGCTTCAGCAGCTCCAGGATCTGCACCTTCACCGTCATGTCGAGCGCCGAGATCACCTCATCGCAGATCAGCACTTCGGGGTCGCACAGCAGAGCACGCGCAATGCAGGCGCGCTGGCGCTGGCCGCCGGAAAGCTGGTGCGGGTAGCGCGCGGCATGGTCGGCACTGAGGCCGACCTCGGTGAGGCCATCGGCGATGCGGGTCGCTCGTTCCGCCCCCGGCACTCCTGCCAGCGCCAACGGTTCGGCAAGCGCGCGGCCAAGGGTGAGCCGGGGATTGAGCGCGCCGTAGGGATTCTGGAACACCATCTGGCAGCGGCGCCGCAATGCGTTCGGCAGCGGCCTCCCGCCCGGCTCGATCACATGGCCGAGCAGACGGACATTCCCGCCCGCCAGCGGCCGCAGCCCGGCGAGCGCAGCGGCGAGCGTGCTCTTGCCGGAGCCGGATTCGCCGAGCAGCCCGACAGTGCGGCCGGCCTGCAAGGACAGCGAGGCGCCGTGCACGGCGCGGAACGAAGCACCGAACAGCCGGCGGGCGGCATAGTCGATACACACGCCTTCGGCGGCGGCCACGACGTGACGCGGCAGGGTCGGTGCCGGCACGTCGGCAAAGCGGCTCCCCGCGCTGACGAGATGAGCGGTGTAGGGATGGCGCGGCCGGCCGATGACCTCCGCCACGGGCCCGGTCTCGACGATGCGGCCGTGCTGCATCACCGCGATGGTATGGCCGAGCGTGCCGGCGACCGCGAGGTCGTGGGTGATGATCAGAAGAGCGAGCCGGCGTTTCGCCTGCAGCCTCGCCAGAAGCGCCACGATGTCGGCCTGCACGCTGGCGTCGAGGGCGCTGGTCGGTTCATCGGCGATGAGAATGTCCGGCTCACCGGCCAGCGCCATGGCGATCATCACCCGCTGCTGCTGGCCGCCGGAAAGCTGGTGCGGGTAGCGGCGGGCAAGAACTGCCGGATCGGGCAGCTCCACTTCGGCGAGGCGTGCCTCGATCCGTTTCCGGCGTTCCGCAGGCGAAGCGACGCCGGCGCGCTGAAGCGCTTCATCGATCTGGGTGCCGACCCGCATGAAAGGATTGAGGCACGCCATCGGATCCTGGAACACCATGGCAATGCGGCGTCCCCGCAGCGCCCGCCATGCGCGCTCGTCACGCGGCGCAAGGGGGCGCCCCTCCACCGCGATGCGGGTCGTCGGATCGATGACGAGTTCCTCGGGCAACAGGCCAAGCAGCGACAGAGCCGTGAGCGACTTGCCGGAGCCGGATTCACCGATGATGGCGAGGGTGCGCCCGGCCTCGAGATCGAGCGAGACGCCGTCGACCAGCCGCCGTCCGGCCGCGCTGACGACCAGATTGTGCAGGCAGAGCAGGGTTTCGGTCATGACGTCATCCTCGGGTCGATCAGTCGATGGAGGAGGTCGGTGGCGGCATTGATCGCCACCAGCGCGACGGCAATGACAAGGATCGCCGCCTGGATGACCGGATAGTCGCGGCCATGAATGGCGTTGAGCAGCAGGCTGCCGACGCCCGGCAGGCCGAACAGCACTTCCATGGTCAGCGTGCCGGCCACGAGACTGGTAAGCACGAGACCGGAGAGCGCCAGCAGCACCGGTATGGCCGTCGGCAGCAGGTGGCGAAGGGCGATGCGCCAGGGCGCCAGGCCCTTGGCGCGGGCGGTGCGGACATGGGCGGAGGTCGCCGCCTCGCGAAGCTCTTCGTGTAGCGGCTTGACGATCAGCCCGGCGCTGTCGATGCCGATGATGATCACCGGCAGCACCATCGAACCCAGCACGGGCAGCCAGCCGAGCCAGATGGAAAAGACGAGGATGCCGACCACGCCGACGCAGAAGGTGGGCAGGGCGATCGACCAGACATTGAACAGATCGACCAGCCCGCGCAGCACGCGGCTGCCCGTCGTCACCGCCCCCACCGCGACGCCGAGCGCGATGACGAGGGCGGCGGTGAAGCTGAGCGCCGTGAAGAGCAGCGTCGTCGGCAGGGCCGTCGCCAGCATGTCCGACACGGGGCGGTCGAAACGGATCGATACGCCGAAATCGCCCCTAAGCATCCGGCCGCTCCACACGGCCAACTGCTCGGCAACGGAACGGTCGAGCCCGAGTTGCTGGCGCAGATCGGCCTGCTGGGCGGCGGTGAGATCGCCTTCGAGGCCCTTCACATCGACCGCGTCGCCGGGCACGAGCCGGGCGAGCAGGAAGACGATGACGACGATGCCGGCGGCCTGCGCCAGCATCCGAGCGAGGGTGACGGCAAAGGGCGCGAGCCGGTGGAGGAGAGCCCTCATAGCGCGGCCTCTCCAGCCGCGCGCAGCGGATCAAGCCGCCGGCGCACCGCTTCGCCGACGAATGACAGCGACAGGGTGAGCAGGATGATCGCGATCACCGGCGCCAGAATGGCGTGCGGAGAAGACTCGATATAGTGGCTGGCATCGGCCACCATGCGGCCCCAGGTCGGCTGGTCCGGCGAGGAACCGAGCCCGAGGAAGCTCAGCACCGATTCCGTCACCACGCAACGCGGCAGCAGGATCGCCGCCTGGGTAACGAGCCCGCCGACGAGATTCGGCGCGAGGTGCAGGCGCAGCACATGCAGCCTGCCGCCACCGAACAGCCGCGCGGCCGTGACATAGTCCTTCACCACCTCGCGGTGAAACGTGGCGCGGGCGACATAGGCAAAGAACGGCGCGAAGGCGATGCCGAGTGCGATCATCACCGGCTGCGCGCCCGCCCCCAGTGCCACGATCAGCAGCAGCGCCAGCAACACGTCCGGCATGGCACGCACAAGGTCGATGAGTGCGAACATCGCCGTCTCCGCGACCCGCCCGAAGGACAGCGCGACGAGGCCCAGGCCGGCGCCGAGGACGAAGGCGACCAGCGCCCCGCCGAAGCCGACCGCCAGTGTGGTGCGGGCGCCTATGACGAGGCGGGAGAACACGTCCCGCCCCATGTGATCGGTGCCCAGCCAATGCTCCGGGCCCGGCGGCTGGTTCAGTGCCAGCAAATCCTGGTCGAGTGGATCGAACGGCGCGACCAGCGGGGCGGCAAGCGCCAGTGCGATGATCAGCGCCAGCACCAGTGCGGCGATCACCGTGCGTGGGGCAAGGCCCCGGCGCACGGTTTCGCGGGCTCCGGCAGGGAGCGCGAGGCTCACGACCGGCCCGCGAGCCAGGTCTGGGCGACGCCGCCATCCACCCGGTTGGGCGACCAGGTGAAGCCGGGCTCATAGCCCTCGACGCCCTTGCGGATGACGATCTGGTCGGCATCCATGCCGAGCGCGACGACATAGTATTTGTCCGTCACGATCTTCCAGGCGTCGAGATAGTGCTGGCGGCGGGTAGCGAGATCGGTTTCGGCCACCGCCTTGTTCACCAGCGCGTCGAAGGCCGGATCCTGGATGCCGCCCCACAGCACCGGGTTCGGCCCGTCGCTCATCATCCGCACATAGCGCAGGAAGATGTCGGCGCGCGGGCCAGAGCTCATGCAGTTCATGTCCCAGTCGTACTGACCGAGCCGCTTCTGGGTGCCGATGTCGTCGAGCGCGACATGGTTCACGTTGAAGCCGAGCTTGCGCACCATCTGCACCACGACCTGGGGATAGCTCTCCTGCCAGGAGACGAACTCAATGGTTTCCTTGGAGGGGTCGACGCCCGCCTCCTTCAGCAGCGCCTTGGCCTTGGCGAGGTCCGCCTTGGCATGCGGGTCGGCCTTGAACAGTGCGTCGTCGAAATAGACATTGCCGGGGCCGACCAGCTGGTTGGAGACAACGCCGGTCCCGGCCGAGGCGAAGTTGATGAACGCGGCCTTGTCGATGGCGTAGGTGAGCGCCTGACGCACGCGTACATCGTTGAAGGGCGGACGGGGCTTGCGGTTGTTGAAGGCGACGAAATACCAGCCAGCATCCTTCAGCTGGGAAACGCGCAGGTTGGGGTCCTTGGCAAGCTGCTTGGCGATGTCCGCCGGCACGCTGGCGATGTCGATCTCGCCGGCGCGCAGGGCGAGCTGTCGGTCCGCGCCGTCGCGCAGATCAGCCTCGATCGCGGCGAGATACGGCATCCCCGGCCGCCAATAAGACGTGTTGGCGGGCGCCGTCAGCTTCACCTTGGGCTGCCATTCGCCGAAGGTGAAGGGGCCGGTGCCGATCGGGGTGGTGATGGTGTCGTCCCAGCCCGGAGATCTAGGCGAGAGGATCCACAGCTCGGACATCAGGTTCGCCAGTGGCGCATAGGGCTCGCGCATGGCGATGACCACGGTGCGGGCATCCGCTGCGCTCACGGTGTCGACCAGCTTCATCGCCGAGGCGAGCCAGCCGCCCTTCACCTTCTCCTTGACGCGGGCGATGTTGGCGACCACGTCGTCGGCGCTCATCACCTCACCATTGTGGAACTTCACACCCTCGCGCAGCGTGAAGGTGTAGGTCTTGCCGTCCGGCGAGATCACGAAGCTCTCGGCGAGAAAGGGCGTGACCGAGCCGTCATCGCCGATCGAGGTCAGCGCCTCGACATAGATCTGCTGGACGGCGATGGAGCCCGTATGGCGGTGCGGATCAGCCGTGTCGAGGCCGAGGGTCGCATAGCGCAGCACGCCGCCGCGCTGGGGATCGGCGGCGGCGCGGGCAAACTGGGAGGGAAGGCCGACCAGACCGCCGCCAAGGCCGAAGGCAGCGGAACCGACGAGAAATGTGCGACGGCTGAGACTGAGCGTGGTCATCGGCAGTTCTCCGAAACGGGGATCTGAAGGGAAAAGGCGCGGGCGGCCGAACGCGGCGGTTCGGCATCCTGAAGGGCACGGCCGTCGAGGTGGTCGGCCGGCAGGCCGAGATGGGCGAGGATGGTGGGAGCGATGTCGACCACCGCCACCGGCGCGGACCGTTCGCCCGAAGTGAAGCCGGCACCGTCAATGACGAGCACCGGCGACTGTTCATGGGCGTTCAGCCCGCCATGCTGGCCGAAGCCGAGACGGTCCGCCTTGCCGCCCTGCGGCCTGACGGCGAGGCACGAACCGGGAGTGCCGAAGGCGTTAGGCGCCTCATTGCCCTTCATCGACACGGCGAAGGCTAGGGCGCCGACCGGCACCTGCCCCACCGCACCGAGTTCATCGCCACCGAACACCGCGCCGGCCCACGGACGGCTACGCAGGAAATCGTCCAGCCGGTCGCGCCGGCCCTCATGATCGGGATGCAGATAGATCAGCGCCGACGTACCGTTCGCGGCGACGACGACATCGTCGGAATGAAGATCGACCTTGAGACCCGCCGCGACGAGTTCCTCTTCAATGTCGATAACGCCGGTGACCGTCTCGTGGCCATGATCGGAGCCGGCAATCAGCAGCACCTCCTCGCCCTCGGCGCGCCGTGCCTCCACCGCGGCGATGACGCGGCCGAGATTGGCGTCGGCGAGCTTGAGTACGGCGAGTTGTAGCGGCGAGCCCAGCGGTGTTTCGTGCTGAATATGGTCCGGCTCGCCCATCCAGAGCACGGCGAGCGCCGGCCCGCCGGGTGCGAGCGCTTCGGCGATGAAGCGCGTGGTCATGTCGGTGTCGCCGGCCGCGTCCAGCGTGACGTCGAGCCCGTTGTCGAGCGGCACCCGCCCGGGGCCGAAGGAACCGGCGCGATGAAAGACCCGGCCGTGGCCGTCCGGATCATGAGCATAGGCAGCGCCGGGCGAGACATTATTGAAGATCATCGCCCCGCCATGGCCGGCGACCCGCTGCGCAAGGGTGGGCACCGCGAGCGAGCGGCCGGTCACGCGGCGCTTGTGCTGGAGGAAGTCCGGATGCCCGGCATCGTGGCGCACCGGCCTGCCCTCCTCGACCAGCACCATGGAGTTGCCGTGCAGGCCGTGCCGCGCCGGCCAGCAGCCGGTGGCGAGCGTCGAGGACACCACCCGCGTCGCGGAGGGAAAGGCGGAGCGATAGGCGGGAAAGAACGTGCCGCGCTCACGCAGCACCGCCAGATGCGGCGTGCGCTGCGCATCGACGAAGTCACGACGCAGGCCGTCGAGGATGACGAGAACAGCGCGGCGCATGGCTCAGCCCACCCGGTTCAGCGCGACGTCGAAAATGTCGAAGTTGCGCAGCCGGTGGCCTTCCTCCGCGTTCGCTACGGGATGCGACAGCAGGAACGGCACGCGCTGTTCCGACAGGCCGCCATGGGAGCGCAGCCGCTCGCCGGCAAGCTGGCTGATGTCGTGGTCCACCGCGCGGGCCCCGAGCGCGACGCCGGGTTCGGCCACAACGACGAAATCCGCCTCGCGGTCCTCCGGCATCTCGAAGCGGGACGCGGCCTCTGCTCCGGACAGGACAAGCGCGACGCCCGGCTGGCCGACAAGGAGATCGCGCACCGCCTGGCGAGAAACGCCCTCATCGAGGACGTGAACCCGCACGAACCCGCCGAGAGCGCCGTGATGCCGCACGAAGGGATCGGTGATCGGGCAGATCACCCGCGTCGCCCCCTGGCCAAAGGCAGCGTCGAGCACGTCGCCGAGATAGGTCACACGCGGCGTGCCGTCGGGCTGCGACATGTCGGACATGCCATGATCGGCAGTGATGCCGACCACGGCGCCGAGCTCGACCAGCCGCGCAACGCGGGCATCCACCGCCGCCATGAAGGCCAGAGCCTCCGGAGCGTCGGGGGCGTGCTTGTGCTGCACATAGTCGGAGAGCGAGAGGTAGAGCACCTCGGCACGGCCAGCCTCGATCAGCCGGATACCCGCGTCGAGCACGAACAGCGACAGCGCCGCGGAGTACTGGTCGGGCTTGCCCAGGCCGACGAAGCCGGCGGCGTCGGCGATGCCGTGCTCAGCCTCGGTGGTGCTTTCGGCGCACTCGGCGGAGAAGGCGATGCCGTCGAGACCGAAGGCCAGCGCCTTGCGCAGCTTGTCCTTCGCCGTGACCACGGCAACCTTGCTGCCGATTTCGGCGAGGCCGGCCAGAATGGTGGGCGCGCGCATCAGCGCGGCATCGAGCATCATCACCGTCTCGCCGGTGGCGCGGTCCAGATAGAAATTGCCCGCCACACCATGCACGGAGGGCGGTGCACCGCAGACGATGGACACGTTGTTCGGGTTGGTGAAGGTCGGCATGGCCGCATCGGCGAGCGCGAAATGCCCGCGGCTGCGCATCGCGTCTAGCGTCGGGGTGACGCCGGCCTGCGTGGCGGCCTCGATATAATCGGGGTCGCACCCATCAAAGCAGATCACGACGGTCGTGCGCTGCGGCCTGCGGTAATCTCGTCCGTTCACGACGATGTGGTCGCGCGGCGCACCGGCACCGGTCGTCATAATATCCATTTTATGGATTCCGTTATTAAAATGTCGCAAACGAAAGCTATGGTTACTTCTTTTCTTTCTTCAAGCTATCGTATTTTGTAGCTTTATTATTGACTATACTCTGTGTGAGTAAAGCGATATTAGTTCTGTCATTGTGTGAGCTTTTGGAACGAAAGCATGCGGCGCAGTCTTCCGCCCTTGAAGGCGATCGTGGCATTCGAGGCGGTGGCGCGCATCGGCAGCGTTACGGCGGCGGCCGACGAACTCGGCGTCACCCATAGCGCGGTGAGCAAGCAGCTCGCGGTGCTGGAGGGTTGGCTGGGCGCGCCACTGTTCGAGAGCAACCGGCGACACATGAAGGCGACGCCATCGGCACTGCGGCTCGCCTCCGCCGCTGGCGCGGCGCTCGACCTTCTCACATCTGCTGTCGATACCTTCATGCCACTCGAGGCGGCGGAGGTGCTGGAGGTCATCGCGCCCGCCACCTTCGCCATGCGCTGGCTCATTCCGCGCCTGCCGGCCTTTGAGGCGGAGTTTCCCCATGTCGACGTCCGCGTTCGCCCGATCCATACGGGCGAGAAGTGGCGCGACATTCCGTTCGACGTGGTGATCCGGCGCGGCGAGGCGCTGCACAGCGACCTGCGCAGCGTCACCTTGCTGCGCGAGGAGATCGGGCTGCTGGCGCGGCCGGAAATCGCCGCCGGCCTGCGCTCGGTCACGGATCTGGCCGGCGTGCAGCTGCTTGAGGCCGTGACACGGCCCGGCGAACTGGCGCGGTGGCTGGTGGCGGCCGACGCGTCGGTCGATTGCGCCATCGAAGCCGTGCGCTTCGGCCATTTTTACATCGCGCTGGAAGCCTGTCTCGCCGGCCAGGGCGTGATCGCTGCTCCGATCGAAGTCGTCGCGGACCTTCTGGCCCGAGGCGATCTTGTCGAGCCGTTCCCGGCCATGCGCGTGATCGGGCCGGAATACCGACTGGGATATGCACCAGCCGGTACACGCGCGAGCCTTGCCGCCTCCTTCGCCGACTGGGCCATGCGTACGGCGACCATCGATTCAGGTTTGCCGGCATAAGAACGGGTGGTACACGCCCGCGAAATTACCTTGGCCTCGCTTCAGCGGCTCTCTCGTTCGCGGGCGATGGCGCTAGGCTTTACGCGGCGTTCGCGTCTCCGCTCGCGGCCCGCCGACAGCGCCGATTTACCGCTGATGCCATTGATCGCTGCGTCACGCGGAAAGTCGCTCTGTCACAAGGGTCGCGATGCCGGGAAGGACGGTCACGTCCTGCGCAACCTGCTCGCCTTCGGTAAAGGCCGTGAGGATGAAGGAGCGGCCATTCTCCAGCTCGACATAGGCGGCGTCGTGCCGGCGCCAGCTTGCATCCACATCGTTGGTCCAGGCCGTGCAGCCGCACTTCGACCAGAGCTTGGCGGCAGCGGGCAATCCCTCCCCGAAATAGCCCCGCACCTGCGCGGCCGGTCTGGCCGCGAATTCGGCATCGTGTGGGCGTGAGAGAAGCTGGATCATGTGCCGACAGCGTTCGCTCGTCACGATCTGCCCGGTGAAAATCGCGTGGAACAGGCGAGCCGTGGCATCGGCCGTCAGGGCATTGTGGTTGTTGCGGCCGTTCCAGCGCGAGAAGATCTTTTCCCGGCCGTAGCGCTCGTCATCCATCAGCTTCTGGCAGATGTTCGTGCCGGCCATTTCCGGCCAACCATAGGTGGCGAAATAGCGGTTGATGGAATCGCGCCTTTCCGCCCACGCACGCATCTCGGCGGCCGGCAGCAGGGTGTCTCCGGTCGTGGCCGTCAGCAGATCGATGATGTAGTTGGTCGCCGTGTTGCTCGACCACAGGATCATGTCGCGCATCGCACGGTCGAGTTCCTCATGCGGCTCGACCGTGCCGGCTTCCAGGGCCGCTTCCATCGCCGCCAGATGGAACGCCTTCACGACGCTGCAGGGATAGAACGACCGCGCACCGTTATGACTGAAGCCGGCGGGTTTGTGGACGCCGCCGGTGAAGGTCAGCGGGCCGTCGAAGGGCAGCAAGGTCAGCGCGAAGGCGTCAGCCCGCAGGCCGCTCGGCGCATACCGGGCGAGGATGTCGGAAACAAGCGTCTTGCCCAGCGCGTCCAGCGCCGGCGAGGTCTCGTAAAACATGGCAGGTCCTCGGAAAGGGATTGGCAGATCAGGCGGCAAAAGCCTCGTTGCGCAGGCAGCGGCTCAGGTGACCGACAGTGACCGGCTCGAGGTTGGGATGACGCTGGCGGCAGTCCGGAAGCACATGGCTACAGCGGCCGGAAAAGGCGCATCCGGCCGGTGGCTTCATCGGATCGGGCAGTTCGCCGTCAATGCCGGCATCCGGCGTGCGCCGTTCCGGATCAAGGCTCGGGATCGCCGCGATGAGGCCCCGCGAGTAAGGGTGCACGGGATGCGCGAACAGGGTTTCCGCCGGAGCCGTTTCCACCACCTCCCCCAGATACATTACCGCGATGCGCTGGGAGATGTGGCGCACCACGTCGAGGTCGTGGGCGACGAAGATGAAGGCAATACCGAGCTTTTCTCTCAATTCGTCGAACAGATTGATGATCTGTGCCTGTACCGACGCGTCCAGCGCCGACACCGGCTCGTCCGCCACGATCAGGCGTGGTTTGGGGGCCAGCGCCCGCGCGATGCTGACGCGCTGGCGCTGGCCGCCGGACAGGGCATGAGGCAGCCGTTCCTTCAGCGCCGGGCTGAGCCCGACCGTGAGCAGCAACTCGTCAAGCCGGTCGCGCACCTCACCCTTTCCATGGGCCGGCGCGTGTACCGTCAGCACTTCCTCCAGCATCTGACGAATGCTCATGCGCGGGTTGAGCGAGGAATAGGGATCCTGGAAGATCATCTGGATCTGGCGGCTGCGCTCGCGATAACCGCCAAGCGCGGCAAGCGGCGCGCCCTGCCAGAAGATCTCGCCGCGCGTCGGCTGGTAGAGCCCGGCAATGCACCGGCCCAGCGTGCTCTTTCCGCAGCCGGACTCCCCGACCACGCCCAGCATTTCCCCGACCCCGACGGTGAGCGAGACATTCCGGAGGGCGTGCAGCACGCGGGGCGGCTGGCCGACAAGGCGGCCAAGACCGCTGCCCGACGTGAAATCCATGGATAGTCCGCGAACCTCGAGCAAAGGTGCGGCGATAGGAGTGGTATCGGACCCAGTCATGCCAATTCCTCCTGCCGGAGACACGCCGAGAGCCGCTCGAGCCCCACGGAGCTGAGTTCGGGCTCACGGACCGAGCAGGCCGCGATCGCCGACGCGCAGCGCGGATGAAAGCGGCAGCCGGTGGGGGGATGGGCGAGATTGGGTGGCTCCCCACCGATCGGCTTCAGCTTTTCCCCGCGCGCGGCATGAGCCGGCAGGGCCTCGAGCAGCGCGCGCGTATAGGGATGCATGGGTCGATGCAAAACCTCTGCGGCCGGGCCGGTTTCCACGATGCGTCCGCCATACATGACCGCCACCCGATCGCAGGTCTGCGCGACGACGCCGAGATCGTGCGTGATCATCAGCATGCTCATGCCCGTCTCATCGCGCAGGCGGCGCAGAAGCTTCAGGATCTGGTCCTGGATGGTGACATCCAGCGCTGTTGTCGGCTCATCGGCGACGAGGAGTTGCGGACGGCAGGCGAGCGCGATCGCGATGACCACGCGCTGACGCAAACCACCGCTCAGCTGATGGGGATAGACCCTGAGCCGCTCCTTCGGAGAGGTCACGCCGACCGCGACCAGCAGCGCTTCGGCGGCGGCGAGCGCCTCGGGCCGGCGCATGCCGCGGTGACGGATCAGACCCTCGGCGATCTGATCGCCGACGCGCATGGTCGGGTTCAGCGCCGTCATCGGGTCCTGGAACACCATGGCGATACGGGAGCCACGGAAATCTTCCAGTGATCGGCCGGAGAGACGGGTGAGATCCGTGCCATCGAAATCGAGCCGGCCGGTGACGCGTGCCGTCGCGCCGCCGAAAAGACGCAGAAGCGACCGGCAGGTCGCGCTCTTGCCGGAACCGGATTCTCCGACCAGGCCAAAGATCTCCCCACGATCGATGTGGAAATCAATGCCATCCACGGCGGTGACAGCCGATTTGCTGCCTCCAAAGCGGGTGGTGAGACCTTCCACGGTCAGAAGTCGAGCGGACGGGGTCATGATTTCGGCCTCAGCGCGTCATCGATCCCATCGCCCAGAAGCGCGAAGGTGATGCCGATATAGACGATCGCCAGTCCCGGAAAGACCGAGATCCACCAACCATCGAGAATGAAGTTCTGTCCTTCGGCGATCATCGCGCCCCATTCCGGCGTCGGCGGCTGAATGCCGAGCCCCAGGAAGCCGAGCGCGGTGACGGCCAGGATCGTCAGCACGACATCGGACATCATGAACACGATTGCCGGCGTGATGACGTTGGGCAGCACATGGCGCAGGACGATCCGGGTGTGGGAGTAGCCCAGAACCTTGGCCGCCTCGATGAATTCCAGTCGCTTCACCACCAGAACCTCGGCGCGCACGATGCGGGCGAAGGAGATCCACGCCACCAGGGTGAAGGCGAGATACATGTTGCTGAGGCCCGGCCCGAGCGCCCCCACGATGGAAATCACCAGCACATAGAATGGAAAGGCCCAGAGGATATCGACGAGGCGCATCAGGGCCACGTCCGTCAACCCGCCGATGTAGCCGGAAACCAGCCCCACCAAGGTGCCGAGCAGGAAGGGCAAGGCCACGCAGATGACGGCGATCTGAAGGTCGACCGCACCTGCGGCAAGCACGCGAGCCAGCACGTCCCGACCCATCTCATCGGTGCCCATCCAATGCTCCGAACCGGGCGGCAGCATTGCGAGGCCGAAATCGACCTCCAGCGGATCATGGGGCACGAGAAGAGGGCCGAACGCGACGATCGCCAGCAGCAGCACCAGCAGCGCGAAGCCGGCCGCGAACGAATGATTGTGGAAGAGCCGCCGCGCGGCTTCGCCGTAATAGCCCGACATCAGAGCTTCACCCGGGGATCGGCGACCGCATAGGCGATGTCGGTCAGCAGGTTGATGACGACCACCAGAACGGCGAAGGCCACGGTGAGCCCCTGCACCATGGGATAGTCGCGCGCGGAGATGGAAGAGACGAGCAGATAACCCAGCCCCGGAATGCCGAACACGGATTCGATCACCACGGTGCCGCCCACCACCCAGCTTGTGTGAACGCCCAGAACCGAAATCGTGCTGATCAGCGAGTTCCGGAGAACATGGCGCATGAGCACTGTGCGCGCCCTGAGGCCCTTGGCGCGGGCGGTGTCGACATAGTCGGCGCCGAGCACCGCGATCAGGCTGGAACGAAGCGAGCGGATGGTCAGTGCCGCGGTCGCGATGGCGATCACGAAGGCCGGCAGAAAAAGATGATGCAGGCGGTCAAGCAGGCCCACGCCATAGCCGGAAACAGGAAACAGCGGCATCCACAGACTGAAGGCCAGCACCATGAGAATGCCGAGCCAGAAGGCGGGCATCGACATGCCGACCACGAACAGGACCTTCACCCCCTGATCGATGAGGCGGCCGCGATTGAGCGCGGAGACGAGGGCGAAGGGAACGGTCATCGCCACGGCGATCAGCGTCGACAGACCGACCAGCTGGAGGGTTGCCCATGCGCGTTCCAGAATGAGCGGGCCGACAGCGGTGCGGTAGACGATGGACTGACCGAAGCTGCCCCGCAGGACATCGGCGAGGAACGCGAAATATTGCTGCCACAGCGGGCGGTCGAGGCCGAGCTGGACATTGAGCCGGGCGATATCCTCCACCGTCCCGCGGTTGCCAAGGATCAGCGTCGCGGGATCGCCGGGCAGCACGCGCAGGAGAAGGAAGGCGATCAGCGTGATGCCGATCAGCACCGGCACGAGCTGGATGAGCCGACCGGATATGAACTTCAGGAGTGCCATCAGGATGCCAGCCGAACGTCAGGAAGAAGCGATGGGGCCGGCGGCCCCATCGAGTTTTTGTTCCGCAGGGTGACAGGCCGGCGCTACTTGCCGACGACCACGTCTTCCAGACGGTAGTTGGACGTCGGCAGCACCGCGAAGCCCTTGATGTCCGCCTTGGACGCGTAGGGGGTGCCCGGCTGGTAGAGGAAGATGAACGGCGCGCCCTCATGCACCAGCGCTTCCATCTCCTGGAACTGAGCCTGGCGCTCCGGCCCGTCGAGCGTCCCGCGTTCCTTCACATAGAGCTCGTTCAGCTTCTCGTTCTTCCACTGGGTGTGGAAGGCGTTGGCGCGCTCGGGATTGACCGCGGTGAAACCGATGAGCTGATCAGGATCGATGGTGTCGCTGGTCGCATAGCTGAGTGACATCTCGAAATTGCCGCTCTTGGTCGTCGCGTACTGCGTCGAGCCTTCGATCGACTGCAAGGTGATGTTGATGCCGATCTTCTTCAGGTCGCTCTGGATGGCGGTCGCCACCTGGCGCGCCGTCACGTCGCCGGCGCGAACCAGCAGGCTGGCGGAGAAGCCGTCGGGATAGCCGGCCTGCGCCAGCAGGGCCTTGGCCTTCTCCAGATCCTGCGGATAGGGCTTCAGCGCTGCGTTGTGATAGGCCATGACCGGCAAGGAAGAGACGGCGGCCTCGCCATTGCCGTGCAATACCCCGCGAATGACCGCGTCCTTGTTGATGGCGAGGTTCAGCGCCTGGCGCACCTTCTCGTCGTCAAAGGGCTTCTTGGTGGTGTTGAGCTGGACGAGGTCGATACGCAGGGTCTGCGCGACATCCACCTTCAGGGCCGGATCGCGCTTCAGCGCCGCCACCTGGTTGAACGGAATGCCGATGATGGCGTCGACTTCACCCGCCTTCAGCTTCAGCACGCGCGCATTGTCGTCACCGATGATGGTGACGATTGCGGCATCCACACCCGGCTTGCCGGGCTGCCAGTAATTGGGGTTCTTGGCGAGTTCGATCTTCTCGCCATGCACCCAGCCACTCACCATGAAGGGGCCGGAGCCGAACGGCTTCTTGAAGAAATCGGCGCCCTGCGCCTCGACCTTGGCCTTCGGCACGATGGAGGCGCTGAACAGAGCGAGATTGTTGAGGATCGGCGTGAACGGCTTGTCGAGCGTCATGACGACCGTCTTCGGATCGGCAATCGTATAGTTGGTGATCGGACGGAAGAAGCGGGCCCAGTCCGACCCCTCCCCCGCCGCGCGCTTCAGCGAGAAGACGACGTCCTCTGCGGTCACCGGCGTGCCGTCGGCGAATTTCGCGTCGCGCAGCTTGAAGGTGTATTCCTTGCCATCCGGCGAGACCGTCCAGCTTTCGGCAAGGCCCGGCTCAAGGCTCTTGCCATCGGCGGTCGGACGCACGAGCTGGTCGAAGATGAGCAGTTCGGTCCAGATCGACGGATTATCCGACGAGGCAATGGGATCGAGTGTCGTGGCGTCTTCCGCAATGGCAAGGCGCAGTTCCGCGGCCATGGCCGGGACCATTCCGAACGGAACGGTGAGACCTGCAACCGCCAGCGAAGCCAGCATGCCGCTGGTCAGAAGGGCACGACGGAAACGTCCTGCGCGCGACATTTCACATTTCATGGATAGGCACTCCCCTGGGAAAGCATCCCGGCCGGCCTTGTTGTGCGGTGATGGCGGCACGGGATCGGTGGATGTCAGCTTGTCTGGTCTTGCTAAAAGACGGCTCCGAGCTCGAATGGCGCGGTTGCGATGGCCGTTTCCTTCCCGCCGATCATGTCGGCGATGAGCTTTGCACTGCCGCAGGCGAGCGTGAATCCAAGCGCGCCATGTCCGGCATTCACATAGAGGTTGCGCAGGGGCGTCGCGCTGACAATCGGCTTGCCTTGCGCGGTGGCGGGCCGAAGCCCGGACCACACCGTGGCGCGTTCGAGCGAACCCAGGGCCGGGAAGGTGGCGCGCACCTTCGCCTTCAGGTCGTCCAGCCGATCCGGGGCGACGCTCGCATCACGCGCGCCGAGATCGACCATGGCGGCGATACGCTCATAAGCACCCAGGCGGGCATAGACGATCTTGCGCTTGGCATCGGTCACACTCATGCGCGGAGCGGCCCGATCCTGCTCGATCGGCACGGTCAGGCTGTAGCCCTTCAGCGGATACAAGGGCAGATGCACGCCGAGCGGGCGCAGCACGTCGCGGCTTTCAAGACCGGCGGCCACCACGAACAGATCCGCCTCAACCGGGCCGCGATCGGTAATCACCGCCTTGATCTCGCCCTTCTCCCGCACGAGTTCGCCGATGCGATGATGATAAAGCCGGGTAACGGCAGGCAGCGTCGCCAGAACGCGATCGAGCTCGAGGCAGAAACGGGCGCAGTCGCCGGCATCCTCGGACGGCGTGTAGACCCCGCCCACGAGATCGCCGGCGATATGGGCGAGCGAGGGCTCCAGCGCCACGCAGGCGTCACGATAGAGCACCCGCTGATCGGCACCGAGGCGGGACTGCATGTCGACGAGCTTGCGGGCAGCTTCAAAGGCACCGGCCTCGCGGTGAACCACCAGCTTGCCTGAGCGGACGAAGTTGAAATCCAGCCTTTCACGCGCCACCAGGTCGTGAAGGAGGTCGCGGCTGAGATAAGCGAGGCCGGTCAGTTCCACGATCGAACGGTAGAAGACCGGCGCGCGTGAGGCGCGCATGAAGTTGATCAGCCATCGCCACTGCCAAGGGTCGAAGCGAGGCGTCAGTTTCAGAGCGGAATCACGGCCGAATACCCAGTCGAGGATATGCTGGGTCACGCCGGGAGCTGCCAACGGCGCCACATAGGAATAGCTAAGCTGGCCACCATTGGCGAAGCTCGTCTCCTGGCCGGGGGCACCATTGCGATCGACCAGCACCACCTCGTGGCCCGCCTTCGCCAGATAATAGGCCGAGGTGATGCCCACCACGCCGGCCCCCAGAACACAGATCCGCATTCCTACGGCCCTCAGTCACCAGAATGGGCGGAGTGTGTCCCTCCGGGCCAGGTTTGAAAACGCCCATTCTTGTCTATCATGTAGAAACAAAAGTTATGGGCTGAGGTGTGAAATCATGCGCTTACGCAGTGTCGAAGCTTTGCATGCTCTGTTTCGGACAGGGGCAATTTCGCGTGCCGCGCGCCTTCTCGGCATTTCGCAACCGGCGGCCAGCAAACTGGTGCGTCATGCCGAGCAGCAGCTTGGCTTTGCCCTGTTCGAGAGGGTCAAGGGTCGCCTCGTGCCAACACGCGAGGCCGAGATTCTGGCGCCGGAAATCGAGAAGCTGTTCCGGCAACTGGAACACGTGCAGCGCCTGGGACAGAATCTGGGGCCCGAACGGCAGGGACGCATTCGGCTGGGCTGCATTCCCAGTCTGGCGCTTTCCATCGTGCCTTCAGCCATCCATGCGTTGCAGCAGGTCCATCCGCAGGTGCGCTACGAAGTTCTGACGCAGCACACCAACGAACTCGTTGAAGGCATTCTGGCGCAGGATATCGACATAGCGCTCGCCTATGACCACCCCCCTTCGGCGGGCATCCGGATCGAGAAGCTGTGCCGGGGACACATGGTGTTCATCCAGCCCGCCCCCGGCGCCGAAGAGGTTCGCCTGGAGGATTTGTCGCGCGTTCCGATGATCGGCCTCGCCTCGGAGGATCCGCTTGGCCGTCTGTTGCGCCAGAAACTCAATGCGGAGGGCATCAGCCTCGCACCGCAGATCGAGGTACAGACCTATTATCTGGCCTGCGCGCTGGTGGCGAAGGGCTGTGGCGCTTCCGTCGTGGACATGTTCACGGCGCTGTCCTTGATGACAAGCAACATTGCCGTGGCCCAGCTGCGCCCGGCAATCCATTTCGACGTCGTGGCGCTCAGCAACGAACTGCGTCCGTTGCCACGCCATTGCGTGGACTTCATCGCGGAAGTCCGGCGCCAGTGCAGAGCGGCATTGGCGCAGACGGGCCAACCGGCAGCGCGTGTGAACCGTTCAGGTTCCGCCGGCGGGTCCAACTCTTGAGCAAATGGCGACCCGCGCCGCATCCGCCCAGGCAAGGATCGCGTTCGAGGTGAACTCGCTACCATTATACCGCACGATGGCCGACGGCTCCCCGGAATGATCGAGCGCCCCCGAGCGGCCGTCTGCGCCATTAGAACTTGGTGCCGCCGCTGAAGCGGAAAGCCTGCGTCTGGTCATAGTCTTCCTTGGTCAGAACCCAGGCATAGTCGAAGCGCAGCGGGCCGAAGGGGGACTTCCAGATCAGGCTGACGCCGACCGACGAGCGCACGGAGTCGCTGTCGGCGACGCAGACATTGGCATAGCCCTGCGTCTTCGAGCCCGAGATGGCCGAGCAGTTCGTCAGGTTGTCCTCCCAACCCGACACATTCTCGAACGTCGTCCCCCCCTCATAGCTCCACAGCGAGCCAGCATCCGCGAAGATCGCCGCCTTCAGGCCCATTTCCTTCGGCAGGAAGGTGAGCGGGAACTGCAGTTCCGCCGACGTGCCCCAGTAGAGCGTGCCGCCCAGCGCATCCGCGTCGGAGCTGTCGCACACCCCGTCGCTACAGCCGGAGGCGAGGTCGCGTGGGCCGATGCCGTTCGATTCGAAACCGCGCACGAGGTCCGGTCCCTTGAAGAAATTGTCCAGGATGCGCAGGTCCTCGCCGCCCCAGGAGGTAACGTTGCCGGCCTGACCGCGCAGCATGAGAGTCACGTCGCCATAAACCGGGAAGTAGAAGCGCGAATCGAAGGTCGAGCGGATATAGTTCACGTCACCGCCGACGCCGGCAAAATCCTGCTTCAGTTCGAGCAGGTAGCCATTGCTCGGGTCCGTATTGCTGTCGAGCATGTTGTAGGACAGCGTATAACCGATCGCCGAGGTCAGTGCCGGATCGCCGTCCACCTCGAGCAGCGCCCAGGACGGCGTGCCGTAATCGGCGATCGTATCGTCGTCGATCGTAATCTCCTTCTGGTAGAGGCTGTAGCGCAGACCCAGCGTGAACTCGTCCGTCAGCGGCAGCGAGACACGCAGCGTGCCGCCGGCCGTCGAGGTGTCATACGGGCTGGATGAGGTTGCGGTGGTTTGTTTCCAGTAGAGATCGAAGCCGGCCGCGACGCGATAGCCGAGGAAATAGGGTTCGGTGAAGTTGAAGTCAGCGCCCTGCGTGTCCTCGCCGAGCGAGCCGGCAAGCCGCACATACTGGCCGCGGCCGAGGAAGTTCTTCTCCGCGACCGCCACTTCGCCGATGAAGCCGTCCGCGGTCGAATAGCCGCCGGAGACGGAGAACTCGCCCGTCGGCTGATCCTCGACCTGCACCACGAGCACCACCCGGTCCGGCGCCGTGCCCGGCTCGGTGGAGATCTTCACATCCTTGAAGTAGCCGAGATTGCGCAGCCGGCGCTCGGCGCGATCGATCAGCACGCGGTTATAGGCATCGCCCTCGGCGAGATCGAACTCGCGGCGGATGACCCAGTCGCGGGTGCGGGTATTGCCGCGGATGTCGATGCGCTCGACATAGACGCGCGGCCCTTCCTCGACCGCGAAGACCAGCGAGATGGTGCGGTTCTGCATGTCGCGGTCGCCGCGCGGACGCACCTGGGCGAAGGCATAGCCCGCCTTCGACACCTCGATCGTCGCATTCTCGACCGACTTCTCGACCAGCTCGGCGTTGTAGATCTGGCCCTTCTGCACACGCAGCGCGGCGCGGATCGCGGCCGGATCGACATCCTTGATGCCGGACACCACCTCGACGGAACCGACGCTGTATTGCGGACCCTCGTCGACCACATAGGTCAGGATGAACCCTTCCTTCTGGCGGTCGAGGTCGGCGGTGACGGAAATGATGCGGAAATCCGCATAGCCGTGCTTCAGGTAGAAGCGTCGCAGCAGCTCCTGGTCGGAATTGATGCGGTCGACATCATAGACGTCGGTGTTCTTCAGCCAGGACAGCCAGTTCGTCTCGGTGGTGGTCAGCTCTTCCTTGAGCTTGCCCGCCGAGAACGCCTTGTTGCCGACGAACTTGATCTCGGCGATGCCGAGCTTGTCGCCCTCGTTGATCTCGAAGACCAGATCGACGCGGCCCTGGCCACGCTCGATGATCTTGGGCTCGACGCGCACGTCGTAGCGGCCGGAGCGGCGATAAAGCTCGATGATGCGCTGGGTGTCGGCCTGCACGGTGGTCTTGGAGAACGGCGCACGCGCCTTGGACTGCACCTCGCTGGCGAGCTGCTCGTCCTTGAGCTTGCGGTTGCCCTCGAAGGCGACGCGGTTGACCACCTCGTTCTCGGTGACCGTCACCACGGTGCGCCCGCCGCGATTGCTGATGGTGACGTCGGAGAACAGCCCGGTGGCGTACAGCGCCTTGAGCGCCTCGTCGATCTTCGCGGGCGTCAGCCGCTCGCCCGGCTGGGTCTGGAAATAGGAGCGGATGGTCTCCGCATCAACGCGCCGATTCCCCTCGACGATGATGGATGGCTCTTTTTGCGAAGCCAGCCCTTTAGCGCTCAATGAAGCAGTACCAGCACCCCACAGTATTACGGAACACAACGCAAATAACGCAAACCCAATCCTGACAGAAAAGCAGAACACCGCGCGATAACTTGTCGACTTCATTTTACACCACTCAGTGCGTTCTTTTCTGTTTCCGTATGCGTATACAATTCTATCATTCAATATTTATATATTTTTAATTATAATTATGATTAAACCAATATTGGTCGAATTATGAATAATATATCATCTAACATAACACTATAAATCACACTTAATATTATATAATCGAACATTAAAAGTGATTCAAGGCGATTTTGCTGCTGTCACATGTCCGAATATTTCCAAAACTAGCTATTTTTCATACATGATTTCTGGACGTTGATGCTTCGAGCCAACGGTCATCGCGTAGCCATCTTCAAAGCCGCGCAGTAGTTCGACATCTGCCCCAACCTGTTCACGCAATGGCGCAGCCAACGTCTTCGGCTCCGAGGCAACGTCCGAGGCAGCAGCACCCACGACAGCGCGAAGGCGCTGAATGCAACCGTCGGAGAGTCTGGCGCTGGGGCGATTTGGTCCGGGCCGCCCGGCACGGTCGAGATGGTGAGCGCAAGCCGGCCCTGATGCGCGCAATCCAGCGGCCGCATCTGGCCCCCCCCCCCCTTCGCCGGCGGCCGGATGTTGCAGGAGGCCTCTCGATGCCGAGGGTCATAGCGATAGCGGGACGTCTTCTGTCGCCATTCTGATGACGCGCATGGGGATCGAGACGCTCTGTCGCAGACCAAGGACCTGTAGATATAAGCGGCTGAGGCGCTGGTCGACGGGTGAAGTCTTGGGTCAGCGCCCCAGCCATACCCGATGAAGTTGCGCTTTCATCAGGCATTTATAATCTAGCCCAGAACTATATCCCCTGGTGTTACAACTCACTGCTGTCAGGTTTCTTTATATTTCCGAGTCGCTCGGCCGGACATCTCATCCGGAAGGGGCGTCGGCATGAGACAAATCCTCTGCCCCATGGCGAGCGTCGTCGCCGAGCCGGCGCGACCGTCCGAAGCCGGCTCCTCTACGCATGGCCCTGTTGTCCTGCGCCTCATAGAGCGCAGAGACGAGCGGGATGGCGGGAGGGGAGCGAACTCAAAGGCGGATGGCGGCTCGCGGGTGTCGCGGAGGAACTTCAGCGCTGCCTTGCGCACCACCCAGCGTGCCCATACGACGCCGGAGGTCATGAACGGCGACTATGTGACGGGAGAGACAGACGTCATCCTGATCGTCACCGCCCGCAGCATGAAGGATCACGAGACCTTAACCCGCAAATTCTTCCATGAGAATCCCGACATAAATGGGCTCAACATCATGGTCATCATGGTGTGCGTGAAGGACGGCTTCGCCATTCCGGCCAAATTAGACGGGATTTTATGTAAGGAATAATGCCATTTTCTCTTCGTACCTACCTTCACCATATTCGTGTAGATAATATAAATATCAGTTTCTGTAGAACTAAATTATATAGGCCGAGGCATTTCTTACTTCACCCCGAACGCCTAGCGGCCGGCGCCTGACCAGGCGGAAGCCCGATAAATCTGCGGACAGACGGAAAGCTTGCCGCCCTTTTCGGGTCCACCACGCTTCATAAACCCGCCAAGGTTCAGTCGCCCGAACAGCCGTGTCCTTGACGGCCTATGTTCACCGGTTTCCTATGGTAAGGAAATCGAGCAACCTTTCTCATCAGCACCATCTGCGGGCCCTCATGGTGGAAAGCGCAAACGCCGGTTCCCCGGCAGCCGTTACAGCCGTGCCGCGGGTTCGGCATGTCGTCATGGACACGGCGGGGCTCACCCAGAAGGAGGCGATCGCGGCCTGGCAGGAAAGCATCGGCGTCCTCTACGACGTCCGCCTGCGCAACAAGACCGACCGCTTCAATTTCGGTGCAGACGCCTTTCACCTCGGCGACATCGTGCTCACCGGATATCGTTGCGTGGCCCACAGCTTCGACCGCACGCCGGCTCGGATCGGCCGGGACGGGCTCGACCACGTCACGCTCCAGCTTTGCGTCAAGGGAAGCCACGGACGGCGCGAGGGCGGATCCCATGATCGAGCCGATCCGGGGGATTTCATCATCGCCGATCTGGCCCAGGCGCAGGCGACCGCGACGACGGCGGATTTCGACAGCCTCAACCTGACCATACCGCGCCGCCTGCTGGCGCCTTTGCTCAGGGCGCCGGACGAGCAGAATTTGCGCCTTATCCGGGGCGATGCGCCGCTCGCCGCGCTGCTGCGCAATCATCTCAGCGGCCTTTACGCCGGCGCCGGCGATATGAGCCTCGATGAGGCGGAGACGATCGTCCGGCCGACGATCGAGCTCGCCGCCGCGGCGCTCAATGCCGCGGTGACGGAGGAGAACGCAGCCGCCGTCCAGCTCGCGCTGACCGGACAGATCGCCCGCTACATCGACGAACGCCTCCTCGATCCGAGCCTGACCGGCGAGGCGCTCGCGGCAACCTTCGGCATCTCGACCCGCAAGCTCTATTATCTGTTCGAGGCGCATGGCGGCGTGGCGTCCTACATTACGCGGGGAAGACTCCAGCAGGCGAGGCAGATGCTCGCCGATCCCGCCCAACAGAGCAGGAGCATCGCCGACATCGCCGAACTTCACGGTTTCGCCTACCGCACGAATTTCGTTCGTGCGTTTCGCAAGCTGTTCGGCGTCACCCCGCGCGAAGTGCGTGCGCATGCCGCCGAGGGGCGCCGCTTGCTCGAACATCCCGGCGACGACACCACAATGTGGCACTGGATCCGCCAACTCAGGTGAGACGGACCGTCGGATCGGGGCATTCTATCTTTGCAACTCGATTCGAGAGTCGATCTGCAGTTTAGCTTGAATTTACCTGCGTAGTCGCTGCATTTGCACTGTCGGATACGGATCCTGCGGCCCTGGATACATTTACGTCCGGCACCTTTCATTTCCTTGCAAATCTGAAGATGCCCAACCCAAAGTCGCCCTGCATTGCCGGGTCGACAGGTTTCCGGAGGGACGCCGCGTGCTTCGCACCTGCGAAGTGGGGGCGCCTCTTCCGCCCTTCCCCTGCGATGCAATAGCGTTTCGGGGGTTTCTATGACGTCGACGATGCGGGGTTTTCGGACAGGGCAGACGGAGGGCGGCCATGAGTTCCGGCCATCCTCGCGGCGGGAGGATCCCGCAGCCGGCTGGCTTTCGCGATATCCACGGCGCCACGGCACGCTGCTGGCGACAACCGCTGTCCTCGCCCTGGTCTATGCCTCACCCGTCGGCGCGCAGACCGCCTGGACCGGCACCAACTCGGACAACTGGTTCGATCCCGGCAACTGGAGTGCCGGCCTGCCCGACAATGCCACCGACGCCGAGATCGACACCATCGCCATCAATGCGCCGGCAGTCTTCGCCATCGGCGCCAACGCACGCGACCTCACCGTCGGCAACAGCGCGGTCGGCTCGCTGCTGGTGGAGAACAGCGGCGTGTTGCTGACCACCACCGGCTATATCGGCCGGGGCCTCGGCTCGGCCGGCTCGGTCACCGTAACCGGCACGGATTCGACCTGGGCGAACACCGGCAACTTCTATGTCGGCGATCAGGGCAGCGGCCTGTTGCTGATCACCAATGGCGGCGAGGTCATCAGCAATGATTCCTTCGTCGGCAATGTCGGCTTCGGCACCGCGACGGTCACCGGGACAGGTTCGACCTGGAACGTCACCGATCCCCTGATCGTCGGCAATTTCGGCAGCGGCACGGTCAATGTCGACAGCGGCGGCACCGTGAACTCGGAACGGGTCACCGTCGGCGCCGCCAGCGGATCGCAAGGCATCCTCGACATCAGCGGCGGCACGACGAGCTGGATCGCCTCCAGCGAATTCATCGTCGGCGAGGAAGGCAGCGGCTCCGTGACGGTCTCCGACGGCGCCACGGTGGAATCGCAGACGCTCGTCGTGGGCTTCGAGCCGACCGGCTTCGGCCAGGTGACGCTTACCGGTCCGGGCACGAGCTGGACCACGACGGCCAGCACCGGAATCGGCGGCGACGGTGTCGGCCATCTGCGCATCGAGGCCGGGGCGGCACTCAACACGGTCGGCTTGTCTCTCGGCACCGGCACGGGGATCGTAACCGGTGCGGGTTCGAGCCTTGCGGCGAGCAGCAATGTCTATGTCGGCGCCGGTGGCGAGAGCGCACTGACCGTAGCCGACGGCGCCAGCGTGACCAGCGAAGGGGCGACGATCGCGCTCGGCGGCACCGGCGTCGCGACCGTGACCGGCGGCGCCAGCTGGACGAACGGCACGACCTTCACCGTCGGGCACTCCGGCCTCGGCACGCTCAACGTCACCGAGGGCGGCACGGTGAACACGCTGGATTCGCTCCTCGGCCGCTTCAGCGCCGGCGTCGGCATCCTAAATGTCGCGGGCGAAGGTTCGAGCTTCTTCAACACCGGCAATATGGGCATCGGCGACGAGGGCACCGGTGCGCTGTCGATCTCCGCCGGCGGCAGGGTGGAGGCGCAGAGCGTCCTTCTCGGCATGGAGGCGAACTCGGGCGGCAGCGCGTCCATCAGCGGCGCCGGCTCCTCGCTGATCAGCCACGAATTCCTGCTCGTCGGCCTCGAAGGCAATGCGGCGATGTTCGTCGAGAATGGCGGGCAGGTGAATTCGGTGGTGGCGGGCATCGGTGCCTCGACCGGCGGCCTCGGCGAGGTGACGGTTTCCGGCGCCAGCTGGGTGAACAGCGGCGATCTCCTCATCGGCGCCGACGGCACCGGCGTGCTCACTATCTCCGGGGGCGGCCGGGTCGAGGTCGGCGGCATCACCGAGATCGCCGCGGGAGCGGGCTCGTCGGGCACGCTGAACATCGGTGCGGCGGAAGGGCAGGCGGCGACAGCGCCGGGCACGCTGGCGGCGGGCGCGATCATGTTCGGCCCCGGCACCGGTGGCATCGTCTTCAACCACAGCTCGACCGATTATCAGTTCGCCGCCGGCATCACCGGCACGGGAACCATCGACATCTTCTCCGGCACGACGACGCTGAGCGGCAATTCGGGGGGCTTCACCGGCACGACGAGCGTCGACGGCGGCACGCTCGCCGTGACCGGCACCCTCGGCGGCACGCTGGAGGTTCTCGCTGGCCGCCTGCAGGGAACCGGCACGGTCGGCACGACGACCATCGCCGGCGGCGCCGTCGTCGCCCCCGGAAATTCCATCGGCACGCTGAATGTTGCCGGCAACGCGACATTGGCAGCCGGCAGCGTCTACGAGGTCGAACTTGACCCGACCAGCAGCGATGGCGACCTCATCCACGCCACCGGCACCGTCACGATCAGTGGCGGCACGGTGCAGCATATCGGCCTTGCCGGCGCCTACAGCCCCTTGCGGACCTACACCATCGTCACCGCCGATGGCGGTGTGGACGGTGCGTTCGCGACGGTGGCGTCCGACTTCGCCTTTCTCGATCCGACGCTGAGCTACGATCCCAACAACGTCTATCTCACGCTCATCCGCAACGACGTCGATTTCGGCGCCGTCGGCCTGACCCCCAACCAGATCGCCACCGGCTACGGCGCCGAAAGCCTGGGTCTGGGCAATCCGGTCTACGATGCCGTCCTCAGCCTGCCGGCAGCGGAGGCGCGCTATGCCTTCGACCAGCTTTCCGGCGAGATCCATGCTTCGGCAAGGAGCGCGCTGATCGACGACAGCCGCTTCGTCCGCGAAGCGGCGTTCGACCGCCTCCGCGCGGCACTGGACAGCGTCGGCGCCTCGGCCTCGCCGGTAATGGCCTATGGCGAGGGCGGGGTCCAGTCCGCCGAGCCGACCACCGATCGCTTCGCCATCTGGGGCCAGGGCTTCGGCGCCTGGGGCCACATCGATGGCGATGGCAACGCCGCACGCCTCGACAGTTCGACCGGCGGCTTCTTCATCGGGGCCGACGCACCGATCTTCGAAACCTGGCGGCTCGGCATTCTCGCCGGCTACAGCCGAACGAGTTTCGACGTCGACGAGCGGGCCTCGTCGGGCAGCAGCGACAATTTTCCCCTGGGCCTCTACGCCGGTACGCAGTGGGGCGACCTCGGCTTCCGCTCCGGCCTCGCCTACAGCTGGCACCAGATCGACACCAGCCGTTCCGTGGTCTTTCCAGGCTTCGGCGAGAGCCTGAAGAGCAGCTATGACGCCGCGACCTTTCAGGCCTTCGGCGAGTTCGGCTATCGTATCGATGTGCACGCCGTGGCGCTGGAGCCTTTCGCCAACCTCGCCTATGTGAGCTTCGACAGCGACGGTTTCACCGAGCAATGGGGGGCGGCAGCGCTCCAATCCGGTAGCCAGACCACGGACACGACTTTCACCACCCTCGGCCTACGCGTGGCGACCGATCTCGACGTCAGCGGCGTCCCGGCGACGCTGCGCGGCACGCTCGGCTGGCGCCACGCCTTCGGCGACACCACGCCGGTCGCGACGCTGGCCTTTGCCGGCGGCGACCCCTTCACCATTGCCGGCGTGCCGATCGCCCGCGATGCAGCCGTCCTCGAGGCAGGTCTCGACGTCGACCTGTCTGCGCAGGCGAGGCTCGGCATCGCTTATAACGGCCAGCTCGCTTCCGACGCCCAGCAGAACAGCTTCAAGGCCGATCTGACGGTCAGGTTCTGAGCACTATTCGAGCGAGGGCCCCCTCCCCGCCGCCCGCACGTCCGATGGCGTCAACCCGTAGCGCGCCTTGAACCGGCGATAGAAGGTCGACGGCTCGACCAGCCCTGTGCCGAATGCGATGTCGGCGATCTGCTGGCCGGCGAAACGTGGATCTTCCAGGCGACGACGCACCATCGCGAGGCGCTGGTCGGTGACGTAGTCGGACAGGCTGCAGCCGGTCTCGGCGAAAAGGCGGCGGATATAACGAGGGGTCATCCCCATGTGACGTCCCACCGTTTCCGCGGAGAGACGGACATTCGACAGATTCTCCGCGATATGCTGCTTGATCGCGCGAAGCCGCGCCGCCCGTACACCTCGGCCGGCAACGATCTCCTCGACCTCTCGTGTCGTGCCCAGCGCGGCCGCCAGAAGATCCGAGATATGTTGCGAGACCAACGCCGCCAGTTGTGGCGTGAGCGGCGTCCGGCTTGCCGCATGGACATAATCGAAAAGCAGTCGCGCCTCGGGAGTGTCGGGCCGAAGGGCATCAGGTGCGATATCGCCGATATGCCTCACCAGCGGCTCCAGCAAGCGTCGATTGAGCTGGATGCAAACCGTCCAATCGCCGTCCTGCGCCTCGGCTTGCCACCGCATGTCGAGCGGCATGATGCAGGGGGCGCCGGGAAGCGTTTCGACCGTGGTTCCGCCTTTGCTCCGGAACCGCCAGCCACTGGCTATCCAGGAGACGGCCAGATCGTCATTGCCGTCCGACATCAGCGCCTCGGTACGCTCCCAAGCCATGGGTGCCACTGAAGCGCGCGTCACGCTCATGCCCGGCAACATTGTCGTCGTCGTGTCGAAACGCAGTTCGCTGTCGCCCAGCGGCTCAAGATCGAGCCGCATGCAAATACGTCCGTAGTAATCACGTATCAGTTCCTCCCGATCGCGCGCCTTGATGTCGCCGGTCGATATGGAAACGCGCGCGCCATCGGCCGCCATGGCACCAGATCCCTCGGGTAATTACGTGTCATCGAGATTACATGAATTTCTCCGTCCCGTAATCAGCCGAGCTCCCCTACAGCGAGATTAATGTTCCGCTTGTGCAATACGCAAATATTACAAACGTCGCATTCTGGCGCGCGTGAGACGTCAATACTCATCTGAGATTGCCGTCAAATTCGGAGGAAATAATGCGCAAAACAGTCATTTTCGCCCTTGCAGTGGCGAGTATCGGTGGATCGATACTTGTTCCAACGCAATCTTTTGCCGCCTACACGTGCATGAATCCGGCCATTTGCCGCGCCGTGTGCGGCGCCCCGACATGCGGCCAGTTCACAGCGCGGGATGCGGATATGCGCGCGCTGGACGCGCCCGCAGCCAAACTGGCGGCCACACCGGGCAAGCCCGCCGCGGGAAAGACGTATACCTGCATGAACCCGGCGATATGTCGCGCGGTATGCGGCAGCTCCACCTGCGGCACGCCCTGACGGCACACAAGGTGCCCACTGCGCGCCGGGAAGACTTTGGCGAACCGCTCCTTTGGTCCGCCTGTCAATCTCAGGCGAGAAGCGACTCGGCCTGACGGCGGTCAGCGCTCTTGGCCGCCGTCATTCCGACGCTGCGTAAGCGTCGTCGGGCCTCCCGCAGATGGCGCGCGAAGATGCCGGCTAAATGGCGCCAAGGGAGCGCCGGAGCCAGAAACTGGCCTGCTACCCAGCAGCGGGCGCCCGGCCCGAGACGAGGCCCATTTCAGCTGAGGCCGAACGTCCTCCTCAGCCCCTTCTCGACGGGCCCGGCGGGCATGAAACGGCGCAGCTTGGCGAGGAGGGACGCCTCCCCCTTCGGCGTGTGGCGCATCTTCCAGCCGCCCAGCGCGGCGCGCATGATCGTGTCGGCGACGGCATCGGGCGCGGGGGCCTTCTGAACGTTCTTCTGGATCGCTCGCGAAACGAGGGCGCGCTCCTTTCCATAGGCGACAATGGTGGAGGCCGCCTGCGGCGCGTTCAGATCGAGGTTGGTCTTGGTGAAGGACGGTTCGACCAGCGTCACGCGGATGCCGAACGGACGCACTTCGTGATCCAAGGTTTCGGACAACCCCTCGACGGCATGTTTGGACGCCGCATAAAGCGCCATGTAGGGCGCGGGCAGAAAGCCCAGCACCGAGCTGACATTGACGATGCGGCCGGAGCGCTGCTCGCGCATGTGAGGCAGCACGGCCTTGATCGTGCGAAGGAGGCCGAAAAGGTTGGTGTCGAAGAGCGTCTGGGCCTCCGAGATCGAGGTCTCCTCGGTCGCGCCAAGCAGGGTCACGCCCGCGCTGTTGACGAGCACGTCGATGCGCCCGTCCTGCGCGATGATGGTCTGAATGCCGCGATCAATCGATGCCTCGTCGCGGACGTCCATCTCGACGAGCGTCACGCCGGGAATGGCTTGAGCTTTGGCTGGGTTACGAACGGTGCCATAGACGCGGCAGCCCGCTTCCGCGAATTTCAGCGCGGTGGCGCGGCCGATGCCGGATGAGACCCCGGTGATGAGCACGATTTTCGCGGTCGACATGATCGTTCCTTCGTTCATTGCTTTGAGATGAGAGCGCTTGAAGGCTCTCATTCGGCGGCCAGGGCCGGATGCGCTGCGGGACCGTGCGCGACGTCCGCGTGCACCTCGTCGGCCGTGGGCTTGATGCGGAACCAGGCGGCGTAGAGTGCGGGGAGGAACAGCAGGATCAGCGCCGTGCCGACGGCGGTGCCGCCGATCAGCGTGTAGGCCATCGATCCCCAGAACACGGAGTGCGTCAGCGGGATGAAGGCCAGCACCGCCGCCAGCGCAGTGAGGATCACCGGCCGCGTCCGCTGGACGGTTGCCTCGATGACGGCATGATAGTCGTCGAGCCCCGCCGCTTTGTTCTCCTTGATCTGCTCCGTCAGGATCAGCGTGTTGCGCATGAGGATGCCGGCGAGCCCGATCAGCCCGAGAATGGCGTTGAAGCCGAAGGGCTGATTGAACAGCAGCAATGTCGGCACCACGCCGGCGAGGCCGAGCGGAGCCGTCATCATCACCATCGTCATCGTCGACAGGCTGCGGACCTGCAGGATGATGACGATGAGCATCGCGGCGATCATCAGAGGGAAGATCTTGACCAGCGCGACGTTGGCCTTGAGGGACTCCTCGATATTCCCGGCCATTTCGATGCGGTAGCCGACCGGCAGCGAGGCGATCAGCGGCTGGAGCGCCTGCATCACCTGCTGGGAGACCTCCGGCGGCTGCGTGGCTTCGTTGACATCGGCACGGACCGTGACGACCGGCGTGCGGTCGCGGCGCTTGAGGATCGGCTCTTCGAACCGGATCTCGGAGCGCCCGATCTGATCGAGCGGAACCTGTCGGCCGTCCCGGCTCATCAGCGAGAAGTCGGCAAGCCGCGCCGGATCGAGCCGGTTGTCGCCGGCACTGCGCGCCACCACGGGCACGTTGCGGATGTTTTCGCGCACCTGCGTGACGGTGAGGCCGGTCAGAAGCAGTTGCATCTGCTGGGCGGCCTCGGTGGGCGACAGGCCGATCAGGTTGAGCCGGTCCTGGTCGGGGACAAAGCGCAGCACGGGCGAGCGGTTGCCCCAGTCGCGATTGGCCTGCCGGACGTCCGGCACGCCGCTCATGAGGGCAAGGGCCTTCTCGGAGATGCGGTACAGTTCCGCCGGATCAGGGCCCATGATGCGGAACTCAACCGGGAACGGCGTATAGGGGCCGAAGACGAGCTGCGTGACCCGGACGAAGGCTTCGGGAGCGAGCCCGCCAGCGATGGCCGCGCGCAGCTGATGCTTCAGTTCCTCGCGGGCCTCTGCGTCCGGCGTCAGCACCACGATCTTGGCGAAGGACGGATCGGGCAGCTCCGGCGCCATGGCGAAGAAGAAGCGCGGAGCGCCCTGGCCGATATAGCTGGTGACGATCTTCGCCTCGGGGCGCTCCTTCAGCCAGCGTTCGACTTTCTCCACAGCAGCGGTGGTGGTCTCGATGCTGGTGCCTTCCGGCATACGCACCTCGACCAGGACTTCGGGACGATCCGAGGTCGGGAAGAACTGCTGCTTGACCGCTCCCATGCCCATCACGGAGAGGGCCATGGCGACGCCCACCACGGCACAGGTCAGGAATTTGTGCCGCACGGTGAATTTGATCGCCGCGCGCAGGCGTCGGTAGTTGGGCGTATTATAGATGGCGTGGTGGCCGCCCTCGATCGGCTTGATGGCGGGAAGCATCTTCACGCCGAGATAAGGCGTGAAGACCACGGCGACGATCCACGAGACGATCAGCGCGAAGCCGACCACCCAGAAGATGTTGCCGGCATACTCCCCTGCAGCCGAGGCGGCAAAGCCGACCGGCATCAGGCCGATAATCGTCACCAGCGTGCCCGAGAGCATCGGCGCCGCCGTATGGCTCCAGGCGTAGGCCGCCGCCTGGATGCGGTCCATGCCTTCTTCCATCTTCACCACCATCACCTCGATGGCGATGATGGCGTCGTCCACCAGCAGGCCGAGCGCCAGGATCAGCGCGCCCAGCGTGATGCGGTCGAAGAAGCGGCCGGTCTCCAGCATGATGAGGAAGACGACGGCCAGCGTCAGCGGCACCGCGAGCGCCACGACGATGCCGACGCGCCAGCCGAGGGCGACGAGGCTCACGAACAGCACGACGCCGAGCGCCATGACAAATTTCAGCATGAACTCGCCGACCGCCGCGTCGATGTTCACGGCCTGATCGCTGACCTTGGCGAGCGTCATGCCGAGCGGCAGCGTGGCGGCGATCGCGCTGGAGCGGGCCTCCAACGCCTTGCCGAGCTCCAGCCCGTTCCAGCCCTGCTGCATCACCGCCGCCAGCATGATGGCGGGTTCGCCATCATGGCGGATGATGTAGGTTTCGGGGTCCTGATAGCCGCGACGCACCTCGGCGACATCGGACAGTTTGAGCGTCCGGCCACCGGCCACGATCGGCGTGTTGGCGATGGCCTCGATGCTGTCATAGGCCCCATCGAAACGGATGAAGACCTGCGGGCCGCGCGTATCGATGGAGCCGGCGGGGGTCACGGTGTTCTGCCGCTGAAGGGCGCTCGCAATGTCCTGCGCCGACACGCCGAGCGTCGCCAGCTTGGCGTAGGAGAACTCGACGAAGATCTGCTCGGGCCGCTCGCCCAGAATATTGATCTTCTTGACGCCGGGGACGTGCAGGAGGTCCTGCCGTATGACCTCCGCCTGCCGCGCCAGCTCGCGCATGGGCATGCCCTTCGCCTTCAGGGCGTAGAGGGCAAAACTCACATCGGAAAACTCGTCGTTGACGAAGGGGCCGAGCACGCCGGGCGGGAGATTGCGCGCCTCGTCACCGAGCTTCTTGCGCGCCTGATAGAACTCCTCCTCGACCGCCGAGGGGGGCGTATTGTCCTTGAGCGTCACGGTCAGAAAGGCGAAGCCGGGACGGGCGATGGTCTCGACCCGGTCATACCAGGTCAGCTCCTGAATGCGCTTTTCCAGCGGCTCGGCGACGAGGTCCTGCATCTCGCGGGCGGTGGCGCCCGGCCATGCCACCGTGACCGTCATCGTCTTGATGGTGAAGGAGGGGTCTTCCGCTCGCCCGAGCTTGACGAAGGCGTAGACGCCCGCTGCCGCCAGAAGGACGATGAAGAACAGCGTGACCGCCCGTTCGCGGACCGCGAGAGCCGAGAGATTGAAACTCATTGGGCTCTCCCCTCGACCACGGCCGCCGTTCGGACGGGTGCCCCGTCCTTCAGGAGATGTGCGCCCAGCGCCACGACTTCCGTGCCGAGCTCGACACCGGTGACGGTGGCCTCTTCCCCGCCGAACCGTTTGATCTGGACGGGGACGAAGCGCACGGTGGACGAGGAGCGTTCGAGCACCCACACGCCGGTGCGTGCGCCATCGTCCAGCACCGCGCCAACGGGGACGGTCACGGCTGTTTGGTTCGCGCCACTGGCGATGGTGATCGTGACCGTCGAGCCGAGCGGCGCCGAAGCGGCTGGGCCGTCGAGCACGTAGCGCGCCTCATAGGTGCGCGTCTGGGCATCGGCGGCGTCGGAAATCTGCCGCAGGCGTGCCGTGCTGGGCTCGGCATTGCTGCCGTAGACGCTGGCTCTGGCCTGCGACCCCAAGGCCGGACGGATCGTTTCGGGAAGCGCCACCACGGCTTCGCGCGGCCCGGCATGGGCCAGCTGAACCACGGTCTGGCCGGCGGCAACGACCTGCCCGGGTTCGCCGAGGGTGGCAACAACGGTGCCGTCCGCGCCGGCCGTCAACGTGGAATAGGTCGCCTCGTTTTCGGCAACGTCGGCATCCGCCTCCGCCGAGTCGAGCTGCGCCTGCGCGGTGTCGAGCGCGGCCTTGGCCTGCTCGTAACGCTGAGGCGTCGCGGCAAGTCCGCCTTTCACAAGCGCGGCGTAGCGCTTCTCATCCGCGCTCGCCTGGACCAGCACGGCGCGGGCGGCGGCCACGGCGTTGCGCTTGGCCGTGAGGGCGAGGCGCAGATCGGTGTCGTCGATCCGCATCAAGGCCTGGCCCGCCTTGACGGTCTGGCCGACATCGACCAGCCGCTCGACGATCTTGCCCGGCACCCGGAAGCCGACATTGCTTTGCACCCGCGCCTCGATGAGGCCGGTGAAACCACGCTCGACGCCCTTCACCGGCGCTGCCGTCGCCACGCGAACGAGCGGGGCTTCCTGCCGGGGGTCGTTCGCAGGTCCTGCGTGGGGCGAGGAGAGTGACAACACGACGGCGGAGCCGACGCCGGCCACCACGATCAAACCACCTGCCAGCACGAGAACGGGCTTCTTCTTCATGTCCGCCGCCCTATCAAATTAGATTGCATTTGAACTCTATATCCGATATAGAAATCGAACGCAATCTAATTTGAGGAGGTCAGCCATGCGCGTCAGTCGCGTTCAGGCGGAGGAAAACCGGCAGACGGTGATCAATGTGGCGAGCCGTCTCTTCCGGGAGCACGGCTTTGATGGCATCGGGCTGAAGGACCTGATGGCCGGCGCCGGCATGACCCAGGGCGCCTTCTACAAGCAGTTCGACTCCAAGGAGGATCTGGCGGTCCAGGCGTCCCGCCGTGCCCTGGAGGAGGCCCTGGGTCGCTGGTCCGCCGCCGCCGCCTCCAGGCCCGACAATCCGCTCGCCGCCGCAGTCGACTTCTATCTCAGCGAGGATCACTGCGCCCAAAGGTCGGATGGCTGTCCGGTCGTCGCTCTCGGCTCGGACGCGGCCCGACAGGGGCCGGAGGTGCGCGCTTCCTTTGAGGCCGGCTTCAAGGAGCATCTCGCCCTGGTCGCCGGCTGGATCGGCGGGGCGGATCGCGGCGAGGCGGAGAGCAAGGCCATGGCCATTCTCTCCACCATGGTGGGCGCCGTGCTGCTCGCGCGCGCCGTCAACGACGAGGAGATGTCAAAGCAGTTCCTGCAGGCAGCCGCCGGCAGCGTCATGGCTCAGGCCGCTGCGGCTCCTCTCGATGCCAAGCCACGGCAATAATGGGGACGACAGGCAGAAGAGGCCGCTAATGACAAAAGCAACATTGCAGCGGTTGTTCTCGAAGACCATCTGGCGGGGCTGGCTTGAGACGCTACGCCAATGGGAACAGGCGATGGATTACGACGAAGTCGACCTGCTTGAGAGCCGCGTCCGGAAGCTCGAACAGCAGGTCTCCGAACTACGGTCGAAGGTCGGGCAAGCGTAGCGGCATTGCTTCTGACAACGCCATGGCCACAAGCCTCCGCGGCTTGGCAAGCTTATGTCATGAGAGGGCAAAGCAAAGCCCAGTCGTGCTCACAGCACGCTTGGTGTGGCGCGACAGGCGGGGCGGAGTTGTGATGTCGCCCTCGGGCAGGCTTGGCGGCGAAGCCACGATGCCGCTGCATCTGCACGCTCGGGCGCGCCCCGCCTCAGTCGCGGAAATAATCCGGCCAGCGGGCACGCAGGTCAGGCGTGAAGGCCAGCGACTTCGACAGATGCTCGCGCAGCGCGCCCTGCGCCGCCGACACATCGCCCGAGGCGATTCCCGCCACGATCGCGCGATGATCGGCAATCACCTGCGATGCCTTGCCCGGCATCGGCAGGTGGAGCCGGCGGATGCGGTCGATGTGGCCGGAATAGCGGCGGGTCATCGTCCAGAGCTCCGACACGCCGACCGTCTCGAAGAAGATGCGGTGAAATTCGCGGTCGGCGTTCTCGAAGCCCGGCAGGTCGCCGCGGGCGAGCAGCGCGGCCTGGACGTCGATCACCGTCTCTAGCCGCCGCACCACCTCCGTGCGCTCCTCCATCAGGGCGATGGTGCGCACCGCTTCCTGCTCGACGGAGCGGCGCAGGAAATGTGCCTGCCGCGCAAGCTTCAGGTCGATGGGGCTCACCACCGTGGCGTGCTGCGGGAAGATCTCGACCAGCGATTCTTCCTGCAGCTTCAAGAGCGCGTCGCGCACCGGCGTGGAGGAGAAGCCGAACAGGTCCTGTAACTCGATGCGCGAGATCAGCGTTCCGGGCGGCAACTCCAGCGCGATGATTCGCTCGCGCAGATAGTCGAAGACCTGCGGCGCCGCGTGGCGGGAGGGGTCGCGCGTGGGGCGCGGGCGGTTGGGGCTGTCCATGCCGGCACCATAGCGCAAAACCGAGTTGACGCCACTGATGCATTAGTGCTTCAGTGGTGTGCCCATAAGGGTCAACCCCGCAAAGTCGGGGATCGGAGGAGACCATGCGCCAACGCCAAACCGGCGCCGGCTCCTGCCCCATGCGTCATTCGACGCGACAGGAGGAACCATGTCCCATCTCAAGATTGCTCCGCTGGCGCTGGTAGCGGCGCTGTGCGCCGGCTTCGCCGCCGCCCCGGCGCTGGCCCAGTCCTTTCCCGAGCGGCCGGTGACGGTCGTGGTGCCGTTTCCGCCCGGCGGCGCCTCGGACAGCACGGCGCGCCTGCTGCTGCCCAAGATGCAGGAAAAGCTCGGCCAGCCGCTGGTGGTCGACAACCGCCCGGGCGCCAATGGCGCCACGGGTGCGCAGCATGTGAAGAATTCGCCCGCCGACGGCTATACGTTGCTGGTTGGCTCGATCGGCGTCTTCGCCATCAATCCCGCGCTCAACCCCAAGCTCGGCTATGCACCGGGCACGGATTTCGACCTCGTCACCGTGGCGGTACGCACGCCGAACGTGCTGGTCGCCAACCCGAACTTCCCGGCCAATACGGTGCAGGAACTGGTGGCGTATCTGAAGAAGAACCCGGACAAGGTGACGTTTGCCACCTCCGGTGCCGGATCGTCGGACCATTTGACGGCCGCGCTGTTCTGGCAGCAGACCGGCACCACCGGCATCCATGTGCCGTACAAGGGCGGCGGCCCGGCCATCGCCGATCTCATCGCCGGCCATTCCGACGTATCGTTCCAGAACCTCGGGGCGGTCGCGAGCCACATCAAGGCCGGCAAGCTGAAGGTGCTCGGCGTCACCGCCGCGGAGCGCAACCCGGTGCTGCCGGACGTGCCGACCATGAAGGAGGCTGGCGTCGATGGGCTCGACGTCTATTCCTGGCAGGCGGCCGCGGCTCCGAAAGGGTTGCCGCCCGAGGTGAGCAAGAAAGTGGTCGACGCCTTCGCGGCGGCGCTCGCCGATCCGGCAGTCAGGAGCAAGTTCAACGATCTCGGCTTCCAGATCGTTGCCAACACGCCCGAGCAGTTCGCCGCTTTCCAGAAGGCGGAGGAGGAACGCTGGCGCCGGGTCGTGGCCGACGGAAAGATAGCCACCCAGTGATCGCTTCTCGCCGGGCCTCATATGTGAGGCCCGGCATCCCACAGGTGCCTTCATGAACGCCCATGCGAAGATTGCCGCGCGCAAAACACCCGAAGAACTACGCAGCGCCCGCTATTTCGCCCATGACGACCTGCGCAGCTTCGGCCATCGCTCGCGCTTGCGGCAGATGGGCTACGCGCCGGAGGATTGGGTCGGCAAGCCGGTCATCGGCATCCTCAATACCTGGTCCGACTTCAATCCCTGCCATGGCCATTTCAAGGACCGCGTCGAGGACGTGAAGCGCGGCGTGCTCCAGGCAGGCGGCTTCCCGTTGGAGCTGCCGGTGCATTCGGCCTCCGAAACCTTCCTCAAGCCGACCTCGATGCTCTACCGCAACATGGCGGCCATGGAGGTGGAGGAAGGCATCCGCGCTCATCCCATCGATGGCGCCGTGCTGATGGGCGGCTGCGACAAGAGCACCCCCGCCTTGCTGATGGGGGCGACCAGCGCCGGCGTGCCGGCGATCTACCTCCCGGCCGGGCCGATGCTGCGCGGCAACTGGAACGGCCGCACGCTCGGCTCCGGTTCGGACGCCTGGAAATTCTGGGACGAGCGCCGCGCCGGCAATATCGACGAGAAGGCCTGGGGCGAGATCGAGGGCGGCATCGCCCGCTCCTTCGGCCATTGCATGACGATGGGCACCGCCTCGACCATGACCGCCATCGCCGATGCGCTTGGCATGACCCTGCCCGGCGCCTCCTCCATTCCCGCCGCCGATGCCGGCCATAACCGCATGGCCGCCGCCTGCGGGCGGCGCATCGTCGAGATGGTGTGGGAGGATCTCACGCCCGCACGCATCCTCACCCGTCCCGCCTTCGAGAACGCCATCACCGTCGCGATGGCGATGGGGTGCTCGACCAACGCCATCATCCATCTGATCGCGCAGGCGCGCCGCGCCGGCGTCGACATCGGGCTGGACGATTTCGACCGCGCGAGCCGGATCGTCCCGGTCATCGCCAATGTCCGCCCCTCGGGCGACGCCTACCTGATGGAAGACTTCTTCTTCGCCGGCGGATTGCCGGCACTGATGAGCCGGCTTACGGACCACCTCCATCTCGACGCGCTCACCGTTACCGGGCGAACCCTCGGCGAGAACATCGTCGGCGCGCAGGTGCATGACGACGACGTCATCCGCACCGTCGACAACCCGATCTACGCCGAGGGCGCGCTGGCAGTGCTGCGCGGCAATCTCGCTCCCGAGGGCTGCGTCATCAAGCCGAGCGCCTGCGCCCCGCATCTGCGGGTGCACACCGGCCCGGCGCTGGTGTTCGACGACTATCCCAGCCTGAAGGCGGCGATCGACGACGAGAGCCTCGACGTCACGCCCGACCATGTGCTGGTGCTGCGCAATGCCGGTCCGCTCGGCGGGCCGGGCATGCCGGAATGGGGCATGCTGCCCATCCCGAAGAAGCTGGTGAAGCAGGGCGTGCGCGACATGCTGCGCATCTCCGACTCGCGCATGAGCGGCACCAGCTACGGCGCCTGCATCCTGCATGTCTCGCCGGAAAGCTATGTCGGCGGGCCGCTGGCGCTGTTGAAGACCGGCGATCTCGTGCGGGTGGATGTGCCCGCCCGCTCGATCGACATGCTGGTCGCCGAGGACGAGCTGGAGCGCCGCCGCGCCGCGCTTGTGCCGCCGCCACCGCATTATGAGCGCGGCTATGGCTGGATGTTCTCGCGCCATATCCGGCAGGCGCACGAGGGCTGCGACTTCGACTTCCTGGAAACCTCCTTTGGCGCGCCTGTCGGCGAGCCTTCCATCTACTGAGAGCAAGGGACCGTCTCGTGGAACTGCCTGTCAATCACTTCAAGCGCGGCATCCATGCCGGCGAGCAGCAGCTCGGCCTCTGGTGCAGCCTCGCCAGCAACCTCACCGTCGAGATCCTCGCCGGCTCCGGCTATGACTGGCTGCTCATCGACACCGAGCACTCGCCGAACGAGCTGAACATGGTGTTCTCGCAGCTTCAGGCCTGCATGGAGAACAAGGTGCAGCCCATCGTCCGCCCGCCGGTGACCGATGCGGTCTGGGCCAAGCGCTATCTCGACGCCGGCGTGCAAAGCTTCCTCTTCCCCATGGTGGAGACCGCCGAGCAGGCGGCGGCCGCGGTCGCCTACACCCGCTACCCACCCGAGGGCATCCGCGGCTTCGCGTCGGCCTCGCGCGCCTCGCGCTTCGGCCGCGTGAAGGACTATTACAGCCGCGCCCATGAGGAGATCTGCGTGCTGGTGCAGATCGAATCCAGGCTCGGCATGGAGAATCTGGAGGCGATCTGCGGCGTGCCGGGGATCGACGGCGTGTTCATCGGGCCGGGCGACCTCTCCGCCGACATCGGCTATCTCGGCGACCAGGGCAACGAGGCGGTGGTCACGCTGATCGAGGGGCTGGTCGGCCGCATCGTGAAGGCGGGCAACCGCGCCGGCATCCTCACCGGGGACGAAGCGCTCGCGCGCCGCTACATCGCCGCCGGCAACATTTTCACGGCGGTGGGTTCGGACGCCGGGGTGCTCGCCCGCGGCTCGGAGGCGCTGGCGCGACGGTTCCGCGGGTAAGGGCGTTCAGCGTCCGCTTCCAGCGTCGCGCCGGGGACGGACGTTCGGGCAACCGGGGTATCATGCACCTCCGCCCGCAGGCGGATGTCCCGATCAAATCGAAACCGCTTCCCCCGCTCGCGAGGCGATGAGCTGGTCGATGTGATCGAGGAAGAACCGCAGTACGGGGGAAGGATTGTCGCCCCGGTAACCGGCGGCGACCTCGATCACCGGGGCGTTGCCGGTGAGCGGCCGACATACCACGGAGCGTGGCAGCAAAGGCTCGACATAGGCCGGCAGCAGCGTCACGCCGCCCGTGGAGGCGACCAGCGAAATCCCCGTGGCGATGCCGTCGAGGAACTGGGCCGGCGACATGGCGACGCCTCGATCGCGGAAATAGCGATCGACGATGCCCCGCAGGATATGGGGCGTGTCGGAATAGCCGACGAACGAGGTGGGATCGATGTCGCGCACATCAATCGCGGAACAGGCCGCGAGAGGGTGATCCCTGGGTAGGAAAACCAGGATCGGCTCGTGCGCGATCACCTTGTAGATGACGTCCGGGTGGGGCTCCAGCCGGCAGAAGCCCAGGTCGATGTCGCCGCGCTGTATCGCTTCGCCGATGTCGGGCGAGAAGTCGCTCGACACACGAAAATCAATGTCTCTGAGCTGAGGCCTGAGCACGTGAGTGACGTGCCGAAGCCACTCGACCTCCTGCCCGGTCAAAAAGCCGACCGAGAAGCTGGGTTTGGGTGGCCGTGCCGCACGCCTCGCCGCCGCCACCGCTTCAGCCGCGGCCTGCAGAGCCCGCCTGGCGTGATCCAGGAAGGCGCGTCCGGCCGGAGTGAGTTCGACGCCCCGGGAGCTGCGAATGAAGAGCTGGGCGCCGACCTCGAGTTCAAGGTCGCGCAACTGGCGGCTCAAGGACGGCTGAGCGGTGAACAATCGCCGTTCAGCGGCCACGGTGAGGCTGCCCTCCTCGGCGACAGCAACAAAGTATCTGAGGTGGCGGAGCTCCACGGGTCATGCCTCCGAGGTATGACTGATACATAAACGAAGTCGTTCTTCGCGCAAAGCCCCACTGCTATGACAACCGGGCCAGCACGAGACATCTTCTGTCTCGACACCGGCAGAGCAGTCACCGGCGGGCCTGCGCGCACGCCGATTGCACCCATCCTTGTTGATCTAGCTCCGACGCGAACCGCCGGAGACCAACGCGCCTTGCCCGGCGCCGGGAGCTATCCCATGCCTCACGAGTTCCACCTGCTCATCGACGGCACCGAACGTGCGGGGTCGACCGGCGAGGCCGGCGACGTCCTCGATCCGGCAACGGGAGAGAAGATCGGCCAGGTTGCCTACGCATCCGTCCAGGATCTTCGCGAGGCGGTCGCGACGACGGCGCGGGGCCTGCGCGACTGGGCAGCGACGCCGCCCTGGGAACGGGGCCGCGTCCTGAAGAGGGCGGCCGACATCCTGCGCAGCGACCTCGAGGCGGCGGCGCTTACCATCACGCGCGAACAGGGCAAGCCCCTGGCCCAGGCCCGGACCGAGGTCGAACGGTCAGCCGATTTCCTGGAGTGGGGAGGCGAGCAGGCACGCCGGATTTCAGACCGCCTCATCCCCGGCCGCACGCGGGGAAGCCGCGTGGAGATCCGGTCGCTTCCCATTGGCGTCGTCGCCGCCTTCACGCCGTGGAACTTCCCGATGGCGCTCGCGGCGAAGAAGTTCGCGGGCGCGCTCGGTGCCGGTTGCTCGATCATCTGCAAGCCCTCGCAGGAAACCCCCGGACCGGTGCTGGTGATGGCGCGGGCCCTGCTCGAGGCCGGCGTCACGCCGGCGGCCCTCGCCGTGGTGTTCGGCCACGCCAACCAGGTCTCCGACCACCTCGTCGCGGCGCGCGAAGTCACCAAGCTCACCTTCACGGGCTCGATCCCGATCGGCAAACGCCTCGCCGCCGCGGCGGGCGCCGAGGTGAAGTCCGTCACTATGGAGTTGGGAGGCCACGCGCCGGTGATCATCTGCAGCGACGTCGATCCGGAATGGGCCGCCGACATGCTGGCGGACGCAAAGTTCAGCAACGCCGGCCAGATCTGCCTCAGCCCGTCGCGCTTTTTCGTCGAGGCATCGATCCAGGAGCGCTTCACCACGCGGTTCGTCGAGCGGGCCAAGGCGCGGCGCGTCGGTGCCGGGACCGATCCGGCCAGCGAGATGGGCCCGCTGGCGAATGCGCGCCGCCTGGCGGCGGTGGAAGAGCTGGTGGAGGACGCGCGATCGCGCGGCGCATCGGTCCTGGTCGGCGGGAAGCGGGTCGGTCAGCGCGGGTTCTTCTATGCGCCGACCGTGATCACCGATGTTCCGGACGACGCTGAGATCCTGCACCAGGAGCCGTTCGGCCCCATCGCCCCGATCCTTCCGTTCAACGACGAAGCGGCCATGCTGGAGCGGGCAAACCGTCCTGAATTCGGCCTCGCCGCCTACGTGGTCACGCACGACATCGGCCGCCAGCGCCGTCTGATCGACGCGCTCGAATACGGCGTAGTCGGGGTGAACGGGCCAGTGACCCATTATCCCGAGGCCGCACTGGGCGGCTGGAAGGAAAGCGGCATCGGCACCGAAGGCGGCATCGAGATCCTCGAGCCTTATCAGCGGACCAAGCAGGTCAGTCTTCGATAGTCCAACCGATCCCCGCCCGCCCGGGCCAGGGGATGAGGAACCCGCATGCTTGAAGATCCCTTCTCCTCCCTCTCCTTCATCGCCGGGCCGGCGATCCTGACCAACGCCAGCGCGGTCCTGCAGAACGGCGCGACCACACGCTACAACTTGGCCATCTCCCAGTGGCGCGAGTTTCGCGCGTCGCTGGCGGCGCGGGACGACAGGATGTCGCTGCAATACGTCGCCCCGGAAGCGGCCGTCGTACTGGCCCGGCGGCGCATCCAGCTGCTGCTGCGCGGGCTCGGCTTTCTCAACGGCGCGGTGGCGCTGTTCGCCGCCACCGCCGTTCTGGGACTGGCCGGCGCCGTACTGGCACAGGGCCAGGCGGTGCCAGCCGCGGCCGTCAGCCTGACGATAGGGATTTTCGGAGGCGCCGGCCTTCTCGCCCTGCTCGTCGCCACCGCGACCTTCTTCCTCGAAAGCTCATGCGGCAGAGCGCTGCTCCGCCTCCACCGCGAGTTCGGCGGCGAGGCCGTCATGAACCCTGGGCGCCCAACCAATGCGCCCTGAACCCCCAAGCCATGCAACAGGAGACTTCACAATGACGACGATCTCAATCGTGACCGGCGGCAGCCGCGGCCTTGGCCGCAACACCGCCATGAGCATCGCCCGCCAGGGCGGCGACGTGATCTTCACTTATCGCAGCCGCGCCGACGAGGCGCAGGCCGTTGTCGCCGAGATCGAGGCGCTCGGCCGCCGGGCGGTCGCGCTGCAGCTCGACACCGGAGACGCGTCGAACTTCCCCAGCTTCGTCGAACGGGTCCGCACCGTGCTCACGGCCTGGGGACGGGAGACCTTCGACCATCTCATCAACAATGCCGGGCACGGCGAGATGGCGGCCTTCGTCGAGACCACCGAGACGCAGTTCGACCTGATCTTCAACGTGCACGTCAAAGGGGTCTTCTTCCTGACGCAGGCTCTGCTGCCGCTGATGGCGGATGGCGGCCGGATCGTGAACTTCTCCTCCGGCCTTACCCGCGTGTCCTATCCCGGCTTCTCCGCCTATTCGGCGGCGAAGGGCGCGGTCGAAATCCTGACCCTCTACATGGCCAAGGAACTCGGCGCCCGCGGGATCACCGCCAATGCGATCGCGCCCGGCGCCATCGAGACCGACTTCCTGGGTGGGGCGGTGCGCGACACGCCCGCCTACAACGAAGCCTTCGCCTCGATGATCGCGCTCGGCCGCGTCGGCTTGCCCGACGACATCGGTCCGGCGGTCGCGAACCTGCTCCGCCCCGACAACCGCTGGATCACCGCCCAGCGCATCGAGGTCTCGGGCGGCCAGAACATCTAGCTGAATCGCACCCTGCGGGCCGCCGGCGGCTTTGCCGAACGGCGGGCCCCTGGGCACAAGGAGTTCGAACATGACCAAGGTACTGACCGTCCTATCCGCGGCCAACAGATGGACCCGCGCCGACGGATCGACCTATGACACCGGTGTCTGGGCCGAGGAATTCATCGTTATGGACGAGGCCTTGATCGAGGCGGGCCTCCAGGTCGATCTCGCGACACCGGGCGGCATGCAGCCGACGATCGACCCCCTTAGTCTCCAGCCGGAGATCATCGGTCAGGAAGCCGCTGATCGCTACCGCGACTACCTCGCCAGGAATGCCGGGCGTCTCCAAAAGCCGCTCCTCCTCGCAGGGATCGACGTCAATCGGTTCGACGCGGTCGTGGTTCCTGGTGGCCATGGCCCCATGGAGGACCTCTACAGGGACGCCGACATGGGCAGGATCCTGGTCCAGGCGAACCAGGCGTCGACGCTGATCGCTTCGGTCTGCCACGGTCCCGCCGCGCTGCTGGCCGCAAGCGACGAGGATGGCCGGTGGCCCTTCGCGGGACGCAGAATGACCTCTCTCAGCGATGAGGAGGAGATAGAGTTCGGCACCGCCACGAATGCGCCGTGGCTGCTCGCGGATACACTGCGCAAGCGCGGAGCGATCTTCGAGCAGGGTCCGAACTGGGGTTCCTACATCGTCCAGGACGGGAACTTGCTGACGGGTCAGAATCCTGCTTCGACCGCCGCGCTTGCCAAGGCGCTGATCGCTGCGCTCCGCTGATCCTGCAGGCACCAGGGAGCAACCGCCCCGGAGCCCGACAGCACAATGCCGGCAAGGGACAGTCCGCAGCCGCATTCAGCCGCCGGTCGATACGTGCGGTGTCTTGCGACCGAAGGGGGCGTACAGCGCGAAGCGGGATGCCGGCGCCGTCCTGCCCGCGCAGCAGGCCGACCTGAACGGGGCGAGGTCGCGCAGATTGCGCGCGAGGTAGTCGCCGCCGCCGAAATCGACGATCACATCGACCCCGTGTCCGCCGGTGGCTGCGCGCACGCCCGGCTCGAAGCCCTCGGATCGCTAGTCGAACACCGCCCTGGCCCCCAGCGCCAGCGCCTCGGCGCGATGCTCGGCATTGGCGGTCGCGAAGACGCGGGCGCCGAGGGCATGGGCGGAGTTCATCGAAAGGGCTGATGTTCCGGGGAAATCCTCACTTCAGCGACAAAGCCAGCCCGCTCAAATCAAGGCTGACGATGACGCCCTTTTGCTCACCGCTCAGCTCCAGAACAGCGCCATTCTGGTTGGTCAGGACGACGACTTGCGCGCCCTTTCCGAGTGCAGCGCCGGCACCGCCCTGGGCATAGACCCCAGAAACGTCAGACGGGCGCCGGATATTTCTGACCGTTCCGTGAAGTCGCGTCTCCGAGGCGCCGAAGGTGAAGCCATAACTCAGCCCCCCGACCGAGAGCGGATATTTGCGGCCCTGAAACGTCAGCACGCCGTCTCCGGCTGATCCGCCGACCACGAACCCGGCCTTCAAGATACGAATGGTGATTGATCCGTCAGCGGCGCTCGCCATCGATACGGCGCCGATGAGTGTTGCCAATGCGAGAAGCCCAACCTTGAGTACCGACAAGACTTTCATCGACGACACCTTTCAAATTGGAGCGATGTGCCATGTTGCCATCGTTAGACAACGCTCACTCTGGCGGTTGGTTGCTCGACAATCAACCGCCAGACCGAACGCATTTTCGTTGCGCCAAGGCCCATGCCCAAGGCTCATGCAGCGTGTGCGTCTCCCACTCCGGCCGCTCGTCGGGGGATCGGAGCCCCGCGATGCCAAGATCGCCGGCGACCGGCCTTTCACCTCAACCAGGAGCGCCGGGGCACGCGCACCTGCCAGGTCCCGTCGATCAGACGATCATTCCACGTCCATCCGGGAGCTTTTCGTCTGCCCTGTGAACAGCGGCACGATTTCCTGAAGCCCGTCGATTTCGAGGTCGACATCCCCGAAACCGCCGCCGCTCGCACGGTAGCCAACCACATAGAGGCCAGCGGCACGAGCCGAGCGCACGCCGGACAGGCTGTCCTCGACCGCCGCCATCTCGTCCGGCGCGACGCCCAGCCGCGTGCAGGCCCGGCGATACGGCTCGGGATCGGGCTTGCCGCAGGCGACGTCGTCCAGGCTGAGCGAGAAGACGATGACATCGGAGATGCCGAGCGCGTCGATATTGGCGTCCACCACGCTGCGGCTCGAATTGGAGACGCAGACCTGCGGCACGCCGAGCGTCGCCAGCGCGCGGATGGTCGCCACCGCGTCGGGAAGCGCGATCAGACTGTCGCGGTGGGCGACATAATGGTCATTGATGCGCGCCAGCCATTCGGCCTGCGCCACCTCCGCCGGCAGGCGCGGCGATATCTCATTCCACACATCGCCCATATGGATGCCGCGAAACGCCTGGTCGGGAAGGTCCGAGAGGTCGGAGCCCAGCGCACGGCAGGCGGCGACGAGCGCGCGGTGATGGAGGGGCTCGCTGTCGATCAGCGTGCCGTCAATGTCCCACGCGACAGCACGCAGCCGGCGGGCGCTCATGCCGTATCCCTTGCCGCGTCCCTTCCGGCGAGGCGGCGGTAGAGGTCGCGGTAGCGCGCATAGCCGGCGGCGTAGGTCTGCGCATGGGCCGGGTCCGGCTCCAGCGTCTCGTCCTGCTGTACGAAGCGGGAGATGCCGGCCCAGTCCGCCGCGCCGATGCCGACCGCCGCCGTCCAGGCCGCCCCGAGCGAGGAGCCGGGATGGCCCTTCAGGCGATGGACGGGCTGCTGCAGCACATCGGCGATGATCTGCATCCACACGCGCGAATTCGAGCCGCCATCCGACACCATGACGCGTGCAGCGGCGTGCCCCATGTCGCGCAGCACCTCGACATGGTGGGCACAGGCAAAGGCATAGCCTTCCAGCAGTGCCCGCCACACATGGCCGATATCGTGCGAGAGGGTGAGCCCGTCCACGATGCCGCGTGCGGCGGGGTCGTGGATCGGCGTCTTCTCGCCGAGGAAATAGGGCAGCACCGTCAGCCCCTCCGCGCCGGCGGGGCGGGCGTCCGCGAGGCGGTCGAGATGCTGGTGCAGGCTCAGCCCCGCGCGCTCGGCCGTCGCCGCCTCGCCGCCGGCGAAGTTATGCACGAACCAGTTGAGCCCCGAGCCGCCGGTCGACATGCAGCCATTCGGCATGAACAGGCCGGGGATGAGGTGATAGTCGAGATACAGGCGCGGGTCCGGCTTCACCTGGTCGGTGGCGACGAGAATATCGATGGCGCCGCCGAACTTGAGCAGGATATCGCCGCGCCTGGTGACGCCGGCTCCGAGCGCCGAGGCGATCATGTCGGCCGCGCCGCCGATGACCGGCGTGCCGGGGGCGAGGCCGGTTTCGGCCGCGCCTTCCACCGAGACGCGCCCCATCACCTCGTGTGAGGCGGTCTTGCGCGGGATGGCGCTGCGCGCAATGCGCGCCCAGGCGACCAGGTCGTCATCGATCTCATGGCGCGAGACATCGACGAAGCCGGCCTCCAGCGCCCAGTTCTGCTCTACCGCCCGCTCGCCGGTGAGCCGCCAGTTCACATAGTCGTAGGAGCCGAACACGGTGGCGATGCGGGAGAACACCTCCGGCTCGTGGCGGGCGATCCAGCGCAGCTTCGCGGTGACGAGCTGCTGGTTGATGCCGTTGCCGGCTTTGGCAATGAAGGACGTCTCGTCGCGCTCGGCGCGCAGCTCGGTGACTTCCGCCCCGCAGCGTCCGTCGCTCTGCTGGATGGAAGGGCGCAGGAGCCGGCCCTCCGCGTCCAGCAGCACGACCGCCGGCAGCATGCCGGTGACGCCGACGGCGGCGATCTCGGCCGGGTCGATCCCGGCCTTGTCGATCAGCTCGCGGGTGATGGCGCACACATTCGCCCACCATTCCGCGGGGTCCTCCTCCGCCCAGCCGGCATGCCTTGAGGTCAGCGTCACCGGCCGCGAGACGACACCCAGTATCTCCCCCGGAAGCCGCAGAAGCAGGCCGATGGTCGAGGTCGTGCCGATATCGAGGCCGAGAACGCAGCTCATGAAGCAACCGGAAGGGAGGAGAGAGGGGTCAGCGGATGGAGTTCACGACATCCATGAAGCGCGATACGCGCGCCGCCTCGACCGGGTTCCAGGTATTGCCGTCGACCTTGAAGTGCGTACCGATGACGACGCCGGAGGCGACCGAGAAGATGTCGCGGATATTGTCGATGTTCACACCCGTATTGGCAAAGATCGGCACGTCCTTGACGGTCTCGGCCACCTTCTGAAGGTGCGACTGGTCGGCCGGCTGGCCGGTGATCGGGCCGGAGACGAGGATGGCGTCGGCGACCGAGGAGAACACCGCGCTCTTGGCGCGCAGCTCGATCGGGCGCTGATCGAGCGAATGGGCGAACTCGGCGTTGATGTTGAAGAGCATCTTCATGTCGTCGCGCTTCAGGTCGTGGCGCAGGCGCGCCGCCTCGGCGCAGTTCGGCTCCCACAGGCCCATGTCGGAGGCGAACAGGCCGGTGAAGATCTCGCGCACGAAGCTGGCGCCCGTCACTGCGCCGATGGCGACGGTGGCGACGGGGTCCCACAGATAGTTCACGCCGAACGGCACCTTCAGGCTCGGCTTCACCGCCTGCACGATGGCCGACATGGCGGCGATGGAGGCCGGGGAGCCCTTGAAGACGTAGGGGCGGTCGTTCTCGTTGCCGAACATGATGGCGTCGACGCCGCCGGCCTGCAGCTTCTCGACATCGGCGAGCACGCCCTCGATCAGCTTGTCGAGGCCGCCATCGGCGTCATAGAGCGGGGCTCCCGGCAGTGCGCCGATATGAGCCATGGCGATGACGACCTTCTTCTTGGCGCCGAAACACTCGAAAACCATTCCAACTACTCCTTGGGGGACGGGGCGCGCGCGGGGCGCATCAATTTCCAGGGGCCGGCGGCGCGATGCGCACGTCGACGCGCGCGGCAGCGAGCGCGGCGGCGATGCGCGCGGGCGGCTCGGCATCGGTGATGAGGATGTTGATATCGGTGAGAGCGCCGACCTGGACCAGCGACATGCGCTGGAACTTGGCACTGTCGCACAGCAGGATGCGCAGGCCCGACCGGCGCAGATAGACGCGCTTCATGTCGGTGTCCTCGAAGGAATAATCGAAGAAGCCCTCGGCGGTGACGCCCGAGGTGCCGAGCACCGCGACGTCGAACCACAGCTTCTCGAACTGGGCGATGGCGGTGGGCCCCCACACCGACATCTCCTCCGCGCGCACGCGCCCGCCGGCCACGTAGACTTCGGGCGCTCCACCGTCCAGCAGGGCCGAGACGCGCAGGCTGTTGGTGAAGATCTTCAGGTGCCCGACATCGCGCAGATGGCCGGCCATCAGATAGGTGGTGGTGCCCACGTCGATGGCGGCGGTGCGGTAGCCGGCGACAAGGCCGGCGGCATAGGCGGCGATGGCGGTCTTCGCCTCGCTGCCACGGCGCAGGCGCGCGTCGAAGCGCGGCTCCTCGCTGTCCATGGCGACGCTGGCCGGCACCTCGGCCAGCACGGCGCCGCCATGCACGCGCACCAGCCGCCCCTCGCGCTCGAGCTCCAGCAGGTCGCGCCGGATCGTCATGTCCGACACGCCGAGCTCGGCGGCGATGGTGGTGACGCTGATCGAGCCGGAGAGGGCGAGCTGGTCGAGTATGCGGGCGTGGCGCACATGCGAGAGCATGCGCTGGCGGTCCTCGCCAGCCGCGAGTTCGGCAACGGATCTGTCCGGAAAAGACACGTCGTCGGCCATCATTGCACCCTGCCTCGTTGCGGATCCATCGGAGGTGAACGGATTCGCCGCGCGTCGGCCACTCCTCTCTAGCGCAACAAACGAACAATATCAAACACAAGATTACACTTGATGTGCGATCATGTTTGGATAAGCTGCGCGTCGAACATGAGGAGCCGACCATGATCCCTGCGACCGCGCCGACGCCAGTCTACCCCGAACTCTCCGGCCGACTGGCCTTCGTGACCGGGGCGGCGACGGGGATCGGACGGGCCATCGCCACGGCCCTGGCGTGCCAGGGCGTGCGAATCGCCATCGGGGACATCAATCTCGCCGCAGCCGAGGAAACGGCGGCGGCGATCGGCGGCGGCGCGGTGGCGGTCGCAGTGGATGTGCGCCAGCGCGCCTCGGTCGAGACAGCGTTCGCCCAGGTACTGGAACGGCTCGGCGGCTGCGACCTGCTGGTCGCCAATGCCGGCGTCTCGACGATGCAGGCGGCACTTGAGATCACCGACGCGGAGTGGGACTTCAACTTCGACGTCAACACCCGCGGCGTCTTCCTCACCAACCAGATCGCGGCCCGGCATTTCGTGGCGACGGGCAAGGGCTGCATCGTCAACACCGCCTCGCTCGCCGCCAAGGTCGGCGCACCGCTGCTGGCGCACTACTCGGCGTCCAAATTCGCCGTGCTCGGCTGGACGCAGGCGCTGGCCCGCGAGCTGGCCCCGAAGGGCATCCGCGTCAACGCTGTCTGTCCGGGTTTCGTGGCGACGGGCATGCAGTCGCGCGAGGTGCAGTGGGAAGCGACGCTGCGCGGCGTCAGCCCACAGCGGGTGATCGACGATTATATCGGCCAGACCCCGCTCGGACGGCTGGAGCAGCCGGAAGACGTCGCCGACGTCGTCGCCTTCCTCTGCTCGGATCAGGCTCGCTTCATGACCGGACAGGGCATCAACGTGACGGGCGGCGTCTACACGACCTGATGCCAGGCTGTGCGAATGTGACCGGTCACGATGCCGGCCCGTTCGATTTAGTTCTTGCGATGTGCGATTTTGTTCCACTACTATCCGCCGACCGTTGGGGCTCCGGCGAAAGACAAGGCCCTCCGGCGTATCCCGCGTGACGGGGGCGCCGTGTTCCGGGCAGAGGATTGCTGATGTCGTCGATCGAGCTCGATCATGTCTCCAAGCTCTACGCCAACGGCGCCTATGGCGTGCGTGACGTCGACCTTTCCATCGGAGAAGGCGAGTTCGTGATCTTCCTCGGTCCCTCGGGCTGCGGGAAGTCGACCACACTGCGCATGATCGCCGGACTGGAGGGCATCTCCTCGGGGGATCTGCGCATCGGCGGGCGCAGCGTGAACAACGTGGCCCCGCGTGACCGCAACATCGCCGTCGTATTCCAGTCCTACGCGCTCTACCCGCATATGAGCGTGCGCGACAATATGGGCTTCGGCCTCAAGATGCGCGGCGTGGGCCGGGCCGTCATCGACGAGAAGATCCGCGAGGCGGCGGGGCTGCTCGGACTTACTCCCTATCTCGACCGCAAGCCGGCGGCCCTCTCGGGCGGGCAGCGCCAGCGCGTCGCGCTCGGCCGCGCCATCGTGCGCGATCCCGTCGCCTTCCTCCTCGACGAGCCGCTGTCCAACCTCGACGCGCAGTTGCGCGCGGAAATGCGGCTCGAACTCGTGAAGCTGCACCGCCGGCTCGGCCGCACCATCGTCCATGTCACCCACGACCAGGTGGAGGCGATGACCATGGGCGACCGCATCTGCATCATGCGCGAGGGCAGCATGATCCAGGTCGGCAAGCCGCTGGAGGTCTATGCCAACCCGGTCGATACCTTCGTCGCCCGCTTCCTCGCCACGCCGCCGATGAACCTGATTCCCGCCCGACTGCAGGGCCGGGACGACGGGCTGGCCGTTGTCGGCGACGGCCTCGACGTGCCGGTGCCGGACATGCACCGGGCGGCCTATGCGCCGGCGGCCGGACGCGAGGTGATCTTCGGGCTGCGTCCCGAGGACCTGCACGAGGCGCCCCAGCCCGGCTTCGCGCGCATCGACGTCACCGTGGTGGCGATGGAGGCGCTCGGCGTCGAGAACATCCTCGTCGGCCAGATCGGCGGCGCGGGCGGCGGCAAGCCGGTCGAGATCTCCGCCCGGCTCTCGCGCCATTTCACCGCGCCGGCGGGAGCGAGCGTTCCGCTCTATCTCGATGCGCGGCCCATGCACCTGTTCGACCCGGAGACGACGCGGGCCTTTCCGCGTCCCGCCCTCCGCATCGTCAAATCCTGATCGAAGCGGAGGGGAGGCCATGCGGCGCGTCGCACTTCATCTCGGGTTGCTCCTGACCTGCGCCGTCATCCTCCTGCCCATCCTCTGGGTGGTCCGCACCAGCTTCCTGCCGGAGCCGCTGTCCTATTCGCCGGAACTGATGCCGGCCGCGACGCTCGACAATTACGTCGCGCTGTTCACCTCGACCCGCTACGGCCAGTCCTATCTCAACAGCCTGATCGTCGCCTTCGGCTCGGTCGTGGTCGCCCTGCCCTTCGCGGCGATGACCGGCTACGCCTTCGCCCGCTTCAAGACCGGCGGCAAGGCCGGGCGCTTCGCGGTGCTCGCGACGCAGATGCTGCCGCCGGTGGCGATCGTGCTGCCCGCCTTCGCGCTACTGCGCACCGTCGGACTCACCAATTCGCTGACCGGCCTCGTCATCGTCTACGCGGCGGTGAACCTGCCCTTCCTCATCTGGATCCTGATGGGCTTCTTCGAGGGCATTCCGGTCGATCTCGAATGGGCGGCGCAGACCGATGGCGCCACCGCCTGGGGCGCCTTCTGGCGGATCGTGCTGCCGGTCTCGCTGCCCGGCATCGCGGCGGCCGGCGTGCTCGGCTTCATCCTTACCTGGAACGAGTTCCTGTTCGCGCTGGTGCTGAGCGGTCCGCAGACCGCGACGGTGCCGGTGGCGCTGGCCTCGCTCCAGACCTCGAACGGCGTGCAGATCGCCAAGGTTTCCGCCGGCGTGGTGCTCGCCGTGCTGCCGCTGGTGATCGCCTCCCGCTTCATTCAGCGCTTCATCGTCCAGGGGCTGACCTTCGGCAGCGTGAAGTGACGGTTCTTTCTGCCGCGCCCGCCCGGGCGTGCGCCAACAAGGCGGGCGAAGCCCGCACCAGAGGAACAGGAGAACGAGATGCAGTTGAAGCGTAGCCTCAAGGCGGCCCTGCTCGGCGCCACGTTGCTGGCGGCGTCCGGCGCGGCCCACGCCCAGAACGTCACGCTGCGCGCCCTCATGGAGGACGTGCCGGAAACCCAGATCATTGAGAAGCTGCTGCCGGAATTCGAGAAGGAGACCGGCATCAAGGTCGAGTTCGAGAAGATCGGCTATGGCGACATGCACGACAAGCTGGTCGCCCAGCTCGTCTCGCCGGAGAGCTATTACAACGTGCTGGAGGTCGACTTCCTCTGGGCCGGCGAATTCCCCACCGCCGGCTGGCTGGAGGATCTGAACCCTTACATCGCCAAGTCCGGCTTCGACCTGAAGCCCTTCATCCCGTCCATGCTGGAGTTGCTGGGCCAGACAAAGGAAGCGACACCGATCCTGCCCATGTACAACTACTCCATGGGCCTGATCTACCGCACCGACCTGCTGGGCGACCCCAAGATCAAGGCCGACTACAAGGCCAAGACCGGCAAGGAGCTGGCCCTGCCGAAGACGCTCGCCGAGTATGTGGAACTGTCCAAGTTCTTCAAGGCGGGTGGCAGCGTCGTCGGCGCCGCCATGCAGGCGCAGCGTGGCGACCCGAACGCCATGGAGTTCTCCAACTACCTGTTCTCGTCCGGCGGCGCCTATCTCGATGCCGGCCGCAAGGTCGTGCTGAACAGCCCCGAGGGGCTGGCCGCGCTCAAGCTCTACGCCGACAACGTGCAGAACGGCGCCCAGCAGGGCGCACTGTCGGCCACGCTCGACGACACGATGCGGCTGATGTGCGCCGGCAAGGCGTTCAGCATGGTCACCTATTGGTGGATGCTGCCGCAGCTCGACAACAAGGAGAAGTGCCCGGAAGTCGCCGGCAGGCTGGCGCTGTCGGTCATGCCGGGCGGTCATGGTGAAAGCGGCGGCTGGGGCTGGGGCATCCCGAAGAACACTTCCGATGAATCCAAGGCCGCGGCCTGGAAGTTCATCGAATGGGTGCAGGGCAAGAAGATCTCCGTCGCCCGCGCGATGGAAGGCCATGCACCGGTGCGCTCGGACGTGTTCGCGGACGAGGCGGTGCTGAAGAAGTACCCCTTCTACAAGACCGGCCTCGACGTCGTCGCCTCCGGCAAGTCCTTCCCGATCTTCGCCTATTCCGCGCAGTACGAGGATGTTCTGGGCGCGCAGCTCTCGCTGGCGGCCGGCGGCCAGGCCAAGCCCGAGGAGGCGCTGAAGGCGGCGGCCGACGGCCTGACCCAGCTCCTCGCCAAGTGATCGCTTTGGCGGGCGCTTCTCCGGAAGTGCCCGCCGACCGGCGCGCCGGCCACCCCCTCGGCTCGGCGCGCCGGCTTTTCTGGCCCTGACGAAACGGAAAGACGAGTATGCGCGTTCCCGCATTCGCGGACCGGGATTGGCGGACCGGCTGGGCCTTTGCGGCACCGGGACTGCTGACGCTCGCCATCGTCATGGGCTTCCCGCTGGTTTATGCGGGGCTCATCTCGCTGTCCTCGCTGACGCTGCTCAAGCCGATGCTTCAGCCCTTCGTCGGGCTGAACAACTTCGCCACGGTCATGGCCGATCCGCTGTTCTGGGGCGCGCTGTGGCTGACTGTTAAATACTCGCTCGTCACCGTCGCCGGCGAGTTCGTCATCGGGCTCGGCATCGCGCTGATGCTCAACCGCACGGTGACGATGAAGCCGGTCTATTTCGCCGTGCTGACCATACCCATGGCGATGTCGCCGGTCAGCGTGGCGCTGATCTGGCGCATGCTGCTGCAGCCCAATCTCGGCATCGCCAACCAGGTGCTGGAGAGCCTCGGCCTGCCGCGTATCGACTGGCTGGGCAATGCCGACCTGGCGCTGTGGACGATGGCGGCCATCGACATCTGGCAGCAGACCTCCTTCGTCGTGCTGATCCTCGCCGCCGGCCTCGCCTCGCTGCCGCGCGACCCCTATGAGGCGGCGGAGGTGGACGGCGCCTCGCCGCTCCAGCAGTTCTGGTACATCACCCTGCCGATGCTGCGCCCCGTGGCGATGATCGCGGTGATCATCCAGCTCATCAACGAGTTCCGCACCTACGACCTGCCCTACATCCTCACCAAGGGCGGGCCGGGCAACGCCACCGAGGTGCTGAGCTTCTTCGCCTATCGCCGCGCCTTCCTCGGCCTCTCGCTCAACGAGGGCGCTGCCGCGGCCTTCGTGCTGCTGCTGATCGTGCTGGGCCTCACCGTCCTGTTCTTCGCCACGCTGGAGCGCCGCCGCTAGCCCCACCGCCTAGCGGGCGGCCGAGGCCGAATAACCTTGCGCATTCATCATCACGGAGGTGCAGCGGGATACTTGCGTGCGAATCTCCATGGATGGTCGCAGCCGGTAGCTGGACGACATGTTTGTCGATCGAGCGGGGAGCGGCAGGTGGATTCCCGTCCGTCACCGCGCGCGCCTCGCTCGCCCCTCGGCGGCAGAACGCCGGAGGAGGGTCAAACGGCTTGTAACGCCATCGACATCGCGGCGTGACGGCACCTGAACCAAGTTTAGCAAAGCCGCCATCAGCCCGACACGACAGAACCACCTCAGCGGCCAGCCTCTGCAATGTCGGCGCGGCCAATCTGCCCCGATATTCTCTGATATTTCTCTAAAAACCGACGAATGGATTACTCAACGTCTTCCATTTTCCCCAGGTTCGACCATGGATCGTCACCTCTGCGGAACTTCGCCACCATATTTTTGCATCCCTTGTTGGGAATGAAAACCTGGAAACTTGGGTCGGTCGATCTGCTGACCAGCTGACCATTGCAACCGCCAACAGACGATGCTTCGACGGTGTCAAAAACCTTTGCGACTCTTCCGCTTGGATATCGCTCGCTCCAGCGGTTCAGGTCGTCGCGCGACCAGGTTCTCAAGCCAGGCTCCGGCTCGAAATTGTACATCCACGTGAAATAGCGGACCAGACTGTCGGCGCCCATGACATCGGCCGGTTCCGGGCGGTAGTTCGGTGTCGGCCTCGTGGTACCTGGCAACTGGGCCATGGGGCCGGCAATATCCCCCACCCCCGGAGAATCTGTTTCAAGGACGCACATAGAGGCGGGATCGGGATCCGAGCAAGATGCCCCGGTTGCCTCGCACTGTTGCGTAGCGGACTCAAGATCCGGACCGGTGCCCAGGTAAGCGCGGCCGCTCGCGTCATGACCCGATACCGCGTAGATGCAACCGCGTCTCCAACTCTTCAGGAAGGTGCAGGCGAACCCCTCGGCGCGACAGTTTTCCATGACCTTGGATTCGGCCCGGCCCTTCGTGGGCGCGCGACCGAGATAAGCATAAACCCACTCCGAGTTGCTTCCCGTCGCAAGCGCGATCCAAGACTCCTCGGCCATGACCGCGCACGAAGTCGAAAGGGCCGCAATTACTCCCAACAGGATGGATCTCATCCGCGCCCCCACTATTCCGACCTTGATCAGCGCACCAATACCTTACGTTAGTTCAAGACCTCGATGATGTGTAGCTTGACAGGCCGGCGCGCCTCCGGATTGCGGCGGGGCCGTGCCAGGGCTTCCTCTGCTCCCCGCTGACGAGCGCCCTCGGGGAGGCCGCCGACGGAGCGGTCTGCATGCCCCATGGTTTTCGGGCTCAACTCCTGAAGCTGCCGCGCGGGTCATTCGCGCCCCGCTCATCCCGCCAGGTCTGCCGCGCTCGGCGGCATCGATCCCGAACGGACGGATGCGTTGGCCGGCGATCTCGAGCAGGCCCCGTCGATGAGGGTGGCTCGCCCCTGGATCGGCCAGACGTCAACTGCGTGACAAAAGGCCAAAAGGCCGACGCAAGGCGATGTTCCGCCCAGCCCGCACGCCGACGCGAGCGACCGCTTCACGACAACCCGCCTCAGCCGGGGCTCGCTTGACATTATGCTATGTAGCATTTAGCGTTCACTATATACTGAAAATCAGTGCAATTCGCCACCCGTACGCCCCTTCGGGCATCGTTGAAGGCGAAGCCAGAGATGGAACAATGAGGGGCCGATGAGCGCTGCTGCCACGCATCCGCACGACCGGACGTCTTCGCCGTCGCAAACCGGGCCATTGCTGGAAGTGTCCGGCGTCACGCTCCAGTACAAGACCCGCGATCTGCTCGTCACGGCCACCCGCGACGTCAGCTTCGAAGTCTATCCGGCTGACCGTTTCGTGCTGCTCGGCCCGTCCGGCTGCGGCAAATCCAGCTTGTTGAAAGGTGTCGCCGGCTTTCTGAAACCGGTGGCCGGCCTCATGCGACTGAACGGCCAGATGATCACCGACGCCGGCCCCGACCGCATGATGGTGTTCCAGGATTTCGACCAGCTGATGCCCTGGAAGACCGTGCTGGAGAACGTGATGTTTCCCATTCTGGTGAGCCGTCGCTTTCCCCGGGCCGTGGCCCGTGAGCGCGCTCTGGCCAGCATTTCGAAGGTCAAGCTCAGCAAGTTCGCGGACGCCTATCCGCACATGCTCTCCGGCGGCATGAAGCAGCGTGTGGCGATCGCCCGCGCCATGGCCATGGAACCCGCCATCCTCCTGATGGACGAGCCCTTCGCCGCCCTCGATGCCCTGACGCGCCGCCAGATGCAGGATGAACTGCTGCAACTGTGGGACGACATCCGCTTCACCGTCCTCTTCGTCACCCACTCCATCGAGGAGGCGATCGTGGTCGGCTCGCGGATACTCGTGCTCTCCCCCCATCCCGGCCAGGTGAAGGCGGAACTGAACGCCCACCAGTACGGGCACGACCACCTGGGAGGGAGCGACTTCATGGCCCTGGCCCAGAGGATCAACACCATGCTTTTCGCCGAGGGCCACCATGGCTGAGATGTCGCCTTTGCCGGCCGCCCGGCTTTCTCCCCCCATCCGTCCGGAATTCGAGCGTGCGACGCCGCGCGTGAGCGATGCGGGCGAGATCGAGCGTCCGCTCTCGCTCTGGGAGCACCTCGCCAACATGGAGGGTGTCCGGCGCGGGGCGATCGTTGTCGCGCTGATGGTGGCATGGCAGCTCTATGCCATATGGCTCTCCAACCCGCTGATGTTCCCCACGCTCACGGACACCCTGCGCGCCTTGTGGGACGGCCTCATCCACGGCGTCCTGCTCCAGCGCATCGGCGCCACTCTCCAGGTGCTCATGACGGGATATACGATCGGCATTGCCCTCGCGGCGGTGCTGACGACCTTCGCCGTCTCCTCGCGACTGGGCGCCGACCTTCTGGCGACCCTCACCGCCATGTTCAACCCGCTGCCCGCCATCGCCCTCCTGCCGCTGGCGCTCCTGTGGTTCGGACTCGGCGTGCCCAGCCTCGTCTTCGTCATTGTGCATTCGGTGCTATGGGCCGTGGCCCTCAACACGCTGACGGGTTTCCTGGGCGTGTCCGAGACCCAGCGGCTGGCCGGTCAGAACTATGGCCTGCGCGGCGTGCGCTACGTGGCGCTGATCCTGATCCCGGCCGCCTTTCCCTCGATCCTGTCGGGACTGAAGATCGGCTGGGCCTTCGCCTGGCGCACGCTGATCGCGGCGGAACTGGTGTTCGGCGTGTCCTCCCGATCCGGCGGCCTCGGCTGGTTCCTGTTCGAGAAGCGCAACCAGCTGGAAACCGATCAGGTCTTCGCTGGACTGACCTGCGTCATCATCATCGGCCTTCTGGTGGAAGGGTTGATCTTCCGCACCATCGAGGCACGCACCATCCGCCGCTGGGGCATGAGCCGCGGCTGACTTCGCCCTGCACGCACAACCCAAGGAAAAGAGCAGTCCCATGCGTATTCGCCTTCTCGGCACGGGCACGCCCACGCCCTCCCTGCGCCGCGGCTCCTCCGGCTATGTGATCGAGACCGGCAGTGACGTGATCGTCATGGATCACGGATTCGGCGCCCATCATCGCCTGCTGGAGCTGGGCATCCCCGCGACCAGGGTGACCCACCTCTTCTTCTCCCACCTGCATTATGACCATTGCGGCGACTATGGCCGCCTGCTTCTGACCCGCTGGGACCAGGGCGCCGACCGAATCCCCGAGTTGAAGGTCTTCGGGCCCGCTCCCATCGCCGAGATCACCGAGCGCCTGTTCGGGGTGGATGGCGTCTACAACGCAGACTTGGTGGCGCGCACCTCCCATGGTTCAAGCCTCGACCTGTTCAAGGCGCGCGGCGGCACGCTGCCGCGGCCACGCCCCGCCCCGCAGGTCACCACCCTGTCGCCGGGTGACGTCGTCCAGGGCGACGGCTGGATGCTGGAGACGACCCAGGTGAACCACTTCCAGCCTTTCCTCATCACCCTCGGCTTCCGCCTGACGACCTCCGAGGGCGTCTTCGTCTATTCCGGCGACAGCGGCCCGGCGGAGAGCATGCATGTGCTGGCCAAGGACTGCGACGTCCTGGTGCACATGTGCCATTACCTCTCTGGCACCAACTACAGTCCTGATTTTTCGCACAGCTGTATGGGGCACATGGAACTCGCCGAGCTGGCGCGCGATGCCAGGGTGAAGAATCTTGTTCTCACCCACATCACCGAACAGTTCGACCGGCCCGGCCTGCGGGAGCGGGTGGTCGCCGACATCTCGCGCGTCTATGGCGGCAACATCTTCTTCGGCGAAGACCTCATGGAGATTCCGCTCCATGGCCCCCAGAGCGACCGCCTGCTCTGACGGGTTTCGGCGATCACCCGATCGCATCCGATGCATTGAAAAAGCGAACGCGACAGCCAGCCAGCTGGCGTCGCGTTTCATCGATCGCAAAACGAGACGCCGAACCGGCGCAGAACCTTCCAGACAAAAGGGAATCCAGATGGAACAACTTGCCCGGCTGGCCGGATTAGCCGTCGCTCTTGTCACCGCCTTCAGTCCGCACCTCGCCCGGCCCGCCCAGGCGGCCGAGGTGCGCATCGTGAGCGGCCTCGGACTGTGCTACCTGCCCATGATCATCGCCACGGAAAACAGGCTGATTGAAAAGCACGCGGCCGCCCTCGGGGTACCCGACGTCAAGGTCGCCTACACCCAGCTGACGAGCGGCCCGGCCATCACCGATGCGTTGATCTCCGGCAATGCCGACATCGCCATGGCGGGCACGTCGGTGATGCTGAATTTGTGGGACAAGACGGTGAAGTTCGCCCCCGTGAAGGGGATGATGGCGATCTGCGATTCCCCGATCTATTTCAACACCATCGACCCTGCGATCACCTCCATCAAGGACTTCAAGCCCACCGACCGGATCGCCATGGCCTCCGGCAAGGGCACGCAGCATGCGCTGATCCTGGAGATGGCGACCGCCCAGGCGTTCGGCTTCGACCAGCGCAACAAGTTCGAGACGCTGGCCATCACAATGTCCCATCCCGACGGGGTCGCGGCGCTGCTTTCGGGCGGGGCGGGCGCCAAGACGCACGTGACCACGGTGCCCTTCATCCAGATGGAGCTCGCCAAGCCGGGGGTGCGCACCGTCCTCAACTCCTATGACGTCACGGGTGGACCCAGCACGCTGATCACCGCATATGCCAACGAGAAATGGCGGACCGAAAATCCCAAGCTCTACGACGCCACCTATGCCGCGCTGACCGAAGCGATGACGCTCATCGCCGCCGACAAGACCGCGGCGGCGCAGGCATTCAAGCGGTTCGACACCTCGAAGCTGTCGGTGGCCGAGATTGTGGCGATCCTCAATGATCCAAACATGATGACCTTCTCGCCGATGCCCCGGAAGGTGATGGTCTTCGCACAATATATGCACAAGACCGGCCTGCTGAAGAACTTGCCGGCCTCCTGGAAGGACGTTTTCTTCAGCAACGTCCATGATCTGCCTGGCGACTGACCGCTCATGGTGGACATCGCGCACGCCGCACGTCGGCGCCTTGTCTCCTCGTGGGAATGTCAGTACCACCGCCCTCTCACTTGCGTTCGGAATCTGCCATGACAAAGCCTCGGGTTCCGCGTGCGACGCGCGATAAGGCAGATGCCGAGACCAGGGTTCCGGCGTCCCAGGCGGGATACGACTTCTGGCGCCGCTTTGCGCCGAAGGACCCCGGCCAGTCCCCGAAATACCTCCAGCTGAGGGATGCGGTGCTGGCGGGAATCCGCGAAGGATTCTGGAGCCTTGGCGATCGCCTGCCGCCGGAGAAGGATCTGGCCCTGGCCACCGGCCTCAGCCTCGGCACGGTGCAGAAGGCCTATCGCGAACTGGTGCAGGACGGGGCGGTGGATCGTCGCCAGGGGCGGGCCGGAAGCTTCGTCAATCGCGAGCCGCGCCAGGTGGATACCGTCTGGCACTTCCTGTTCAGCGACGAGCGGCGCGAGAACTTCTTCCCTGTCTTCCCCCAGGTGGACCGCATCCACCGGCACAGCAGCCGCGGCTCCTGGAACATGCACATGCAATGGGTGGAAGACGACGTGGTACAGATCGACCGCATCGTCGATATCGGCCATGAATTCCTAGTCTATAGCCAGTTTATCATCGATGCGCGCGTTTATGACCAGGCGCGCAAGGATAAGACGATGCCACTCGAAGGCGTCAACCTGCGGCGTGAGCTCAACCTCAATGTCCAGCGCATGACGTATGATATCCGTATAGAACCGCTGCCGCGGGACATCTGCTCCAAGATCGGCGTAGCGGCCAAGACGATTGGCATGGTGGTGGAGATCTTCAGCTCGGCGAGTCCGGCCAGTCACGGCTCTTTCCAGCGGATCTTCGTTCCGCGCACGCAATTTTTCATGCGCATCGACAGCCAGGCGCCTCGGTCCGCCTGAAGACCTGCTTATGGACACGTCGTCCGCACTCTCCTGCGGGTGGACGCTTCGAGCCGTTGTTCAGTCCCACCGGACAGGAACTGAAGATTCTGATCGATCTTCAATAGAATTCCCACACGAAGCCGGTGGCCCGGCGGGTGGTGAGAGGTGAGCTTGAATTCGGCGGCGCAGGGCAGAAGACGCCCTCTCCAGACGCAGAGGCCCACCGTCGAAGGCATATTGGCGGCGCGGCGAGGATGGCGGACATTGCTACGCTCCACCGCGCTCCGGCGCCAGCGGCGCGGGGTTTCGCCGGGCGTCTCCTTCAGTCTGCGAAGAGCCGCGCATCGGCCGCTTCCCAGCTCAGCCGCACGCGCTCGCCGACGATCGGGTCATGCGCCATCGGCGCGCCGGCGGGAAGCCGGACATTGACCTGCGCACCCCAATCGGTCGTCACCGCGAAGTGGAACGTCTCGCCGATGAAGGTCGCATCGGACAGGGTGGCGTCGATGCCCGGACCGGCCGCCGGCATCGGGGCGGCAAGCTGTAGCCGGTCGGGCCGGATCATCAGCCGCGCGGCGGTGCCGGACGAAGCCGCTGCGTGCAGCGGGGTGTCCGCGAAGCTGCTGCCGTCGGGAAAGACGATGTCGGCGCGCGTGTCCCGTCGGGCGGCGATGGTGCAGTCGAGGAAGTTGGAATGGCCGACGAAACCGGCCACGAAGCGGGTGCACGGCTCGTCATAGAGCTCGCGCCCCTTGCCGACCTGCTCGATGCGACCATGATTGAACAGCGCCACCCGGTCGGACAGGCTCAGCGCCTCCTCCTGGTCGTGCGTGACATAGAGGATGGTCACGCCGGTCTCGCGATGGATGCGGCGGATCTCGGTCTGGATCTCCTCGCGCAACTTCTTGTCGAGCGCCGAGAGCGGCTCGTCCATCAAGAGCAGAGGCGGATCGTAGGCGAGCGCGCGGGCGAGCGCGACGCGCTGCTGCTGACCGCCGGAGAGCTGGGCCGGCATGCGGTCGGCGAAGCGCTCCAGCCGCACCAGCGCCAGCATCTCCTCGACCTTGCGGCCGACCTCCGCGCCGGACCGCCGCCGCACGCGCAAGGGGAAGGCGACGTTCTCGGCGACGCTGAGATGGGGGAACAGCGTGTAGCGCTGGAACACCATGCCGATGTTCCGCCTGTTCGAGGGCTCGGCGAGGATGCTGCGCCCGTCAATGCGGATGTCGCCGCCCGTCGGCTCGAAGAAACCGGCGATCATGTAGAGCGTCGTACTTTTCCCCGAACCGGATGGGCCGAGGAAGGTCATGAACTCGCCCCGGGCGATCTCCAGCGAAACGTCGGAGACGGCGGCGACATTGCCGAAGCTCTTGGACACGCCATGGATGTCGAGGAAGGTCATGAGCGGGCGTCCTTGCGCAGGAGGGCGGCGAGCGCCATGAGGGCGGCGGTCAGGGCGATGAGGACCGTCGAGACGGCGGCGATGACCGGCGACAGGTCCTGCCGCAGCGTGCCGAAGATGCGCACTGGCAGGGTCTGGAGGTCCGGGCTCGCCATGAAGATGGCGATGACCACCTCGTCCCAGGAGGCGAGGAAGGAGAAGATCGCCGCGCTGATCAGCCCGAGGCGGATGCCGGGCAGGGTGACGCGGATCTTGGCTTCCAGCGGGCTGGCGCCGCAGACGATGGCGGCGGTCTCGATATCCCGGTCGAAGCGCTCCAGCGCGTTGGAGATGGCGATGATCGAAAAGGGCAGCGCGATGACGAGATGCGCCAGCACGAAGCCGACGAAGGTGCCGTTGAGATGGAGGCGCAGGAAGAAGGCGTAGAGCGCCACCGCCAGCACCACCACCGGCAGGATCATCGGGGTGAGGAACAGCGCCCGCAGCGCCTCGCGGCCGCGGAAGGTGCCGCGGGTGAGGCCGAAGGAGGCCATCAGCCCGATCAGCACCGACAGCACGGTGACGACGGCGGCGATCTGGAAGCTGGTGAGGAAGGAGGCGATCCATTCCGGATCGTCGAACAGCTCCTCATACCAGCGCAGCGTCCAGCCGGGCGGCGGGAATTGCAGCCATTGCGAGGAGCCGAAGGACAGCGCGACGATGAGCAGGATCGGCAGCAGCAGGTAGGCGCCGACCAGCAGCGCGATGAGGGCGAGGGCAATGCGCCAGCCGCCGAGGCGGGAGAAATCGAGCAGCATGGGTCAGCTCCTCGCCTGTCCGAAGCCGAAGAAGCGCAGCTGCACCAGATAGATGGCGAGCGTGATCGTCAGCAGGATCAGCGCCGCCGCCCCCGCCAGCCCCCAGTCGAGCAGCGACTGCACGAGCTGGGCGATCAGCTCCGCCAGCATCATGTTGGAGGTGCCGCCCAGCAGCGCCGGGGTGATGAAATAGCCGAGCGACATGACGAACACCATCAGCGCGCCGGCGGCGATGCCGGAGGCGGTGAGCGGCAGCATCACCCGCGTGAGGGCCTGCCAGCGGCTCGCCCCGCACAGCGCCGCCGCCTGGAACACCGAAGGGTCGATGGAGCGGATGGTCGCGTGCAGCGGCAGGATCATGAAGGGCAGCATGATGTAGGTCATGCCGATGGTGACGCCGACGAGGTTGTTGATGAGCGGCAGCGGCTCGGCGATGAGCCCGAGATTCATCAGCGTGCGGTTGATCACGCCGGTGCGCTGGAGCAGCACCATCCAGGCATAGGTGCGCGCCAGCAGGTTGGTCCACATCGACAGGATGACGATGGCGAACAGCAGCCGCGACCAGAAGCTCGGCGCGATGGCGAGGAACCACGCGACGGGAAAGCCCAGCAGCACGGTCGCCACCGTCACCGTGCCGGCGACCAGGAAGGTGTTGCCGAGCACCTTCAGATAGGTCGTCGAGGCGAAGAAGGCCGCATAGTTCTGCAGCCCCGGCTGCGGCTCCAGCACGCTGCGCAGCAGCAGGGCGAGCACCGGCAGCACGAAGACGAACAGCACCAGCGCCAGTGCCGGCGTCACCGGCGCGAAGCCGCGCGAGGCCCGGCGTGAGGAGGCCGAAGGCGCGTGCGGGGCGGTGCTGGTCGTGGCGTCGATCACGGTCATGGGCGCTCGTCGAAAGGCTCGGCCGCGCCCGACCCTGGAGATCGGGCCGGGCGCGATGATGGGAACGGCCGTACCTCGGCGCGGACGCCACGTGTCACGGCTTCGGCCGGGCGGCAGAGCGCCTGGTCACTGCGCCTGCCAGGCGTACCAGCGCTTGCCGATCTCGTCGCGATGCGCGGCCCAATAGGCCATGTCGAGATTGATCTGCGAGGCGGTGTGCTTGTCCGGCAGGTTGGCGGCTACGTCCTTCGGCATCAGTGCCGTCGACTTGACGTTGACGGGCGCGTAGCCGCTGTCGGTGGCGAAGCTCGCCTGGCCCTCGGGGCTCGTGGCCTCGGCGAGGAACTTCATCGCCGCGTCCTTGTTCTTCGCGCCCTTCGGCACCACCAGCATGTCGGCGGCGGTCAGGTTCTGCTCCCAGGAGATGCCGACCTTGGTGCCTCCCTGCTCGAGCGCGAAGAGGCGGCCGTTCCAGAACTGGCCGATCGGCGCCTCGCCGGAGGCGAGCAACTGCTGCGACTGCGCGCCGGTGCTCCACCAGACGATGTCGGCCTTGATGGTGTCGAGCTTCTTGAAGGCGCGGTCGAGGTCGAGCGGATAGAGCTTGTCCGCCGGCACGCCGTCGGCGAGCAGGGCGATCTCCAGCACGCCGGGCGCCGACCATTTGTAGAAGGTGCGCTTGCCGGGGAAGCTCTTGGTGTCGAACACGTCCGCCCAGCTCTTCGGCGCCTTCTCGCCGAAGGTCGTCGGATTGAAGCCGAGCACGAAGGAATAATAGAAGCTGCCGACCGCGTGGTCGGTGACGAAGCGCGGGTCGAGATCGGCGCGCTTGACGATGTTGAAGTCGATTGGCTCGATCAGCCCGTCCTTCGCCGCAGCGGCGGCGAAGTCGGCCTCGACGTCCACGACGTCCCAGGCGACGTTGCCGCTCTCGACCATGGCTTTCAGCTTGCCGTAGTCGGTCGGCCCGTCCTGCTTCACGGCGATGCCGGTCTTCTTGGTGAAGGGCACGGCCCAGTCCTTCTTCTGGGCGTCCTGGGTCGTGCCGCCCCAGCTGGTGAAGACGATGGAGCCGGACTGGGCGAGGCCGAGGCCCGCACCGGCGACGAGCGCGCCGAGGGCCAGACCTCCGATCCAGCCGATCTTGGACTTGCGAAACATGTTATTCCCCTGTGGTTCTCTGGTTGTGTTCGGCACGCGGCGCTTTTCGCGCTCTGGTCACTTCAGCGGCGAGAACGGGGTCGGCAGGAGAATCTTGTTCTCCATCACCTCGATCAGCGCCTGGATCTTGGGAAGGAAGGCCAGCCACGCCGGGTCGGCGTTCAGCGCTGCGCGTCGGGTGGCGCGGTCGTCCAGGCTCTCATAGGCCCAGATGTGGACGATCTCGTTGAGCGGGCCGATGTCGCTGGAGAAGTAGCCGACGAGGTTGCCGAGATGGGCCTTCTGGATGGCGATGCCCTCCTCGGCGACCAGCTTCACATAGGCCGGCACGGTGCCTGTCTTCAGCCGGTAGGTGCGCATCTCGTACAGCATTGGCGGGCTTCCTCAGCGCATCACGAAGGGATCGGCGATCGGCTCGTCCGAGGTGCGGATCCAGACCGACTTGGTGCGGGTGTAGTCGCGGATGGAGTCCGCGCCGCCCTCGCGGCCGAGGCCGGACTGGCCGTAGCCGCCGAAGGGCACGATGGGCGAGACGGCGCGGTAGGTGTTCACCCAGACGATGCCGGCGCGCAGCCGGCGGATCAGCCGGTGGGCGCGGGTGAGGCTCGCGGTGAACACGCCGGAGGCGAGGCCGAAGGGGCTGTCATTGGCCTTGGCCACCGCCTCCGCCTCGTCCGTGAAGGCGATGACGCTCAGAACAGGGCCGAACAGCTCCTCGGCGGCACAGGGCACTTCGTTACCGGCGCAGGAAAGGATGGTCGGCTCGTAATAATGGCCGGTGGCGAAGTCCGCCGGACGGCGGCCTCCGGTGACGAGGCCGGCGCCGGCCGACAGGCTCTCCGCCACCACCCGCTCGATATGGGCGAGCTGGCGGGCGGTGGCGAGCGGGCCCATCTCGGTCGCCGGATCCTGCGGGTCGCCGATGCGGATGCGCTTCGCCTTGTCGACGAGGATGGCAAGCAGCCTGTCCCGGACTGAGGCTTCGACGAACAATCGCGAGCCGGCAACGCAGCTCTGGCCGGAGGCGGCGAAGATGCCGGCGACGATGGCGTTGGCGGCGCTTTCGAGGTCGGCATCGGCGAACACCAGCACCGGCGACTTGCCGCCGAGTTCCAGCGTCGTATAGGCGAGGTTTTCCGCCGTGTTGCGCACCACCTGGCGGGCGGTGGACGGACCGCCGGTGAAGGCGACGCGCGCGACGAGCGGATGGGCGGTCAGCGTGCGCCCGCATTCCTCGCCGAAACCGGTGAGGATGTTGACGACGCCGGCCGGGAAACCGGCCTCGTGCACCAGCCTGGCAAAGGCGAGCAGCGGTGCCGGACCCTCTTCAGAGGCCTTCAGCACCACCGTACAGCCGGCGGCGAGCGCCGGGCCGAGCTTCACCGCCGAGAGGAAGAGCTGCGAATTCCACGGCACCACGGCGGCGACGACGCCGATGGGCTCGCGGCGCAGATAGGCCTCCATGTCCGGCTTGTCGACCGGCAGGTGCGCGCCTTCGAGCTTGTCGGCGAGACCACCGAAATAGCGGTAGTAATCCGCGACATAGCCGATCTGGGCGCGGGTCTCGCGGATGATCTTGCCGGTGTCGCGGGTCTCCAGCTCGGCCAGCTCCTGCGCATGGGCGGCGACGAGATCGCCGAGCTTCATCAGCAGCTTGCCGCGCTGGGTGGCGGTGAGGTTCGCCCAGGCCGGATCGTCGAAGGCGCGGTGCGCGGCCTTCACCGCCCGGTCGACATCGGCGGCGGTGGCGGCCGGCATGCGCGCCCATGGCTTCCCGGTCGCCGGATCGAGGCTCTCGAAGCTGGCGCCGCCCGCGACGAACGCGCCGTCGATATAGAGCCGGAAGTCCTCGCGAAGCGCGTTCATCGGCGTCGTCCTCACGCCACTGCCGCGGCGGCCGGTGCCGGCGCGAAGGCCGGCATGACGTGGCGGATGAACAGCTCGAGCGACTTCTTCTTGCGGGCATGGCTGATGCCGCTGTCGATCCAGATGGAGAACTGGTCGAAGCCGAGCGCCTCGTAGCCCTTCAGCCGGGCGACGACCTCCTCGGGCTGGCCAATGACGAGGTTCCGGCGCACCGCGTCGGGGGCGTATTGCGGGAAGGCGGCGCGCTCCTCCGCAGTGAGCGGCTGCATGATCGCCTGCCGGATCGGCCGCTTATTGGCGAACCAGGCGCCGAACAGGCAGTAGAAGGCGGACAGGTCCTCGCTGAGCGCCTGCGTCTCCGCCTCGGAATCGGCGACGAAGGTGTGCTGGAGCAGCATGATCTTCGGGCGCGGCACCTCGGGATGGTTCGCCACCGCCGCGTTGAAGCGCTCCATCAGGCTCGCCACCTCGCCGTCACCCGACGCGAGCGGCGTGACCTGCACGTTGCAGCCGGTGGCGACCGCGAAATCATGGCTGTTGGGGTCCCGCGCGGCGACCCACACCGGCGGGCCGCCGGCCTGCACGGGCTTGGGCGAGGCGGTGGTGGTTGGGAAGGACCAGAACTCGCCCTGATGGGCGTAGTCGCCCTCCCACAGCTTCTTCACCGCCGGCACCAGCTCGCGCATGCGCAGGCCCGCGCCCATGGCGTCGAGGCCGGGCAGCATGCGTTCATATTCGAAGGAGTAGGCGCCGCGGGCGACGCCGAGGTCGAGCCGACCGTTGCAGGCGACGTCCATCATCGCGGCCTCGCCGGCGAGACGGATGGGGCTCCAGAACGGGGCGATCACGTTGCCGGTGCCGAGGCGGATGGTCGAGGCGCGGGCCGCGAGATGGGCGAGCTGGATGAAGGGATTGGGCGCGATGGTGAACTCCATCGCATGGTGCTCGCCGATCCATACCGTCTCGAAGCCGGCGGCTTCGGCGATCAAGACCAGTTCCTCCAACTCGTCGAAAAGACGGCGGTGGGGGATAGACGGATCGGAACGCTCCATATGGACGAAGAGGGAGAATTTCATGATCGTCGGATCCCCGGTTCTGTCTCAGGTGTGGGCGGCGAGCGGGTGGACGGTGCCGCGTTCGGCATCGCCGACATAGATGCCGAAGGCATCCTCGCGGCGCTCGCGGACGTAGCGGGCGAGCATGGTTCGCGTCGCCTCGTCGGGCAGGCGCGGCCAGGCGATGTCGTCGAACGGCACGAGCCGGGCGCCGCTCTCCGCCTGCGGCGTGCCTTCGAAGGTGCCGCGATAATAGATCGAGACGGTGCCCTCGCCTTCCGTCGCCCCCCGGCCAGGCGTCTCGAACACCGCGAAGAGGAAGCCGAGCTGCGCTTCGACGCCGAGCCGGGCCAGCGCGCCCTTGAGGCTGCGCGGATTGCCGGCCGGCTCCAGGCAGGTGCCGACGGGAAGGTCGAGCCCTCCGCTGCCGTCCTCGACCAGCAGCACCGCGCCGTCCTTCTCCAGGATGGCGCCGACGCGGGCCGGCTCGTCGCGCTTCGCCAGCGCCTGCTGGCCGAGGGCGAAGTCGACATAGGCGCCCCGGCAATAGCCGAGCGGCGGCGAGGGGGTGGCGCCGAAGCCGGCGACCTCGCCGATCAGGATCACATGGTCGCCGGCCTCGACGAGGCTGTGGCGGCGGCAGTCGAACCAGGCGCTGGCGCCTTCGATGACCGGGCTGCCCGCCGGGCCGATGTGCCAGCGGCTGGCGCCGAACTTGTCGATCGATTTCGAGGCGAAAAGCGCCGAGACATCCTTCTGCGCCGCCGCCAGCACTGACACGGCGAAGGTCTCGGCGCTGCCGAATACCGGAAAGCTCGACGCGGTCTTGGCGATGCAGACGAGGACCAGCGGCGGGTCGAGCGAGACAGAGGTGAAGGAATTGGCGGTGAAGCCGCGCATCTCGCCGGCGGCGTCGCGCGTGGTCACCACCGTCACCCCCGTGACGAAGGCGCCCAGCGCCTGGCGGAAAGCCTTCGGATCGAAGGGCGTGGGCGCGACCTCCTGCAGGAAGGCGAGAAGGCGCTGGTTCACGGCCTCCGGGGCGGTGAGGTTCATCATGTGGCGAGCCTCCGCCAGCACCTCGACGCGCCCCTGCGGCGCGAGCCGGGCCATCGCTTGCGACATGGAGGGCGTGGAGTTCGGATCGCCGTCCGCCGTCATGAACAGCGCCGGCACGGCGAGCGAGGCGAGGCGGTCGCGATGCGCCTCGTCGGAGGCGGCGAAGAGCGCATAGGCCCGCGCATAGCCGACCGGATCGCAGGCGGCGAGCAGGCCGGCGACGCGGGCGGCGGTCGCTTCCAGCTCCTCCGGCACGGGCTCGCCGAACCAGCGGCGCACCGCAGCCTCGTGCGAGGCGGCGCTGCCCTCCTCCGCCAGCGTGGCGGCGCGCTGGGCGACGGCGGCGCGCTGCTCCGGCGTGCGGCAGAACACGGCGTTGAGGGCGGCGACGCCGAGCACCCGCGTGGGGTGCGCGAGCGCCACCTCCAGCGCGACCAGCGCGCCCATCGAATGGCCGACGACGACCGCCGCCGGGATCGCCAGCGCATCCATGAGAGCAACGACGTGATCGGCATAGTCGGCGAGGCGGGCATCCTCCGGCGGTAGGCTGGAGCCGCCATGGCCGGGCATGTCGAGCGCGACCACGTCACAACGGGCGCGCAGGGCCTCGATCTGCGGCGCCCAGGCCTCCAACGCCATGCCGACGCCGTGGACGAGCACCACCGGCACGCCACCCGCCACCCCCTCGCGACGGTAGCGTATGCGGCCCGGCCGCCCGCCGCGGCCGACATAGGCGGCGATGCGGGTCTCAGACATGGGCGGCGCCGAGTTCCTGCGTGCTGCCCAGATCCTTCAGGTCCTGGTAGCGGTCGCCGATGCGGTGGTGCGGCCGCCCGCCGATCGAGGCGCCGAGCGCAACGACGATCTCGTCCGGCGCCGGCGCGTCGGGAATCGCGAACTGGATGGTCAGGTAGTGGGAGCGGCGACCCTCGTCGAGCTTGTCCATCAGCGGGATCACGACCGGCGCACCGGGCCCGCCGCGCGTATTGGTGAAAGCGAGGTAGCTCTTGGCGCCCACGGCCTTGCGGTAGTGATTGCCGAAGCGGAGCGTGTGGATCAGCGCCGAGGCGTGCTCCACCTCGCCCGAGGTGCCGACGATGGCGGCCTTGCCATAGCCTTCCACCGCCTCGCCCGACCCTGTGAGCTTCAGGATCTCCTCCGTCAGCAGGGCGCCGAGCTGGGGGGCGATGTCATGGATTTCCGGCCTCAGATCCTCGACGAAGCCGCGTCCGGCCCAGGGGTTGGTCAGCACCGCCGCCGCGGCGTGCATCCGCAGCGGGGTCGTGGCGGCGCGTCCGCCCTCGATCAGCGTGGTCTCGGAGTAGGTGACAAGCTTCCTGAGTTGCAGAGGCATGACGCGAATTCCACGTTGGCGACGCTCGTTCGGCGTCTATCTATCGTTCCTCGTAAGATGGTATACCATAAGACATCGGAGTCAATTGTCATGACGCGCGCCACAGGCGACAAGAGGCGGGGGATGGAGACAATGATGGTCGCGATGAGGGAAGCGAACGGCGCCGGGGTCACGGCCGGAGAAGAAATGAAGGTCGAGCGCAGCGTCGCTACCTTGCGCAGCCTCACCCTCGAGAAGATGCGGGACGCGATCCTCGACTTTCGCTTCCGGCCCGGCGAGCGGCTGGTGGAGCGCACGCTGTGCGAGCGGCTCGGGGTAAGCCGCAGCGTCGTGCGCGAGGTGCTGCGCCATCTGGAGGCGGAGGGATTGGTCGAGACCATCCCCCATCAGGGGCCGGCGGTGACGAAGCCGGATCCGGCACAGGCGGCGCAGATCTACGAGATCCGCGGCCTGCTGGAGAGCGAGGCGGCGCGCGCCTGCGCGCTCAAGGCCGACGATGTCGCCGTTGCCGAGCTCGGCCGGGTGATCGACGCCATCGACGCAGCCTTCCGATCCGGCAGCCCGCGCGAGGTGCTGCGGCGGACGACAGAGTTCTACGAGAAGTTGTTCGTGGCGGCCGGCAAGCAAGTAGCCTGGGACGTCGTCCGCTCCCTCAACGCCCGCATCAACCATCTGCGCGGCATGACCATCGCGGCCGAGGGGCGTCACGAGGCGGCCATCCGCGAGATGCGCAAGCTCCACGACGCCATCCGCCGGCGCGACGGCATGGCCGCCTATGAGGCGAGCCGCGAGCACGTCGCGACGGTGGCGCGTCTCGCAGACGCGATCCTCGGCGACTTCTGACGCTTAGCTTTGCTTCAAGTCGCCTGCCCGCTGTCGGCGCAACCGCAGAATAGGAGGCTCATCCGGACCGGGCATGTACCTCAACGCATCGGCCCCCGAGGCGATGCAAAGGCCACGTTCCATCATGCTTGCCGCACCGCGCTCAATGTGCGGCCGATGTCCCTTGTCAGGAAGGAGTGAATCTGCGCGATGACGGCGGCGCCTTCGCCGACCGCGGCGGCGACCCGCTTGGTCGAGCCGGCACGAACGTCTCCGACGGCAAAGATGCCGGGGCAACTGGTTTCGAGTGGCAGCCGCTCGCCGTCACCGGCGCGCTCCCCCGTGAGGACGAAGCCCGCTCCATCGAGCGCCACACAGCCGTCGAGCCAGTGTGTATTGGGATCGGCTCCGATGAACAGGAAAAGGTGGCGCGATGCGTACTCCCGGACCGCACCGGTCCGGCTGTCCCGAAACGTCGCCCCGGTCAGACCTGTCGCCCGGTCGCCATGCAAGGCGGCGATCTCGCTGCCCACATGCAGTTCGACATTGGGCAAGGCCGCGATCCGATCGATCAGGTAGCGGGACATCGTCTGCTCGAGGGGCCGGCGCACCACCAGGTGCAACTGCCGGACCTGCGGCGCGAGATAGGCGACCGCCTGGCCCGCCGAGTTTCCGCCACCAACCAGGACGACGTCCTGGCCGGCACAAAGCCGCGCCTCGACGGGGGATGCCCAGTAGGACACACCGGCCCCCTCCAGCTCTTCAATGTTGGAGATGGCGGGCTGCCGGTAGCGCGCTCCCGAAGCGATCACGATGGTGCGCGAACGCGCCGTGCCGCCGTTGCTGAACTCAAGGCTGAATGGGGCTTCCGCATCCTCGCCGTGACAGCGAAGCAATCCGACGGTCAGCGGAATGGCGAGCTCGGCGCCGAATTTCGCCGCCTGATTGAAGGCCCTGCCCGCGAGGGCCTGTCCGGAGATGCCGGTTGGAAAGCCGAGATAGTTTTCGATCCGGGCGGACGCGCCGGCCTGGCCGCCAAAGGCGCGGCTGTCCAGCACCAGGACGGACAACCCTTCGGATGCGCCATAGACGGCAGTGGCAAGCCCGGCCGGGCCGGCCCCGATGACCGCCACGTCATAGACCTTGTCCGCGTCGAGATCCGGTGTGATGCCGAGGCAGGACGCGGCGTCCGCATTGCTCGGGCTTCTAAGCAATGTGCCATTCGGGCAGATCATCAGCGGCAGATCTTCGGGATCGACGCCGAGCCGTTCGACCAGTTCGCGACCCTCCACCTCGCAGGCGGCGATGACGGTATGAGGGTAGCCGTTGCGGGTGAGGAAGCCCGACAACCCGACGATGTTTGGATCATCCCGGCGTCCGACCAGGATCGACCCTGCGCCGCCGGTCTGCCCCGCCTCGATCAGCATGACGCGCCGGAGGATGAAGGCGCGCATGATCGTCTCGCCGACATCGGCCGATCCAATGACGAGCGCCCGCAGATGCGGCGCATCAAAGGGTATCGCGACCGCGCCGGAGTCACCCGCCACGACCGACATAAGGGCTGGACGCCCCGTAAGCTGATTGGTCTCGCCGGTGAACTGGCCGGGACCGTAGGTGGTGACCACCGACGACTGGCCCGCCGCGCTGCGCCGGATCGCGTCAGCCGAGCCATCGAGGATCAGCCAGGAGGGGGTGTTGCGGGCGCCGATCTCATAGACGATGTCGCGAGGACCGAAACGGCACGGCGCACCGCTCGCGAAACGACGCGCCGTCGCGAGCTGAAGGGCGGACAGTGTGGGAAACATCTGCTCTCGCCGAGCGTCGCCGATTGCCATGGGGGGACCTCCGTATCGGGCCTATGCCACTTCTCGCGCGCAACACCATCCGAGCAGATGAGGGGCTTGACCGCAATCATGCAGGCGCGAGCTGAGGCGCCCTCGGCAAGGTGAGCGCAAAGACCAGAAGGCCCAGGAGAGTCAGCCCGAAGCCCGCCCATACGGCGGACAGCAGGCCGTAGCCGGCCGCAATCGTCATGCTGCCCGCCCAGGCGCCGATCGCGTTGGCGACGTTGAGCGCCGCGAGATTCATGGCACCCATCAGCGTGGGCGCCTCCGGCGCGAAGCCCGTCAGGCGTACCTGAATCGTGGGGATGGCGACCATCATCGTCGCGCCGACGCCGAACAGGGCCGGCATCAGGATCCACACATTGCTGCCGCCGACGGCCAGCATCGCAAGCACGATCAGGGCGCTGCCGAAACCCAGGACCAATCCTCGCGCGGGATAGGTATCCGCCAGCCTTCCGCCGATCAGGTTGCCGGCGGTCATGCCGAACCCGAACAGCGCGAGCGCGATCGGAATCCAGGCTTGATCGAGCGCCGCCGTATCGGTGACGAAGGGGCCGATGAAGGTGTACACGGCGAAGATGCTGGCAACGCCGAGCGCCGCGACGAGCATTGTGACCCAGACGGCCGGCTTGCGCAGCGAGGCAAGCTCCTGCACCACGGGCCCGCCGCGCAGCGCTTCGGTTCGAGGCACCCAGGTCCACAAGGCAAGGAAGGCCAGCGCGGCAACCCCGGCAACGGTGAAATAGGTGTTTCGCCATCCCATGGTCTGCCCGAGGAAGGTCGCTAGCGGCGAGCCGACGATCGTCGCCACCGTCAACCCGGTCATGACCAGCGCGAACGCCTTTCCCGCATGACCGGGGCCGACGATGTAGGACGCCACCACGGCGCCGGCGCCGAAATACGCCCCTTGCGGCATGCCGCTGACGAAACGCGCCACGGCGAACATGCCGAGATTCGTGGCGACGGCCGACAGGACGTTGCCGAGGATGAACAGAGCCATCAGGCCGAGAAGAAGCGTTCGCCGGTTCAGCCGCGCCGCCACCAGCGTCACCAGAGGAGCGCCGATCACCACGCCGAAGGCATAGGCCGCAATCGCATTCGTCGCTGTGGGGATATCGATGCCGAGGCTGGCCGAGAACAGCTGAAGGATCCCCATGCTCGCAAACTCGGACGTCCCGATGCAGAAGCTGCCGAGCGCCAGGGCCAACAGCGTGAGGCCGCGGTTACGCCGCTCCGCTTCGTTCGTGCAATGCACCTTCACAGCGGCACATTGACCGCGATAGGCCTTGTCCAACATGTGTACCTCCCTTCGCGATGGCTATGCGGATCGTGTCGATCCGGTGTGCAGCGATCCGTCCGAACGTCGTGTCGTCCGATTAGGCCCAGGTCGGGAGGTCTCTTGAGGATCTCCGTTGTCGTGACCTTGATGCTTCCTTCGGCACGCTCAGGTAACTGACAGCTTGATGCGCACCAGGGGTACCGCGGAACGGACGACCGGCGCTAACGCCTGAAGACGATCATCTTCTCCGCAGTCATCTCGCGCGCCGTGTAGGGAATGCCGCCGACGCCGTAGCCGGATTCGCGCCGGCCGGCGAAAGGCATCCAGTCGGTGCGGAAAGCGCTGTGGTCGTTCACCATCACCGCCGAGGCATCGAGCCGTTCGGCGACGTCGAAGGCGACGTCAAGCTCGCGCGTGAAGATGCTGGCCTGGAAAGCGACCGGAAGGGAATTGGCGGCGCCGATCGCCTCGTCGATCCGATCATAGCCGTAAACACATGTGACCGGCCCGAAAACCTCGTGCGTCGAGACCTTCGCCCCGCGCGGCGGATCGACCAGGATCGCTGGCGTGAGCGTGGTTTCGCTCAGGCGACCGCCGCCGATCCGGCGCGCGCCCGCGGCGACCGCTTCGTCGATCCAGGTTTCGACCCGCTTCGCTTCGGCCGGGGTGATCAGCGGGCCGACCTCGGTCTCCGCGTGGGTCGGATCGCCGACCCGCAACCGTTCGACCCGGGCGGCCAGGCGGTCGACGAAGGCCTGCTTGAGCTCGGCATGCACGTAGATGCGCTGCACCGACACGCACACCTGGCCGGCGTGGTAATAACCGCCCTTCGCAATCGGCTCGATGATTGCGTCGAGATCGGCGCTGCGGTCGACGATGACGGGTGCGACGCCGCCATGTTCGAGCGCGCAGCGGGTTCCGGGCGCCAGTATCGAGCGCAGCCGCCAGCCGACTTTCGCCGATCCGATAAAGCTCAGGAAGGCGACGCGCGCGTCGGTGGCGAAGGCTTCGGAAAGGTCGCGACTTTCGGGAAGCAGCGTCTGCACCCAGCCCTCGGGCATACCGGCCTCGTCGACGAGCTTCACCAATTCGATGCAGGAGAGCGGCGTCGCCATGGCCGGCTTGACGATGACCGGGCAGCCGGTGGCGATGGCGGGCGCGACCTGGTGCACGATGAGGTTGAGCGGATGGTTGAAAGCCGAGATCGCCGCCACCACGCCGATCGGCTCCTTGATGGTCCAGGCGCGCCGGTTCTCGCTGGCCGGGGTGAGGCCCATGGGAATCTCGACGCCGCCGCGCACGCGCAGCAGGTCGGCGGCATCGCGGATGCCGTCGATCGCCCGGTCGGTCTCGACCAGCGCGTCCGAATAGGGCTTGCCGCCCTCGCGCGCGATCCGGGTCGCGAATGCCTCGCGGCGCTGTTCGACGAGGCCGGCGAGCTTGTGCAGCACCGCCATGCGCTGATGCGGCTGCAACCAGCCGGCACGATCCAGGAACCGGGCGCGCGCCGTCGTCAGCTTGGCATCGAGAGCCGACGCATCGTCCGTCGGCAGTTCCGCTATGGGCTTGCGGTCGAAAGCCTGCACGATCTCGATCATGCCCGTCCTCCCTATCAACGCGACAAGGCTGCAAGGATCCGGTGTCCGCCTGTCACCTGACCTCCACCGCTTCGGAGGTCACCGCCGTCCGATCGGCCAGCTCCGGAACCTTGGCCGCGTAGATTTGATAATGCGGCGAGTTGCGATGGGCCTCGACGGCCGCGGCGTCCCGGTACAGCTCATCGATCACGTAACGGTCTTCATTTGATGCATCGCGCCAGACATCCCAACGCAGGTTGCCGGGTTCGGCCCTGCAATGCGGTGCCATGCCTATAAGCAATGCTCTCAACTCGGCCGCCTTGCCGGGATACGCGGTCAGGATCGCGGTGATCTTCGATGGCGATTGCGTCATGCAAAGCTCCCGATGAAATGGGTACCTGCGACTCCCTTCCGCCGCCGAGCTACGTGCCTGCGAAATGGAGCCGCACGCCGGATATTTCAGCGGCGCCTCACCCGTTTACCGCATTGAGGGCGGCGAGCAGTTCCTTCCCCACCCCTCCGGCCGAGGCCGGATTCTGGCCGGTGATGAGCCGGCCATCGACGACGACGTGAGGTTCCCAGTTGGCGGCGGACGAGTACTCGGCCCCTTCCGCCCTCAGCGCATCCTCGAGCTCGTAGGGCACGTCGTCGCGGGCGTAGTCGAACTCTTCCTTCTTCGAGAACGACGTCAGCTTCTTGCCGCGTACGAACGGCGTGCCGTCGCCGAGATCCACGCCGAGAAGCGAGCACGGGCCGTGACAAACGGCGCTCACGATCTTGCCGGTACTCCAGGCGCGCACGACGGCCTTCTGCACGTCCGTATTGCGCGCGATGTCGACCATGGGCCCGAGGCCGCCAGGCACCAGGATGGCGTCGTAATCCGCGGCGTCCACCTCGGAGAGCTTGCGACTGTGATTCAGCCGACGGAATGCCTTGCTCTCGAGAAACGCCTTCTGGGCGGGATCCGTCTCGTCATACGCGTCGTAGGGCGTCCATCCGCCGGCGGGCGAAGCGAACTCAATTGCGATCCCCGCCTTGTCGAGCACATCGAAGGGATGAGCGATCTCGGCGAAAAAGAAGCCGGTCTTGCGGCTGTGCGGGCCGATCACGGAGGCATTGGTGACGATGAACAGGACATGCTGGGTCACGATGTTCTCCTTCGATGAATGATGATGCGCTCCGGCATCCACGGCCGGTGCGTCGCAACGGCAACCGGGTCCAGCTGCGCTGCGGCACGCCGTCAGAACTTCACCACTGCACGGCCGACGATCGCGTTGTCGCGGCAGAGATCGAGATATTCGTTGATCTGATCAAAGCCGATGGTCTCGATCGTGTGCTGGATCTTGCCTTCGGCGGCGAGCGCCATGACCTCGCTGAGGTCCAGATTGTTGCCCCAGAAGGACCCATGAAAGGTCTGCTCGCCTGAGACGCGCGGGAACAGCGGGACGTCGATGCGATCGCCGACGAAGCCAACGTCGGCATAGTGCCCGCTGATCGCCAGCAAGGCAAAGCCCAGTTGCATCATCTCCGGCGCACCCACGGTGTCGATGATCGCGTCGAGCTTTTTCTGCCCCGTGGCCGCCTTCAGCTCTTTGCCGATATCGTCGGCGGACTTGCCCTTGATGTCGATGATGTGGTCTGCGCCATACGTCTTTGCGATCGCGAGCTTGTCCGGATTGCGGGCGAACGCGACGACGGTGGCGCCGGCGCCAAGCAGTTTGGCATACTGGACCGCGTAGACGCCGAGGCCGCCGACACCGAACACGCCGATCACCCGGTCCGGGCCAAGTCCACCGGCATCGCGGATCTTCTTGAGGCCACGATAGGGCGTCAGCCCTGCATCGGTGAGCGGAGCGAGCTCCTCGAACTTCAAATGTTTCGGCACCTTGATCACGTAGCGCGCCGGAACGGGAATATATTCCGCGAACCCGCCATAAGTGCCGAAGCCGGGCCAGCGCACGTTCGGGCAGATGTGCGTGTTACCGGCCTGGCAATGGCGGCACACGCCGTCGCCCCATCCGGGCGCGACCACCACATGGTCGCCCTCCTCCAGGCCCGCGGCTTTTGGCACGACGCTGCCAATTTTCGCGAGCGTCCCAGTGATCTCATGACCCGGGATTACCGGCGGCGGGATGTCGCCATAGTTCTGGAAAAATCCGTCGACCAGGAGCACGTCGGATCGACACATCCCACATGCGGCCACCTTGACCAGCACCTCGTCGGCCTGAATGTCGGGAATCGCTATGTCCTCAAGGACAAGCGGCTTGCGATATTGAAGTATGCGCGCGGCTTTCATGTGCTTCTCCTTTCCTCGATAATTCCGGGTTCATTGATGGCTGCCGCGGCCGCCTCCGCCACGGCGATATCCTGTTCGACCGTTCCGGCGCTCGTGCCGACGGCGCCTACGATCTCACCGTCGATCAGGACGGGCAGGCCCCCGCCGAAGATGACGACCTTTCCGCCATTGCTCTGTTCGATGCCGAAGAGCGGCGCGCCCGGCTGCGCCATTTTTGCGAGGTCTGAAGTGCGCTTGTCGAAAAGCCGCGCGGTAATCGCCTTTCCGATGGCAAGGTCGATGCTTCCTATCAGCGCCCCATCCTGTCGCGCGAAGGCGACCAGTGCGCCGCCGGCGTCGACGATGGCGATGTTGTAGGCGACGCCGATGCTCGCGGCCTTGGCCTCGCCCGCGTCGAGCATCCGCTTGGCATCCGACAGTCCCAAAGTGGTGGAGGAGCGCGGCATCGGCTTGCTCACCCTTCTCGGTTCAGCAGCGAACCGCGGAAGCCGACCTCCGGTGCGAAGGCCGCGATATAGACGAGGCTCTTCACCTTCGGCAGGCTGCCCGCCTCGGTGATGACAGCGCCGCCATAGGAATGGCCGACCAGCACGACCGGCTTGCCGGCTCTGGCAACGACTTGCTGGGTGGCATCCACGTCGCCCTTCAAGGTGGCCATGGCTGTGAGCACTCCGAAGATCATGTTTTTCATCATCATCTCTCCAGCGCTGCGACGGTCGTGCGGCCCGCGCCCAAAGACCGGGCGCAGTCAAAGCGGAGACTATGCGCGTCGCTTGCCGGGAAACGGAACGAGCGACGGAGAACCTTCTGGCGGCCATTACATCCGGCCTAAGCGGGCTACACTGTAGGTTCGGCCTAAGTACTTGTCCTTACGGCCGGCCATAAAGATCCTTAAGATTGCTTTCGGATCCGCTGGCCATGCGATGGGTCTCGACCGAGCTGCCGCGGTCCTATCGCGACAAGGCCTCAACGTCCCGCGGCGCCGTTCCCGCAATTGACGCGGTCATGAGCCGGATTTAACAATCCTGAGATTCCTTAAGTTACGGAACGCCGCGATAGCGCTTTGTGGCGCGGCGGAGACCGAGAGCTCTCAGGCTGAACGGCAGTTTGCTGGAGTCGCACGTGGGCGCCGGATGACAGCACGGAGCCCACCAGCGATCTGCCAAGCGTAGCGTCCGCCAATCTGGGTCACCTTGGGGTTTTCAGCTTGTGGGCGCAGTGGAAGTCAATGGACCGGTCGCCGGCAGCCGGCCAGATCGCCTGGAAATCGACGTCGAGCGTCGTGAACTGCGAGCGAACGGATCGACTGTCGCCTTGGGTGGTCGCGCGTTCGCCGTTCTGCAGATGCTGGTCGAGGCGTCCGGGGCCACGGTAACCAAATCGGACCTGATGTCGCGCGTGTGGCCCAAAGTCGTCGTCGGCGACACGGCCCTTCAGGTGCAGATATTCGCGATCCGCAAGGCGCTCGGTGCAAACCGGGCCTTGCTGAGGACCATATCCGGCAAGGGTTATCGTCTGCTGGGCGACTGGGTCGTGTGGCAGACCGCAAGTGCGGCTGAAGCGTCGACGTCGGCGCCGCCGACCTTCGACCCGATCCCGGCGCATTCGCTCGAATCCAACCTGCCGGGCGGCACAGCGGGCCGTCAGGCGATCTACCGGTCCGACGAGTGCGAGATCGATCTGTTACTGCGCCAGGTGCGCGTGCGCGGCGACGCCATGCCGATCGGCGGCCGGGCCTTCGACATCCTGGCCGTATTGGTCGAGGCCGCGAACGAGGTCGTCAGCCGCGGACGTCTGCTTGAGCTCGTCTGGTCCGGCGCCATCGTCGGAGAGAACGCGATCGACGTCCACATATCCGCGATCCGGAAAGCGCTTGGCTCGCATCGCGCCATGCTCAAGACGATATCCGGGCGTGGCTTCCGCCTGGTCGGCACGTGGACGGTGCAGACCGGCAAGGCGCCGCTGCCTCCGCCATCACCGTCGCGCAGCAGCACGTCGACAAACCTGCCCGCCGCCGCAAACGATCTCGTCGGACGGGGCGCATCCTTGGAGTTTCTACGAGAGGCCTGCGCGGCGTATCGCCTTGTCACCCTCACGGGTCCGGGCGGCATTGGCAAAACCGCGCTTGCGATCGAATTGGCACGCAGCCTGCTGGCGCGATTTGACGCCGGCGTCTGGCTCGTGGAGTTGGCCTCGCTCGCCGATCCGGGCCTGCTGCCGGTCGCCGTAGGAGAGGCCATCGGCCTGAAGGCTGATGGTCGCCCGATATCAGCGGAGAGCGTGGCGCGCGTCATTGGCCACGATCGTCTCCTCCTGGTCCTCGACAATTGCGAGCATCTCGTCGCCTCGGCCGCGCAACTGGCGGACGTCATTGTCCGCCTGGCGCCGAATGCCGTCATCCTCGCCACCAGCCGCGAGACCTTGAGGATCAACGGGGAATATGTCTATCGCGTGCCGCCTCTCGAAGTTCCGCGACATGAAGCCGAACGGTCGGAAGAAATACTGGGCAATAGCGCTGTTCAGATGTTCCTGGGGTTGGCCGAGGCGCCGCACATGGACGGCCTCCGCGACGAGCAGAGCCTGCTCTCGATTGCCAGCATCTGCCGTCGCCTCGATGGCCTGCCGCTCGCCATAGAATTCGCCGCCGCCCGCTCGTCCTCGCTGGGGCTCTCCCGGGTTGCGGGAGGACTGGAGAATCGCTTCGCGCTGCTGACGACCGGGCGCCGCACCGCCTTGCCGCGCCATCGGACGCTGCGCGCCGTTTTCGATTGGAGCTATGCCCTGCTGCCGCTTGCAGAGCGTCTGGTGCTCCAGCGGTTAGCCGTCTTTCCGGGTAGCTTCACCATCGAGGCAGCCTGCGCGGTGATGCGTGATCATCCGCCGGCGGATGTCGCGGACTGCATCTCCAGCCTCGTCGAAAAATCCATCGTCACCTTCGACCGCACCACACCCGACGAGCGCTGGCGACTGCTCGAGACGGTGCGTGCCTACGCGATGGAAAAGCTGGCGCCCAGCGGCGAGTGGCACGCGGCCGCGCGCCGCCATGCCGAGTATTTCCGCGACTTCTTCGCCACCTTCAATCCCAATGCCAGAGCCGATCAGGAAATCGGCGGCGAGGAGCTCCCCGCCTACGCTCGCGAGGTCGACAATTTGCGCGCGGCCCTTTCCTGGGCGTTCTCGATCTCGGGCGATGCGGGCCTCGGCGTTGCGCTCGCCACCGCCTCCGTGGCTTTCTGGCTGTCCGCGCCGCTGCTGGAGGAGTGCCGCATCTGGACCACCAAAGCCGTGGCCGAGCTGGATGGCACGGAGAATTCCAGGGACGAGATGGTCCTGCGGTGTGCTCTCGGCCAGTCGCTGATGTTTACCGAGGGCATGACTCCCGCCACCTATAGCAATTTGGCGCGGGCGCTTTCGCTGGCGGAAGAAGTCGGCGACGTCGAATACCAGAGGCGCGCGGTGCATAGCCTGTGGCAAATCAATCTGCGCTCGCTGGAGTTGCGTAGAGCGTTGCAGTTGAGCCGGCGCTATGCCGAACTCGCACTTGGCGACGCCAACCCGCCCGCGGTGCGCACGGCCAACCTGATGGTCGGCATGTCGTTGCTTTATCTGGCGGAATATGTCGAGGCCTCGAGCCTTCTGGAGCGGGCTGTCCATGAATACTCGTCAGCCCGGCACCGGCGTGACGGGCCATCCTACGGCATCAATGAGCCGGCCTCCGCCCATGGCCACCTGTCGTCATGTCTGCTGGCGCGCGGCCTGATCGACGCGGCGATCGAGGCCGCCGGGCGGTCCATCGAAGCAGCCCGGCAAGTCGGGCAGCCCGTCGCTCTTTGCCTGGCGCTCGCACGGCCCGCGGCGCTCCTGTTTCCCGAGCTTGGCGGTTTCGCCATCGCCGAGCGGTATATTGCGCTGATCGAAGAACAGTCCAGCCGCTACGGGTTTCCCACCTTCCGCGCCGTGGCGCTTTGCGCGAAGGGGCGGGTCCTTGCCATGCGGGGCGACCCCACCGCCGGCGTCGCGGCGCTCCGGTCCGGCCTCGCGCAATTGGAGGCCACCGGCTATCGATCATTCGTGACGCCGTTCCGCGGCTATTTTGCCGAGGCGCTCACCGCCGCAGGGAGCGTCGATGAAGGTCTTGCGCAAGCCGAGGAGGCGCTGCGCTCTGCGGAGCAGACGGACTACATGGAATACGTACCGGAATTGCAGTGCATCTGCGGCAGGCTCCTCACCCTCCGCGATCCCGACGATCCGTCCGCGGAGCGGATCTTCCTGCGCGCGATCGATCTCTCACGCCACGAACAGGCACTGTATTGGGAACTGCGCGCGGCGGTGAGCCTGGCGGAACGCTGGCGGCGGCAAGCGCGGCAGGCGGAGGCCTACGCGCTGCTCGCGCCGATCTACCGGCGCTTCACCGGAGGCTTCGGCGTGCCGGCGCTGGTACGGGCCAACGCGCTGTTGCGAGCGATCGAAATCGGTAGCTGAATGAACGCCATCACGGGCGCGCCTTGACTGTTCACATTGCGATCGCGTGGGCGTCAGTGGGAATGCCCGGATCTTGAACACCCGGATCTTGAATGCCCGTGTTTCGAGTGCGCGCTGGTGATTGGAAAAATCGGGGGGAACGGCATGGACGCGCCCAACGCGGCTACCGGGCCGACAGCAGGCATGATGCGGTGGAAGCGGCTCATACCCGTGGCGATGGTGGTCTACATCATCTCCTTCATGGACCGCACCAATATCAGCTACGCCTTCGCCGGCATCGGCCAGGAATTTAACGTCGGCAAAGCGGATCAAGGCTTCGCCGGCGGCATTTTTTTCATCGGCTATACGCTCTTTCAGATTCCCGGCGGCTGGCTCGCCACCCATTGGAGCGCCAAGAAATCCATCGGGATCATGATTCTGCTATGGGGTAGCGCCGCCATCTGGTGCGGCCTCGCCCGCAGCTTCGACGAATTGGTCCTGGCTCGCTTCGTCCTCGGCCTCGCGGAGGGGGGCGTCTGGCCGGCCACCCTGGTTCTCATAAACAACTGGTTCCCGATGTCGGAACGAGCCCGTGCCTACAGCTTCTGGATGACGAACCTGGCGATCGCCTCGATCATTACGCAGCCGGTTTCCGGTTTCATCGTCGAATGGGCCAACTGGCGCACGATGCTCCTGATCGAGGGCGCGCTGCCCTTCATCATCGCCACACCCATTTGGTGGCTGATGATCGCCGATACCCCGCGTGCGGCCGCCTGGTGCTCGGCCGCCGAGCGCGATTTCATCGAGAAGTCGCTGGCTGAAGATCGGGCAAGCGAGCCGAAAGCCACCTCTTTTCGCCAGATCTTCGCCGAGCCCGTCGTCTGGCAGCTGGTCGTCGTGTCGTTCCTGATCCAGGTCGGCTTCTACGGTCTGAACATGTGGATGCCGACGTTGCTGAAGGCGCTGACGGAAGCGGGATTCGGCGCGGTGGGCCTGATCGCCACTCTGCCGTACTTCACGGCGATCGTGTTCATGTGGGTGAACGGTTCCTTGACCGATCGCAACCGGCTCTATCAGCGCCACGTGCTGATTCCGCTCGCGGTGGCCGCCGTCAGCTTGGTTGCATCGGTGCTGATCGGCCAGTCTTCGGTGATGTTGTCGGTATTCTTCATCTGCCTCGCAATGGGCGGCGCACTAGCGTACGAGGGTCCCTTCTGGGCGGCGGCATCGCGGGCGGTGCCGATGTTGGCGGCTGGCGGCGCGGCCGGCCTCATCAATGCCGTCGGCAATCTGGGCGGCTTCCTGGGGCCCCGTCTCGGCGGCATCTTGCTGGATATGAGCGGAGGTCAGTTCATCACCACGGCCATCGCGCTTGCCGCCTCGTTTCTGCTGGCGGGCCTGTTCATGCTGACGGTCCGCCTGCATCGCGACGATGCGGCGACGGCGTCAAAGCTGTAGCGAGCGAATTGGCGGAAGTGGCGCGCCCACGGGGAATCGAACCCCGGTTTTCGCCGTGAGAGGGCGACGTCCTGACCGCTAGACGATGGGCGCGTGCGGCAGGGGCGTCTCATAGGGCCAATCGCCTGCCGGATCAAGCCATCGTTCTGACATTCGGCCGTTTTTCACAGCCATCCACCACCGACACCCGTGGAGGCGTCCGGCGGACGGCGCAGCGGAGCGGCGGGCGAGTGAGCGCCCTCCCCTTCACGGCTCGCTGGCGAAGCTCAGGCTGCCGCGCGCGGCGCGGGTCGCGAGGTCGTAGAACCGCGTCTCAATGAGGCCGCCGCGCTCGAGCGTCACCGCGATCAGATCGCCGGAGATCACCGCCGCGCGCACATTCGCGCCCTTGGGCAGCTGGATGGTACCGGCGATTTCCGCCGGCGCGCTTTTCCTGCCGCTCAGGAGCTTGTATCCGATGGCACCGAAAACGGCGATAAAGCCGAGCACCATGATCAGCCCGGAAAAGGCCGCGAAACGGCGCAGCTTGCGCAGCACGCGCTCCTGGGCGGGGTTGAGCTTGTCGTCGTCAGGAACTGGAGAAGTCATGCGGGCCCCAATGGACGAGCCGTTGGATGAAGTGGACGAGATCGCCGCCGACATGGCGGAGACCCGCGTCGATATCACCGTCGGGCCCGAGGATGAAGGGCAGAGGCTCGATCGTGCGCTCGCCCGGCACCTGCCCGAGCTCAGCCGCACCCGGCTGCAGGCGCTGATCGCCGAGGGAAGGCTCGCCCGCGACGGCGTACCGGTCACCAATGGCTCGGCCAAGGCCACGGCCGGAGCGCGCTACACGCTGGAGCTGCCGGAGCCGGAAGCGGCCGAGCCGGTGGCGCAGGATATTCCGCTCACCATCGTCTATGAGGACGATCACCTCATCGTCGTCGACAAACCGGCGGGCCTCGTCGTGCATCCCGCGCCCGGCAATGCCGACGGCACGCTGGTCAACGCGCTGCTGCATCATTGCGGCGCCAGCCTGTCGGGCATAGGCGGGGTGCGCCGGCCCGGCATCGTGCACCGGCTGGACAAGGATACGTCGGGCCTGCTCGTCGTCGCCAAGAACGACCGCGCCCACAAGCGCCTCGCCGCCCAGTTCGCCGATCATGGCCGCACCGGCCCGCTGGAGCGCGCCTATGTCGCCTTCGTCTGGGGCGTGCCGGAGCTGCCGAGCGGTACGGTGGACGCTCCCCTCGCCCGGCACTCCACCTCGCGCGAGAAGATCGCGGTGCGCCAGGAGGGGCGCTTTGCCATTACGCACTGGTCGCGGCTCAGGGCCTTCGAGGATGCGCAGGGCCGCCCCATCGCGGCGAAGGTCGAATGCCAGCTGGAGACCGGGCGCACTCACCAGATCCGCGTGCACATGGCGCATATCGGCCATGCCCTCATCGGTGACAGCCTCTATGGCAGCAGCCAGCGCACGCGGGTAACGCGCCTTGGCCCCGAGGCCCGCACCATGGTGGAAACCCTGCACCGGCAGGCCCTGCACGCGGCGCGCCTCGGCTTCGAACACCCGGCCACGGGTGAATTCCTGCTGTTCGAGAGCGACTTGCCGCCCGACCTCGCCGCGCTCGAACAGGCCCTCGCGGACGGGCGCTGAACGGCGGGGGCCGCGCGCGCCGGCGCCCGGTCAACGCTTCGTGACCCTCCATCGTCTTGCGCTTTCGCAAAAAGAGGCCGTTGCTGCTATTATAGTGAAGCGGTCGGCGACAAGCGGCCGCCTACCGGTTGCCCGCACTTGGGGACCGAGAAAAGAAGGAGGGTGCAATCATGGCCCGTTCCGCAATGAGCCTGCCGTCCGCTGAAGGTGGCCTGAACCGCTATCTCGCGGAAATCCGCCGGTTCCCCATGCTGGAGCCGCAGGAAGAATATATGCTCGCCAAGCGCTGGCGCGAGCATGAGGATCCGGACGCCGCCCACAAGCTCGTCACCAGTCATCTGCGTCTGGTGGCCAAGATCGCCATGGGCTATCGCGGCTACGGCCTGCCGATTTCCGAGGTCATCTCCGAGGGCAATGTCGGCCTCATGCAGGCGGTGAAGCGGTTCGAGCCCGACAAGGGCTTCCGCCTCGCCACCTATGCCATGTGGTGGATCAAGGCTTCGATCCAGGAGTACATCCTGCGCTCGTGGAGCCTGGTGAAGATGGGTACCACGGCGGCGCAGAAGAAGCTGTTCTTCAACCTGCGCAAGGCCAAGAGCCAGATCTCCGCGCTGGAAGAAGGCGATCTGAGGCCGGACCAGGTGCAGCAGATCGCCACCAAGCTCGGCGTCACCGAGCAGGACGTCATCGACATGAACCGCCGTCTTGGCGGCGACGCGTCGCTGAACTCGCCGCTGCGCGGTGATGTCGAAGGCGGCGGCGAATGGCAGGACTGGCTGGCCGACGACCATGACAGCCAGGAAACCGTCATCGCCGAGCATGAGGAGATGGACAACCGGCGCAATGCGCTGTCGGGCGCCCTGTCGGTGCTGAACGAGCGCGAGCGCCGCATCTTCGAGGCGCGCCGCCTCGCCGACGATCCGATGACGCTGGAAGACCTCGCCGCCGAGTTCGGCGTGTCGCGCGAGCGCGTGCGGCAGATCGAGGTCCGCGCCTTCGAGAAGGTGCAGAAGGCGGTGATCGACCGCGTGCACCAGATGGAGACGGCGCCGATGCGCCAGGAAACCTCGCCGGCGCTCTGACCGGCACACAGGGTTTCCACCTGACATGAATGAACCGCGCGGGAGACCGTCCCGCGCGGTTTTTCTTTGCCGGCAGACGGTGGTTCAGGCGGTCAGCGAGACACCGGGCACGCCGGCCGGACGCCCCGCGCCGGCGGCGACCAGCGCAGCCATGCGCACATCATGCGCCAGCACGTCGCGAATGCTGAGCACGCCGACCAGCTGGTGTTCGGCCAGCACCGGCAGATGCCGCACATGGTGCTCGTCCATCATCGCGCGCACCTGGTCGACGCTGTCGTCCATGGCGCAGGAGATCATGTTGCGCGACATCAGCTCGGAGACGGGCAGCTTCAGCGAGGCGGCGCCGCGTTCGGCAATGGCGCGCACCACGTCGCGCTCGGAGAAGATGCCGACCACGGTGTCGCCCTCGGAGCCGCAGGCATCCTTCACCACCACGGCGCCGATGCGCTCGCGGTTGAGCAGGGTGGCGGCCATTTCGACGGTTTCCGACATGCGGATCGTCGGCACGCGGGCGCTTTTCAGCTTCATGAGATCAGCGACTAGCATGGCGTTTCCTCGACTTGAGTGGAACGGGCGCCGTCACGTCTTCTTAGCCTTTGGTCGAAGTCTGGTATGCAATACACCTGTCGTCAACGAAAAGAGTCGCCGCGCCGCAGCATGGCGGATCCGGCGGGCATATGAAAAAGGCCGGGCTCGCGCCCGGCCTTTTGCGTCATCGGAGAGCCGCGCTCAATGAGCGAGGTTTTTGACGATGTCCTCGACCATTTTCTTTGCGTCGGCGAAGAGCATCATGGTGTTGTCGCGGAAGAACAGTTCGTTCTCGACGCCGGCATAGCCGGCGGCCATGCCGCGCTTGATGAACAGCACGGTCTTGGCCTTCTCCACGTCGAGGATCGGCATGCCGTAGATCGCCGAGGTCGGGTCGGTCTTGGCCGCAGGGTTGGTCACGTCGTTGGCGCCGATGACGAAGGCCACGTCGGCCTGAGCGAACTCCGAGTTGATGTCCTCCAGCTCGAACACCTCGTCATAGGGCACGTTGGCTTCCGCCAGCAGCACGTTCATGTGCCCGGGCATGCGGCCCGCCACCGGATGGATGGCGTATTTCACCTCGACGCCTTCTTCCTTCAGCTTGTCCGCCATCTCGCGCAGCGCGTGCTGGGCCTGCGCCACCGCCATGCCGTAGCCCGGCACGATGATCACCTTGGCCGCGTTCTTCATGATGAACGCCGCGTCTTCCGCCGAGCCCTGCTTCACCGGCCGGCTCTCCACCGCGCCGGCCGGGCCCGCCGCGGCATCGCCGCCGAAGCCGCCCAGGATCACCGACACGAAGGACCGGTTCATCCCCTTGCACATGATGTAGCTCAGGATCGCGCCCGAGGATCCCACCAGCGCGCCGGTGATGATCAGCGCCGTGTTGCCCAGCGTGAAGCCGATGCCCGCCGCCGCCCAGCCGGAGTAGGAGTTCAGCATCGACACCACGACCGGCATGTCCGCCCCGCCGATCGGGATGATCAAGAGCCCGCCGAACACCAGCGAGGCGATCACGATCAGCCAGAACACCGTGTGGCTCTCGGTCAGCGTCAGGATGACGACCAGCACCACGATCAGCGCCGCCAGCGCGAGGTTGATCGCATGGCGCGCCGGCAGCAGGATCGGCTTGCCGCTCATATTGCCGTTCAGCTTGGCAAACGCGATCACGGAACCGGTAAAGGTGATGGCGCCGATGGCGACGCCGAGGCTCATCTCCACCAGCGCCTGCGCATGGATATGGCCGGGATCGCCGATGCCGAACGCGGCAGGAGCGTAAAGAGCGGCAGCCGCCACCATGACAGCGGCAAGGCCCACCAGCGAGTGGAACGCCGCCACCAATTGGGGCATCTGCGTCATCGCGATCTTGCGGGCGATCACCGCCCCGGCGCCGCCGCCAATGGCGAGGCCGCCGATCACCAGCGCCCAGCCGCCCAGCCCCGAGGGCGGCGAGGAGGCCAGCGTGGTCAGCACCGCGATGGTCATGCCGACCATGCCGAACAGGTTGCCCTGGCGCGAGGTCGCCGGGCTCGACAGCCCGCGCAGCGCCATGATGAACAGCACCCCGGAGACGAGGTACAGCAGAGCGACGATATTGGCGTTCATCCCGTCGCCCTCACTTCTTCTTCGAGTACATGGCGAGCATCCGGCTGGTCACCAGGAACCCGCCGAAGATGTTCACGCTAGCCAGGATCAGCCCGAGGAAGCCGAAGCCGCGCGCCCAGCCCGTGCCCTCCGCCACCGTGTCGACGCCCACCGCCAGCAGCGCGCCGACCACGATCACCGAGGAGATCGCGTTGGTCACGCTCATCAAGGGCGTGTGCAGCGCCGGCGTCACCGACCACACCACGTAATAGCCCACGAACACCGCCAGCACGAAGATGGCGAGGCGGAACACGAACGGGTCGATCGCCCCGCCCGAGAGCGCGTGCGCCGCGTTACCTGCGATCTCCGCATAATGCTGTGCCGCCGCGTCCGCATAGGCTTGCGCCGCCTGCGCCGCCTGCGCCGCCACTTCCGCGGCGATGCGCGCGCCTTCCGCCGCGTTCTGGGCGACCGCGTCGCCCGCTGCCGGATTGGCCATGTCCCTCAATCCCCTAGAAGTCTGTTATCCGAGCCCTGCCGCGCCCTCCCCGGCGCAACCGGCCCGCCCTGTCGATCACGGCAAGACGCTCAACCCGGCCGCGCTCACGCCGCCGAGGCGGCGTCGCCAGCCCCTTGCGGCTTGAACCCCGGATGCACCACCGCACCGTCCTTCGTCAGCAGCGTCGCCTTCACCAGTTCGTCGTCCCACTTCACGCCAAGCGACTTCGTGCCCTTGTCGACCAGCGTCTCCACGAAGGCGTAAAGGTTCTTCGCGTAGAGCTGCGACGCCGTCGCCGCCAGACGCCCCGGCACGTTGAGATAGCCGACGATCCTGGCACCGTTCGCCGTGGTGACGACCTCGCCCGCGACCGCGCCCGCGACATTGCCGCCGCGCTCCACCGCCAGGTCCACCAGGATCGAGCCCGGCTTCATCGACGCCACCATCTCGCTGGACACCAGCTTCGGCGCCGGACGCCCGGGGATCAGCGCCGTGGTGATGACGATGTCCTGCTTGGCGATGTGGCTCGCCGTCAGCGCCGCCTGCTTGGCCTGGTACTCCGCCGACATCGCCTTGGCGTAGCCGCCCGCCGTCTCCGCCTGCTTGAACTCCTCGTCCTCGACCGCGATGAACTTGGCGCCCAGAGACTCCACCTGTTCCTTCGCCGCCGGACGCACATCGGTCGCCGACACCACCGCGCCCAGACGCCGCGCCGTGGCGATCGCCTGAAGGCCCGCGACCCCGGCGCCCATCACGAACACCCGCGCCGCCGGCACCGTGCCCGCCGCCGTCATCATCATCGGGAAGGCCCGGCCGAACTCGGCGCTGGCATCGATCACCGCGCGATAGCCGGCAAGGTTGGCCTGGCTGGACAGCACGTCCATCACCTGCGCGCGGGTGATGCGCGGCATCAGCTCCATCGCAAACGCCGACACGCCCGCCTTCGCCAGCGCTTCCAGCTCCGCCTCGTGCCCATAGGGATCCGCGATCGAGATCACCAGCGCGCCCGGCTTCACGCCGGCCAGCGCGCCCGCCTCCGGACGGCGCACCCCGAGCACGATGTCCGCCCCCGCCACCGCCGCCGCATTATCCGCGACCACCGACGCGCCCGCGCCCTCATAATCCCCGTCGCCGATCCCCGACGCCAGCCCCGCTCCCGACGAAACAACAACGTCAGCCCCAAGCGAAACATACCGCTTGACCGTATCAACCGACGCAGAAACCCGTGGCTCGGTCGCGACCGTCTCCTTCAGAACGGACAGACGCATTCTTCCCTCCCTTGCGAGCCGTTAGCCGGCTGTTATTCGATCGTGCGGTTCACGGCGCTGGCGCACGCCCGCCCCCGGATCCCGCGCGGACATCTTCATCCCGCGCGCGCCGACGGCACTTCCCGCCATTCGACTCCATTGGTATACAGAATTCTAGATACCAGCAAGTTGATTCCGTATGCGGCGGATGGTTCCGATCGGCAACGGATCGGCCCGGCGAGACCCTCTCCTCGCCGCGCGCGGCGATCAACGTAACATCATAGCTTCGCCAGAGGTAAGCGACCGACTTTGCCTTGGGCGCGAAGAATTGAACGTGCTGCGTCGCCGTATCGACACGTTGCAGTGCAAGATATCGCGCAAGAGACAGCCGCCCCGAATTGGTACATAGAAGACGCGCCGGCAACGTGAGCCCGTATCAGTGCGGGGTCGCGGGAGACGCGCCGGCGACATGGAGGAAACAATGGCAGGCAGGCGCGAACGCGCAACGAAGATCGTGGCGACCCTCGGGCCGGCATCGTCCAGCCCGGAGAAGATCCGCGCGCTGTACGAGGCGGGCGTCGATGTGTTCCGGCTGAATTTCAGCCACGGCACGCAGGAGAACCACGGCAAGGTACTCGGCGCGGTGCGCGCGCTGGAGAAGGATGTGCGCCGCCCCATCGGCGTGCTCGCCGACCTGCAGGGCCCGAAGCTGCGCCTCGGCAAGTTCGTCGACGGCCACATCAACCTGACCGCCGGCACCACCATCCGCTTCGACACCGACCCGACCCCGGGCGACGAGACGCGCGTGCCGATCCCGCACCCGGAAATCCTCGAAGCCCTGCATGAGGGTTCGACCGTGCTGCTGGACGACGGCAAGGTGCGCGTGCGCGTCGTGCGCAAGGGTTCGGGCTTCATCGAGGCCGAGGTCGTCGCCGGCAACCGGCTGTCGAACAATAAGGGCTTCAACGTCCCCGACGTACTGCTGCCGGTCTCCGCGCTCACCGACAAGGACCGCTCGGACCTGTTCTTCGCCCTCGACCTCGGCGTCGAATGGATCGCGCTGTCCTTCGTGCAGCGTCCCGAGGACGTGCTCGAGGCCAAGGAGCTGATCCAGGGCCGCGCCCAGATCAACCTCAAGCTGGAAAAGCCGCAGGCGGTCGAGCACCTCACCCGCCTCACCGAGCTTTCCGACAGCATCATGGTGGCGCGCGGCGATCTCGGCGTGGAACTGTCGCTGCCGGAAATCCCGGCCTTGCAGAAGCGCGTCATCCGCGAATCCCGCCGGCTCGGCAAGCCGGTGATCGTGGCGACGCAGATGCTGGAATCGATGATCAGCGCCCCGGTGCCGACCCGCGCCGAGGTGTCCGACGTCGCCACCGCCGTCTATGACGGTGCCGACGCGGTCATGCTCTCGGCGGAAAGCGCGGCCGGGCAATATCCGGTCGAGGCGGTCGCGATGATGGACCAGATCATCAAGCAGGTGGAGCGCGACCCCGGCTACCGTGCCATCGTCGAATCGCAGCGTCCCGACGCCGGTCATTCGGTCGCCGATGCGGTGACCGCCGCCGCCTATCAGGCCGCGCTGTCGGTCGATGCCGCCGCCATCGTCACCTACACGCTGTCGGGCACCACGACGCTGCACGCCGCGCGCGAGCGCCCGCGCATCCCGATCGTCGGCATCGCCAGCCAGCTGTCGACCGCGCGCCGGCTCGTGCTGTCCTATGGCGTGCACGCCGTGCACGCGCCGGAGGAGATCCACACCTTCGGCGAGATGGCGACCAAGGCAACGCACACCACGGTCGAGCACGGCTTCGCCAAGCAGGGCGACCTCATCGCCATCACGGCCGGCGTGCCCTTCGCGACGCCGGGCACCACCAACGTCATGCGCCTCGTCACCATCGACAAGGCCATGCTGTCGCGCAAGCCGGTGGGCGCCGACAAGAACGACCCGATGACGCCCCCGCGCGCCGCCGCCAGCCGCGCGCGTGGCGGTGCCGTCCTTCGCTCCAAGCCGGTGAAAGCCAAGGCCGAGTGAGTAGCGCGTGAGGCACTGAAGACGACGGAAAGGCCCTCCCGACGGAGGGCCTTTTCATTTTGCCGCGGCGCGCGCGTCCGGCAGGGTTCCGGCACCCGCCCCGAGCGGGCGCTGCATCAGCACCGAATCCACCCAGCGGCCGAGCTTGAAGCCGACATCGTGCAGCACCCCGGTGTGAGCGAAGCCGTGCCGGCGATGCAGGGCGATGGAGCCCGCATTGCCGCTATTGCCGATCACCGCGATCATCTGCCGCCACGGCCCCGCCTCGCAGCGGGCGATCAATTCCGCCAGCAGTGCGCTGCCGATGCCCAGCCCGCCCCGGCCGTCCGCGACATAGATGGAATCCTCCACCGTGAAGCGATAGGCCGGACGGGGACGGTAGGCGGTGGCGTAGCTGTAGCCGACCACCTCGCCGCCGCTCTCGGCGACGATATAGGGCAGGCCCGCGCCCAGCACGGCGGTGCGCCGCGCGCCGAGCTCCTCCACCGAAGGCGGCACCTCCTCGAAGGTGGCGAGGCCGTGCAGCACGTGGTGGGCGTAGATCGCCTGAATGGCGGCCATGTCCGGCACATGCGCATCGCGCACGAGGACGGGGGCGAGTGGTTTTTCGACGGTCACATTCATGGTCGCTGCTTGCACCACGGCGCGGCCTGCCACGTCAACGGCAGATCACTGCGCGGCGGAAACCGTCACCGCGCCGGGATAGGGGTCCTTCAGAGCCGCATCGGGCTGGCTGACGGGAATCACGCCCGAGGTCAGCGCCGCCAGCTTCTCCGGCCCGGCGCGGCGCAGCACGTCGCGGAAGCTCTTGTGCATGCCGCCATCGACATAGCTTGCGGCCAGCGGCGGGTTGGCGGCGGCGATGGAGGCGATCTCCGCCGCCTCGGCGGCCTCGCGCTCCTGAATGCGCTGGGCGATCGCGGCGCTGGCGGGGTCCACCGGGCAGGGGCCGAGCGGGTCGAGCTTGGCATCGGCCGGCAGCGGCCCCGGCGTGAAGCGGTAGCGCCCGGCGCAGGCCGTCACCGTCGGCGGCTGCTTGGTCAGGTCGAAATAGTCGACGCCTTCCCGCAGATTCTGCCAGAATGCCATGTTCGGGTCGCTGCGGTGCACGGCGAGATTGGCCGGCGTCATGCGGAAGGGCAGCGCCTGGACCTGGAACTCCTCCTGCCCGCCCTTCAGCGCCTCGCGCGCCAGCGCGTAGATCTCGCCCACGCCGTTATTGGTCATGGCGTAGCAGCCGGCCGAGGTGCAGGCACCGTGCACCATCAGCGCCGCGCCGGTGTAGCCCAGCGCGCTTTCCAGCTCGTTGGGATAGCCGAGATTGAAGGACAGGAAGTATTGCGAGCGCGGGTTCAGCTGCGCGCGGGTGATGGTGTAGAAGCCCTCCGGCGCCTGCCGGTCGCCCTCGCGCATCTTCGGGCCGAGCTTTCCGGACCAGCGGCACATCGGGTAGGTCTTGAGCAGCGCATAGGTGCCGTTGCTGGTGCGTTTCCACACCTCCAGCTCGCTCTCCTGCTTGTAGATGCGCACCATGATCGGATCGGCCGGGGTCATGCCCTTGGCGGTCATCTCCGAGACGATCTTGCCGTTGAGCGGGATCGATCCACGATCGTCCTCGCCATCCATCGACACGCAGCCCGCCAATGCGGCGGACGCCACGAGGACGGCGACAAGACCAAGTCTGGCCAGCAGCTTACTCACGAAACCCGAGCTCCCGACGCTCTCACAAGGCCATTCCATCGACCGCTCACAGCAGCGGATCGATCAGACGGCTGAATTGCTCGACCGTCATGAAGCCTGAATATGGTTTGCCATTTATGAAGAAAGTCGGCGTGGCGGCGACGCCGGCCACCGTTCCGTTGCGCGAGACGGTCAGCACCTTTTCCTGCAGCGCGCTGTCGCTCAGGCAAGCCTCGAACTTCTCCGCGCTCAGATAGGCCGGCGTCAGCAGGCCGCGGAGCCCCTCCAGCGGGTTCGGCGCATGCGCCCAAGCGTCGTCCTTGCGGTACAGCGTGTCGACCACATCGTACCAGCGCTCCTCGCCGGCGCAGCGCGCCAGCATGAAGCCGCCAAGCGCCATCTGGTCGAGCGGGAATTCGCGCAGAATGAACCGCACGCGGCCGGTATCGACATATTTCGCCTTGATGGCGGGCCATGTCTTCACATGGAAATCACGGCAATGGTGGCAGGTCAGCGAGGCATATTCGATCACCGTGACCTTGGCGTCCGGCGAGCCGAAGACGCGCTCGGGCAACGGGCCGGGCTCGCCGAGGATCTTGTCGGCCATGCGCTGGGCGCTGGCGCCGGATACGCCCGCGAGAAGCCCGGCGGCCGCGGCCCCGGCCAGAAGAACGTCACGACGCCTCATATGCACCTCCGCAGCTTCCGCCGGCCATTCCGGTTCCGGCACGCTGCCATCTCCAGTCGCTTGAGGAGCAAGGCAGCCTTGCGGCATCGGCGCCGGCTTCACGCAATCGTGAGCTATCGGTCCACCAGCCGCCGCAGCTTGCCGAGCTGGGTTTCCTGCGGCTCGTGCAGGTCCAGCGTCGAGACGAAGCGTCCGTCCGAGCCCATCAGGAACACCAGCGCGGTATGGTCCATGGTGTAGCCGCCCTCGGTCGGCACCTTGCGGGCGTAGGCGCGGTAATTCTTCAGCATTCGCGCCGTCGCCTCCGGCGTGCCGGTCAGCGCGACGATGCGCGGATCAAAGGAGGACATGTAGAGCCCCAGCTGCTCCACGCTGTCGCGCTCGGGATCGACGGTGACGAACAGCACCTTGAAGCGGTCTGCCTCCGGGCCGAGCGTCTCCATCAGCCGGGTCAGGCCGAACAGGGTGGTGGGGCACACATCCGGGCAGTTGGTGAAGCCGAAGAACACCGCATAGGGGCGCCCGGCAATGTCGTCCTGCGTGACCGCGCGCCCGTGCTGGTCGGTCAGCGCGAAGGGTCCGCCCAGTTCACTGATCTCAAGGACCATCGCCCCGGAAGGCACGGACGGCTCGCGCAGCATAAGAAAACCGAAGCCGCCCGCCCCGAGCACGACCAGTCCCCATAGAATCCAGCGCAGCCGCCTCACCCGCATCTCTCCTCGCATCGACGCACGCGGTGAAGCCCGACCGGCGGGCCACGTCAATTCACGAAACCGCAGGCCACCGGCGCCAGGACCCGCGAGGCTACGCCTGTCACGCATCGCCCGTTGCTGCCGGCGCCGCGGCGGTATTAGATCGCCGCCGTCTCTCCATTGGTCCGCGCCGGGGGGCGCACGCACCATGCCTGCCAGCCAGCCCGTGCCTGCCTCATCGCGTGTCACCTGCCTCGACGGGCTGCGCGGCTTTGCCGCCTGTACCGTGGTGGCGTTCCATTTCTTCTATGCCTTCACGCCCGGCCCGTTCGCCGACCGGGCGCGCACCGGCTTCAGCCTGTTCGACACGCCGCTGGCGGTGCTGTGGAACGGCAATTTCGCCGTGGCGGTGTTCTTCGTGCTCTCCGGCTTCGTGCTGGCAGCCTCCAGCCCGAAGAATCTGCGCGAGGCGCCGCTGATGATCGGGCTGCGCTATTTCCGCCTCGGCCTGCCGGCGCTCGCCTCCTCCATCCTCGCCTGGGCCTGGCTCACCGGCTTTCCCGAGGCCGCGAGCGAGGCACAGGCGATCAGCGGCAGCCGCTGGTTCCGCTGGACCTACCAGCCGCCCATTCCCCCGCTGTCGCAGGCGATCTGGGAGGGCGGCGTCGGCGTGTTCGTCAACGGCACCACCCGCTTCAACAATCCGCTCTGGACCATGCAGGCGGAATTTTTCGGATCGGTGCTGATCTACGGTTCCTACGCCCTGCTGAAAGGCCGCGCGCGGCCCTATGCGATGGCGGCCGGCATCCTTGCCTTCGGCGCGGTGGGGCTGTTCTACCTCGCCGCCTTCTGCGGCGGTGCGCTCATCTATGAGCTGCGCCATCGGCTGGGCGAGCGGCCCGTGCTCGGCGCGCTGGTCGGCCTCGCCGGCCTCGTGCTCGGTGCCAGCTTCGCCGGCCGCGCCGCCGGGCCGGACCTCGCCTCGCAGCTCATCGCCCGGCTCGGCACCGACGGCCCCCGCCAGGCCGGCGCCGTGCTGCTGGTGCTCGCGATCCTGATGACGCCGGCGCTCAGGCGGCTGTTCGAGAGCCCGCCGCTGCAGAAGCTCGGCGAATTGTCCTTCCCGATCTATCTCGTGCACGTGCCGCTGATCGTGGCGCCGGCCTCGGCGGTCTTCGCCGCGCTGAGCCCGATGTCGCCGCTGGCGCTGGCGCTGCTGTTCGTCGCCACTTCAGCCGCGACGCTCGCGCTGGGGTGCGTCTTCCTCGTCGCCGTCGAACGGCCGGTACTGGCCACGCTGAAGCAGATCCGCACGCGGGCCCGCGCCCGCCTCGCCGCCCCCTGACGCCCGCTACTGGCTCGGCGTCGGGTAGGAGGAAGCGCCCGGCACCAGCCGCACCGGCTCGCCGATCGCGCTGGGCGCGCCGGTCGAGGAAGAACCGGAGGAGGAGACGCCCGGCGAGGGCAGGTAGTTCGTCGTCCCCGGCAGGGTCGGCGGCGTGCTGAACGGCGAACTCTGCTGGTCGGACTGCACCGGCCGCGCCGGCGCCCGGTCGACCACCGCGCCCGGCTGCACCTGGCCCGGCGTGACGCTGGGCTTCGCGCTCGGCGCCAATTGGCCGGAAACCGCCGGCCCCGGCACCTGAGGATAGCCCTCGACCGGATCGACCAGATTGCCCTGCATGGTCGGGTCCATGTAGCCGGGCTGCGCCGCGGGATAGACCGGCTCCGGCTGCGGCACCGCGCTGCCATAGCGCCTCGTGCTCCGGGCAGCGCGCGCCGGCGCCGCCTGCACCGGCTCGGGTCCGGCCCAGCCGTCCAGCACCGTCCCGTCGCCCTGCAGGCCGGAGGGATAGGCCAGCGGCCCGCCGATCATGCCCAGGCCCTCCGGCTCGCCCATGGGCCGCCCATAGGGCTGCCAGAACTGCGGCAGGAAATAGCCGTTGATCGAATAGCGGTACATGACCCGCAGCAGGTCCTGCTCGCTCGCGCCGATCTGGCAGAGCCGCAGGCGGATGGCGAGCACGCCGCTGTCCGGCGGGATCAGCCGCAGGCGCGCCTGCGACTGGATCCGCTGCCAGCCATAGATGCACAATTCGCCGCCGCCGGCATTGCCGATGGCATAGTTGAACGGCCCGTAGCGGTTCTGCACGAAGTAGTTGGACACATGCATCGGCACGCCGGGCATGCGCTCCAGCATTTCCTCGTCGAGCGCCTCGTCGTTGAGGAACTCGTCCTTGCGCAGGTTCTCCCAGCCGGTGCGCCCCTTAACCGGGCCGAAGAACACCGCATAAATGGCGTTCTGCCCGCGCGAGCGCGAATTGGTGGCGAGAATGATTTCCTGCTGGACCGCGTTTATATAGTCGGTCTCCAGAACGGTGATGACCTGCGGCGCCGCGCCGGGTTCCGGCAGAACCAGCGCCTCGGCGACCGGCACCTCGACCGTCGCGGTCGCGACCTGCGGATTGCCCCGCCAGAACAAGGGTGCGCAACCGGCCGTCAGGAAAGCGACGGAAACGGCAAGACACCCGAGAAGAGGTACGCGCGCATTCCGTCCGGTCATGTGTCCTTCGAGCGCTGAAGCGCCGTTGCGCCGACGCTCTGCTCCGCCTGCATCCGATCCTAAGAGTCGCCTCGTGAAACATAGACGAATCACTTGCGTAGGAAGACTTTAGCCTGCACGGGCGCCGGGTGGAATCGAGCAAGTGACAAGAAAGTTCGATATTGGATAGATTTCCTCAACCTCTGAGGATTAGACACACCTTATGCCGCCGGCCAGCCGCGGCCCTGGCGAAACCGAGGCGGAGACAGAATGCGCAAGGCATGGATAGGAGGCTTGTGGGCGATTTCCTCGCTCATCGTCGTGTTCCTGATCACGCTGCCCATCAGCCTCCAGGCCCATCTCATCGCCGGCTGCATCGTCGTGCTGGCCATGATCCTGCTGAAGACGTTCGGGCCTCCGGTCGGCATCTTCCGCATGATCGCGCTCGCGCTCGGCACCGCGATCGTGCTGCGCTACGTCTACTGGCGCACCACCAGCACCATCCCGCCCATCACCCAGCTGGAAGACTTCATCCCCGGCTTCATGCTCTACATCGCCGAGATGTACAGCGTGTTCATGCTGTTCCTCAGCCTGTTCGTGGTGTCCTCGCCCATGCCCGAGCGGGTTTCGCCGCCGCTGGTGATGGACGAACTGCCCACGGTCGACATCTTCATCCCGACCTATAATGAGGACCCGCATCTGCTGGCCTCGACCGCCTCGGCCGCGCTCAGCATCGACTACCCCGACGACAAGTTCTCCGTCTGGCTGCTCGACGACGGCGGCACCGACCAGAAATGCGAGCAGGAAGACACCGTCAAGGCGCTCGAGGCCCAGCAGCGCCGTGCCGAGCTGCAGCAGCTCTGCGCCGGGCTCGGCTGCCATTACCTCACCCGCGCGCGCAACGAGCACGCCAAGGCCGGCAACCTCAATAACGGCCTGAAGCATTCCACCGGCGATCTCGTCGCCGTGTTCGACGCCGACCACGCGCCCACGCGCGACTTCCTGCAACAGACGGTCGGCTACTACCAGACGACGGAGAACCTGTTCCTCGTCCAGACGCCGCACTTCTTCATCAATCCCGACCCGCTGGAACGCAACCTCAACACGTTCGAGTACATGCCGTCCGAGAACGAGATGTTCTACGGCATCATCCAGCGTGGCCTCGACAAATGGGACGCGGCATTCTTCTGCGGCTCGGCGGCGCTGATAAACCGGCGCGCCCTGCAGGAGACGAGCGGCTTCCAGGGCATCACCATCACCGAAGACGCCGAGACCGCGCTCGAACTGCATTCGCGCGGCTGGCACTCGATCTATGTCGACCGCCCGCTGATCGCCGGCCTTCAGCCCGAGACCTTCACCAGCTTCATCGGGCAACGCTCGCGCTGGGCGCAGGGCATGATGCAGATCCTGCGCTTCCATGTCCCGCCGCTGAAGCGCGGCCTGACCCTGCCGCAGCGGCTGAGCTACTGCTCGTCCACGCTGTTCTGGCTGTTCGCCTATCCCCGGCTGATGTTCCTCATCTCGCCGCTGTTCTACCTGTTCTTCTCGCTGGAGATCTTCGACGCCTCCGGCGCCGAGTTCCTCGCCTACACCACGACCTACATGCTCGTGAACCTGCTGATGCAGAACTACCTCTACGGGCGCTATCGCTGGCCGTGGATTTCCGAGCTCTACGAATACATACAATCGATCTATCTATTGCCAGCGCTCATCTCGGTTCTCATCAATCCGCACAAGCCGACCTTCAACGTCACCGCCAAGGGCGAGACGATGGACGAGGGCCATGTGTCGGAGATCGGCCGGCCGTTCTTCATCATCTACGGCATCCTGATCGTCGGCCTGCTGGTCACCGTCTACCGGCTGCTGACCGAGCCGTTCAACGCCGACGTCATCATCGTCGTCGGGGCGTGGAACGTGCTCAACATCATCATCGCCGGCTGCGCCCTCGGCGTGGTGTCCGAGCGGCGCAACCGCCGCCGCGCCCACCGCGTGGACCTGCTGCGGCGCTGCGAGCTCATCATCGACGGCGTGGCCTATCCCGCCACGATCGACGACGGCTCGGTCGGCGGTGCGCGCGTGCGCCCCAACGCCAACGTGACCATGCCGGAGATCGAGCGCGGCCAGGCGGCGGTGCTGCGCTTCAAGCCGCTCTCCGCCAACATCAAGATCGACACGCTGCCCTTCACCATCCGCAACATCGAGCGCGATGCCGACGGCCTGCTGATCGGCGGCCAGTTCGCCCCCGAGGAGCCCCAGCACTACCGGCTCATTTCCGACCTCATCTTCGCGAGTTCGGAACAGTGGAAGAAATTCCAGGAGTCCCGGCGCAAAAATCCGGGGGTTCTGCGCGGTACTCTCAATTTCGTTCGACTTTCCATCTTCCATACGGGCCGCGGCCTGTCCTATCTCGTTCATCTGCACAAGCTGTGGCGCGAGCGCCGCCGCCAGCCTTCACTCGCCCCGGCCAAACGCGGATGATGCCCATGCGCGCCGTTTCCTCGATCGCGGTGATCGGCCTTGTCGCCGCCTTCGCCTGCAGCGCTTTCGCACAGCAGGGCGGGTCGGCCGGTCAGGGCACGGGCTTCTCGATGACGCCGCCGCTGCAGGACGCGGGCTCCGCGCCCAAGGGGCCGGCGACATCGGTGCCGATGACGGCTCCCTCCGCCGCACCGTCGACCGCCCCTTCGGCCGCAGTTCAGCAACCGGCCTTCCCGGCCCCGGCCGCCGGCCAGGCCCCCGCCGGCGGCTCGTCCGGCGGCTCCAGCTTCTCCATGCCGTCCTTCCCCTCGGCGGCGGTCGGCACGCCGGCAACGCCGGGCCCGTCCGGAGCGGCCCCGTCCACCACTGCGCCGTCCACCGCCGCTCCCGCGCCGGCTCCGCGCGCGCTCACGCAATCCGCGCCGCCCCCGGCCGCCGCCCCGGCGGCGCCTTCCGGCGAAACGTATCCCTCGACCGGCCTCGGCCTGCCCGGCGAAGCCGGCGCGCCGGCCCCCTCCGCCGCGCCGTTCCAGATGCGTCCCGGCCAGCCCGCCCCGCCGCGCGTCGCCCCGGTGCCGACGAGCAGCCAGCCGAGCGCACCGCCGCGGCCGGACCGCTTCATCATCCCGCAGCCGCGAATGATCTTCTCCGGCGAAGTCGCCTCGCGCGCCTGGGTGATCTACGTCACCGAGGAAGAAGCGGCCCGCCAGGCGACCTTCCTGCTGAGCTACATCAACGCCGTCGTGGTGATGCCCGAGACCTCGCGCATCCGCGTGACGATCAACGGCCAGGCCGTCATCGAGACGCCGATCGCCTCCTCGCAGGAGCCCTCGCGCTTCGCCGTGCCGATCCATCGCGGTGCCCTGCGCGCGGGCGCCAACCTCATCCGCGTCGACGTCGTGCAGCGCCACCGCACCGACTGCGCCGTCACCGCCACCTATGAGCTGTGGACCGAGATCAACAATGAGGGCACCGGCCTCTCCTTCGCCGGCGGCCGCCCGCCCATCACCGGCGGGCTCGACGATCTCCCCTCGGTCGGCTTCGACGACAAGGGCGTCACCACCATCCGCGTGATCACGCCGGGCCCGATCGAAGGCGGCGGCAGCGCGCGGGTGCTGCGCGTCGTGCAGGGACTTGCCGTGCGCGGCCAGTTTCCCAATCCGTCGGTGGTCATCGCCGAGGGCGCGCAGGGGCGGGCCGCGCCGGGCACGTTCACCGTGGTCGTCGGCACCGCATCCGAGCTGCCCCGCCTGATGGCGGCGGTGCCCGCCGACGCCCGCCAGCGACCGATCACCAGCTTCCTCGACGACGACCGACTCGGCGCGCCGACCCTCGTCATCTCCGGCCCCACGCCGGCCGACGTCGACCGCGCCATCGACCGGCTCAACGGCATCTCGATCCCGCAGACCGACGCCATCAACACCCAGACCCGCTTCGCGCCCAACGCCCCATTGTTCGACGGCGCACGCAGCGTCCGGCTGGCGGAGCTCGGCGTCACCACGCAGGAATTCTCCGGGCGCCGCTTCCGCTCCGAGTTCCAGATCGCCTTGCCGCCGGACTTCTATGCCGAGGCCTATGGCAATGCGAACCTGTTCCTCGACGCCGCCTTCACCGCCGCGGTCCGGCCGGGCAGCCATATCGACCTCTATGTGAACCAGCAGATCGCCTCCACCCTGCCGATCACGGCACGCGGCGGCGGGCTGTTCCAGCATCAGCCGATGTTCGTTCCGCTGCGCAATTTCCGGCCGGGCATCAACCGGCTGTGGCTCGAGGTCGTGCTCGACACCGAATCCGACGCCCGCTGCCTGCCCGGCGCGACGCTGCCGGCGGACAACCGGTTCGTGCTGTTCGACTCGTCGGAGTTCTCCCTCGGCAACTTCGCCCGCATCGGCCGCCTGCCCGACCTCGGCGCGTTCACCGCCACCGGCTTTCCCTACAATATCGACGGCAATCCGATCGCCGTCGTGCTGGCGCGGCAGGATGCGGCGACGCTCGCCGGCGCCGGCACGCTGATGGCGCGCCTCGCGCTCTCGAACGGCGCGCCCTTGCCGATCGACGCCTCCGCCGCCTCGGTGACGCTGGGCGAGCGCAACACCATCTTCGTCGGCGGCATCGACCACATCGCCTCCAGCGTGCTGGACCAGGTCGGCATCGCACCCTCGACACGGGCCAACTGGGTAGTCTCGGTGGAGGACGACCGGCCGAGCGGCGTCGCCGGCAGCGAGAACTACGACAACGTGCTGGAGCGCTTCCGCAACCGGCGCTCCGCCGACACCCAGATGGTGCCGACCGAGCAGCCGAGCCAGCACAACACGCCGGAAATCTACGAGCGCTGGCGCGAGAGCGTGGCCGGCCGCGGCGGCGTCTACGCCGTCATGGATGCGTTCGAGGAATGGCTGCGGCGCACCTTCGCGATCGGCTTCGACTCGCTGCGCATCCAGGAGGGCCGGCGCACGCTGTACGAGCCGCCGCCGCGCACCTCGATCCTGATGGCGCAGGGCTCCAGCACCAACGGCCAGCAGTCCTGGACGCTGGTGACGGCCCGCACCTCGGAGGCACTCAGCGCCTCGATGGTCCGCTTCACCGCCGACAATGTCTGGAACCGGATCGGCGGTCAGGCCGTCGCCTTCCAGAGCTCCACGGGCGAGGTCGAGCGCCGGGACACCTCGTCCTTCCGCTTCATCATCACCCAGCCGTTGTCCTTCGCGAACTTCCGAATGATCGCGGCGAACTGGCTCTCGACCAACATCATGCCTTATGCGCTGATGCTGCTCATCGCCGGCACCGTGCTCGGCATTGCCACGGCCTTCCTCCTGAGACGACTGGGACGCCCCACATGATGAAACGCCTCGTCGCCGGCATCTTCTTGCTCGCCTTCGGGGTTGTTTCAGTGAAAGCGCAGACCTCTTCCATCCCGGCGGCGGCCTGGGAAGCCTATATGCAGCACTTCGTCGACGATTCAGGACGGGTCGTCGACACCGCCAATGGCGGCATCAGTCACAGCGAAGGTCAGGGCTATGGAATGCTTCTGGCCTATTTAGCTGGTGACAGAAGCAATTTCGAGCGCATATGGAGTTTCACGCGTACCGAGTTGCTGATTCGCGACGACGGACTCGCTGCATGGCGCTGGGACCCGAATTCGACACCACGTGTTACGGACGTCAACGCGGCGAGCGACGGCGATCTGTTAATTTCTTATGCTTTGGCGCGGGCCGGAAGAACGTGGGGCAACCAGTCCTATATAGACAGCGCCCAGAAGATCGCGCGGGCCGTGGGCAAGAAGCTCATCGTGCGCAGCGGCAGCCGGCTGGTGCTGTTGCCCGGCGCGGCCGGATTTGCCGCCGGGGACCGCAAGGACGGCCCGATACTCAATCTATCCTATTGGATATTCGAAGCTTTTCCGGTGATGAAGCAACTCGCGCCGGAGACCGATTGGGACGGCGTGGTGGCCGGCGGCATCGAGCTGCTGCGCATCGCGCAGCTCGGCCCCGCGCGGCTTCCGCCGGACTGGATTTCGGCGCCGAACAATGCGCCGGTGACCGTGGCCGAGGGCTTCCCCCCGGTCTTTGGTTACAATTCGTTAAGGATATCTCTTTACCTATTGCGTGCGGGGATAGTGGACGCAGAGCTACAGGAGACATTCCGGCGGAACTGGCTGATCGAGAACGGGGGCACACCCGCGGTCGTCGAGATCCCCACCGGACGCGTGCTGACGCGGCTGACCGATCCGGGCTATCGCATGCTCGGGGCGGTTCTGGCATGTGCCCTTGATGCGGCTCCTATCCCGGATGATCTGCGGCGGTTCGAGCCCACGCTCTACTATCCGTCGACACTTTACTTGTTGGGCTGGGCGCTAGTCGCGGAGAAATATCCGAGATGTCTTTGAAGAGAGCCGCTCTGCTGATCGTGCTGGGAGGAACCGTCCTCCCCGCCATTGCGCAGCAGATCGAGCTCCCTGGCAGCTCCGGCAGCACGCCCGCCAACCGCGCCAATGGCGACACGCCGGGCACGGCACGCCCCAAGGTCGACGAAACCGCTCTCCGCTACTTCGCCTCGCAGGGCGACACGCGCCGGCTCGAAGCCGAAATCGCCCGCCTGCGCGCGCTCTACCCGGAATGGTCGCCGCCCGCCGATCTGTTCGGCCCGCAGACCGACACCGAGCTGGAGCGCATGTGGAAGCTCTATGCCGACGGCAAGTACAGCGACGTGCGCAGCGCCATCGCCGCGCGGCAAGCGGCCGATCCGGCGTGGGATCCGCCGGCGGACCTGATCGCCCGGCTCAATGAATCGGAAACCCGCCAGCGCCTCATCAACGCCTCCGATGCGCAGCAATGGTCGACCGTGCTGCGGCTCGCCACCGAGACGCCGGGCGTGCTCACCTGCTCGAATGTCGACATCCTCTGGCGCGTCGCCGAGGCCTTCAGCAAGACCAACCAGCTGCCGCGCGCGCTCGACGCCTACACCTATGTGCTGACCAACTGCAACGACCCGAACGAACGTCTCGCGACGATGCAGAAGGCCATTCCGCTGCTGACCGACGAGCAGATCGCCAAGCTCATGGAGCTGGAGCGAAAGGACGCCGACGACAAGCCGGAATTCGACGTGCTGCGCGACGACCTGATCCGCCGGCGCATGGGCAAGGCGGCGGAGAATCCGGAATTCTCGGTTCCGGACCACGACATCAAGCGCATGGAAGAGCTGTCGCGCCAGAGCACCACGCCGGGCGACCCGCTGCTGCTGGGCTGGTATCTGTTCCGCCACGACGAGGCGCAGCGCGCGCTCGAATGGTTCAAGCTGGCGCTGGACCGCAAGGGCGGCCCGAAGTCGGCGGAAGGTTATGTGCTGGCGCTGAACTTCCTCGGCCGCGCGCTCGAAGCCGAGCCGATCGCCTATGAGTGGCGCGACAGCGCGCCCGAGAACAACAAGGCCTATCTCGACGTCGTCATCAGCCTGCTGACCGCCGATCCCCCGCCGGTGCTCGACGAGATCGTGCTGTCGCGCTTCAGCCCGGTGGTGATGCGCGACAAATATGTGCCCGGCGCGCAGGCGCTCGGCTGGTACGCCTACAATACCGGGCAGATCGTCACCTCGCAGTCCTGGTTCGAGACGGCGCTGACCTGGGATCCGAACGACGAGCCCTCCGCCTACGGCCTTTCGCTGACCTTCTGGCGTCTCGGCGACCAGGCACGGCTCATGGCCATGGTGCGCAGCTGGGGCCCGCGCTCGGAGCGCATCGTCGCCCTCGTCGATCCCGTGGTGCGCGCCCGCCTCGAGGCCCGCAACGCGCAGACGACGACCCTGCGCTACAACGATCCGCTGATTGCCGCCGCCGCGCGCCTGACGCCGACCCCGACCCTGCAGCCGCCGCCGCTCGGCGCGCCCACGGTCAATGCCGGCCGCGGCTATGTTCCGGGCGTGGCGACGCCGCAATTCGTCCCCGTGCCCGGCGCCGCCAGCGTGCAGCCGGGTGCCCCCGCCCTGTCCTATGCGCCGACGGGCCAGTTCCAGCCGGTGCCGCAATTCCAGGGCGCGCAGGTTCAGGGCGTGCAACTTCAGGGAGTGCCTGGCACCTATCAGCCGACCGCGCAGTTCCAGCCGCTGCCGGGTGCCGTTGGACAGCCTGTCACCACCCAGGTCGCCGCCGAGCGGGCCTATGCCACGCCGGTCGCCGCCAGCTATGCCCCGGCCCCGCCGCGCCGGCGCTCGGTCACCCGCTCCGTCGCCCGCACCGGCAGCACGGTATCCGATGTCGGCGGCGGTGGTGGCGGCGCGGCCTCCTCGCTGGCGCGCGGCTGGCAGCTCATGGAGATGAACCGGCCGATGGAGGCGATCCCGGCCTTCGACTACGCCATCAAATACGGCACCGGCCGTACGGCGGAAGACGCCGCCTATGGCAAGTCGCTGGCCTATCTGCGCAAGGGCATGACGAATGCCGCCAGCGCCGCGGCCCTCGAAGCGCCGCAGAGCCCGCGCCGCTCGCTGGCGCTGACCAAGGATCTTCTGACCCAGCGCGCCTACGAGTTCTACAAGGACAGCCGCTATGTCGAGGCGCTGATCGCCCTGGACGAACTCGCCCGCATCGCGCCGGAGCAGCAGGATCTCATGCTGATGCGCGCCTGGTGCTACTACAAGATCCGCGACTTCCAGTCGGCCAACCGCATCTTCAAGGCGCTCGCCGCACAGGGCAATACCGAAGCGATGAACGGCACGCAGGCCATCCTGGCCGCGACGCGCCAGATGAAGGATGCGTACTGACCGGCCTCGCCGCCGACGCAGACGAAAAGGGCCGACGCTCATCCGGGCGCCGGCCCTTTTGCTTGTCCCGTCCTGCGGGTCATGTGGCGGAAGAGAGTGGGAGTCGAACCCACCAGGGACCGTCTCGCGGCCCCTCCCGGGTTTGAAGCCCGGACATCACACCAGTGATGCTTCCCTTCCAGAAGGCGTCGTGTCCGGCACAGTCTCCCCGATCGCGCCGAACAGGTCCAGCCTGTGCGGGTTGATGCGTCGGAGATCTCCACGGCGCAGCGTCACGCCGTGCCGGTCGAAGAACTCCAATATCTGGATCGCGACCTTGCGGCCGACCGCGTGTTCCCCTTCTTCGATGCGGTCGCGGAACGCACTGGCGGCGAACTGGTGGTCGGCGGCGGCCTGCGAGAGGTCGCGCACCATGCCGACCATCTCCGCCACGGTGGCGCGCAGGAAGAAATGGTCATGCGCCACCTCGTCGGCGCGGCCCATGCGCCCGAGCAGCTTCAACAGCCGGCGGATATCGGGCTCCGGCGCGCCGGTGAGGCCGGCGAGATCACGCACGCGCGGCGGGCGGAACCGCTCGGCCCCGCCGAGGTGCGGCTCGATCAGCTCCCACAGCACCTCATCCTGCCGGGTGAGGCGCACCTCATGCCCGGCGAGCCGCACCCAGGCGCCGTCGAGCCCTATCCTCCCCTCGCCGGCGAGCCGCTTCAGCGCCTCGGCAAAGACCGGCTTGGCGAGGCGCGGCACCAGCGCCAGCCGCAGCCTCTCCGCGCCCATGCCCGGCAGGTCCGGATTGGCATCGTGGAAGCGCGTCAGCTCCGCCAGCAGCGCGGCGCGGTAGAACTCCCAGCGCGCGGGCGACAGCGCGGTGCGCGTGCCGCCCGCCGCAAACGTCACGAGGCCGAGCTGTTCGGCAAGGGTCACGGGCGCCGCCGCCGCCAGCGCCCGGTCTCGCGCGAAGCCGTCGAGGTCGAGATGGAACGGCTCGCCCTCGAGCAGCCGCGCCACGGCGAGGGCGGGATCGGCCTCCGTCCCTGCGTCGAGCTGGGCGAGGCGCTCCGGCGTGCGGCGCTTGCGGGCCGGGGCGCGCAGGTCGAGCAGCGTGCCGCCGCCGATGGTGCGCTGCGCCGAGGTATCGCGGATCACGAAGCGGTCGCCGCTCGCCGCCGCGATCGGCCGCTCCAGCACCAGCTGGACATAAGCCTCGTCTCCGGGCGGCACGGCCTCCAGCGACAGCGGCACCAGCCGGGCGCCGACCTCGACCGAGGCATGGTGCAGCCGCACCGGAAACCACTGGCCGAGCGCCTTGGGTTCGCCCGCCAATACCCGGAGTTTCGCGTCGATGCGCTCGGTCGGGGCATGCAGCGCGGGATCGAGCACCATGTCGCCGCGGGTGATCCCCTCATGCGTCACGCCCTCGCCGGCGAGGTTCAGCGCGCAGCGATCCCCGGCGCGGCCCTCCTCCGCCTTGCGGTTCTGCGCATGGATGGAGCGCACGCGGGCCGGAATTCCCGAGGGCGAGAGCATGAGCTGATCGCCCACCTTCACCTGGCCGGAGAGTACCGTGCCGGTCACCACCGTGCCGGCACCGGACAGCGTGAAGCTGCGGTCGACCGCGAGGCGGAAGCGCCCTTCCGCCGCCCGCGCGCGAAACGCCCGCGCCGCATCCACAAGCCGTCCGCGCAGGTCGTCGATCCCCTCCCCGGTCAGCGAGGACACGGCGACGACCGGGGCACCCTCCAGCGAAGTACCGTCCAAGAGCGCGGCGATCTCCGCCTCCACCGCCGCGCGTCGCGCGTCATCGGCAAGGTCGGCCTTGGTCAGCGCGATCAGCCCGTGCGTGATGCCGAGCAGGTCGAGCAGCGCCAGATGCTCGCGGGTCTGCGGCATCACCCCGTCATCGGCGGCGACGATGAGCAGCGCGAAATCGATGCCGCTGGCGCCCGCCAGCATGGTGTGGATGAACTTCTCATGCCCCGGCACGTCGATGAAGCCGAGCGTGCCGGCCTCGGTGGGGAGATAGGCGAAGCCGAGATCGATGGAGATGCCCCGCGCCTTCTCCTCCTTCAGCCGGTCGGTATCGACCCCGGTCAGCGCGCCCACCAGCGCGGTCTTGCCGTGGTCGATATGGCCGGCCGTGCCGATGATCATGCCGGCAGCCTTATATGGGCGAGGCTGTCGAGGAAGCCGGCCTCGTCCTCAAGGCAGCGCAGGTCGAACAGCAGCGCGCCCTCGGCGATGCGCCCGACCACCGGGACGGGAAGCTCCCGCAACGCCGCCGCCAGCGCGTTGAGCCGCCCGCCGGAGGCCTCAAGGGCCGGGCGGATGGCGAGCGCCGCGCTCGGCAGCGTCTCCAGCGGCAGCGCGCCGGAGCCGATCTGGCTGGCGCACTCCACCATCTCGATGTCGAAGCCGTCGCCGAGCCGCGTCGCAACATGTTCGGCGAGCGCATGGGCGCGGGCGGCGAGTTCGCCGCGCGTGCGCGCCAGAAGCCGCAGCGTCGGCAGCCGCGCCACCAGCCGCTCGGGATCGCGGTAGAGCTTCAGCGTCGCCTCCAGCGCGGCGAGCCGCACCTTGTCGACGCGCAAGGCGCGCTTCATCGGGTTCTTGTTGATCGCCGCGATGAGGTCGGCGCGGCCGACGATGAAGCCGGTCTGCGGCCCGCCCAGCAGCTTGTCGCCGGAGAAGGTGACGATGTCCGCCCCATCCGCCACCGCCTCGCGCACGGTCGGCTCATGCGCCAGCCCGAGACGGGAGAGGTCGACCAGCGTGCCGGAGCCGAGGTCGTTCACCAGCGGCACCTCGCGCGCATGGGCGATGACCGCCAGTTCGCGCGCCGGCACGTCGCGGGTGAACCCCTCGATGCGGTAATTCGAGGTATGCACCTTCAGCACCAGCCCGGTCGCCTCGCCAATGGCGCCGACATAGTCCTTCGGGTGGGTGCGGTTGGTGGTGCCGACCTCGACCAGCGTCACGCCCGCCCGCGCCATGATGTCCGGCATGCGGAAGGCGCCGCCGATCTCGATCAGCTCGCCGCGCGAGACGACGGCCTCGCGCGGGCTGCCGTCGGAATTCTGCCCCAGCGTATTCAGCACCAGCAGCACGGCGGCGGCGTTGTTGTTGACGACGGTGGCGTCCTCCGCCCCGGTCAGTTCGATCAGCAGGTCGCGCACATGGTCGTCGCGCTCGCCGCGCTTGCCGGTGGCAAGGTCGAACTCCAGCGCCACGGCCGAGCGCATGGCGGCGGTCGCGGCTTCCACTGCCTCCTCGGCCAGCAGGGCGCGGCCGAGATTGGTGTGCAGCACCGTGCCGGTGAGGTTGAACACCGGGCGCAGGCTCGCGCGAGCGGCCCGCTCCAGCGTCTCGCTCGCGGCCAGCGCCACATGGTCCGGCGTCGGCAGGCTGGCGAGATGGCCCGCCAGCACGCAGCCGCGCACCTCGTCCAGTGCGGCGCGAATGGCGGCGGTGGCGGCCGGCCGGCCAAAGCGTTCCACCGTCATCTCGCCCGCCGGCGTCCGCAGCACGAGGTCGACCGAGGGCAGGTCACGAAGCGAGGGCCGGGCTTCCGCGTCCATCGGGTGCCCCTCAATAGCCGAGCAGGAAGGGGTTGAAGGCGGCCCGCCGATAGGGACCCTCGCGCATCATCATGTCGAGCGCCAGCGTGCCGATATCGTCGGCCACCGCCTCCATGGTGACGTCCTTGTTCTGGTACATCACCTTCACATAAGTGCGGCACTCGTCGCAGGTCTCGGCCTTCACCGTGCCGGGGCTGCCCTCCACCTCCTGATAGCCGATGCCCTTGGTGGAGCCGCAGGAGCAGCAGCGGATGCGGACATAGTTCCACAGCGTCGAGCACAGCGAACAGACGCAGAAGCGGTTGCCATGCGCGTTGCGCCATTCGACGATCAGCGAGGCGACCGGCGGCCCGCCGCAGGCGGGGCAGACGCCGTCGCCCACGGCGACCAGCTTGCCGGCATCGAGGCCGGCGGCGAGGCGAGCGAAATGCACCTGCAGCGCCGCCGCGACATAGACATGCTCGGCCAGCGTCTCGATCGGCATGTCGTGGGCGAGCACGTCGCGCACCATCTGCGCGCGCTCGGCGCCGTCGGCGCGGCGCACGCGGGTCAGCGCGTCGGCGGCCTCCTTCGGCATGGCGACGCGGGCGCTGGCGTCGAACATCGCCTCCAGCGTCGTCTCCAGCGTGTCGTCGAGCTTGAAGCCGGCGCGGTCGAGCGCGGGCATCTCGAAGGACGCCGCGCGCTCGAGCGTCTCCCGGTCGGGCAGCTCCACCGGCGGCAGCGCCGGCACGATGGCCCCCTGCGCCTCCACGAGGCCGGCGACGAAATCGAGATAGGGCTTGAGCGGGCTCACCGCCGCATAGGTCTTCAGCCTTTGCGCGCGGATGCCGAACAGCGTGACGGGATCGGGCAGCACCGCGAAGGGCGGGGTCGAGACATCGCCGATCGCGGTCGGATCAGGTTGCAGGTCTGCGGACATTCATTCCCTCACGAACCGCACGGGCCACGTGGCTACGCAACGATAGAACGCGCAAACGCTGGACACGCACGCCAAGGCGTCATCCCGGCGGGGGCGGGCCGCCGCCGGGATCGCCGACAATATAGGATCGCCTGCCGTCGCCGGCGACCCGGCGACTTATTCCGCCGGTGCGCGCGGCTTGCGGCTCACCAGTTCGCGCAGCCATTTGCGATGGTGGCGCCAGGCCCAGCCGCCCGTCACCTCGCCCTTGGTCATGGCGCCGATGGTGCCCTTGACCCAGATCGCCGCATAGACGTGGATGATCCAGACGCAGATGATGACCACCGCCGCAATGGCATGCACCAGAATGGCGACGCGCTTCTGCGGGATGGTGGTGAGATCATAGAAATACTGGTCCCACATCACGATGCCAGAGGCGATCAGGGTGATGATCAACACCGACATCGCCCAGAACACGCCCTTCTGGCCGGCATTGTACTTGCCGACCTCCGGCATCTTCTCCTCGCGCCCGGCCAAGAGGTCGCCGGAATGCGCAACCCAGTCGACATCCTCCCGTGCGGGAAGGTTGGCCCGCCAGAAGCGGATGAACAGGATGGCGAAGGAGAAGAACAGCACCACGCCGATCCAGGGATGCAGCGTGCGCGTCCACTGCCCGCCGCCGAACAGGCCAGTCAGGAAGAACAGGCGCGGCGTGAACAGCGCCATGCCGGACAGCGCCAGCAGCACGAGGCTGATGGCGGTGATCCAGTGGTTGATGCGCGCCCCGACCGTGTAGCGCTTCACATGCACGGGGTGTCCGGGCCGGACGGCATCGCCCGGCTCGACATCGTTGGGGATCTCGTTCTGATGGATGGCGGCCATCATGTCCTCCCCTGCTCATGCGCCGGGCCGGAAGCCGGGGGCGGCGGCGCCTTGCCCTCGGTGAGCTTCTCGGCGTTCTCCTCGTCCTCTTCCGTCACCTTGTTGGGCCCGGCCACCACATAGTGGAGGAAGCCCGCGGCGGCGGCGAAGCCCATCACGGCGAGACCGACATATTTGGTCACGCCCTTCCAGGTCTCGACGATCGGCGAGATGCGCGGATTGTCCGGCAGGCCGGCATAGATGGACGGGGTGTCGGCGTGATGCAGCACATACATCACATGCGTGCCGCCCACGCCCTGCGGATCATAGAGGCCCGCCTTGTCGAAGCCGCGCGACTTCAGGTCCTTGATGCGGAAATCCGCCCAGTCCTTCATCTCCTGCTTGGTGCCGAAGACGATGGCCTGGGTCGGGCAGGCCTTCTGGCAGGCCGGACCCTGGCCCACCGCCACGCGGTCCGAGCACAGCGTGCACTTGTAGGCGGTGTGGTCGACCTTGGAGATGCGCGGGATGTTGAACGGGCAGCCCTTGATGCAGTAGCCGCAGCCGATGCAGTTCTCGTGCTGGAAGTCGACGATGCCGTTCGAGTACTGCACGATGGCGCCGGGCGAGGGGCAGGCCTTCAGGCAGCCCGGATCCTCGCAATGCATGCAGCCATCCTTGCGGATGAGCCATTCGAGATTCTCGGTCTCGGGGTTCACCCACTCGGTGAAGCGCATCAGCGTGAAGGTGTCCGGCGTCAGGTCCATGGGGTTGGTGTAGACCCCGTGGTTGAAGCCGATCTCCTCGGTGAGGTTGTTCCATTCGAGGCAGGCCGCCTGGCACGCCTTGCAGCCGATGCACTTGGTGACGTCGATCAGCTTCGCCACTTCGGTGAGCCGCTCAGCCGGCGGCGTCACCTCGGAAGCGGAGCGGCGCATGATGTCCTTCTCGCCGAAACGCTGGGACGCGGCTTCGGGGGAGACGGACGGGTTCGGAATGGGTGGAAACATCGTACCGCCTCCCTGTTATGCCACCGGCCCGGTGGACGCTTCGATATTCACCAGGAACGCCTTGAACTCCGGCGTCTCGATGTTGGCGTCGCCCACGAAGGGGGTGAGCACATTCGCCGGGAAGCCCTTGCGGGCGGCGCCGACGAAGCCCCAGTGGATCGGCACGCCGACCACATGGACGGTCTTGCCGTCGATGGTCATCGGCTTGATCCGCTTGGTGACCACCGCCTTGGCGAACAGCGAGCCGCGCATCGACCACACCCGCACCCAGCCGCCGAGCGCGATGCCCTTCTCCTTCGCCAGTTCCTCGGAAATCTCGACGAACTGCTCGGGCTGAAGCACCGCGTTCACGTGGTTGTTCTTGGTCCAGTAGTGGAAGTGCTCGGTGAGCCGGTACGAGGTCGCCGCATAGGGGAACTCGGCCGAGCCGGTCTTGGCGAACTGCTTCCAGTCGTCCGCGAACACGCGCGCCACCGGATTGCCGACGATCTTCGGGGCAATGACGTTGGCGACCGGGCTCTCGAACGGCTCGTAATGCACCGGGAACGGCCCGTCGCGCATCATCTTGCGCACGAACAGGCGGGAGACGCCCTCCGGGTTCATGATGAACGGGCCGACGTCGCGCGGCTTGGCGGTCGGCGCGATGTCCGGCACGTCGTAGCCGCTCCATTTGGAGCCGTCCCATTCGATCAGCTTGCGCGAGGGATCCCACGGCTTGCCGTCGAGGTCGCAGGAAGCGCGGTTGTAGAGGATGCGCCGGTTCGCCGGCCAGGCGAACGACCATTTGAGGTAGGCGCCGGTGTCGCCCGGGTCGGAATTGTCCCGGCGCGCCATCATGTTGCCGGCCTCGGTGTAGCAGCCGGAGAAGATCCAGCAGCCGCCCGCCGTGGTGCCGTCGTCGCGATACTGGCCGAAGCCGGCAAGCTGCTTGCCCGCCTCCAGCAGCTTCTTGGTCGGGTCGGCCGGATCGAACACGTCGACCAGCGCCGAGCCGTTCATCTCCTTGGCCAGCTCTTCCGGCGTCGGCTCGCCCGGATCCTTGTAGGACCAGTTGAGATTGACGATCGGATCGGGGAAGGCGCCGCCTTCCTTCTTGTAGAGCTCCTTCAGGCGCAGATGGATCTGCGCCATGATCCAGGTGTCGTGCTTGGCCTCGCCGGGAGGCGAGCCGCCCGGCCAGTGCCATTGCAGCCAGCGGCCGGAATTGACCAGCGAGCCCTCGTCCTCCGCGAAGCAGGTCGTGGGCAGCTGGATCACCTCCGTCTTGATCGCGGCGGGATCGGCCTTGTTGAAGGTGCCGTGGTCCTCCCAGAAGCGGGCCGTCTCGGTCTGGAGCGGGTCCATGATCACGAGCAGCTTGAGCTTGGCGAGCGCCTCGGCCAGCTTGGCCTTGTTGGGGAAGGCCTGCAGCGGATTGAAGCCCTGGCAGATGTAGTTGTTCATCTTGCCCTGCTTCATCAGCTCGAACGCCCGCAGGACGTCGTATCCGGGCACGTCGAGCTTGGGCAGGTAGGCGTAGGCCCAGTCGTTCTCCACCGTGGCGGCGGAGCCGTACATCGACTTCATGAAGCTGACGAAGAACTTCTTGTAGTTCTGCCAGTAGCTCATCTGGTTCGGCCGCAGCGGCTTGAAGCCGCGCGTCGACATGTAGGTGGCGAAGTCCACCTCCTTGTCCGTGGGAATGTTCAGATAGCCGGGGATGAGGTTGCTCATCAGCCCGAGATCCGTCAGCCCCTGAATGTTGGAGTGGCCGCGCAACGCATTCATGCCGCCGCCGCGCACCCCGATATTACCGAGGATGAGCTGGAGCATCGCCATGCCGCGAATGTTCTGCGCGCCCTTGGAATGCTGGGTCCAGCCGAGCGCGTACATGCTCGTCATGGTCTTGGTCGGCGAGGAGCACTCGGCGATCATCTCGGCGACCTTCAGGAACTTCTCCTTCGGGGTGCCGCAGATGCGCTCGACCATTTCCGGCGTGTAGAGGGCGACGTGCTGCTTCAGCAGGTTCCACACGCAGCGCGGATTCTGCAGCGTCTCGTCGACCACGGCATAGCCGTCCGGCCCGATCTCGTATTCCCAGGTGTCTCTGACGTAGTCGCGCTTGGCCTCGTCATAGCCGGTGAACAGGCCGTCCTGGTAGGTGAAGCCCTCCTTCACGAGATAGGCAGCGTTGGTGAAGGCCTTGGTGTAGGCCCACTGCACCTTGTCGTTGGCCATGCAGTAGTTGATCAGGCCCATCAGGAAGGCGATGTCGGTGCCCTGACGGATCGGCGCGTAATAGTCCGCCACCGACGCCGAGCGCGTGTAGCGCGGGTCGACGACAATGAGCTTGGCGCCCCGGTTGGCTTTCGCCTCCGTGACCCATTTGAATCCGCAGGGATGTGCTTCGGCGGCATTGCCGCCCATGATGACGACGAGGTCGGTGTTCTTGATGTCCGTCCACGAGTTCGTCATTGCGCCACGGCCGAATGTTGGGGCGAGACTCGCCACCGTCGGGCCGTGTCAGACGCGCGCTTGGTTGTCGAACGCCAATATGCCTGTGCTGCGCACCACCTTGTAGGTGCAGAACGCCGTCTCGTTGGTCGTCGCGGAGGCGGCGAGGAAACCCGTCGTCAGCCAGCGGTTGACCGTCACGCCATCCTTGTTGGTGGCGATGAAGTTCGCGTCGCGATCGTCCTTCAGCGCACGGGCGATCTTGTCGAGCGCGGCCTCCCAGGCGATCGGCTCGAACTTGTCGGAGCCGGGCTTGCGCACCATCGGCTGGGTCAGCCGGGTCTCGGATTTCACGATGTCGCGCAGCGCCGCGCCCTTGGGGCAGAGCGTGCCGCGATTGGTCGGGTGGTCGGCATCGCCCTCGATATGGACGATGTCGGCCTTCTCACCCTTCCGAAGGTCGCCCTTGGAATAGATGATGATGCCGCAGGCGACCGAGCAATAGGTGCAGGTGTTCCGCGTTTCCGTCGTGTTCACCAGATGGAACGGCTTGATGAAGGAGGCCACTGCCGCCTCCGCCTCGCCGAACCCGAAGGCTCCCAGCGACGTACCCGCGATACCCGCACCCGACGTTTTCAGAAACGTCCGGCGCGAGAGCTCCATATTCATCGAGACCCTCCCGATTTTCTGCCGCAATGCCCATCGGTCGATAGGCAAATCCGATCGTGAAACATATTTTTTAACCCCTCCAATGTCAAACTGGAGAGCGGCGGATCGCACACAAAAACCCGTGTATTTCCAAGCCGTTCCCCATGTTGCCGTGCGGTTTGAAAATGCTGCGCCGCACTGCACAGCCTGCTGCCGGCAGACGGGTTGACGTGCGCGCGCCGTAGTCGCAGCATCGCGCACGATGTTTGTGCATCAGGCTCCCGCGTGCCGGGGCATCGTCCGTCATCTCTCCGCAGCCGCGATCGCTTCCCTGGCATCATTGTCGCCGGGGAGCCTGGCGGTGGCCGCCTCCAGCCCGCCGCTGCCGCTCGGCAGCGCGGCGCCTGCGCTTGCCCTGCCCACGCTGCGCGACAGGATGCAGAGCCTTGAGGCACTGCGCGGCAAAGTCGTCATCGTTCACTTCTTCGCGACATGGTGCGAGCCGTGCCGGGAGGAGATGGCCGGGCTGTCGCGGCTCGTCGCGCGCATCGGCGACGGACCCGTCGCGCTGCTCGCGGTGGATGTCGGCGAGCCGGAGCTACGGGTGCGGCGCTTCTTCGAGAAGCAGCCCGTGCCCTTCCCCATACTGCTCGACGAGGACCGCGCCGCCATGAAGGCGTGGAGCGTCGCCGTCCTGCCGACCAGCTTCGTGCTCGATGCCTCGCATGTGTTGCGTCTTTACGCCGGCGGCCCGGTCGACTGGGACGACCCGTCCGCCCTGCCTCTGCTCGAACGTCTCGCGACCCCCGCCGGCGTGCCGCCTGAAGGCGTGCTGCCGCCCCTCAACGAATAATCGGGAGCCACAACATGACCAGCCGCCGCGAATTCCTCAAAGCCGGTGCCGCGCTCGCCGCCGTCGCCGCCGTGCCGCATCACGCTCTCGCGCAGGTCGCGGCGCCCGCCGGTGCCGTCTTCGCGCCGCAGCCCGGCAAATGGCGCAATTTCGAGGTGGTGACGACGCTCGACATCGCCCCGGTCGAGGGCAAGGCCGGCCCGGCTCAAGCCTGGGTGCCGCTGCCCTCCTACACCGCCGCCGACTGGTTCAAGCCGGGCGAGAGCCGCTGGAAGACCAACGCCGCCACCGCCAAGGTCGAGACGGACCCGCATTACGGCGCGCAGATGCTGCACCTCACCTGGGCCGAGGGCGAGAAGGCGCCGACCGTCGAGATCACCTCGACCTTCGCCACCCGCGACCGCGCCACCGACCTCTCCAAGCCCGGCACCGTCGCCCCGCTCTCGGCGGAGGACCGCGCGCTGTTCCTGGCACCGACCGACCTCGTTCCGCTCGACGGCATCGTGAAGGCGACCTCGGACAAGATCACCGCCGACAAGACCAGCGACGTCGAGAAGGCCCGCGCCATCTATGAGTGGGTGGTCGAGAACACCTATCGCAACGCCGCCACCCGCGGCTGCGGCACGGGCGACGTCGCCTCGCTCTTGCAGAGCGGCAATCTCGGCGGCAAATGCGCCGATCTCAACGCGCTCTATGTCGGCCTCGTGCGCGCCGCCGGCATTCCCGCCCGCGACCTCTACGGCATCCGCGTCGCGCCTTCCGCCTTCGGCTACAAGAGCCTCGGCGCCAATTCGCCGACCATCTCCAAGGCGCAGCACTGCCGCGCCGAAGTGTGGCTGGACGGCTTCGGCTGGGTCGCGACCGATCCCGCCGATGTGCGCAAGGTCGTGCTGGAGGAGCCGCCAGGCAAGAACGCCATGGACGACGCCAAGGTGCTGGCCGCGCGCAAGGCGCTGTTCGGCTCGTGGGAAGGCAACTGGCTCGCTTATAATGACGGCCACGACATCGCCCTGCCCGGCTCGTCCGGCCCGAAGCTCGGCTTCCTGATGTACCCGCAGGCGGAAGTGGCCAGCCTGCGCCACGACTGCCTCGACCCGGACGCCTTCAAATACACCATCAAGGCGAGCGAGCTTTCGGCCTGATCGGCGCTGAAAGCTCCCTCTCCCCGCCCGAATTCGGCTGTTGCCGAGTTCGATTCCGGCGATGCCTGAACCGGAAACATCCGGCTCAGGCGGAGAGGGTTGGGGTGAGGGGGAAGACCGACCTGTGGCCAAAAGCCCCTCACCCGCCGCTGCGCGGCGACCTCTCCCCGTGGGGGAGAGGTGAAGAACACGAGGACACGTCACCATGCTCGACAAGCCCGCTGAGCCCGCCCCGTTCCGCCTCACCAGCCTCGCCCATGGCGGCGGCTGCGGCTGCAAGCTCGCGCCTTCGGTGCTGCGCGAATTGCTGTCGGAACAGCCGCTCGCCGGGCCGTTCGAGCGTCTGCTGGTCGGCACCGAGACCGGCGACGACGCGGCGGTCTGGCAGCTGGACGACGACACCTGCCTCATTGCCACCACCGACTTCTTCATGCCGATGGTCGACGACCCCTTCGAGTTCGGCCGCATCGCCGCCACCAATGCCATTTCCGACGTCTATGCCATGGGCGGCAAACCCTTGCTGGCGCTCGCCATTCTCGGCATGCCGCTCGGCAAGCTGGAGCCGGCGATGGTACGCGAGATCCTGAAGGGCGGCGCCTCGATCGCGGCGGAGGCCGGCATCCCGATCGCCGGCGGCCACTCCATCGATTCCCCCGAGCCGATCTACGGCCTCGCCGTCATCGGCACCGCCCGGCCCGAGACCATCCGCAAGAACAGCACGGCGCGCGCGGGCGACACGTTGATCCTGACCAAGCCGCTCGGGGTGGGCATCTATTCCGCCGCCTTCAAGAAGGAGGCACTGTCGCCCGCCGGCTATGCCGAGATGATCGGCTCGATGACGACGCTCAACAAGATCGGCACCGAGCTCGGCAAGGACGCGGAGGTGCACGCCGTGACCGACGTCACCGGCTTCGGCATTCTCGGCCATGGCCTCGAAGTTGCGCGTGGCGCCGGCCTCGCGCTGGAGATCGACGCTAACGCACTGCCGCTGCTCTCGGAGGCGGAAACGCTGGCGCAGAAGGGCTTCATCACCGGCGCCTCGCACCGCAACTGGGCGAGCTATGGCGAGGCGGTGCATCTGCCCGAGGGGCTGCCGGAGCACCGAAGGCACCTCTTCACCGACCCGCAGACCTCCGGCGGCCTGCTGGTCGCCGTCGCGCCGAATGCCGCGGCGCGGGTGCTCGATCAGATCCGTGCCGCCGGCTACCCCAGGGCCGCCATCGTCGGCCGCGTGGTCGAGGGTACGCCCTCCGTCACGGTACGCGCATAGCGCTCGCGCGCCGCACGCACAGTCTGGTGGTTGGCCTCGGCCCACCCCACCAGCGCGCGCAAGGGGATCATCAGCGAGCGGCCGAGATCGGTCAGCGCGTAGTCCACCCGCGGCGGGATGGTGGGAAACACCGTGCGCGTCACCAGCCCGTCGGCTTCGAGGTGGCGCAGCGTCTGCGCCAGCATGCGCTGTGAGATGTCCGGTATCGCCCGCTTGAGCGCGGTGAAACGGCGCGAACCGTCCTCCAGCTCGCTCAGCACCAGCACGGTCCAGCGATCGCCGATACGGTCCAGCACGTCGCGCGTCGGGCACAGCTCCTGCAGCGCGTATTTATCGACATCCACAAGCACTTGGTTTCTCTCCTAAGCTCTCACGTCCCACCCGATCGACCTCATCCTGAGGTGCCCGGCCAGAGGCCGGGCCTCGAAGGATGCTCATTCAGGTGCACCGGATGGGCATCCTTCGAGGCTCGCTGCGCTCGCACCTCAGGATGAGGGTCATCCATGAAACCAAAGCCCCTCGGTTACCCCACGCATACCGACGCACTTTGAAAACCCTTCTTGTCCGCTCGCTTCCAAACTGCATGTTACTCTCATTCAGTAACCGAGGCGAGCCGCAGGGCCGCCCAACAGGAAGCACCCGCCATGACCGTCATCACCGCCGCCAGCGGCAAGCTGGGCCAGACCCTTGCGAGCGCCTTCGCCGCAAAGGGTCTCGCCGGCAGCGTCAAGCTCGCCGTCCGCTCGCCGGAGAAGCTCGCCGCGCAGCAGGCGCAGGGTTTTGCCGTCGTCGCCGCCGATTATGACGACCCCGCGAGCCTGAAGGCCGCCTTTGCCGGCGAGGAGGTGGCCGTCATCATCTCCGGCGTCGGCCCGAACGAGGCCCGTATCGCCCAGCATCACAATGCCATCGAGGCGGCCAAGGCCGCGGGGGTGAAGCGCATCGTCTACACCAGCGCCGTCAACCCGGTCGCCACCAGCCGGTTCGACTGGGCCAAGGCGCATGAGGCGACCGAGGCCGAGCTGAAGGCGTCCGGCATCGCCTATACGATCCTGCGCGACAACTCGTATTTCTCCAACAACGACCCGCTCTTCGCCAATGCCAAGGCGAGCGGCGTACTGCCCTTCACCGGCATCGCGGGCAAGGTCGCGTATATCAGCCACGAAGATGTGGCGGACGCGATCGTCGGCGCCGTCACCGGCACCGGCCATGAAAACAAGGTCTATGAACTCGCCGGCAGCGAGGCCTGGTCCGCCATCGATCTCGCCGCGCTCCTGTCGGAAATCACCGGCAAGGACATCAAGGCGCTCGACGTGCCGGTCTCGGCCTTCGAGGAGCAGTTCCGCGCCATGGGCCTGCCGGAATTCGTCGCCACCGGCGTCGGCAGCTTCTATGCCGCGCTCGGCGCCGGCGAATATGCCGCGACCTCGCGGGACGTGGAGACGCTCGCCGGCCGCCCCTCGACCAGCGCCCGCGCCTATCTCGCCCGCTTCGCCTGAGCCCCTGCGCCCGCGGCCGGCCGCGCGGGGCGTGATCCCGGATAGCCGGCGGCTTCTTCACCTCTCCCCCACGGGGAGAGGTCGGCGCGTAGCGCCGGATGAGGGGGAACACGATCGCGGAGCATCGAAGACCCCTCACCCCAACCCTCTCCCCCAGGGGGAGAGGGAGCAGCGCCTCGACCAGCGCCCGCGCCCATCTCGTCCGCTTCGCCTGAGCCCCCGCGACCACCGGCCGCCCGCTCGGGGCATGATCCCGGGACAGCCGGCGGCTTCTTCACCTCTCCCCCACGGGGAGAGGTCGGCGCGTAGCGCCGGGTGAGGGGGAACACGATCGCGGAGCATCGAAGCCCCCTCACCCCATCCCTCTCCCCGTCGGGGAGAGGAAGCACCCTCACGCCTTGATCCGCTCGGCCAGAAACTCGACGAAGGCGCGGATACGGGCGGCGAGATAGTCGTGGCCGACGAACACCGCGTGCAGCAGTTCGATGTCGCCGCCGTTGAATTCCTCCAGCACCGGCACCAGCGCACCGGCCGCGATGTCCGCCTCCGCGACATAGCGGGCGATGCGGGCAAGGCCCAGCCCGTCGAGCGCGAGGCGCCGCACCATCGAGCCGCTATTGCCCTCCAGATTGCCGGACACCGGTAGCGCATAGCTCGCGCCCGTCGCCGGATCGAGAAATGGCCAGTCGTCCATGGCGCGGCGGAAGTTGAAGCGCAGGCAATTGTGCCGGGCAAGATCCTGCGGCGTGCGCGGCATGCCGTGGCGGGCGAGATAGGCCGGCGCGGCCACGATCACTCGCCGGCTTTCCAGGATCTTGCGCGCCTTGAGCGTGGAATCGCGCATCGGCCCGGCGCGCAGCGCGATGTCGGCGCGCTCGGCCACCAGATCGATCACGTCGTCGGTCAGCGACAGGTCGAGCTGCACCTCGGGATAGCGGCCGAGAAATTCGGGCACCAGCGGCACCAGGCAGCGCTCGCCGAAGCCGACCGTCGAACTGACGCGCAGCTTGCCGCGTGGCGTGGCGGCGGCCCCGGCGGCGATGAAGCGCTCGGCCTCGTCGATCTCGCCGAGGATGCGCCGCGCCCGCGCCACGTAGGCTTCGCCCTCGCTGGTGAGCACGATGGCGCGGGTGGAGCGCACCAGCAGGCGCGCGCCGAGCCGCTCCTCCAGCCGCGAGATCAGCTTGCTCACCGCCGAGGGCGAGAGACCGAGCCTGCGGCCGGCGGCGGAGAAGCTGCCCCGGTCCACCGCTTCGACCAGCACCTGCATCTCGCCGGCGCGATTGTCCATGAGGGTCCTCCACCAAAGCCTCGGCACGTCGCCGTGCCAAGGGGCAGGTCGCCGTTCGCTTATGAAACAAATTCAAAGCTCTTCGTCCATCATGGCGGCTAATCGCGCAAGTCGCCGGCGCGCATATTCGGCGCAACGCCTCTCATCGCCTGTAGCGCCGCGCTCCCCCGAGCCGCGCGCCCGGCCTTTCATTTGTCTGGAACCGCCATGTCGTTCACCCGCATGCCCCTGGCGCTGTTCGCGCTCACCATCGCCGCCTATGCCATCGGCACCACCGAATTCGTCATCGTCGGGCTATTGCCGACGGTGGCGAGCGACCTCCACATCGACCTGCCGCTCGCCGGCCTCATCGTCAGCGTCTATGCGCTCGGCGTCACCTTCGGCGCTCCGATCCTCACCGCCCTCACCGGCCGCATGGCCCGCAAGCCCCTCCTCATGTCCCTGATGGCACTGTTCGTCGTCGGCAACACCGCCGCCGCGCTCAGCCCCAGCTATGAGACGCTGCTGGTCGCCCGCGTGCTCTCCGCCTTCGCCCATGGCGTGTTCTTCTCGGTCGGTGCCACCATCGCCGCCGATCTCGTGCCGGCGGACCGCCGCGCCTCGGCCATCGCCATGATGTTCATGGGCCTCACGGTGGCCATCGTCACCGGCGTGCCGCTCGGCACCTTCATCGGCCAGATCTTCGGCTGGCGCGCCACCTTCTGGGCCGTGGCCGGGCTGGGCGTCATCGCCCTCACCGCCCTCACCGCCCTACTTCCTTCGAACCTCCCCCGCCCCGCCCCCGCCCGGCTCATCGACCAGGTCCGCGTGCTCGGCTCCGGCCGGCTGCTCATCGTCTATGGCATGACCGCGCTCGGCTATGGCGGCACCTTCGTCGCCTTCACCTATCTCGCCTCGATCCTCGAGCAAATCACGGGATTTGCCTCGTCCAGCGTCAGCCTGATCCTAGTGCTCTACGGCCTCGCCATCGCCGCGGGGAACCTCGTCGGCGGGCGCTTCGCCGACCGCGATCCGGTCCGCGCGCTCACCTTCCTGTTCCTCGCCCAGGCCGCCGTGCTGGCGCTGTTCAGCTTCACCGCGCTCTCGCCCTGGCTCACCTTGCCGACGCTGGCGCTGCTCGGCTTCCTGTCCTTCGCCAATGTGCCGGGCCTGCAGATCTATGTCGTGGAACTGGCGAAGAAGTTCCGCCCCGGCGCGGTGGATGTCGCCTCGGCGCTGAACATCGCCGCGTTCAATCTCGGCATCGCCATCGGTGCCTGGGTCGGCGGCCTCGTCGTCGCTTCCCCGCTCGGCCTCGGCGCCACGCCCTGGGTCGGCGCCATCCTGGTTGCCGGCGCGCTCGGGCTCACCATCTGGAGCGGAGCGCTCGACCGCCGCGCGACGCTCATTGCCCGTACCGCCTGAGCCTCAAGGAGACAATCCGATGCAGCCTTACGTCAGCGCCAACGGCGCCCGCATTCCCGCCCTCGGCTACGGCACGTTCCGCCTGCCCGGCCCCGACACGCTGCGCATGGTGCCGCATGCGCTCAAGCTCGGCTTCCGCCACATCGACACCGCGCAGATCTACGGCAACGAGGCCGAGGTCGGCGCGGGCATCGAGGCTTCCGGCGTGAAGCGCGCCGACATCTTCCTCACCACCAAGGTGTGGGTCGACAAATACGGCCACGACGCGCTCGTGGCCTCGGTCGACGAGAGCCTGAAAAAGCTCAGGACCGACTATGTCGACCTGCTGCTGCTGCACTGGCCGGCCGGCCATGCGCTGCCCGAGCCGGTCGACGCGCTCAACGAGGTGGTGAAGGCCGGCAAGGTGCGCCACATCGGCGTGTCGAACTTCAATGTCGCGCAGATGCAGGAGGCGATCCGCCTCAGCGCCGTCCCGCTCGTCACCAACCAGGTCGAGTACCACCCCTATCTCGACCAGAGCCCGGTGATAAAGGCCGCCCGCGCGGCGGGCCTGGTCGTCACCGCCTATTACGCCATGGCCGACGGCAAGGTGTTCGGCGATCCCGTGCTGAAAGACATCGCCGCCGCCAAGGGCCGCACCGTGGCGCAGATCGTGCTGCGCTGGGTCCTCCAGCAGGATCTCGTCGTCCTCTCCAAGACCGCCGGCGAGGCGCGCGCCGCCGAGAACTTCGCGGTGTTCGATTTCGAGCTGTCGCCGGACGAGATGGCGGCGATCCACGCCCTCGCCCGGCCGGACGGGCGGCTCCTCAGCCCGCCCGCCCTCGCCCCGGTCTGGGACGCCGCCTGACGCCGATCCCGCCAGCCGCGCGCATTTCGCGCGGCTGGTCAGGGTTATTTCTGATTTGCATCAGCAATACATTCTGTTGATTAAGGAAAGGCGCTCGGACGGCAGCGGAGGAAAAGGTGCGGGTCTCGAAGGCGAAGGTCGCGGAACATCGCACCGCCATACTGGAATCCGCTTCGCGGTTGTTTCGCGAGCGCGGCTTCAACGATGTCGGCGTCGCCGAGATCATGCAGGCCAGCGGCCTGACGCACGGCGCCTTCTACGGCCATTTCCGCTCCAAGGCCGAGCTTGCTGGGGAGGCCTGCCGCGAGGCCTGCGCGGAAGGCCTTGCCGGTTGGAAGAAGACCGGCGACATCGGCACGATCATCGACCGCTACCTCTCCACCACCCATCGCGATGCCCCCGCGAAAGGCTGCGCCATTTCAGCGCTGGCCGCCGACATCGCGCGGGAGGGCCCGCAGATGCAGCAGGATTACGCCGGCGGCATCAGGCGCTTCATCGGCACGATCGAGGATCATCTCAAGGAGGCCGACGCGGAAGCCCGTCACCGCAAGGCCATCGCCATATTCGCCACCATGACCGGCGCGCTCACCATGGCGCGCGGCGTCGCCGAGGGCGACCCCGCACTCTCGGTGGAAATCCTCGAGAACGCCCGCGCCCAGCTGCGGGCCTGCTTCGGCATCTGAGAGGCGCCGCGGACCTATCATAATACCGTTACTGGCTGCTATCTGGGGCAATTGCCGTATTGCGCCGGGCCACGCACGCCGGGCACAAGCGTGGGGTGTCCCATTCATGCGGGGGTATACCGCAGCCCATGACCCACGCTTCCTCGACGACCACACCCTGGCGCCTCGGCGTGCTGTTCTCCACGACAAGTGTCACCGCAGCGGTCGAGGGCACCTCGGCGATCCAGATACTCAAGGATCTGCGCGGCCTCCGGGTGCATGTCATCCACCCGCCGGACGAGGAGCGCACTAGCCTCGTCGAGCATCTGCGGCGCATCGGCTGTGCGGTCGAGGTCACTTGGCCGGTGCCCGCCGACTGGCCGGCGGCCGACGTCGTGCTGCTGGCTATGGAGCAGGAGCCGCGCGCCGCCATCCTTGAGCTGCTCAAGGGCGACCCGCATGAGCGCCCGCCCCTCATCGCTATCGTCGGCTACGAGAACCCCTCGACGCTGCAGCTGGTGCTCGAATCCGGGGCCGTCGCGGTAGTAGAGCGGCCGATCCGCCCCTTCGGCCTGCTCGCCAACCTCACCATCGCCCGCAGCCTGTGGCGGGAGCGCGAGGAGGCACGCCGACGCCTCGCCAAGGTCGAGCGCAAGCTGAACGGCATCCAGCGCATCCAGAAGGCCAAGTCGGTCCTCATCGCCAGCCAGGGCATTTCCGAGGAGGAGGCCTATCAGAGCATCCGCCGCCAGGCGATGGCCAAGCGCGTGCCGATGGAGGACATGGCGCTCGCCATCATCAACGCCAGCGAATTGCTGAACTTCCGGCCGCGAAGCTGAAAGTACGATGCTTACTTCGCATTCTCTCCCGATGACCGTCATCCTGAGGTGCTGGCCGAAGGCCAGCCTCGAAGGATGCCCGGCCGGGCACATCGGAAATCCATCCTTCGAGGCTCGCTGCGCTCGCACCTCAGGATGACGGTGCATTGTGGGTCGAGCTTCGAACTGTGCCCTCCCGGTAACACCGGCATTTGCCGGGGGTCGCGCCGCTTGAACTCGCCGGGCGGCGATGTTTCAATCCTTGCTTGGACGAGGTCGGCATTGCCGGCAGCGTCATCTGCCCGGTCATCGATGCTGCTGGTCGGGCGCGGCGGTGAAGCCCGGGAGGTTCGCGAGGACCTGTCGGTTTTTTTTGTGCCCGCGACCCTGCGCGCGGCCCGGCGGGACAATGTCGTCCGCACCGGCGGCGCCACCCGCCCCGGCTTCATTTGCCGGCAAATCAAAATCCCATGGTGCAATGGCTCGTCCGCTTGCGATTTGCAGCGGCGTGTCTTCCCGAGAGGAGAAGTCCGATGTTGCACGGCGACGTTTCCAGCAGCAAAGACACCGTCGGCGTGGCGGTGGTGAACTACAAGATGCCGCGCCTTCACACCAAGGCCGAGGTGCTCGAAAACGCCCGCAAGATCGCCGACATGCTTGTCGGCATGAAGGTCGGCCTGCCCGGCATGGACCTGGTGATCTTCCCGGAATATTCGACCCACGGCATCATGTACGACTCCAAGGAGATGTACGACACCGCCTCCACCATTCCCGGCGACGAGACCGAGATCTTCGCCGAGGCATGCCGCAAGGCCAAGGTGTGGGGCGTGTTCTCGCTCACCGGCGAGCAGCACGAGGAGCACCCGCACAAGGCGCCCTACAACACGCTCATCCTGATGAACGACAAGGGCGAGATCGTGCAGAAATACCGCAAGATCATGCCCTGGGTACCGATCGAGGGATGGTATCCCGGTAATTGCACCTATGTCTCGGAAGGCCCGAAGGGGCTGAAAATCTCACTCATCATCTGCGACGACGGCAACTACCCGGAGATCTGGCGCGACTGCGCGATGAAGGGCGCCGAGCTGATCGTGCGCTGCCAGGGCTACATGTACCCGGCCAAGGACCAGCAGGTGCTGATGGCCAAGGCCATGGCCTGGGCGAACAATGTCTATGTGGCGGTGGCGAACGCCTCGGGTTTCGATGGCGTCTATTCCTATTTCGGCCATTCGGCCATCGTGGGCTTCGACGGGCGCACGCTCGGCGAATGCGGCGAGGAGGATTACGGCATCCAGTACGCCGCGCTGTCGACCTCGCTGATCCGCGACGCACGCAAGAACATGCAGTCGGAGAACCACCTCTTCAAGCTGCTGCATCGCGGCTATACGGGCATGATCAATTCCGGCGACGGCGACAAGGGCGCGGCCGCCTGCCCCTACGACTTCTACGCCAAGTGGATCTCCGACCCGGAGGGCACGCGCGAAATGGTGGAGTCCTTCACGCGCCCGATGGTCGGCACCGAGGAGTGCCCGATCGAGGGCATCCCCAACCCCGACACCGCACATCGGTGAGCGAAAGCGCGGCGCCGGCCCCTCTCCCCGACGGGGAGAGGGGAGAAGCAAGACTCACCGCCGCGCCAGCCGGAAATACAGCTCAGACAGTCGCATCGGCAGGTCCTCGACGCGGCGGACCGGCATAGTGTTGGTCTTGCCGAAGATCGCCGGCCCGGAACCGACCCCGGTGGGGTCCAGCGTCACGCCGAAAGTGTCGATGCCCTTCGCGCGAAGCGCCAGCACCACGCGCCGCGCATCCTGCACCAGGTCTCCGGCGGCGACGTCGATGTCGGAGGGCTCGCCATCGGTCAGCACGAGAATGAGCTTGCGGAACGCCCGCACCCGGCCGATTTCCGCGCCGGCATGGCGCAGCGCAGCGCCGAGACGGGTCGACAGGCCGGGGGCAAGCCCGGCGAGCCGCCCGAGCGTCTCCGCCCCGAAGCTCTCCGCGAACCGCTTCACATAATGCAGTTGCACGTCGCCGCGCCCGGCCGAGGCGAAGGCCAACAGTGCAAAATCATCGCCGAGCCTCGCCAGCGCCTCGCCAAGCAGGACGACGGCGAGCTTCTCGACATCGAGCACGCTGGCCCCGTCCGCCAGCCGCGCGCGGGTCGAGTGCGAGACGTCGATCAGCACCAGCACGGCGACGTCACGCTGTAGCAACGCCGTGGAGCGGAATACCCTGAGGTCCGGCATCTCGCCGGCCCGCCGGGCGATGGCGAGGTCGATGGCCGCGTCGAGATCGAGCTCGTGCCCCTCGCTCTGGCGCCGGAGCCGGCTCGCCCTTCCGACCCTCGCCGCGCGCACCAGACGGGCGATGCGCGCCCGCACCGCGAATGCCCTAGCCTGCGCCCGCGCGAGTTCGCCGGCGTCGGCAGCACACGGCGGCATTTCCTTCACCGTGGTCCAGTCCTCCCGCTCGATGCCGGCGCCCGGATCCCATTCCGGATAGGTGGCGATCACCACCCCCTCGGGCCGCGCGGCAACACTCGGGCGCGCTCGTCCGGCACGGCCGGAGGCCGGATCGCCCTGCGATTTGCCGCCCTCCCCTTCTCGCCGCTCCACCCGCGCGGCTTCGACCAGCAGTTCGATCTCCTCGCTCGTCTCCGGATCGATCTGCGAGAAGTCCCACAGGCCCAGCCCGTCGTCGCGATAGACGGGCTCCACCGCATGGCCGCGCGCATCGAAGGGGATGCGGCGCTGGCCGATATCGTTGGCGAGGCGCGTGCCGATATTGAGGCTGATGGCGGGGTCGTCGATGCGGGGAAAGGCGGCACGGAAAAGGCACTGCGCCTTGCCGACGAGATCATCGGGGTCGTCATAGGCAGGATCGAACAGGCCCCGCGCCACCCGCGCCAGCAGCGCCGCGACGGTCGGCCCCTTCTCCGGCCCGGCGCGATGATAGGGCGCCCAGAGCCGGCGCAGACCGGGATAGGCACGCATCGCCAATTCCTCGATCCGTGCATCCTCCACCAGCGTGGCGAGGGCGATCTGCACCGGCTTGAATTTGCCGACGGGAAAGCGCGGATTGCCGAAGGCGAGATGCGCGCCGGCGTGGACCGCGGTCGCGAGATAAAGCTGCCGCGCGACCGAGCCTTCGACACCAATCAGCACCTCCGGCAGGCGGATGACCGGTCCGGCAATGCTGGCGCGGCGCGGGACGTCAGGCGCGGACGGCGGCAGCGACCGCAGCTCCGGCGCCCTGCCCCACAGCGCGGTCAGCACCCGCCCGAGTTCTTCCTCGACCTCGGCAAATCCCGCGCCGGCGCCGATGCGCGCGGCGAGGCTGCGCGCCAGCGGATCCTCCAGCGAAAAGAACGCCCGCCGCCGCGAAGGGTCGCGTCCCGCTGCCCGCAGTCCCGCCTCGATGAAATCGGCGAAGGCCACGCCATGGCCGGCATGCCACACTCGTTCCGCCCGCGCGGCGAGGGTCTCGACACTCTCCGGCGCGGCCTGTGCGAGCCGGTGCAGGGCCCGCCACAAGTGCGCATCCTCGCCGCCGATCTGCCGCTCCAGCCGCAGGAGGGCGTCGAGCACGGCGATCGCCGCCGCCGCTCCCGCCTCGCGGCAGATCGCGGCGAGATGCGCACTCATCTCTCCCAGTTCGGCCGGATCGCGCCGCCCCGCCAGTTCACCGCTCGCCCGCCAGAAGGCGATAAGACACAGCGCCCCGGCATTGGCATCGACCAGCGCGAGGACGCCAGCCGCCCAAGGCTCCAGCGCCTCCTCGGAACGGCGGGCGGCGAGGCGTCGCCAGATGACCTCGAACGGCCCGCGCAACGTCTCGCGCGCCCGCATCAGCTCCGCCAGCCGGGCGGCCGCCGGCCCGGCCCGCTCCCGCACCGCGCTCATGCGAAGCAGGCGGCAATCGCCGCGCCGAGCGCCCGGCGTACATCGGCGTCGTCGGTCATCGGCAGCACGATGCCGGCCTGCACCGCGGCTTCGAGCGACACGCCGCCCGCCGCCAACCGCCCGGCATGGATCAGCATGCGGGTGGAGGCGCCCTCGTCCAGCCCCTGGCCGCGCAGATTGCGCGAGCAGGCGGCAATGGCGACGAGGGTGCGCGCGAGGGCGAGATCGGCGCCGGCCTCGCGCATGACGATCTCGGCCTCCAGCGCCGGGGCGGGATAGTCGAAATCGATGGCGATGAAGCGCTGCTTGGTGGATTCCTTCAAGTCCTTGACCGCGCTCTGGTAGCCGGGATTGTAGGAGATCACGAGCTGGAAATCGGCATGAGCCGGGACGATCTCGCCGCGCTTCTCCAGCGGCAGCATGCGGCGCGCATCGGTCAGCGGATGGATGACGACGGTGGTGTCCTGCCGCGCCTCGACGATCTCGTCGAGATAGCAGATGCCACCATGGCGCACCGCCTGGGTCAGCGGCCCGTCGTGCCACACCGTGCCCTCGCCGCTCAGCAGGAAGCGTCCGGCAAGGTCGGCGGCGGTCATGTCCTCATGCGCCGCGACGGTGATCAGCGGTTGGCCAAGGCGCCAGGCCATATATTCGACGAAGCGCGTCTTGCCGCAGCCGGTCGGCCCCTTCAGCATCACCGGCAGGCGGTGGCGCCATGCCGCCTCGAACACGGCGACCTCATCGCCGACCGGCCGGTAATAGGGCTCGGCAGCGAGGCGATAGGCGGACAGGTCGATGTCGCTCAGCATGGGGAGTCTCCGCGTCGGGTCTGTCGCGGGAGTCCTCACCCCAGGCAGGAGCGGACGGCCCGCCAGAGCATTTCTCGTTCGGATGTTCCATCCGAACGGAAAGAGCCCAAGGGCTGCCGGCAATCCCTGCCGAAAGGCCGGCGACGTCACTGTCGCAGCCTCCGAGACATTAGATGTCCGTTCGCCGCGCTGCACAAGAGGGAAGGATGCGGACGCAATCGCCGCCTCGCAGCTTATCATCCGGCATCCACCGCAGGAGGTCGCCATGCAGGAAGTGCCGCTGCCCGAGGTCTATCAGTTGCTGGAGCCTGGACCGGTGGTGCTGCTCACCACGACCGACCGTGGACGCGCCAACGTCATGACCATGTCCTGGCACATGATGGTGGAGTTCACCCCGCCGCTCATCGCCTGCGTCGTCAGCGAGGGCGATTACAGCTTCCAGGCCCTGCGCAAGCACCGCGAATGCGTCATCGCCATCCCCGCCGTCGAACTGGCGGAGAAGGTGGTGGCTGTCGGCAACACGCATGGGCGGGACACCGACAAGTTCGCCGCCATCGGCCTCACGCCGGTGCCGGCGAGCAAAGTAGCGCCGCCTCTGGTGCAGGAGTGCTTCGCCAACCTCGAATGCCGCGTCATCGACACGCGGCTGGTCAACCGCTTCAACCTGTTCGTGCTGGAAGTGGTCGCCGCCTGGCGCGATCCCAAGCAGAAGGCGCCCCGCACCATCCACCATCGCGGCTATGGCCGCTTCACCGTCGACGGTGAGACCATCACGCTCGCGTCGAAAATGCCCTGAGGCAAGCCTTACTGCGCCGCCTGCAGCGCCTTGCGGAAGCGCAGCGCCGCCAGGAAGAAGAACGCCGCGCCGATGGCGGCCAGCGCCAGCATCTGCGGCCAGATCACCGCAAACCCGGCGCCGCGGTAGAGGATGGCCTGCGACAGAGCGACAAAATGGGTGGAAGGCGAGAGCTGCATCACATTCTGCAGCCAGACCGGCATGCTCTCCATCGGCGTGGTCGAGCCCGACAGCAGGTTCATGATGATCAGTGACGGCATGACGATGAGGCCGAACTGCGCCATCGAGGTCGACACCGTAGCGATGAGGATGCCGAGCGCCGTCACCGAGAACTGGTAGACCAGCATCGCCCCGACGAAGAGCAGGATCGAGCCCTGCACCGGCACGCCGAGCAGCCACTCGACCACGATCAGCAGCGACAGCGTCGCCGCGATGACGATGACGATGCCGTTGGCCCAGATCTTCGCCAGCATGATCTCCATCGGCGTCACCGGCATCACCAAGAGGTGCTCGATGGTGCCGTGCTCCCGCTCGCGGATCAGCGCCGCACCGGAAAGGATCACCGCCAGCATGGTGACATTGTTGATGACCTGCATCACCGCGGTGAACCACGCCGATTGCAGGTTCGGGTTGAACATCGCGTGGACCACGACATTGACCGGCTGCGTCGTCGCCGCGCTGGGCATGGCGGCGAGCACTTCCTGGATCAGGATGTTCTGGATGTAGGAAGCGCCGTTGCCGGCCTGCGACATGGCGGTGGCGTCGATGTCCAGCTGGATCGTCGGGTAACGGCCGGCGATGACGTCGTGCTCGAATTTCGGCGGGATCGACACCACGAAGACGAAGCGGCCGGAATCCATCGCCCGGTCGACCTCGTCGGCGCCGATCAGCACCGGCTCCTTGAAGAACGGCTTGAGCAGCGCGTCGCGCAACCGGCGCGACAGTGCGGTCTGGTCCTCGTCGACCACCGCGACGGCGGCGTTTTCCACCTCGAACTTGGCGCCGGTGGCGACGGTATAGATCGCGATGGTGAAGGTGTAGACGATCAGCCCCGCCAGCACCGGGTCAGCCTTTAGGCTGTAGAGTTCCTTGATGCCGAGCCGGAACACGCGGGCGAGCCTTGCGAACATGCTCACGCTCCCTGCTTGCGTAGCGCGACCATCGCCGCGGCGATGAAGCCAAGGGCGAACAGGAAGGTCACGGCGATGTTGGGCCACAGGTCGGCGAAGCCGAGCGCCTTGGTGAAAGTGCCGACGCTCACCTGCTCGTACCAGGCCGAGGGGAAGGCGAGCCCCATCAAGCGCGCGCCACCCGACAGCGAGGACACCGGCACCAGCAGCCCGGAGAAATTCACCGCCGGAATGATGGAGATGATGGCGGTCGCGAAGATCGCGGCGACCTGACTCTTCACGAAGCTGGAGATCAGCAGGCCGAAGCCGGTGGTCGCCAGCACATAGGCGAGCGAACCGAGCGCCAATGTCGCCATCGACCCCTTGACCGGAACGCCGAAGATCAGCCGCGCCGTGATCACCAGCGTAATGAAGCTGACGAAGGCGATAACGGCATAAGGCAACTGCTTTCCGAGCAGGAATTCGAGACGTGTCACCGGCGTCGACTGGAAATTGGTGATGGAGCCGGTCTCCTTCTCCTTCACCACGCCGAGCGCGGTCATGATCGCGGGGATCAACACCAGCATCAGCATGATGACGCTCGGCACCATGGCGTTCACGCTCTTGAACGCCTGATTGTAGCGGTAGCGGGGCTCGATGGAGATGGGATAGGGCGGCGTGTCCTGGCCGGTGGTGCGCATCTGCGCGTCGGCGAGGTAGCTCTGGGCGATGCCCTGGACATAGCCGCGCGTGGTCTCCGCCCGAAACGGCATGGCGCCGTCCACATAGACGCCGACTTCCGGCACGCGCTCGCGCAGCAGGTCGCGGCCGAAATCGGGCGGCACCTCGATGGCGAGCTTGAGCTCACCATCCTTCAGCCGGCGATCGAGTTCGTCGGTCGACGAGATCGCTGCATGGGTCTCGAAATAGCGCGAGCCCTCGAAGCTCTCCAGCAACTGCCGGCTTTGCAGGCTCTGGTCCTGGTCGAAGGCGGCATAGGGCAGATTCTCGACATCGAAGGAGATACCGTAGCCGAAGGTGAGCAGCAGCAGAATCGGCCCAAGGAAGGCGAAGGCGAGCCGCGCCCGGTCGCGCACGATCTCCAGTGCCTCGCGGCTCGCATAGGCCCAGAGCCGGCCAATATCGAAGCGGCGCATGCGGGCCATCGCGGCGGATCGTTGCTTCAGCTCCCCGCCCTGCTCGCGCCCCATCCCCGCCGCCTCCAGCACGGCGATGAACACCTCTTCGAGCGTGTCCATCCCGCGCGCGCGCTTCAGCTCATCGGGCGTGCCGACGGCAAGCACCTTGCCGGCATGCATGAGCGAGATGCGATCGCAGCGCTCGGCCTCGTTCATGAAGTGGGTGGAAAGGAAGATCGTCACGCCGTCCTGCCGCGACAACTCGATCAGCGTGCGCCAGAAACCGTCGCGTGCCACCGGATCGACGCCGGAGGTCGGCTCGTCGAGGATGAGGATCTCCGGCCGGTGGATCACCGCCACGGCGAGTTGCAACCGCTGACGAATGCCGAGCGGCAGGCTCTCGGGGCGTTCGTCGGCAACATCGGAAAGGTCGAAGCGCGCCAGCATCTCGGCCACGCGACCCTCGACATCGGGAAGCTCGAACAGCCGCGCGTGCAGCACGAGATTCTGCCGCACGGTGAGTTCCGCGTAGAGCGAGAAGGCCTGCGACATGTAGCCGACGCGCTTGCGCGTCTCCATGTCGCCGCCGGCCAGCGGCGCGCCGAACAGCTTGGCCTCTCCCTCGCTCGCCGGCAGAAGGCCGGTGAGCATCTTCATCGTCGTCGACTTGCCCGAGCCGTTGGAGCCGAGGAAGCCGAAGATCTCGCCCTTCTCGATGCGGAAATTAACATGGTCGACGGCGACGAAATCGCCGAAGCGGCAGGTGAGGCCGTTCGCCTCTATGGCCGGCGCGCCATCATGGATCACGCGCGGCAGGTCCGGCAACGGTTCAGCGGCACCGCGCTGGGCTTCCGGCAGCAGGGCGACGAAGGCACGCTCCAGCGTCGCCTCGCCAGCCTTGGCGCGGATTTCCGCCGGACTGCCGGTGGCGAGGATCTTGCCGGCATTCATCGCCGCCAGCCAGTCGAAGCGCTCGGCCTCCTCCATATAGGCAGTGGCGACGACGACGCTCATGCCGGGCCGGCGCGCCCGTAGCCGGTCGATCAACTCCCAGAACTGCCGGCGCGAGAGCGGATCGACGCCGGTCGTCGGCTCGTCGAGAATGACGAGGTCGGGATCGTGGATCAGCGCGGCGCAGATGCCCAGCTTCTGCTTCATGCCGCCCGACAGCTTGCCGGCGGGGCGGTCGGCGAAAGGGGCGAGGCCGGTGGCGGCGATGAGTTCGGCGATGCGCTCGTGCCGCTCGGTACCACCCTGCCCGAACAACCGGCCGAAGAAATCGAGATTCTCCGCGACGCTCAGCGTCGGGTAGAGATTACGCCCGAGGCCCTGCGGCATATAGGCAATGCGCCCGCCAGCCTCGCGCCGCCAGGCGGAATCCGCCATGTCGCCGCCGAGCACGCGGACCGTGCCGTCTTGAATCCGCGTCACGCCCGCGGCAAGCGACAGCAGCGTCGACTTGCCCACGCCGTCCGGCCCGATAAGCCCGGCCATGCTGCCCGCCGGCACGGCAAGATCGACCCCGTCCAGGGCGGTGATCTTGCCGTAGCGATGGACCACGCCGCCGAGGGAAATCACCGCCCCCTTGGCCGTTGCCGCCTCGTTCATTGCGGCAGCTTCACCGCCAGCGCGTCCGGCCATGCCGCGGCAGGATCGGTGCGCACATAGGCGACGCCGCGCACGCCGGTCTTCACCCGGTCCTCATACTGTTTGAGCAGTTCGGGAGCGATGCGCAGCTTGATCCGAAACATCAGCTTCTCGCGCTCATCCGCGGTCTCCACGGATTTGGGCGTGAACTGCGCGCCCGCCGCCACGAAGCTCACCGTCGCCGGAATCACATAGTCGGGCGCCGGATCGAGCACGATGCGCGCCTCGTCGGCCATGGCGAGGCGGCCGGCGACGCGGGCAGGCACGAAGACGGTCATGTAGACATCGCCGAGGTCCAGCAGCGTGACGATGGGCGCGCCCGCCGCCACAACCTCGCCCGAGCGCACCAGCTTGTATTCGACGCGACCGCGGCGCGGCGCCTTCAGCGTCGAATCGTCGATCAGCGACTGGATGCGCGCGACATCCGCGCGGGCGGCATCGGCGGCGGCGAGCGCCTCCTCCAGCGAGGCCTGCGCGGCACGCTGGGCCGCCACGGCGACCGTCAGCTGGCTCTGGCGCAGATCGAGCGCCTGGATTGTGCCGTAGCCGCCTTCCTTCAGCTTGGAGGCGCGCTCGAACTCCTGTTCGGCAAGCGTATGCTCGCTGTCGCGCTGTGCGATCTGCGCCTCGGCCTCGGCCACCGACTTCTCGGCGCGGCGCACCTGTGCCACCGTCCCGGCAAGCTGGGCTTCCAGCTCGCTGGTGTCCATGAGCGCCACCGTCTGGCCGAGATCGACGGTTTGGCCCTCCTCGACCAGCACCTGCGCCACCCGGCCGGCGAGCTTGGAGGCGATCAGCACCTGCTCGGCCTCGATCCGCCCATTGGTCTGGAAGAACCCCGCCGGCAGCCGGTTCCCGCTGAGCCGGGCGATCAGCGCCTGCAGCTTGGCTCCAAGACCGGCATTCGCCGGCGAATCCTGCTGGGCCGCCACAGGCCCGACGAAACCCACGAAAAACACTGCCGCCAAAAGCGAATAGACGGGCAACCGTCGCTGGCTTGCCATCTCAACTCCATAAGCTCGGATGCGGAACGGACCCGCGCAGCATGGCGCGCATGGCCATATTCGCCAAGTTGTACGAGAGGATAGCCAACCTTTCCGCAGCCGTCTTGACCGCGATCAACGAAGAATTCGAAATGGCAGGCATCATGACTTACCGCGTGCCGAGCGAGGAGATGCGATGAGGGCTATGGTTCTCCACGCCTATGGCGAGCGGCTCCGACTCGAGGAGCGGCCCACCCCTACGCCGGGGCCCGGCGAGATTCGCGTGCGCGTCGAAGCCTGCGCGGTGTGCCGCACCGACCTTCACGTCGTCGACGGCGAACTCCCCCCGGCGAAATTGCCCGTCATTCCCGGCCACGAGATCGTCGGCATCGTCGAGGCGCTGGGCAAGGGGGTCGACGCGCCCGCTCTCGGCACCCGCGTGGGCATCCCCTGGCTCGGCCACACTTGCGGCGTCTGCCCGTACTGCACGTCGCATCACGAGAATCTGTGCGACGACCCCTTGTTCACCGGCTACACGCGTGACGGCGGCTTCGCCACCCATGTCGTGGCGGATGCCGCCTTCTGCTTCCCGCTGGCGGGCTTCGACGATCCCGTCGCCGCCGCGCCGCTGATGTGCGCTGGGCTGATCGGTTGGCGCACGCTGAAAATGGCGGGCGACGCACGGCGCATCGGCATTTATGGCTTCGGCGCCGCCGCGCACCTGATCGCCCAGGTCTGCCGCTGGCAGGGGCGCGAGGTCTATGCCTTCACGCGGGCGGGCGATGTGAACGCGCAGCAGCTGGCCCTCTCGCTCGGCGCGCGCTGGGCCGGCGCCTCGGAGGACGCCCCGCCTGCGAGGCTCGACGCCGCGCTGATCTTCGCGCCGGTCGGCGCGCTGGTGCCCGCCGCGCTGCGCTCCCTGCGCAAAGGCGGGCGGGTGGTGTGCGGCGGCATCCACATGAGCGACATCCCGCAATTTCCCTATTCCATCCTGTGGGAGGAACGGCAGGTCGTCTCAGTCGCCAACCTCACCCGCGAGGATGCGACGGAATTCCTCGCCCTCGCGCCCGTGGCCGGCGTGACCGCGATCACCACCACCTACCCGCTGGAACGCGCCAACGAGGCACTCGCGGACCTGCGCGCCGGCCGATTCCAGGGCGCCGCCGTGCTGGTCCCGTGACGGCCCGACCAGCCCGCCCTATGTGCAGATAGAGACCAGACCGATCGGAAGGAAAAATCGACGATGGCCGACGCGACCTCGAAGGCGACGCTGAGCCCGGAACGCCTCCAGCACATGCACGCATGGTGGCGGGCGGCGAACTACCTCTCGGTCGGCCAGATCTACCTCCTGGACAACCCGCTGCTGCGCGAGAAGCTCACCCTCGATCACATCAAGCCGCGCCTGCTCGGCCATTGGGGCACGACGCCAGGACTGAATTTCCTCTACGTCCATCTCAACCGCGTCATCCGCGACACCGGCGCGAACGTGCTGTTCATCGCCGGTCCGGGCCATGGCGCGCCGGGCGTGGTGGCCTCCACCTATCTGGATGGAACCTACAGCGAACTCTTCCCCGACATCTCGCGGGACGAGGAGGGCCTGCGCCGGCTGTTCCGCCAGTTCTCCTTTCCCGGCGGCATCCCGAGCCACGCGGCGCCCGAGACGCCCGGCTCGATCCATGAGGGCGGCGAGCTCGGCTATTCACTCTCCCACGCCTATGGCGCGGTACTGGACAATCCGGACCTGATCGTCGCCTGCGTCATCGGCGACGGCGAGGCCGAGACGGGCCCGCTCGCCACCTCCTGGCACGGCAACAAGTTCCTCAACCCCGCCGCCGACGGCGCGGTGCTGCCGATCCTCCACCTCAACGGCTACAAGATCGCCAACCCCACCGTGCTCGCCCGCATTCCGCATGACGAACTGAAAAGCCTGCTGCAGGGCTATGGCTACGACCCGATCTTCGTCGAAGGCGAGGAGCCCGAGCCGATGCATCAGGCCATGGCGGCCGGCTTCGATGAGGCATTCGCGAAGATCGCCACGATCCAGAAGGCCGCGCGCGAGGATGGCGTGACGACACGCCCGCGCTGGCCAATGATCGTGCTGCGCAGCCCCAAGGGCTGGACCGGGCCGAAGACGGTCGACGGCAAGAGGGCGGAAGGTTTCTGGCGCTCGCACCAGGTGCCGTTCTCCGACATGTCGAAGCCCGAGCATGTCACGCTGCTCGAAGACTGGATGAAGAGCTACAAGCCTGAGGAGCTGTTCGACGCGGCGGGCTGTCTGAAACCCGAGATCGCCTCGCTCGCGCCCGAGGGCGAGAAGCGCATGAGCGCCAATCCGCACGCCAATGGCGGCGCGCTGCGCCGCCCCCTGCGTCTGCCGGATTTCACCGACTATGCCGTGAAGCTGCCTCATCCCGGCGCGGTCGATCTGGAATCGACCTATGTGATGGGCACCTTCCTGCGCGACGTGATGAAGGAGAACCTTGCCGCGAAGAATTTTCGCGTGTTCGGCCCGGATGAGACCGCCTCCAACCGGCTGCAGGCGCTGTTCGAGGTCACGGACCGCGCCTGGAACGCCGAGAAGCTCTCCTATGACGACCATCTCGCGCTGAACGGGCGCGTGACCGAGATGCTGTCCGAGCACATGTGCCAGGGCTGGCTGGAGGGCTATCTCCTCACCGGCCGGCACGGGCTGTTCTCCTGCTACGAGGCATTCATCCACATCGTCGATTCGATGTTCAACCAGCACGCCAAATGGCTGAAATCCTCCAGCGAGGTGGAGTGGCGCCGGCCCATCGCCTCGCTCAACTACCTGCTCACCTCGCATGTCTGGCGGCAGGACCATAACGGCTTCAGCCATCAGGATCCCGGCTTCATCGACCATGTGGTGAACAAGAAGGCGGATGTCGTGCGGGTCTACCTGCCGCCGGACGCCAACACGCTGCTCTATGTGACGGACCACTGCCTGCGCTCATGGAACCGGGTGAACGTCATCGTCGCCGGCAAACAGCCCGCGCCGCAATGGCTCGACATGGACGCCGCCATCAAGCACTGCGCGCAGGGCATCGGCCTGTGGGAATGGGCCAGCAGCGACCAGGGCGACGAGCCGGATGTGGTGCTCGCCTGCGCCGGCGACGTGCCGACGCTGGAGACACTGGCCGCCGCCAGCCTGCTGCGCGACTATTTCCCCGAGCTGAAGGCGCGGGTGGTCAACGTCGTCGACCTGATGACGCTGCAACCGAAATCCGAGCACCCGCACGGGCTGTCGGACGCGGATTTCGACGCGCTATTCACCCGGGACAAGCCGGTGATCTTCGCCTATCACGGCTATCCCTGGCTCATTCACCGCCTCGCCTATCGCCGCACCAACCACGACAACATGCATGTGCGCGGCTATGTCGAGGAGGGCTCCACCACCACGCCCTTCGATATGGTGGTGCGCAATCGGCTCGACCGCTTCCACCTCGTCGCCGACGTGATCGACCGTGTGCCGAAACTGCAGGGCGACGTCCATGTCCGACAGGCTATCCGCGACAAGCTGACGGAGCATGCGCGCTACATCCGTGCTCATGGCCTTGACCTGCCGGAGGTGCGCGACTGGCGCTGGCCCGGCGGGGCCTGACCGCCCCGCACGGCGTTCCTTCCTGACAGGCGGCGGACAGCTTCCCGCGACTAGCGTGCCGGCGATCGATGCAGTTCGCCGATCGTCAGTAAAGGAAGCCCCATGCGCAAGATCATTGCCGGCATCGTCGCCCTCTCGGCCCTCACTCCCGTTGCCGCTTTTGCCGGACCTGCCTGTACCACCGAAGCCAAGGATAAGTGGATGACCGAGGATGCCATGAAGGCGAAGGTCACCGAGATGGGCTACCAGAAGATCAAGACCTTCAAGGTCTCGGGCAGCTGCTACGAGATCTACGGATATACCAAGGACAACCGCAAGGCCGAGGTGTATTTCAATCCGGTCACCGGCGCCGTCGTGAAGTCCGAAATCGACTGATGGCGTCTCAAGCAGCTCAGGCCGGTGACGTGCAGTCGCCGGCCACGGGCGCCAGCGTCCGGGTGTGGGATCCGGTCGTGCGCCTGTTCCACTGGACGGTCGTCGCCGGCTGCATCCTCAACCTGTTCGTTCTCGAAGACGGCGAACTGCCGCACGAAATCGTCGGCTATGTCGTGGCCGGCGCACTCGTTATCCGCCTCGTCTGGGGGGTCGTCGGCACGAAATATGCGCGTTTCCAGGACTTCGTGCCGACGCCCTCGCGTCTCCGCCGTTACATCGCAGCGCTTGTCGCCGGTCGCGAGCCGCGCATGCTGGGCCACAATCCGGCCGGTGCGGTCATGATGCTGGCGCTCATGGTGCTGCTCGCCGGTGTCTCGCTCACGGGCTGGATGATGGGTCTCGACGCCTTCTGGGGCGAGGACTGGCTGGAAGAGCTGCACGAAGCCCTTGCCAATGGCATACTGGTTCTGGCGCTGGTCCATGCGGCGGCAGCTCTGTTCGAAAGCTGGCGGCACCACGAAAACCTCGTCTGGTCCATGGTGACTGGCCGTAAACGGGCGTGAGGGGCGGTGAGACTGCTGCTTGTGGAAGACAGCGCGCGTCTGCGCGAGCTGGTCGGCGACACGATACGTGACGCCGGCTGGCGGCTCGATGCCGTGAGCGATCTCGGCAAGGCCGACGACGCCCTCGCCACCACCCGCTACGACCTCGTGCTGCTCGATCTCGGGCTGCCCGACGGCGACGGTCTCGAGCTGCTGCGCGCCTTGCGCCGCCGCAAGGACGCGACGCCAGTTCTCGTGCTGACCGCACGCGGCGCGGTGGACGAGCGCATCGCCGGCCTCGACGCCGGGGCTGACGACTATCTCGTCAAGCCATTCAACAATGGCGAGTTGCTCGCCCGCGCGCGGGCATTGCTACGCCGCGCGCCGCTCTCAGTCGATCCGGTGCTGGAGGCCGGTGCGCTGCGCTTCGATCCCGCCACGCATGAGACCAGCTGCGCCGGCGAAATCGTCGCCCTCGCCCCGCGCGAGCGTGCCGCGCTGGAAATCCTCATGCGCAACGCCGGGCGGGTGACGCCGAAGCGCGGGCTGGAAGAAGGGCTGTCCGAGTTCGACGAGGAGGTGAGCCCGAACGCCATCGAAGTGGTGCTCTCGCGCCTGCGCCGCAAGCTCGCGCCGCATCCGACCGGCACCGCCATCGAGACGGTGCGCGGGGTCGGCTACATGCTGCGCGAGACCGGCGCGTGAACGTGCGGCGGGCGCGCCCGCTGGGGCGGATCGTCGCCGGGCGCATCATCGCCTTCGCCGCGCTGGCCATGCTGGCGCAGCTCGTCATCGTCCTCGGCCAATATGCCAGCGACCCGGAGAACCTTGCCCGGCTTACGCTGGAACAGGAAACCTCCGAACTCGCCGGCGGCCTCGCGCGCAACGGCACGCGGCTGGCGTTCCAGCTGCCGCGCGAGCTTGCCTCGCGCTACGATACTGAGGGCTCCGGCTATGTCGCGCGCGTGCGCACGGCCAGCGGCGTGGTGCTCTTCTCCCATTGCGACCGGGCGTGCACCGAGCACTTCCTGCCCCTCGACCTCAACCCGCCCTCCTTCTGGATGCGCATCCTCGCGCCCGGCTATCCGCTTTCCTTCGCCGGCGGACGGACGGTGGAGATCGGCGATCGCAGCGCGTTCATCGAGCTTGCCGTCACCGGCGACCCGCAGGGCGCGATCTGGGGCGTGCTGGCGGAGGAGGCCCTGGACCACATGGTGCTGCCGATGAGCCTCACGCTCATCTTCGTGCTCGGTGCCACGCTGTTCTCACTACGCACGGCACTGCACCCGGTGACGGTCGAGGCGGAAAAGGCCGAGCGCCTCGACCCGCTCAGCCCCGATGCGCGACTCGACGAGGCGGGCATGCCGCTGGAGATCGCCCAATTGACCGGCGCGGTGAACCGCTCCTATGCCCGCACCCGCGAATTGATGGCGGCGCAGAAGCTGTTCACCTCGGCCATCGCCCACGAGATCCGCACCCCGCTCGCGGTGATCCGGCTGGAGCTGGAGCGCATCGACCATCCGGCGGCGCGGCGCGTGACCGCCGAACTCGACGAGCTCACCCACTTCGTCGAGCAACTGGTCACGCTGGCGCGGCTGGAAGCCTCCGACCGTACCGGCTTCGCCCCCATAAATCTCGCCGAGCTCGGTCGCGACAGCGTCGGCACGCTGGCTCCCTTCGTCTATTCGCACGGCGCCTCCATCGCCTTTGACGGGGTCGCCGAGCCGACGATCACCGCCCATGCGGCGCTGCTCAAGGACGCAGTGCGCAACCTGATCGAGAACGCCGTGCGGCACGCCGGCCCCGGCATCGCGATCACCGTCGCCACCGATGGCGGTCCCGGCCTCGGCGTCAGTGATGACGGCATCGGCTTCGAGGCGGAAAAACCGCAGACCGGCGCCGGTCACGACGCGCCAGGCCATTACAAACGCGCCGGCGGCCTTGGCATCGGGTTGGAAATCGTCCGCCGCATCGCCGCGCTGCATGGCGGGCGGCTCGAGATCACGCCCAACGTGCCGCACGGCACGGTGGCCCGGCTGGTCTTTCCACCGCCGCCCGGCGAGATCACACCCGCTCGATGAGTGCCATGGCGGCCGCGGGATTGTGCAGCTTGAAGCCGCTAATGACGAACAGGAACACCTCGCGCGGCTCCACCTTTGCTGCCGGCGCGAGAAGCCCATCCTTCAGCGCGGCCGGCGTCTGCCCCGCCGACCATGCCTTGGCCGCCTCCGCCCAGCCGTCCAGCGCCTTGCCGGAATAGCCGAGTTCCTCGTCTTCCCGCGTCCCCATGATGCGGGCATAGACGAAGGGTGCCGTTACATCGGCGATGGCGGGGAACTCCGAGTCCCCGGCGAAGATGATGGCGACACCATATTCCCGCGCCAGCGCGACGAATTCCGCGTTCTTGAAGCTGTCGTGCCGCACCTCCACGGCATGGCGCAGCGCGATGCCGTCGACACTTTTCGGCAGCAGCTTGAGGAAGCCTTCGAAGTCGGCGGGGTCGAACTTCTTGGTGGCCATGAACTGCCAGTTGATCGGACCAAGCTTGTGCTTCAGCTCGGCGATGCCGCTGGTAACGAAGCGCTCGACGGATTCGCCCGCCTCGGCGAGAACCCGGCGATTGGTGGTGAAGCGCGATCCCTTCAGCGTGAACACGAAATCGTCGGGCGTCTCCGCGAACCATTTGGCGAAGCTCTCCGGCTTCTGCGAGCCGTAATAGGTGCCGTTGATCTCGATGGCCGTGAGCTTCGAGCCGGCATATTGCAGCTCGCGCTTCTGAGCGAGGCCGTCGGGATAGAACGCCCCGCGCCACGGCTCATAAGTCCAGCCGCCGACGCCGATGCGGATATGCCCGTGCTTCGCCATGATGGCCTCGTTCGCCTGTGTGAAGGGCGGGCAGGATAGGAGCCGGCCCCGGCTCCGGCAACCCGATCTCACTGGTCGATCGGCAGCGCCTGCGCGTGCTTCACCTGGCTCAGGGCGAAGCTGGATTCGATCGAGGCGACGCCTTCCAGCCGCGTCAGCGTACGCTTGAGGAAGGCCTCATAGGCCGGCAGGTCCTTCACCACGATGCGCAGCAGATAATCGCGCTGGCCGGTCATCAAATAGCACTCGACGATCTCCGGCCAGCGCGCGATCGCCCTGGCAAAGCGGTCGAGCTCGTCTTCGCGCTGGCGCTCCAGCCGGATCGAGGCGAACACGCTGATCGGCAGCCCGACCTTTTCCTGATCGAGGATGGCAACATAGCCCCGGATGACGCCCGCCGCCTCCATCTGGCGCACCCGCCGCGCGCAGGGCGAAGGCGAGAGCCCGACCTTGGCGCTGATCTCCTCCATCGTCGCATGGGCGTTTTCCTGCAACGCCACGAGAATCTTGCGGTCGATCCCATCGAGCTTCGCTTCTGCCATTTTCCGCTAATCCCGAGAGTGATCCTGGCTGAATTCGCCATTGTGCTGCATTCCGCTAGCCTACAATGCCTGCCTCAGCTCGCACCACCGATGTAATCTCTCTTTCCTGCAAGCCGGAGAGAGAACATGGCCGCGGAACGGGTGGAATTGCTTGAGGAACTCGAGCGCAAGGTGCTGTGGCTGGCCATGTGGACGATCCACAACGCCAACCATCTCCGCCCCAGCGCGGACGGGCTGAAGGTCGGCGGCCACCAGGCCTCCTCGGCCTCGCTGGCCACGATCCTGACGGCGCTCTATTTCAAGGCGCTGCGCCCAGAGGACCGGGTGGCGGTGAAGCCGCATGCGAGCCCGATCTTCCACGCCATCCAGTACCTGTTCGGCAACCAGACACGCGCCAAGCTGGAGAATTTCCGCGGCTACAAAGGCGCGCAGTCCTACCCCTCGCGGACGAAGGACATCGACGACGTGGATTTCTCCACCGGTTCGGTCGGCCTTGGCGTGGCGCAGACGCTGTTCTCCTCGCTGGTGCAGGATTATCTGCGGGCGAAAGACCTCGGCACCGCTTTGCCCGAGGGCAAGATGGTCGCGCTGGTCGGCGATGCCGAGATGGACGAGGGCAACATCTTCGAGGCGCTGCTGGAGGGCTGGAAGCACGGCCTGCGCAACACCTGGTGGATCGTCGACTATAACCGCCAGAGCCTGGACGCCGTGGTGCGCGAAGGCTTGTGGGAGCGCTTCGAATCCATCTTCCACAATTTCGGCTGGGACGTGGTCATCCTCAAATATGGCCGCCTGCTGGAGGCTGCCTTCACCGAGCCCGGCGGCGAGGCGCTGCGCCGCTGGATCGACACCTGCCCCAACCAGCTTTATTCGGCGCTGACCTTCCAGGGCGGCAAGGCGTGGCGCCGGCGTCTGCTCGATGACATCGGCGATCAGGGCCCGGTCACGGCGCTGATCGAGGCGCGCTCCGACGAGGAGCTGGGCCAGCTCATGACCAATCTCGGCGGCCATGACCTGGCCTCGCTGCTGCACGCTTTCGAGGAAGCGCGCACGCATGACCGCCCGGTCTGCTTCATCGCCTACACCATCAAGGGTTTCGGCCTGCCTCTCGCCGGCCACAAGGACAACCATGCCGGACTGATGACGCCGGCGCAGATGGAAGATCTGCGCGCCCGGCACCGAATTCGCCCGGGTCATGAATGGGACGCCTTCGAAGGCCTCGCCACGCCGGCCACCGAACTCAGGGCCCTCATCGAGGCCGCGCCGTTCAACGCGCGCGGCGCACGCCGCTACAAGGCGCCGGCAATCGAGGTTCCGGCAAAGCTGTCGGTGCAGCTTCAGCCCGCCATGTCGACCCAGCAGGGCTTCGGCCTGCTACTGAACGACATCGGCAAGCAGGACAGCGAATTCGCCAGCCGCGTCGTCACCACCTCGCCGGACGTGACGGTCTCGACCAATCTCGGCGCCTTCGTGAACCGGCGCGGCCTGTTCGCCCGCGAGGAACTGGCCGACACCTTCAGGAAGGAACGCATCCCCTCCACCTTCAACTGGGAGTTCTCGCCCAAGGGCCAGCACATGGAACTCGGCATTGCCGAGATGAACCTGTTCATCATGCTCTCGGCGCTCGGCCTGTCGCACTCCATCTTCGGCGAGCGGCTGCTCCCCGTCGGCACGCTGTATGATCCGTTCATCGAGCGCGGCCTCGATGCCTTGAACTATGCCTGCTACCAGGATGCCCGCTTCATCCTCGCCGCCACGCCCTCGGGGGTCACGCTAGCGCCGGAGGGCGGAGCGCACCAGTCCATCGCCACGCCGCTGATCGGCATGACGCAGGATGGGCTGGCCAGCTTCGAGCCGGCCTTCGTCGACGAACTCGCCGTCATATTGCGCTTCGCCTTCGACCACATGCAGTGCGAGAACGGCGGCTCGACCTATCTGCGCCTGTCCACCCGCACCATCGAGCAGCCCAAGCGCACGCTCGACGCCGCGCTCACCGAGGACATCGTCAAGGGCGGCTACTGGATGCGCCGGCCGGGGCCGAACGCGCAGGTGGTCGTCGCCTATTCCGGCGCGCTGGCGCCAGAAGCCATCGAGGCCGTCGGGCTCATCGCCGAGGATCGGCGCGATGTCGGCCTGCTCGCCATCACTTCGGCGGATCGGCTGCACGCGGGATGGACGGCGGCGCAGAAGGCACGCGAGGACGGCTCGGCGCAGGCCCGCAGTCCTGTGGAGACGCTGCTGGCCCACGTGCCGCAGGATTGTGCGCTGATTACCGTCGTCGACGGTCACCCGGCGACGCTGAGCTGGCTCGGTTCGGTGTGGGGCCACCGCACCCGCGCACTCGGCGTCGAGCATTTCGGCCAGACCGGAACGATTGCCGATCTCTATCGCCATTACGGCATTGATGCGCAGGGCATCGCCCGCGCCGCGCAGGCCATCGCACCCGGCCGGCCCATCCGCTATCTCAGGGCAGTGTGAAAAGAAAAGGCGCGCCGGTCTTCGCGGGACCGGCGCGCCAGTTTGCTAGACGATCATCAGTGAGAGCCTGCGATCGCATTGGGAAGGCACGGTGCACACCGCGAACGGCGCGCACCGGGGAATAAAAGGGTCAGCTCGCCTTCTTGAACTTCGCGGCCTCTTCCGAGCCGCCGGTCGCGTTGCCCTTGGAATAGGAATGCGCGCCGACGCCGGCGAGATTGCCGCCCTGCACGATCAGGTACTCGTCGCGGATGGGACGCCCCTCGAAGAAGCATTCGAGAATTTCGCGCGTGCCGGCGGCATAGCGCGTCTGCGCGGTCAGCGACGTGCCGGAAATGTGCGGCGTCATGCCGTTCCACTTCATGGTGCGCCAGGGATGGTCCGCCGGCGCCGGCTGCGGGAACCAGACGTCACCGGCATAACCGGCAAGCTGGCCGTTCTCGAGCGCCCGCGCCACTGCGTCGCGGTCGCACAGCTTGCCGCGGGCGGTGTTGACGATATAGGCGCCGCGCTTGAACAGCTTCAGCGTCTCGTCATTGATCATGTGCTCGGTTTCGGGGTGCAGCGGGCAGTTGAGCGTGACCACGTCGCAATGCGGATACATCTCCTCGCGCGTGGCGTGCCAGGTGAGGTTCAGCTCCTTCTCGACCGCTTCCGGAAGGCGGTGGCGGTCGGTGTAGTGCAGCTTCACGTCGAACGGCGCGAGGCGGCGCAGGACGGCAAGACCGATACGACCGGCAGCCACGGTGCCGACGCTCATCGCCTCGAGGTCATAGGAGTGCGCCACACAGTCGGCGATGTTCCAGCCGCCCTTGCGCGCCCAGTCATGCGAGGGGAGATAGTTGCGTACCAGGCCCAGGATCATCATCACCACATGCTCGGCGACGCTGATCGAGTTGCAGTAGGTGACTTCCGCGACGGTGATGTTGCGGTCGATGGCCGACTGCAGGTCGACGTGGTCCGAGCCGATGCCCGCGGTCAGAGCGAGCTTGAGGTTCTTCGCCTTGGCGATGCGCTCGGGCGTGAGATAGGCCGGCCAGAAGGGCTGGGAAATGACGACGTCGGCGTCGACCAGCTCGCGCTCGAACACCGAGTCCGGCCCATCCTTGTCCGAGGTCACGACCAGCGTGTGGCCGTTGGCTTCGAGGTACTTGCGCAGGCCCAGTTCGCCGGAAACGCTCCCCAGCAACGTGCCGGGGACAAAATCGATCGCCTTCGGCGTCGGCAGGGTCTGGCCGCCGGGATAGTGGTCGATCCTCGGCAGATCGTCACGAGCATAGGACTTGGGGTAGCCGTCGATCGGATCGTCGTAAAGAACGCACAGAACCTTCGCCATAGTCGCGTCTCCTCTCATTGGGGTAAGTGGGGACGCTTCCGCCGCGGGAACGGCAGACCGCTCGGCTCCGAACGCCAAGGCTTCGAAACTTGTCCGTTTCCGGCGCGCTTTCTCACAGACGAGTTGCCGCTGATGCTCGTAAGCGCGGCGCGACGGGGCATCCTCCACGTCGGCTAGCCTGCGGTTGATCTTTCCGCCGCTTCGCTGCCGACCATTTGAACGTAGGGCGAGGAGTGAAAATCTCAAATTGAAAGGGATGAACAATTGATAGATACCGACGATGAAGCCGGCATTACCTGGAAATATTCTCAATCGACTTTTCGCGACCGGCGCCGTCGGGCGACAGGCTGCGCGCCAGCTTCAGCAGCGCCGCGGCGACCGGGCTCAGCGGATCGCGGTCGGAGAGCACAAGGCCGACCGGCTGCACATGCACCGGCTCGACGAGGGGCACCGCGACGAGGTCGGCTGCATCGCCCAGCCCCTGGAAACTGGCTTCCGGCACGATGCTGGTCCACGGCCCGCGCCGCACGAAACTCCACACGCCCATGAAGGAATTGGTCTCGATGGCCGGCTGCGAGACGAGCCCCGCCTCGGTCATTACATGATCGATGATGCGCCTGTTCTGCATATCCGGGGTGAGCAGGCAGAGCGGCTGCCCCGCCGCCTCCGCCCAGCGGATCGACCGGCGCCGCGCGAGGGGATTGTCCGCCCGCGTCACGAAGACATAGCGTTCCGTATAGAGCGGCACGCGCCGCACCCGGTTCAGCGGCTCGTTCTCGAGATAGGTGATGCCGGCATCGAGATCGAGTTCGTCCAGTCCGCGCTGGATCGCCGCCGAGCTCAGTGTCAGCATCTGCACCTTCACCTCCGGGTGACGGTCGCGGAAGGGGGCGAGCAGCGCCGGCGCCGCGGCAGTCGCCGCCGGAATCGCACCCACGCGCAATGTTCCGCTCAGGCGCCCGGAAGGGTCAGCCCGCTCCTGCCGCAGGCTCTCGTAATCTGCCGCGATCTGCCGGGCCCAGGCCAGGACGCGCTCCCCCTCTGCGGTGAAGCCGAGAAAGCGGTGGCCCCGCACGACGACAGGCAGGCCGAGCTCCTGCTCCAGCTTGCGGATACCCGCCGACAGCGTCGGCTGGGACACGTGACAGGCCTCCGCCGCCCTGCCGAAGTGCTTCTCGCGCGAAAGCGCGACAAGGTAGTGCATTTGCCGGACGAACATCGGGCTGCTCCAATCGGCGTCGGGACAACACCGCAGATGGGGTTTTATTCCCGAACCGATACAGGATCAAAATACGCCGCGAGCCGGCGCCGAAAAGCCTTCGGCTTCTCGGCGAACAGCCGCGCATGCAGACGCAGGGCCGATACTGTCAGTCTTAGCTGGCGAGCACGGGCAGCCTCTGCAAGCGGCGCGTTCCAGCCCGGCACCGGCTGCCCCTCAAGGGAAGCTTGCCCGAGCCTCTCCAGCAGTACCGAAAGGTCCTGGAACTTGCCCAGCTTCTCCCGGAGCCGCTGGAGTTCGACCTCCCACACCCGGCCAACTGCCGGCCAGGCATGGGTGACGAGCGCCATCTGGTAACGATGGGCGACAACTGCCTTGCGCAGATTGTGCAGGCTCTCGGCGTCGCCGGGATCCACCTTCCGCCCCAGCCGGCGGGCGATCGCATATTCGCCGGTCATGGCGCGCAGCAGCGCAGGGATGCGGCACGCACCCGTCAGCCGAGTAGCGGCGGTCTCGGTGGCCGCGATCAGCCGCGCCAGTTCCTCGCGATGTGGCGCCAGGCCGGCATCCTGCGCTTGCGAACCGCGCGGAACGAGCACACGTCCCGCCGTCTTGCGCAGCGCCGGCGTGAGCAGATCCTTCTCCATCAGATCGTCCAGCGCCTCACGCCGGGCGGCCATGTCGCGGGCGCCGGAGAGCTGACGCGCCGCCTCGCCGAGTTCACGGCGCAGCGTGCGGGCCTCCACGGCCGCCTCGCGGCTGCCGGTCTCCCGCCGAACCAGTCGGAGCAACGCACGCAGCCGCTTGAAGGCTTTGCGCAGCTCATGCACCGCTTTGACCGGATCCGCGACGGCGAGCGCCGTCCGCGCCTCTCCGGCAGCCTCCATGATTGCCTCGCCAAGCGGATCAACCGTGGCGCGCGCCGACGGCTCGCCCGGGGCTGCGGGCGCAGAGCCGCCATGCACAGTCTCGAGCATAAATAATTCCCCTTTTCCTGTAGACACTTAGTCCAAGGATGCGGACCAAGCGCGACGGTCCGATGACAAAAAGTAGCCCATGCCCCTTTCATTTGACCATCCGGATTGCTAGATACCCGGCGTCGGCGGCGCCACTGGCGCCTTGCACCGGCTCTGACGCGGGGTGGAGCAGCCCGGTAGCTCGTCAGGCTCATAACCTGAAGGCCGCAGGTTCAAATCCTGCCCCCGCAACCACTGATACAGACAAACCCGCAGCCTCGGCTGCGGGTTTTGTTTTTCTGCTGGTCTTTCCGATTGCCTGGCGCTCGGTCCATTCAAGGATGGTGCGCAGTTCGCCGTGCAGCGCCGCGAACATCTCGCCTCGTTCATTGCCGGGCGTGAGCACGATCCGTTCGATCAGCATCCGCAGGGCTTCCGCTGCCTGAGGCCTCTCCTCTGGCCTATTCAGCGCACGGGTCAGAGTCGCCACCTTGCTCGCATAGATGACCGCTGCCCTCGCCAGCATGTCCGGAACGTCGTTGGGAACATCGATCAGTAGCTCCGAAAGCTCCTTTTTTCGGGCCTCCAACGCGTCCATTTCGGCCTTCATGCTCTCATGGAACATTCCAGCCTTGATGGCCTCAATGATGCCCCTGATCTGTTTTTCGACTTTGACCAGCTCCGCTTTCCAGGCGTCGCCGTTCGAGCGGCGCTCCCGGTTGAGCCGGTTCGTCTCATCGGCATAGGCACGCATCGCCTCTGCCGCGACCTCAGGTGCCATCATCCGACCCTTGAGACCGGCAAGCACCCGGCGCTCCAACTCCTCGCGCGGGATCGTTCGGCTGTTGGAGCAGCTACCCTTGCTGATGTGGTTTGAGCAGGCGAAGCGGTCGGATCCGCGCAGAGAATACGGACCGCCACAGCAGCCGCAGAATATCAGCCCCGAGAGCAGCGATTTCGGCCTGCGGCCACCGTTCAGTCGATTCTTGGTATGGTGATCACGGATCGCCTCGGTGACATTCACGTACTTCTCGTTGATCTCGCCTTGCCGCTCGCGCACGGCTTGCCACAGCTCGTCGTCGACGATCCGGAGCTCGGGGACGTCCTTGACGATCCACTCCGAGCCCGGATTCATTCGCGAGACGCGCTTCCCAGTTGACGGGTCTTTGACATATCGAAGCCGGTTCCAGAGCAAGCGGCCGACATAAAGCTCATTGTTCACGAGGCCGGTTCCGCGCTTGACGTGACCGCGGATCGTTGTGTCGCTCCACAGTTTGCCGCTCGGGCCGGGAATGCCCTCCTCGTTCAGTCGGCGCGCAATTGTGCGCGGACCTACACCATCCGCGAACTCGCGAAACACACGTCGAACAATGTTGGCTTCGACCTCGTCGATCTCACGGTCTCCCCGAACGGGATTGCCGTATGTGCCGAGCTTCTTCACCACCTTGTAGCCGTAGCAGAGCCCACCGCCCGACTTGCCGTCCTCGATACGACCACGGAGGCCGCGATGCGTCTTGGCGGCAAGGTCCTTGAGGAAAAGCGCGTTCATCGTGCCCTTCAGGCCGACATGCAATTCGCTGATCTCGCCTTCGGCCAATGTGACGATCGGCACGTCGGCGAATTTGAGGTGCTTGAACAGCGTCGCAATGTCCGCCTGGTCGCGGCTGATGCGGTCCAGCGCCTCGGCCATCACCACATCGAATTGTCCCGCCTGCGCGTCCTGCAACAGCATCTGGATGCCAGGTCGCAGGATCATGCTGGAACCGGAAATCCCTGCGTCCTTGTAAGTGGCGACCACCTTCCACGTGTCGCGTCTCGCCTGCTCCCGGCAGAGGCGAAGCTGATCTTCGATTGAGGCTTCCCGCTGGTGATCTGAGGAATAGCGGGCATAGAGCGCGACGCGGGTCATCGACCTTCCTTTCGTGTCTCCATGGTCAGCGGCGGACGGCACCACTCTTCTTCGCTCGTGCCAGTTCGAGGAAGCTGGCCCTGATTTTCTCGAACAGCCCTGGCGGGATGAATCCGTAGCTGAACTCACCTAGCTTGCCAGGAACCGGCGACAGCCCGCCATTCGGCCATTCGTCGATATTGTGCTCCGATACGATTACCCAACTCGGCTCGCTGTCGAGGCCGATAGCCTCTTTCACCTTCGCCGGAATCTCGATCCCCACCGTATCCCCGGACGGCGGCGTATGGGTGATCGGCAGCAACACTACATAGCGAGGGCGCACAAGGGAATCGGTCGCGGCGACAAGGCAGGTCGGGCGATCCTTGCCTTGATCGCGGCCGGCAGCTGCCTCGTGCGTCCAGAGGTAATCATAGCGAAGGATGAGGCCGGGCTTTGGCTCAGGAAACGCCACGGCGAGCGCCTTACTTCAACAGGTCGTTCAGGTGCGTGTGCTCGGCGTCCATCTCCGCGCGTTCCACCGCGTCGATCACCACATCGATGGCGTCGGCCGTGCGGTGGGTCCGCTGCGCGGCGGCCCGAAGCCAGTCATAATGGTCAGCGGACATCAACACGAACTCGCGGCGTCCGTGCCGCGTGATCTCCACCGGCTCGCGCTGGGCCTGATGCTGGAACTCGCCGAACTTGCGCTGGAATTCGAGGGAGCCGACTCTCGCCATGGCGGGCATCCTTTCAGATCGAATGCCAGAATTATACGTATAATTTGTTTATGAGCAAAGCTGGAATTACACCTTGTCGCCCTTCGAACGTTTCCTCCGGACCTTCCGCTCCAACGCGATGTGCCGATCAAACTGCTCGCGGGCGATCTGGCGACTGATGATCCGGGCAAGACCCAGAAACGCCTCTTCAGCACGTCTGGCGCGGGCCAGCGCCGTCTCCGGTCCGGCTATCGGTCCGAGTGCCTTGGGGTTGTTCCTGTGCCGCTTGAGAGTCATTGCGTCCGAGAAATCGGTGCCGGAAAGGTCCGGGAATGACCGAAGACCTATCGGAGCGCATGGGGAAAGCCCCAAACGACGGTCGTGCGGCGAATAGGACGCCATCGCGTACAAATGGGACGCCTTGTCTGAGCGCGGCAGCGATCCGCAGCATGTCGGCTTCCCACGCGGTGTAGAAGCCGCGCCGACGCTCGCGCCATTGGATGTACCAGTCCCACACGATCGGGAAGACCAGCAGACCGAAGCTCAGGTTTTCCAGCGGTACACCGAAGCCATGGACCGCGCCGCTGGGTGAGGCTGCGAGCGCGCCGAACATCAGGCCGAGATGCTCGACCTTCTGCGACGCCGTCTCCTCGCCCCAGACACCGTTGCGCTGATAGCCGAAGGCCGTCAGCGTCGCCGTCTTGAACCGGACGAGGTCCACCATCTCCTCGGCCAGCAGGGGCGGCGCATCGAGCGCCGCACTTGCGAGGTCCGGATCCGGCAGCGATCCATCCTCTTCCCGGCAAAACCGGTACAGCCCGCGCGGCCGGGAGGATTGGTCGAGCAGACCGGGAAAGCGGATCGAGTAGCGCTGCTTCATGGCGGCGGCCTGGAATGTCAAACGGCGCGCAATATTGCCCCCCGATCGGCGTCCAATCTTGACCCCTTGAGGGGCTGAGGCGGTGAGGAGGCGGCGCGGCGGAGCTGGCTTGTGTTGCGCAGCCGCGCCGGCTCCGGGTCGGAGGAGCGCTTGGCTCAGAGCCTGTTCTTGAAGCGCCAGCTCTCGTTGCCGGTCTCGACGATGTCGCAGTGATGGGTCAGCCGGTCGAGCAGCGCGGTCGTCATCTTGGCGTCCCCGAACATTACAGGATACCCTCATCGTCGACCGGCTGGTGTCCGAGGTCACGATCACGGACCCACATCACGCCCTTTGCGGGCAACGGCTCACGCTCGTCCCGATGCGTTCGGCCCGCGGTCCG